>NZ_JHZE01000001.1 GCF_000621085.1 Mycoplasmopsis gallinarum DSM 19816
TTTTGTATAAAAAAATCGCCAAAACAGCGATTTAAATTTTTGATAAATATTTTTTCTTGTAATATTTAGATTTTTTGAAGTAATGAATTCCAAGTGTTTGTGCAATTGCTCATAAACTTGAAAAAATTCAATAAATCTGGACACCAGCTGTAAACATTACTGTAATAACTAAGAAAACAATCATAACTATATTTTGAGTTTTGTTTGCTTTTTTAATAGCTTGTTTTTCTACAATGGTAAGCCGTTTGTTTTTCTTGTTATTTAACAATCTTGGTAAAAATTGTGAAATTCCTTGTACAGCGAGAGTAATGATTAGCAACCCTAAATATTGAAACTCACCTTCATAAAAAAGTCTCTTTCATGAAGTTGCTGAGAAATCCATTCCTAATCAATGTGTTGATTTTAAACTTGGGGTACTTTGAATAACCCTTCACATAGCTATAAAAATAGGAATAGAAATTAAAATTGTTGCAAAAGTATCTAAAGGATTAATACCATTTTTCTTATAAAGAGCAGCAACTTCTTGTTGTTGTCTTGCTTTCATTTGTTTATTGCCTTGAAAATCAGCATATTTAGCATCAATCTTTGCTTTTTTGGTTTTTAATTCCTCTTGTTTTGATTGATTCATTGTAGATTTTCAAGTAAAGGCAAGTGCAATTAAACGAGTAATAATAACAGCAATAATAATTGCAAAAATTGTAGTTCATCCACCTAAAGAAGGTAATGGTTCTCTAATTGAAGAAGTTACTCAAGCAATTGGATAAACAAACAATCCAAAGAAAGGCCCAAGAGATCATGAATCTTTTCATGATGTAATTGCTTTTTGTGGTGTATCACCTACAAGAGCTAATCTAACAGTTTCTTTTTGTGAACCCACAACAGAATTTTCTTTAGAAAAAGTAAAAGCACTGCCTTGTTTTTCTGGATCTGCAAAAGTTTTTTCATATGCAGTAACTTTATAAGTATCCAAATCTAAATTATTTAAATTAGTTAAAGTTAAATAATTTTGAATAGTTGCATTATATTTAGACAATGTTTCAAGTTGTAAAGCATTTAAAGAAGAAACTTCTTTATTAATAATTGCATTCATTCAATCTGAATAAGTTGTATAACCAGAATCGTTTAAAACCCTTGAATAAATATTATTTGTTGCAAAAGTTTTTAAATATAAAAATTCAAAAACATCACGATTATATTTATTAGGCCCCATTCAATATTGAGTTACGTTACCGTTTTTATTAACATTGTATGATTCTTCATATTGATTTTGAACTGAAAATAAAGAGGCAGATTTAACTTCTCATGTTTTTTTCTTATCATCAATATATGGTCTATTAATTGATAAGGCACTTTCTTTTAATGTAAAAGTTCCTTTTTGATCTGGATTTTCAATAAAAATATTTTTAATATTAAAATCTGGATCTAAAAACTTAACATCAGAAAAGTTTGTATAAATTGAAGAATACTTGGTTGCATTAGAAGTTGCAAATAAATATTTATCATTTTCTTTAATAAGAGGTTCATTATCTTGTAGGAAAGAACCGTCTTTATTGATAAATTGAATAGCAGATGAATATGAATTGTATTTACCATATTCTCCATCATTACTTAAAGTTTGTGTTCTCAAAGCTTCTAAAACATTAGCATATTTGTTTTCACTAAGATAAAAGTTTGCTTCAGAATCACGTTTAAGTTCATAAAATTCACCTTCTTGCAAATATGAGTCACCTTTTGGTTTTTTGCCAACCACAAAAGTGTTAACATACGGACTTACAGAATTTTTGTTTAAATATAACTCAACACCACTACCTGTATAGTTAGATGATTTTACTGCCCAGGTTTGAACACAACCTGTCATCGTGATACCAAAAGTGAGAACATAAATTACAATTTTCAATCAAAATCAAATTCTTTTTCAAAGACTTTTTTCTTGATTGTTTCGATTCCCTTTTGTAGTTAGAGAATCGAATTTATTTGATCTATTATTTTCCATTTTTGATTTTATTAAATAACTTTCTTGTTGTATCTAATTTAATAGAAAAATTCTGATCTAAAAATTCTTTACGCAAAATTAATACAAAATGCATTTTTAAATCATAAATTCCTAATGAATTAATGATTGCTTTTAATTGTCTTTTGTAATAATTTCTTTGCACTGCATTGCAGAATTTTTTAGGAACAGTAATTCCTATTTTAAAATTTTCACTTGGTTTGTAATAAACAATTAAGTATTTATTAACATGCTGTTGTTTATTTTTAATCACAGCATCAAATTCTCAACTTTTTTGTAGTCGATAAATTTTTTTCATTTTAAACCATTAATCAATTATCTTTTATCAGATACAGTCAATCTTGCTCTACCTTTAGCTCTTCTTGCTGCTAAAACTTTTCTTCCATTAGCGGTAGACATTCTTGCTCTAAAACCATGAACTTTAACATGTTTTCTTTTATTTGGTTGGTAAGTTCTTAAGCTCATATTTCCTCCTATATTTAAAATATATACATTTTAAAATAAAAATAAGGTGTTAAAATGCTTTTTTATTATATATTAAAATACATAATATATAAATACGATATTTTAAATAAATAGAAAGTAAAATAATTTAAAATAAATAAAGAAATCTCCAAAAAAAAGGAAGACAAAATGTTAAATTTAAAATATTTATTAGAAAACGAAGACAAAGCTAAAAAATTGCTTGCTGCAAAAAAAGCAGATATGTTATTGGTTGATGAACTTTTTTTAATTGCTAAACAAAGAGGCAAATTAATGTCTGAAACACAGTTAACTAAAAACTTAATTTCAAATATTAGTAAAAAAATTCCACAATTAAAAAATAATCCTGAAGAACTTGAAAAAACAAAAAACGAAGTTAAAGAAATTAAAAATAAATTTTTGGAATTAGAGAAACAAAGCAATGAATATGAAAAAAGAGTAAACTTTATTTTAGATCGCTTGCCAAATTTACCATTAGATGATGTGCCTTATGGAAAAGACGAAAATGATAATAAGGTTTTAAAAGTTCATGATCAAATTGGAAGAGGACTTGTTTCTGGAGTAAAACCTCATTATAAATTAGCACTTGAATTAGATTTAATTGACATAGAAAGAGCAGTAAAATTGTCTGGTTCAAGATTTGTAATGTATAAAAAAACAGGAGCTCAATTAATTAGAGCTATCAAAAATTTTTTATTAGATTTACATACAAAAAATGGATATGATGAATATGAAATTCAATCTTTAGTAAAACCAGAAATATTATATGGCACTGGCCAATTGCCTAAATTTGAAGAAGATTTATTTCATTTAAACAAAGAAGATTTATATTTAATTCCAACTGCTGAAGTTCCATTAACAAACATTTATAATAATGAAATTATTAATCTCGATAAACCAATTAGATTAACTGCTTTTACAGAGTGCTTTAGATCAGAGGCAGGAAGCGGCGGTAAAGACACAAGAGGAATTATTAGATTACATCAATTCAAAAAAGTAGAACTTGTAAAAATAACAAACGAAAAAGATAGCTTTAGTGAATTTGAAGAAATGTTGGAAGAGGCTAAATTGGTGCTCGAAGAACTAGAATTGCCATATAGAGAATTATTATTATGTACTGGAGATTTAGGTTTTTCAAGTAGAAAAACAATTGATTTAGAAGTTTGATTGCCTTCTGAAATGAAATTTAGAGAAATTAGTTCAGTTTCATATATGGGAGATTTTCAAGCAAGAAGAGCTAAAATAAGATACAAAAACGAAAATAATGAAAATGTATATGCATATACAATGAATGGTTCAGGACTTGCAATTGATAGATTAGTTGCAGCAATATTGGAAAATTATCAAAATGCAAATGGATCTTTAACCATACCGAAAAAACTTGTTCCATACATGAATGGAATAACAGAAATAAAATAAGCGTATTTGCCTGTAAAATAGGCTAATACGCTTATTTTTCTTTACTTTTGATGACATCATAATCAAAATCAGTTGGTGTTTTTCTTCCGAAATGTTCTAATTCAACAACTGCTCTTTGTTTTGTGTCATTAAAATCAATAATTTGACCAACTTCCCCTTTGAATGGTCCTGAAATAATTTCAACTATTTCACCTTTTAAAAAGGTATCATGAATTTTTCCATCTTCGAATTCTTCTCTAAATTTTTGTTCTTTTTGAAACATTTTTTTAATTTCAATTGCAGAAACGGGAGTTGGTTTAGCACCCTTACCAGAAGAACCGATTAAACCTGTAACATATCTTGTGTTACGAACAACAAATCAAGCTTTATCTGTCATATCCATATTAATAAATATGTAACCGCTATAAATGTTTATATTTTTTATTTTATAAGGTTCACCTTTTTTCTTCTTTTCTTGTTCTCTCGCAGAAATTGTAGGACGAGTAAAAATTTTGAATGCTCCATTTTCAGTTGCTTCAGAATTAAAACATTCTTCAACAGCTTCACTAATAATTCTATTTTTTAAAGATTCAACAACTTGTTCTTCTTTTCCGGTAACAGTACTTACCATATATCACAAAAATTTTCCTGGCATTTTTCTCCTAATTTACTTTCAATGTAGTTCATAATAATGTAAATAACGTTGCTAAAGCAAAAACAGCTAAAACAAAAAGAAGCGTAAAAATAACTATTTGTCAAAAAGAAACTCAATTTTTTCTGTTTGAAGGTCATCTAACTCTTTTTAATTCTTTAACAAACCTTCTAACAATAAATTTCTTTTCTTTTTTAATTTTTTTATCTTTTGGCATTTTATTTTTCCTCTTTATGCAGAATATGAATTTTACATTTTGGACAATATTTTTTTATTTCTATTCTATTTGAGTTACTCAAACTTTTTGATGTTGAATAATTTAAAGAAAAACAATTTGAACAACTTAAAGTAACTTTTTTCTTTTGCATATTTTTCCTTAATAAAAAAGTCCCTAAAGGACCTTTTATATTTTCATTATAAATTTCTTTTTTGAAAAGAAAAGAAAAAATTTACTTTTTGAATAAAATCACTTTTTATTTGATTAATCTTTGTGGTTGAATAAAAATTTTTAGTTTTTAAATCTGATGATAAATATTTACAATAAGGATCTT
>NZ_JHZE01000002.1 GCF_000621085.1 Mycoplasmopsis gallinarum DSM 19816
GGCACACAGCCAGCGTTCATCCTGAGCCAGGATCAAACTCTCGAAAAAATTGACTGTCATGTTTATATATCTAGTTTTCAAAGAACATTATTGCTAATAATTTAGCCTATTAATCATAACATAAAATTAATTTCACCAAACAAAATTTTAATTTTTTTTGTGAATATTTTTGTTATTTCATATGCTTAAAAAGCACTTAATTAATATACTGTATTTTTTGCAAAAACCAAGTTTTTTTATAAAAAAAATACAAAATTTAATTTGTATTTTTTTACATTTTAAAAATTAGAATATTTTTTTATAAAGTTTAAATAATCATTAACTGAATAAGTGCTGAAAGCGCTTAAATATGAACTAGATTCATTAACAATTTGTAAAATTTCTTTTTGAGTATCCATTAATGACTCTTCAGCATAAATATTTAAATTTGATTTAATTGCAGAATTAAGCGAATTAATTACTAATTTAAGTAACACTTTTAATTCAGAATTATATTGATATGCATTTAATAAAATTTGTTCATTGGTAAGATTTAAATTCATTAAATCTTTGGTAATTTTTTCAAATAAATAATTTAAATTAGCATTAACAAATGAATCTTTAGATAAAGCAAGATCAGTTGCAGTTTGAACTTCTTCTAATAAGGTAAATAAAGTTGCTTTAGCATTAATAGTTTGAGCAATTTCTTGATTCAATTTTTCAACTTTTAAATTAATTCCATAAAGTGTAAATGGTTCTAAATTATTTGCTTGTTCTAAAACATTCATAAAATTTGAATATTGTTTATAACTATGAATAATGCCTGAATATTGTTGATTTAAACTTTGATTTAAATAAGTGTAATTTTTATCAATATTTACTGCAAGCATTAAATCTGAAATTAATTTAGCACGTTTGTTAACAAAAAGCGATTTATCATTTTGTTCTACTCTCATTTCAGATTCGTATTTATTTGCAATTAAAACATTAGCAAAAGTTTTAGTCAATTTATTAACTTGTGAGTGTAAAACAGTAATGAAATTTCTTAAACTGGTTTGTAAGGTTGCTAAATCTGGTTCTAAATTAAATAATTCTTGTTTATAAAGACTTAAATTATCTAAAAAGTTTTTCATTTCGTTTGGATTTTTCATTCATTCATATTGTCTTTCCGCATGATGAATGAATTCTTTTAATAAAGTAACGGTAGTTTCATCAAAATTATTGTTTTCAGAAAAACTAAAATATAAATCTCTTAAATTTGCTCTAATTTCTAAGTTTAAATTGGTATATGATTCTTTATTTTGTTCATAATTTTTGATTAGTCTCTGAGCACTATTATTTAATAAAATTAAATTATTAATATCAAATTCAGTATTGATTAATTGATTGTAAATTTCATCTAAATAATATTGCACATCATTTTTCATTGCTTCAGTTGGGACTTCGTTAACTAATGATAATAAACGATTGAAAATTGAATCTGTTTCCAAAAATTTAGCAATTAATTTTTCTTGAGCATTTAATTGAGTAGCAATTAAGTTATTTAAATTATCAAAAATAGGTTTTCTTTCTTCTTTAGTAGAAGTTTCTGATAATAAATTAATTAAGTTAGCTAAATTTAAATTAGAGTTATTGACAATTTCAGCTTTTAAATTAACTTCACGAATTCCATCGATTTCTAAAGCATAAAGTGCTACAATTTGTCCAATTTGTTTAGTTGATAATTTACCCTCTCAATTTTGAATTTCATCTTTAATTAAAGAATAGAAGGTATCATTAAATGATTTTTCAGTTCTAAATAATTGATTGTTTTGATCACTAAATCTAAATACTCAATCTGTTTTAAATTGTTCTAAAGCATTATCAATTAAAACTTTAGTGCTTTCAGTTAAATTTAAACTTTCTCTATTATTTACATAATAATTATTAACTCTTGCAATTTGTTGATCTAATGTCTGAATTTCATTTGTTTTATTTTCAACATTATGATTAGCTTTTCAACCTAAATAACCACCAATTGTTCCGGCAGCTACCAAAGCTGAAGCTAAAGCGAATGCTCCAATTAAGGTTCTTTTTTTCATAATTAGTTCCCCTCTGAGTTATTAATTGTTTGCAAGAAATTTTCAATAATTAAATTTAATCTGTTGAAAGCTAAAATTGTTTGATCGATAGTATCAGCACTTAATAATTCAATAAATTTTTGTGCTTGTTTTTTATTAGTTTCTGATGTGGTTTCTTTTGCAATGATTTCATTTAATTTGGCAATTTTATCATTTTTAACTAATGGTAAAAGTTCTAAAGCTAATGATGTATTTTCTTTAATTAAATTTGCAACTGCTTTTTGGTCATATAAAGTAGATTTAATATTAATGTTATTTTCTAACACTTGGTTAAGTTTTTGATTTTGATCATCACTAAAAAGTTCTTTATTTTGATTAAATGTATTTAAAGTTTGATTTAAATAAGTTAATTGGAAAACATTAAGATTTAATAAATTAATTTGATTTGCAAATTCTGCTTCATAATTTTTAGCTTGATTAATAAAATCAGTAATTGAATTTATTTCTAAATGACGCATCCCTTCAATGTATTTTAAATAATCATCAATTGAAATGTAAACATTATCTAAACTATCTAATCTTAAAGATAATAATTTTTGTTGAAAACTGTTAAATTGTTCATTCATTAATGAAACTAATGAATAGTTTTTTAATAATTCAAAATATTCAGTTACAAAATCAATGTTTTGACTATCACTATAGAATTTTGTTTCTGCATCATTAATAAAAGCTTCCAGTCTCATGTAATAATATGGACTAAAGTTTGCTTTACCAAATGTATTAATTGATTCATAAAGATTTCTAAAAGTTGATTTAATAGTTTCTTTGTCTGATGATAATAAAGAAAGCATTCTTTGAATTCTATTCAAATAATAATTAATTGATTCAAGTAAAATTCCATTATTAGTTGCTAATAAATCAAAATTGTTAATTACAACTGAATATAACCCTTCAATAAATTCACTCACTGAAGAAATTTGTTGTTCAGTTAAAGTTGAATTTTTAATAATTTGTTCTTTAACATAAATTAATTGATTAGCTAAATCCACATAATTTTTTCTAAATTGATTATCATTAGTACTTCTTTTAAGATTTAAAACATTATTAGCAATTGCTAAATAAGCTTCTTTAAATAATTCAAATTCAGTTAAAGTATAATCATTGTTATATCTAAAATCATTAATTTTTTGAGTTACATTTTCTAATAATTTATTACTGTATTGGCTACCGAAAAATGCAATATTATTTAAATTCTGTTCTTCAAACTCGTTAATAATTAAATCTAATTCTGTATTTAAATTTAATTGTTGAACATATAAGTCTTTTAAACTATTTAGAAATTCAGCTAAATTGTCATTAAATGCTTCTGGATTTGCTTTTGTTTTTGAACTTAAAGTTTCTAACAATTCATTAGCTTTATTTTTTAATGAGATTTCATTAAATAATTTAGCAATTTCTTTGTTTTCTGTTGCAATCTTGCCAGTAGTTTTTGCTTCAACACTTAAATTCATTTCTAAATTCAAAATTGTCAAATCAATTAATAGATTTTGGATTTCTTGATTATCAACTTTTTTAAGTTTATTTAATTGAACTGCAAAATTAAGTTTATTAATTAATTTTTTTACCAAATCATTTGAAAGATTTTTACGATTATTTTTTCAAATAGTTTTTGCTTCGTTAGTTTTTGCTTCCAATTTATTTAAATATAAATTTTGTTTTGGACTATTATTAGTTTGCTCTTTTTTATTGTGCATAAAAATCAATGCTGAACCTAAGCCTACAACAGGCACAGCAACTAATGCACATGCTAATCCTAATATTCTTTTAGTTTTTTTCATTATAATCAACCTCATATTCCATTAACTCTTTGAGCAGCGCTTAAAATTAATCCATCTTCGCCTGAATTTTTATAAATATAAAAATCTGCAATAACTGCAATTGAAATTGCAATTAATACTAAAAAAATCACAAGTAATACATAAAGTAAAATAGTTACTATTTTTTTATTTTTTGCTTGAGTTTCTTTTGTGGTTTGAATATTTTGTTCCATAAAACTCCTTAAGTTACTTTAATTAGAAAAAGTAACAAAAATCACCTATTTTTGTTTTTATTTGTTTGCTTTATTTTACCATATTATTAATATCTTTTTATATATACTAAATATATTTAAAATAAAAAGCATATTTTTTTATTTTAAATAATTAAATAAAAAAACGCCTTGTGGCGCAAGTTCTCTGAAAACTGAATAGTAATAATGATTTATTGAAATGTCTTAAGACACATCATTGTAAATAAT
>NZ_JHZE01000003.1 GCF_000621085.1 Mycoplasmopsis gallinarum DSM 19816
TTAAATAAAAAAACGCCTTGTGGCGCAAGTTCTCTGAAAACTGAATAGTAATAATGATTTATTGAAATGTCTTAAGACACATCATTGTAAATAATTTAAACCGATCGATTTATTAGTAATGGTCAGCTGAACGTATTACTACGCTTACACCCCCATCCTATCAACCTCATAGTCTATAAGGAATCTCAAGGGAATACTTATCTCTGAGGAGGCTTCCCACTTAGATGCTTTCAGCGGTTATCCTTTCCGTACTTAGCTACCCTGCTATGCTGCTGGCGCAACAACAGGAACACCAGTGGTACGTCCACTCCGGTCCTCTCGTACTAAGAGCGGCTCTCATCAATATTCCAACGCCCACATCAGATAGGGACCAAACTGTCTCACGACGTTTTGAACCCAGCTCGCGTACCGCTTTAATGGGCGAACAGCCCAACCCTTGGAACCGACTCCAGCTCCAGGATGCGATGAGCCGACATCGAGGTGCCAAACCTTGCCGTCGATGTGATCTCTTGGGCAAGATAAGCCTGTTATCCCCAGGGTAACTTTTATCCGTTGAGCGACTGCCATTCCACAATGTACAGCCGGATCACTAAGTCCTGCTTTCGCACCTGCTCGACTTGTAAGTCTCACAGTCAAGCACACTTCTACCTTTGCGCTCTACATACGGTTTCTGACCGTATTGAGTGTACCTTTGAACGCCTCCGTTACTCTTTAGGAGGCGACCGCCCCAGTCAAACTACCCACCACGCACTGTCCTCCCACCCGATTATGATGGCAAGTTAGAAACTCAATATAACAAGGGTGGTATTTCAAGGATGACTCCAACAGAACTGGCGTCCTGTCTTCACTGTCTCCCACCTATCCTACACATGTTAGACCAAATTTCAATACGAAGTTATAGTAAAGCTCCATGGGGTCTTTTCGTCTTGATGCGGGTACCCAGCGTTTTCACTGGGACCATAATTTCACCGAGTCTAGTGTTGAGACAGTTGAGAGATCATTGCGCCTTTCGTGCAGGTCAGTATTTAGCCGACAAGGAATTTCGCTACCTTAGGACCGTTATAGTTACGGCCGCCGTTCACCCGGGCTTCATTTCAACGCTTCGCATAAGCTAACGCATCCACTTAACCTTCGGGCACTGGGCAGGCTTCACCCCCTATACATCACCTTGCGGTTTAGCAGAGAGCTGTGTTTTTGATAAACAGTTGCCCCTCATAATTTACTGTGACCCATGTATTACCATGGGTGCCCCTTCTTGCGAACTTACGGGGTCATTTTGCAGAGTTCCTTAACACTAGTTTTCTCGCTCGCCTTAGAATACTCATCTTGGGGACGTGTGTCCGTTCTCGGTACAGGTTTCCATAAATTTAAGTTTAGAAACTTTTCTTGGAAGTATGAAATCATTTAATTCGCCTT
>NZ_JHZE01000004.1 GCF_000621085.1 Mycoplasmopsis gallinarum DSM 19816
GATTTAATAAATCATTAACTACAAAAGAACCAGAAGTGGTATTTTCTTCAATCAATTTAATATTTGTTTTATTTTCAGAATAAAAATATAAAGTCAATGGTTTTTCTTTAGTTTTTAAAGCTTCTATAACTTCATTCAAATTTTGATAAGTTAAAACAGGTAAAAAAGGACCAAATATTTCTTCTTGCATTATTTTAGCATCTCAAGAAGATAAAAAAGTTATTAGATCAATTTTTTGTTCTGCATAATTAGATTTTAATGCTATCTCATTAGAAATTAAATTCATTAAACGTTGATAATGCTTAGGTGAAATAATTTTGGGCTTGTCTAAATAATCAAATTTCAATTCATTTTTAGTTTTTTCAAAAATTTCTAAAAAACTAGCTAATTGACTTTCATGAATATAAATATAATCCGGAGCAATACAGGTTTGACCGCTATTGATTGATTTTGCTCTAATTAACTTTGGCATTAAAAGTTCCAAATTCATTTCTCTGTCAATAATTAAAGGGCATTTTCCGCCTAATTCTAAAATTGTGGAACTTAAATTCAAAGCAGCTTGTTTTTGAATATTTTTTGCCACATAACTATTTCCAGTATAAAAAATTAAATCAAAATGATTATCAAGCATTGATTGGATTGAATTCAATTGATAATCCATCACATAAATTAACTCAGGTAAAAAATTTTCATTAATAATTTCTGTGATTAATTTGGTTGAATTTAAACTAAGATCAGAAGTTTTAATAATAGTTCTATTTCCTGCTGCAATTGAGCCTATCAGGGGTATAAAAGTCAGCATAAATGGATAATTTCATGGACTAATTATTAAACTCTGTCCTAAAGGTTCCAATTTTTGATATTGTTTAGCATAAAAGGTTAAATTATTTCTTTTTATTTTGATTGGTTTTGTTCACTTTTGCAATTTCTTAATAAATAGATTAAGTTCTTTAATTATTAAACCAAATTCAGTAATATAACTTTCTTCTTTACTTTTGTTTAAATCTAAATTCAAAACTGAATATATTTTATTTTCATTATTCAATAAAATGGTTTTTAATTTTTTTAAAATTTGGATTCTCTCTTTATATTCTATTGGTTTGATTAATTTGGTTTTTTGTAAATTATAAATCCTTTGATCATTATTTAAATTATTCATAATAAGTATATTTTAAACATTTAAATTAATAAATATTTATTAATTTAAATAAAAAAACGCCTTGTGGCGCAAGTTCTCTGAAAACTGAATAGTAATAATGATTTATTGAAATGTCTTAAGACACATCATTGTAAATAAT
>NZ_JHZE01000005.1 GCF_000621085.1 Mycoplasmopsis gallinarum DSM 19816
TTTTGAAATTGAGAAAACAAGTTAATGGAAAAGAAAAACTTCAAATTTTTACAAAAATTATTTAAATAAATGAAAATAGCTACTTTTCAGAATTTGATTTAACTTTAATAAATTAACATAATTAAAAAAATGTAAAAAATCCAAAATTGCTAATAAAACAATTTTGGATTTTTATTATTTTTTATCTTGAATTGCAACAATTGCAGGTAATTCTGCTCCTTTTAGAAATTCTAATGTAGCACCACCACCTGTTGAAATGTGGCTAAATTCATTTTCCATCCCGGCATTGATTATGGCTGCAGCACTATCACCGCCCCCAATTACTGAATAAACATTTGGAATAGAACTAATAGCTTTTGCAATATCTAAAGTTCCTTGTTTATAATGGTTAAATTCTACCACTCCTAATGGACCATTTCATACAATAGTTTTAGCTTTAGCTAAAGCATTTGTAAATTTAGTAACTGTTTTAGGTCCAATATCAAGTCCTTCGTATTCATCAGAAATTTCAACTTCTTGAATTACTGGGATATCATTTGAAAATCTTGTAGCAGTCTTAAAGTCAATTGGCAATCAAATTTTATCTTGATATTTATCATAGAATTCTTTTGCATATTCTAATTGATCAGCTTCAAAAATAGATTTTCCAATATTTTTACCTTTAGCTTTCAAGAATGTATAAGCCATTCCGCCACCAATAAACATTCTATCTACTTCATGAATTAATTTTTCTAACATTAAAATTTTGTCACTGATTTTATTACCACCAACAATAGCGTAGAAAGGTTTTTGTGGTTCGTTAACTAATTTATTTAACGCATTTAATTCATTTGCAACTAAATAACCAATTGCACTCTCTTCAATGTTTTGACTAATTCCTACATTTGAAGCATGTGCACGATGAGCAGTTCCAAAAGCATCATTAATAAAGACTTCACCTAAAGAAGCTCAATATTTACCTAAATTAGGATTGTTTTTACTTTCAGCTTTATTATTTAAATCTTCATAACGAGTATTTTGAACTAAAATTACATCGCCATCTTGCATTAAAGCAACAGCTTTTTCTAATTCATGACCTCTTGTTTGATTAACAAAAGTTACACTTTTATTTAATAATCTTGACAATTCAATTGCAACAGGTAATAAAGTTTTAGAAGCTAAATCCTCTTCATTTTTCACTCTACCTAAATGTGAAAATAAAATTAATTTTCCACCTTCATTAATTACCTTTTTAATTGAAGCTAAAGAAGCAACAATTCTCTTGTTAGAAGTAATAATGCCATTTTTCATTGGAACATTAAAATCAACTCTCATTAAAACTCTTTTGCCTTTTAAAGACAAATCATCAATATGTTTTTTCATAATACCTCTTGTATCAATATAATTAGTATATTTATTTTATAAATCTTTTATCAAAAACTAAACTTTTTTTATTTTTCTTCAACATTAGTTAAAAGAAGTTGGATGAAACTTTCTGCATTTAATGAAGCTTTTCCAACTAAAAAACCATCGATATTATCTTGTTTAGCTAATTCAATAATATTATCTGGTTTTACACTTCCACCATATAAAACTTTAGTTTTATATTCAGTAAAATTTTTAATATATCCACAAACTGTGTTAGCTCATTGCGGACTTGCAGTTTGTCCAGTTCCAATTGCTCAAATTGGTTCATAAGAAATAATTACTTTACTAAAGTCAATTCCATCTAAAGCTTCTTGCAATGAAACTTTAACAATTTCATCAGTTAAACCCACATTATAATCAGCTAAATTTTCACCAATACAAATAATAGGAGTTAAATTAGCTTTTAAAACAGCTTTAATTTTTTTATTGACTTCTTGATATGTTTCGTGATGATACATTCTTTGTTCAGAATGCCCTAAAATTACAAAAGAAACATTCAAATCTTGTAACATTTGTGGAGAAATATCACCAGTATAAGCTCCTTCTTCGATTTGAGTTAAATTTTGCGCTGCAAATTTTAAAACGCACTTTGGATTTTGAAAACGACTAATAGCTAGATTGCAGAGCGCAGGTGCAATTGCAAAAGTATGTTGATTTAAGACACTCTGATATTTACTATATTTATTTGAGTATAAATCAAAAAACTCATCCAAAAAACTTTGACTTTCTTTAAAAGTTTTATAACATTTTCAATTCCCAACAATTAAAAGTTGCTTCATATTTCCTCACTAGTTAACTAATTCTAATAATTCAATTTCATTAATTATTTTAACATTTAATTTTTTTGCTTTATCCAATTTAGAACCTGCGTCAATGCCGGCTAATAAATAATCAGTTTTCTTTGAAATAGAACTTGATACATTTCCGCCATGAAGTTCGATTAAATTACTAAAATATTCACGATTTTGACTAAGTTTGCCGGTAATTACAAAAGTTAAATTATTTAATTTATCGCTTATAAAATTATTCTTTGACTTTTGTGTATAAGCAAAATTTTGGTCTAAATATGACATTAAATTTTGATTTTGTTCACTATTAATAAAATTATGTAAATTTTGAACAATAATAGGCCCAATATTATCTAAGTTGCTTATTTTTTCTAAATTAGATTCCATTTGTAATTCTGCAAAAGAATTACAAATTTTACCAATTAGTTCTGCTGCTCTTTCTCCTAAATTTTTAATTCCTAAAGCAAATAAAACTTTATCAAAAGAAGAGTTTTTTGCCTTTTCAATTGCATCAAGCAAATTTTGCACTTTTTGTTCAGCATAACGTGGCAGAGCTAACAAAGTTTCCTTATGTTTATATAGTTCAAAAATATCTTCTATTTTATGAACTAAATCAGCTTTAAACAAATCTTTAACAGTGTTGATTCCAAGCCCCACGATATTTAAAGATTTACGCATGGAAAAATGAACAATACTATTAATAATTACTTCAGGACAATTAGTTAAATTTGAACAATATTGATCAACTAAATCTCCATATTGAATTAAAGGACTATGGCAGGACGGACAGAAAAGAGATTTTGGATATACTCCAGTACTATGCTTTGCATAATTATCTAAAACTTTAGGAATAATTTCTCCTGCTTTGATAATCACAACTTCATCACCTAAATTTAGATTCAATTTTTGAATAAAATCATAATTGTGTAAAGTTGCATTTTTAACAATAGTTTGATTTAATTCAACTGGTTCTAAATTAGCAATATAAGTAATTTTTCCAGTGCGACCAACTGTAGTTTGAATATTTAAAACTTTAGTGATACTTTGTTCCACATCATACTTAAATGCAATAGCAGCCCGAGGAAATTTTGCGGTTGTACCTAAGTCTTTTCAGTATGTCAAATCATTTAATTTAATTACTAAACCATCAATGTCGTAATCAAAACTATTTTTAATTTCTGCAAAATTTTCAATTATTTCAGCTAAATCGTCAACTTCTGCAATTTTATGATATTCAGTGACTGGAAAATTTAATTTTTTTAAATAATTTAAAACTTCACTTTGAGTTTTCAAATTGTATTTTTCAAAATTCACAATTTCATATAAAAAAGCACTTAAATTTCTGGCTTTGACAATCGAAGAGTCTAATTGGCGTAAAGTTCCACTTGCAGCATTTCTTGGATTTGCAAATTCTTTCAGATTGTGCAATTTATTAAATTCATTAATTTTTTTAAACATTGATTTGGATAAATAAACTTCACCTCGAATTTCAATGTTTTCTTTTAAATCAATAACTTGTGGGATACTATTAATCATTAAAACATTATGACTAACGTCCTCGCCTTCTATACCATCTCCTCTTGTGATTGCACGCTTTAAATAACCATTTTCGTAATGCAAACTAATTGATAAACCATCAATTTTAGGTTCTATACTAAAGTTTATGTCTTCAAAAGGCACAAATTTTTTAATGTTGTTTACAAATTTAATAATTTCATCATAGTTATAAGCTTTGGCTAAAGAAAGCATTGGTTTTTGATGAATAACCTTAGTAAATCTTTTATCAT
This sequence comes from Mycoplasmopsis gallinarum DSM 19816, assembly GCF_000621085.1. Classification (GTDB taxonomy): domain Bacteria; phylum Bacillota_I; class Bacilli_A; order Mycoplasmatales; family Metamycoplasmataceae; genus Mycoplasmopsis; species Mycoplasmopsis gallinarum. The sequence goes on from NZ_JHZE01000005.1 coordinate 3,983, forward strand.
TAAAAATACCAACCTGTTGAGTAGGGCTATCAGAGCGTATTAAATGTGGGAATTGAGCTTCCAATTTTTCTAATTCAAGCAGTTTTTTATCGTATTCTAAATCACTAACACTAGGACTGTTTAAAACAAAATATTCCAAATTTCATTGATTAAGCAAATTAACTAAATTATTAATTTTTTGCTGAATTTCTTTTTCATCAATCATATTTTGACTCCTAATAATGTTTTAATTTTACTTTAAAAGTTAAAAAAAATAATAAAGCTGCAGTCTTTATTATTTTCTATTATTCAAATTTAATTTTGATTGCTATTTTCAGAAAGGAAGGTAAGTTATATGATAGCAACAAAAATATCATTATTAAAATTACAAACAAATAAACCCTAATAAATCCGATATGTATTTAATATTATTATAGAAAGGAGACTATATGTTAAAAACTTATGAATTAGAAATAAGATCAAAGGGGTAAACAAATTGATTTTGTTAGATGAGGAGGTACATCTAATAATAAGAGTTAAGAAAACATTTAATAAATCTAATTTGATATTAACAATAATCTAGTTAGAGAAAAGGATAACAAAAAAATTAAACAATTTAAAACTATAACACAATATTAAAAAAGGTAGGTTGGAATAAAAAAGAATAAGAGTATAAATTTAAAAATATAAAGAGTTTAAAAAATATAAAATCTAGATAATTAAAAACAATTTAATTAGAAAAATCTGCTTTGGATTTTTCACGTTTAATTTAAAATTAAACGGCAAGCATATTTTTAATTAAATATACTTGCAATAAAAGTATATAAAAAAATAAAAAATTATTTCATAAACCCCTAAAAATAAAAATATGTGGAATTTTATTTCCACATATTTTTTCTTATTTTTGCATCATTTCTTTTACATATTTAGCAATGACAATTTCTTCATTAGTCCTAATTTTATAAATAGGAAATTCTGAATCCGGAGTTGAAATTAACTCATAATCGTCATAACTTTGTAAATTTTTAGTCTCATCCAAAGCCACATTATAAGCGGTTAAACCTTTAATCACACTTTGACGAATAATGTCATCATTTTCACCAATTCCAGCTGTGAAAACTAAAGCATCAATTTTTGGCCCCACTTTGTTTAAATATGCCACTAAGTAATCAATTACTTTAGCTACAAATAAATCAATGGCTAATTTTGCTTTTGGATTAGTATCATAAACTGCATGTAAATCACGAATATCATTTGATAAACCTGATACACCTAAAAGACCTGATTTTTTAACCATCATATCGAAAACTTCTTGAATATCTTGTTTTTCAATTCTGACTAAATAATCAGTTATACCAGGATCAATTGCACCAGTTCTTGTGCCCATCATTAAACCATCAAATGAGCTGAAACCAACAGTAACATCAAATGATTTGCTATCTTTAATTGCACAAATTGATGAACCAGAACCTAAGTGAGCTACAACAATATTGTTTTTGTCTTTTTTCAATATTTCTTTGATTTTATCATTGATATAATCATGGCTTAATCCATGGTAACCGAATTTCTTGATGTGAAATTTTTCGGCCCACTCTTGGTTAATACCAAAAGTTGAATTAATGGCTGGAATTGTTGTATGGAAAGCAGTATCTTGCGCAATAATTTTTTTAACTTTTGGTAAATATTTTTCAAAAGCTTCTACAGCAGCTAAAGTAGCTGGTGCATGCAAAGGAATAAATTTTGCAGCTTCTTCAATACCTTCTTTTACTTTTTCATCATAAAAGACAGGAGATAAGAAATTATGTCCAGCTAAAGGGGTACGAAAACCAATTGCATAAATTTGGTCTAAATCGTGCAGAATATCATATTTAGCTCACAATTTAATTAAATTTTCAACAGCTACACTATGGTTTGGCAAATTGATTTCATCAATAAACTTTTCACCATTATATTTAGTGATTATTCTACCGTCTAAATTAATTCTTTCGCATAATCCAGAAGCGGTTAAAGTTAAATTATCTTCGTTATAAAAAGCTCATTTTAATGAACTACTTCCAGCGTTAATTACTAAAATTTTTTTCATTTTTATCCTACTATTTTTTATTTTAAAAATTCATATGCTTTTAAAATTGTAATTGAAGTTACATCAATAACATCCTGTACTTTAGCACCACGACTAAAGTCATTAATTGCACCATTTACTCCTTGCATAATTGCACCAACTGCACCATATCCACCTAATCTTTGGGCAATTTTGCAACCAATATTACAGCTTTCGAGATTTGGGAAAACATAAACTCCAAGCTCTTTTTGCACAGCTTGTGGGAATTTATGTTTTCTAACATTTAAATCATAAGCAGAGTCAAATTGCATTTCTCCATGGACGATATTTAAACCTTTTTCAGTTGCCAATTTTACAGCTTCTCTAACTAAATCAGGATTTTCTCCTTGGCCTGAATTATTAGTTGAATATGTTAAAAATCCAGCTAAGTCATTCATATTCATAGTTTTGGCAAAATCAATTGCATTAGCAGCAATATCAACTAATTGTTCAGCATTTGGTTTTTGCACTGTTGATGGATCTGTAAAAATTAATTTTTCATCATCTTTATGCATTACTATGATTGATGAAATTGTTTTAATTCCTGGCTTAGCTCCAATGCATTTAAAAGCAGCTCTTAAAATATCAGCAGTTGAATAAATTAATCCTCCCACAGCAGCATCAATATCTTTGGTTCTAATCATCATTGCCCCAAAATATGGTCTGGTGTGTAAATTATTTAAACAAGTTGCTAAATCTTCTTTACCTTTTCTAATTTCTACTAATTTAGCAGCATATTCATTAATTTTAGCTTCTTGTTCAGTCATAATGATATTTTCTAAACCATCATTTACTACTTGTGAAGCGTTTTCTAAAAGCATAATAGGTTTAGCTAAATTATTATTTTTTAAATATAAAGCAGCTTCTCTTGCTCTTGTATCTTCGCCATCAATGAATAAAACAGATAAAACCTGTTCTCTCGCTTTTTCTTTAAGCATTGTGTTTATGTGTTCACTAAATTTTGAAAGTTTTGACATATATTAATCTCCTTTTATATAGTCTAATTTTATTAAAAAAAATCATATTTCTAATAAAGTGTAAACAAAAACTATACATTTAGAGCTTATACAAATAAAAAAAGTGGAAAAAATAAAAAAAATAGGCAAAAAATGCAAAAAAAATTTTTTTTAATTTTGATGTATTAAAATAAATAATAAATATATTAGAAAATAAAAATAAAGAGGTTTTATGAAGCAACGTTTAATTAGTGGGATTAAACCAACAGGCGATTTAACTTTGGGAAATTATATCGGTGCATTAAAAAATTTTGTTAAATTACAAGAAAAATACGAAGGTTATTATTTTGTAGCTGATTTACATGCTTTAACAACTGGAAAAGTTGATCCAAATGAGCTATATAAAGCTAGAAATGAAATTGTGGCGATGTATTTAGCTTGCGGTTTAGATCCCGAAAAATCAACTATTTTCTTTCAATCTGATTTAGCAGAACATTCAATAGCACAATGATTAATGACATCCGAAGTTTCAATAGGCGAATTAAATAGAATGACCCAGTTTAAAGACAAAAGCCAAAAAGCCATTAAACAAGATAATGGAACTGAAAAAATTCCGGTTGGACTTTTAATGTATCCAGTATTAATGGCGGCTGATATTTTAATTTATAACGCTGATGTAGTGCCGATTGGAGAAGATCAAACACAGCATCTGGAATTAACTAGAACAATTGGCGAAAGACTAAATGCTCATTATCAAATGAATTTTAAAATTCCAAAAGGTATCGTGCCTCCAGTTGGAGCTAGAATTAAATCTTTAACTGATCCAACTGCAAAAATGTCAAAAAGTGACAAAAGTTCTAAAGCCACTATTTATTTACATGACGATCCAGAAGTTGCATATAAAAAAATTATGAAAGCAGTTACTGATTCAGAAAATAAAGTTTATATTTCAAACGATAAGCCAGGGGTTTTAAATTTATTACACATTTATGCATCATTAGCAGAAATCTCTTTAGAAGAAGCAGAAACCAAATTTTCAAATAGCAATTATGCAGAATTTAAACAAGCTGTTGCTGAAATTGTTAAGAATGAATTAAACAAAATTCAGAAAAATTATGAAGAAGCAAAATTATTGGTAGACAAGGTAACAAAAAAAGGAGCTGAAAAAGCTCATTCAATTTGTGCTCCAATAGTTCAAAAATTAAAAAAACATATGGGGTTTAATTAGGAGAAAAAATGAAAATACAAGCAGATAAAAAATTAAACCATACTACAAGTCATTTATTAGGAGCTGCTGTTGAAAAATTATATCCAAACGTAAAATTAGGTTTTGGTCCAGCAACAGACGAAGGTTTTTATTATGATTTTGACTTTGAACAACCATTAAGTGTGGAAGAGTTGCCAAAGATTGAAAAATTAATGAAAAAACTTGCTGCAAGAAATTTAGTGACTATTCAAATTGATGAATCTGAATATGATTTTACAAATAAACCGTATAAAAAAGAGTTATATGATGAATTAAAAGCCCAAGGTAAAACTATTACTTTTTATGCTTTACAAGATCCATTAAATAAAGAAATTGTTTTTAAGGACTTATGTGCGGGTAATCATATTGAAAGTACTAAGCAAATTAAAAATTTTAAATTATTAAATATTGCAGGTGCATATTGAAGAGGAAATAGTGATAATGTTCAATTAACCAGAATTTATGGAACAAGTTGAGACACTAAAGAAGAGCTTGAATTATATTTAAACTTGTTAAAAGAAAGAAAAGAAAGAGATCACCGTAAAATAGGCAAAGAAATGAAAATCTTTGCATTTGACTATTTATCAGGTCAAGGGTTACCAATTTGATTAGAAAATGGAATGTATATTCATAATGAAATTAGAAATTTAGTTTTAAAAATGGATCGTAAATACGGATTTACAGAAGTTTTAACCCCTCATTTTGGAAATGAAGAATTATATAAAATTAGTGGCCATTTAGATCATTATAGAGATGTTATGTTTAGTCCATTAGTAGTGGAGAAAGAAAGATTAATTCCACGTCCAATGACTTGTCCTCATCATATTTTATGTTACAAAATGGAGAAGAGATCATATAGAGACTTGCCAATCCGTTATTCAGAACAAAGCCAATTATATAGATATGAAAAATCAGGTGCTTTAACTGGACTTGAAAGAGTTAGAGGAATGCTCTTAACTGAAGGACATTTATTTGTTAGACAAGATCAAATTGAAGATGAAATTAGAAAAATGTTTGAATTAATTCAAAAAACTTTGGAAATTTTCAAAATTGATATTAGTTATATTTCACTATCTTTAAGAGATAAAAATGATAAAGAAAAATACTATGATGATGATGAAATGTGAAATTCATCAGAAGCAATGTTAAGAAAAGCGTTAGACGATATGAATGTAAAATATGAGGCGATTGAAGGTGAAGCTGCTTTCTATGGTCCCAAAATTGACATTCAAATAGATACTGCTTTAGGACATGAATTGACAGTTTCAACTATTCAATTAGACTTTTTACAACCTAAAAACTTTGATATTAATTATGTAGATAAAGATGGATCTTTAGCAAGACCTGTAATGATTCACCGTGGTTTAATTGGAACATATGAAAGATTTGTTGCAATTTTATTAGAGCAAACAAAAGGTAATTTACCATTTTGATTGGCTCCTAAACAAATTACTGTAATTCCAGTTAACAATGAAGAAAATCAAGTTTACGCAAAAGAAGTGCATGATTATTTATTTGATCTTGGATTTAGAAGCGAATTGGATAATCGTGATGAAAGATTAAATAAAAAAATTCGTGATGCTCAAACATCTAAATCAAAATTCCAAATAATTCTTGGTGAAAAAGAAATGAAAGATAAGACTATTACTTATCGTGAATATGGTAAAACAGAAAGCACCACTTTACCATTGAAAGATTTTGCTTTAATGTTATTAGAACTTAAAAATAAATATGAATAAGAAAAAATATTCAACAAATTATCGACCATTATATACTTTTTTATTCATAGCATTTGCTTTGATTATCCCCCTATTTATCATCTACATTTTAGGGACAAAAGATATGGGCAATCAATTAATTAAACCTGAATGATTAACAATTATTTATGCTGCAATAATTACAGTTATTGCCTTCGTTATTAATTGATTATTAATAAAGTATGACAAAATCAAATTACAAAGTTTAAATTTTTCAATTCCAATTGCAATTTTGTTTATTTCAATAATTGCTTTGTCTTACATTCCAGATTTAGCGCTATATATAAAAATTATTATTGTTTTAATAATTGTAATTGCCACAACTTTATTTTTCAATTTTTTAATTGGAAGATGAATTGAAAAACATAAAGTTAATAAAAAACAAAATTAAAGAAGGTTATTATGTTGCATCTTTTAAATCATCCTCTAATTGAAATTAAATTAACTCATATGAGAAACAAAAACACTCCTCATCATGAATTTAGAAAAAATTTAAATGAAATTGCTTCACTAATGACATATGAAATTTTGCGCAATTATGAAACTAAAGTTTTAAAAGTAACAACACCTTTAAACATTGAATTTATTGGTAAAACTTTTAATCAAGATATTGTTTTTGTTCCAATTTTAAGAGCAGGACTAGGAATGATAGATGGATTATTAAATTTAATACCTGAAGCTAAAGTAGGGCATATTGGTTTATATAGGGATGAAGAAAATAATGAAATAAAAAGTTATTTTTACAAAATTCCTAAAGTAACAAAAGAAAGTTCAATCTTTGTTGTTGATCCAATGTTAGCAACAGGAAGTAGTGCAATTAAAGCTATAGAGCAACTATATGAAAATGGTTTTACTAATATTCAATTAATTTGTTTAATTGGCACTAATTATGGTATAGAACAAATAGAAAAAACCTTTGGGAAAGACTTTAAAATATATTTAGCTGCTTTAGATGAAAAATTAAACGAAAAAAATTACATAGAACCAGGTTTAGGGGATGCAGGTGATAGAATTTTCGGGACAAAATAAAAGAAATAATATTTATTATTCTAAAAGAACAATTATTAAAATAATTCAAAGTGCTTTATTACTTGCAATTGCATTAATTTTAAATTGAATTAGTTCTAATTATTTTCACTTACCTTTTTTAAATTTTCTAAAATTTGATTTTAGTTTAATTTCCTTAGTAATGATTGCTTTATATATTAATAAAAAATTTGTTTTAATAGTTGCATTTATTTTTGTTTTAATTGCTCCGAGTTTTAGCACTAAGGGATATGAAATAAGTAATTTTTTTGGTTATTTGGTTTTAATAACATTGCAATTGATCTTTACTTTTGTATTTAGTTCAATTTATTCGCCATATCAAAAAAATAAAATTAAATTTTATTTAAAAGCTAATTTATTGAAATACCAAGTTAGCACTTTAAATTGCACCAAAAAACCAAAAACTAACCGACTTTTAATTAGCAAATTATTTATTACAGTAGTTTTAAGTTCTTTAATTATTACTATTTTGAATGTTTTAATTACAACACCAGTTTATTTCTGATTGTATAAAATTAGTCCAGATTCAAGTTTTATTACTTTAGCTCAAAATTGAAAAAACTATCAAGCCATTTTTCTGAATATCCCAAATTATTACTTAGCTACAATTCTAATTTATTTTATTTTTAACCTACTTAATTTAAGTTTGAACTCAATTCTAATTTACATTTTAATAACAATAAATACGAAAAACAAATTTATCAGATAAGGAATAATATGAAAGAATATCAAGCAAACAAAATTGAAAAAAAATGACAAAATTATTGAAACGAAACTAATTATTTTGAACCCAAAAATAATTTTGATTTACCTAAAAAATATATTTTAAGTATGTTTCCTTATCCAAGCGGCAATTTGCATATGGGACATGTTAGAAATTATACTTTAGGGGATGTTTTTGCACGTTTTTATAGACGTAAAGGTTTTAATGTTTTACATCCTTTCGGTTGAGATGCTTTCGGTTTGCCAGCAGAAAATGCAGCTATTAAAAATCAAATTCATCCTAAAAAATGAACTTATGAAAATATTGAAAAAATGAATCCAACTTTAAAGGATTTAGGAATTTCTTTTGCCTGAAATAGAATGGTAATTACCGCCGACGAAATTTATACCAAATGAGAACAAGAAATTTTTATTAAAATGTGAGAAAAAGGTCTTGTTTATAGAAAAAATTCACTTCTAAATTGATGTGAAAACGATCAAACTGTTTTGGCGAATGAACAAGTAGAAAACGGTAAATGTTGACGTTGTGGAAATTTAGTTGTTCAAAAGGAAATGCCACAATACTATTTAAAGATTACAAATTATGCCAAAGAGCTTCAAGAAGATTTAAATTTATTGAAAAATCATTGACCAGAAAATGTGTTATTGATGCAAAAAAATTGAATCGATTATCGTAAAGGTTTTAAAGTTGCTTTTGATCTCAATTTCAATAATCAGCTTTTAGATTTTCCATTGTCTACTTTTATTGAAGAAAAAACAACATTAGAAAATTTTGATTTTGTTGCTATAGCTTCAACTCATCCATTGATTGATTTTTTAAAAAAACAAAATATTATTAATGATGAAGAATTAGCCCAAATTAATGAAATTACTTCAATGGCTAAAACAAAAAATTTTAGTCAAAAATTAAGTTTTAAATTACCATTGAAATTGAGTTTTGCAAATCAAAATGACTATGTTTATGATATTTATATAACCGATTTTGCTTCTGCAAACAGCAGCGACAATGTAATGCTAATTAATATTAACAAATTAAAAAGTTATGAAGAATTTGCAGTTAAAAATAATATTTCTCTAACTAACCAAAAAATTAATTTAAAAGGAATAGAACTAATTGAAACTTCAAAAATTAATTTGCAAGATTGAGGAATTAGTCGGCAAAGATATTGAGGAGCGCCAATTCCTATTATTCATTGTTCAAAATGTGGAATTAAACCAGAAAAAATTTCTAATTTACCAGTAAAATTACCTGCACAAGTAACTTTTTCTGGCCAAGGAAACCCTATTTTGACTAATAATGAATGATTAAATATTAAATGTCCATATTGTGGGTCAGATGCAACTAGAGAATCAGATACTTTTGATACCTTTTTCCAATCAAGTTGATATTTCTTAAGATATACAACACCAAAAGAGATGTGAAATGATGTAATGTTTGATCAAAAATCATTAAGTTACTGAAATTCAGTTGATCAATATATTGGTGGAGTTGAACATGCAATTCTGCACTTGCTTTATTCACGTTTTTTCACTAAAGTGCTTGCTGATTTAAATATTATTAATTTTAGAGAACCTTTTGATAATTTATTAACTCAAGGGATGGTTAATAAAGATGGAGCAAAAATGTCTAAATCAAAAGGGAATATTGTAAGCCCAATTGAAATGCTTGATAAATATGGAGCTGATACAATTAGATTATTTATTGTTTTTGCAGCACCACCTGAAAAAGATTTAGAATGAACTACAAGCGGAATTGAAGGTAGTTATAAATTTATTAAAAAATTAGTTGAAAAATCTAGTTTAATTCAGAAAAATTTTGATTACTTGAATTATTTAAAAACTTTTGATTTTAATCAATTAGATGCAAAAGCTAAAGAAGCAAGAAAAAAACTTCATCAAAGTTTTATCAAACAAGAACAAGTTTTTGATGCAACCAAAAATAACTTTAATTTCAATACTTTAGTGGCTTGAAGCATGGAAGTTTTCAATGCTTATGATCAAATTACAAATGAAGTTTTAATTTCGGAAATGTATTATGTTTTAATGAATATTTTAGAACCTTATATTCCTCATTTAGCATGAGAAATTAGTCAAAATTATTTTGATTTAAAAAATTTGAGTAATTTTGCACATGATCCAAGAGCTCTAGAAGATGACAAAGTAGTTTATCCAATCAGTGTAAATGGTAAATTAAGAGGACAAATTGAAGTTGAAATAAAAAACGACAATAAAGAGTTAGTTCTTGAAAAAGCTAAAAAAGAAGTTGCAAAATATTTAACTTCTGAAATTAAAAAAGAAATTTATGTGCCAAAGAGAATGATTAACTTTGTATTAAGTTAAGGGCCAATGTATTTTAAGTGTGAAAAAGCACTTAAAATATTTTTTTATCTATTTTTTTAAAAAAATTAAAAAAAGAAAATTTAATTATAGAATATTAGCAATTTTTAGACCTAAGTGCTAAATTTACTATATAATTAATTAATAATTTAGGAGGACACTATATGTCAATAACAAGCAAACAACAAGAAATAAACAACAATGAGAGCAAAGTTTATTTCGGACTAATGAATATATGATGACCAATGAATTTTGGAATAATGCCAATTCCAAATAGTAATGGTTTCATTGACATTTATACAGATAATCCTTATTTATTTGCTAATAATGAAAAATACAATTTATCATTAGCCAATTTAGAAGAATTAGCTAATTTAAATTGAAATGATAAAAAGAATAATGTGCAAATGATAATTGGAGCAATTACTGAAGATCTTTACACTGCTCAAATTGGACAAACAACTACTCAGTTTTATGGATTTGAAACAGCAGTAAATAATAAAGAAAAATCTTGATCTATTTTTAAAAGAGCTTCATTAATTAATGTTAAAAGTGTCAAAAAAATTCAATTAAGTGAAAAAGTTACTAAATTTAGAATTGATTATTTAGGATTTGAAACAGTAGAAATTACCAAAGTTAATGGATTTGAAATTGCTCATTTAGGTCCCAAAAATAATCCTTTATTCAAAGAAGATAAAACCATTAATGCAATTAAGAACATCGACTATAAGATTTTTAAATTTAGAGGGTTAAATAATCAAAAAGAAAATAATAAACTTTTAAGAGTAATTGAAGAATATCAAGATATATTAACTAGACTTATTTCAAACGATTTACATCGTAGAATTATTCTTGATCGCACAAATAATCCAAGCACACTTTCTTTAATTCAATATGATGAATTGTTTAGAGCACAAGTTCAAACCTTGTCAGATGTTTTAAATTCTCCAAATAGAGAAGATATTCATGAAGATTGATCTGCTTTACTAAATATGCTTGTGATTGTGGGTATTCTAAATAATTATGAAAGATTTGCACTATTAAATCTTGATATGACTATTCACCAAGCTTATTATGTTGCTAATACTATTTTCGAAATTTTTAATGAATATGAACTTTCAAAAGAAGATGAAAAACTTTTAGACAAATTTTGAAAATGAGGCGAAAAATGAAATGAAATAGCAGCCCTTGATAGTACCTATGTTTATGCGGGAAAAGAACATTTTTATCCTGAATTTAAATTTTTCGAAGACATAATGAATAATCAGATTTTAGATGAATTTTATCCAAAAAGAAAAGCGAGAAAAATGGCAGAAAATTCAAATGATGAGTTTAAAGAACTTTTAGAAGAAATTGAAGAAGAAGATAAAAAATCACAACCAAAAAAAGAATTACCTAAAACTGATGAACAATTGAAAAATGAAGAAAATTTAAGTAGACAAATAGAAAACGAAATTCATGAAGAAATTAATCGCAATATGTCTAAGCAACAAAAAGAATTTATGCTTAGAGAAAAATTAAAAGCAACTAAAAAATTATTATCAGATATTAATCCTGATTCTGGCGAAAATAATGAATTTGCAGAGACTTTAAAAGACCCTAAAAAGTCTAAACAATATCCTGATTCTGTAATTAAACTTGTTAAAAATGAACAAGAAAGATTAAAAGGAATGATGGCAGGAACTCCTGATAGCAATGTAACGCAAACATACATTAATACTTTAGTTTCATTACCATGAAGAAAAGTTGAAATTGAAACATTAGATATCAAAAAAGCTAGAGAAATTTTGGAAAAAAATCATTACGGACTTTCAGAAGTAAAAGAAAGAATTATTGAATATCTTGCTTTAATTATTAATCATAGACAATTATCAGAAAAAAGAAATGCAGGAGATTTGATCAAACTTGATGATACTCATCAAATTGATATGGCTTTATTTAAGGAAAATAGCAATCCAAATAAAATTCAAAAAAACTTTAATAATGTACCAATTCTAACTTTAGTAGGTCCACCAGGAACTGGTAAAACTTCTTTAGCAAGAGCAATTGCAGAAGCTCTAAACAAAAGTTATATAAAAATTAGTTTAGGCGGAGTAAGAGACGAAGCTGAAATTAGAGGGCATAGAAAAACTTATGTTGGTGCTATGCCAGGAAGATTAATTAAAGCTATTCAAAAAGCAGGTGTATCTAACCCATTAATTTTATTAGATGAAATTGATAAAATGGGAGCTGCTGATTTTAGAGGAGATCCATCTAGTGCAATGTTGGAAGTTCTAGACCCGGAACAAAACACTAAATTCCAAGATAATTACCTTGAACATGAATATGATCTATCAAAAGTAATGTTTATTGCAACTGCAAATGATTTGCATAATATCCCAAGACCATTATTGGATCGTGTTGAATTAATTGAGTTGAGTAGTTATACAATTAGTGAAAAAATTCAAATTGCCAAAGAACATTTAATTCAAACAGTTATTGAACAAGCTGGTCTTAAACCAGAACAATTCCAAATTTCAGATCAAGTGATTGAATTTATTATCAAACATTACACTTTAGAAGCTGGAGTACGTGGTCTAAAAAGAACTTTTGACAAAATTGCAAGAAAAATTATTACCAAAATTATTCAAGGTGAAAAAATTGAAAAATTTGTAATTGACGAAAAAACAGCAAAAGAAATGTTAGGAGTTCCTAAATTCACTGATTCAGAAAGAGATAAAGAACCTCAAGTTGGAGTAGTAAATGGATTAGCATATACTGCTTTCGGTGGCTCAACATTGCAAATTGAAGTAACTTCATTCAAAAGTAAAGAAAAAGGTTTGAAATTAACTGGTTCATTAAAAGATGTAATGAAAGAATCAGCTTCTATTGCTTTAACTTATGTAAAAGCTAACGCAGACAAATTTGGCATTAATCCAAGTATTTTCGAGGAAAATGAAATTCATATTCACGTTCCAGAAGGAGCAGTTCCAAAAGATGGACCAAGTGCTGGTGTAACTTTTACTACTGCTTTAATTTCTGCTTTAAGCAATAAACCTGTTGCTCAAAACGTAGCTATGACAGGAGAAATCACTTTAAGAGGAAGAGTTTTAGAAATTGGAGGCTTAAAAGAAAAATCTTTTGCTGCTTACAAAAAAGGAATTAATAAAGTATTCATTCCTTATGACAATGAAAAAAATTTAGTTGATATTCCAGAAGAAGTAAAAGATAATATTAAATTTATTCCAGTTAAACATTATGAAGAAATTTATAATGAATTATTCAAATAATTTAAATTTAGTTTAAAAAAATTTCAATTAAAAATAAGGAGATAACAAAAAATATCTCCTTTTTTAATTTTCGATTTTTAAAATTACAATTTATTTATAAATAAATAAAAAGCGCCTAAGTATTATACTTAGGCACTCAATATTAATTATTTTCAGTTTTATTTTCGTTTTCTAATTTTTGGTTAGTTAAAATACTACCTTTTTCTAAATCATCATAATCTTTTTGCTCATCTTCAACTAATTTCTTAGCTTCTGATAATTCTAAAGAAATAAATGTAGTTACACCTCTATTTTGCATTGTAGCACCAAAAAGCGAATCCACCCTACTCATTGTTCCATGTCTATGAGTTATAACAAGGAATTGAGTTTTTGGTTTTAATTGTTGTAAGTATTCTGCATAACGAACCACATTCGCTTCATCTAATGCTGCTTCAACCTCATCCAAAATACATAATGGTAAAGGTCTTGCCTTTAAGATTCCAAAAAGCAATGAGATGGCAATCAATGACTTTTCACCGCCAGAAAACAATTTCAAGTTTTTAATGCTTTTACCTGGGGGTTGTGCTTCAATTTCTACACCTGATTCTAAAATATTATTAGGATCTGTGAAATGTAATTTAGCTCTTCCACCTCCAAACATTGATTGAAATACATTGTTAAATTCTTCATTAACATCATTCACAATATTGCTTAATCTTGAAATAATAATTTTGTCAAATTCAGCAATTGCATTTTCTAAAATTTCTTTAGCTTTAGTTAATTCAGCTTCACCTTTAGTATTTTCGTTATAACGTTCTTCTTCCTCAACTAAGGCTTCCAATGATTCTAAGTTAACATTTCCTAAAGCTTCGATTTCTTCACGTAATTGATGAACAATTTCTTCAGCCTGATCTCTTTTAAGTTCTAATTTATAGTTTAATTCGGCTGTTTCAAGTGTCATTTTATAATGTGAAGCTAATCTTTCTCTTGATTGTTCTAATAATAATTTTGATTTATCTCTTTCACTAGTTTTATTAGAGTAAGAGGTTAAAATTTTTCTTAAAGTTGCTTCTAAATCATCTTTAAGCATTTGATTATTATTTAATTCAGTACTTATATTTTGTAAAGCACCATATTTAGCACGATATTCAGCTTCAATGGCTAATTTTCTATTTTCTAAAACTTCACGATTAGCAATATTAGAATTTTGCTCAACATTAATTTCATTTAAATTGATACTTTGTTGTCTATTTAATGAAGTTAATTTTTGATTATATTCATTAAAAAGGTCTTGATTTGTTGCTTTAGCAGTTACTAAACCCGATTTTTGTTGTTTAAACTGACTATCTAATTCATAAGCATATCTACGTTTATTGGTAATTTCATCAATTTGCTCTTGAATAGTTCTAATTGTTCCTTTCATTCCAGGAATAATAGTTTCTAAGTCTTTGATCTTATCTTCGATATTTAATAAACTTTGGTTTTGAATTTTAGCTCCACCAGAAATTACTCCGCCGGCTCTTACTGTATCACCATCTAAAGTAACTACTAAGTATCTTTTTTCCAAAATATTTGATAAATTTTTAGCATCTTCAATAGTTTCTGAAACTAAAACATTACCCAATAAAAATTTCACTAAAAGTGTATATTCTACCGGAGCTTCGATTAAATCACTAGCTACTCCAATAAAACCTGAATAACTTTGAATTGCTAATAAATGGTCGTCTCTCACACTTTTTGGCTGAATTGAGGCTAAAGGAATAAAAGTGGCCCTTCCGCCATTATTATTTTTCAAGAAATTAACGGCTTTAACAGCAGTTTCTGCCTTATCAACTACTAAATGTTGAACCGAAGAAGCTAAGATAGTATCAATTGCAGTTACATATTCTTTTGGAACTTTAATTAAATCTGCCACAGTTCCTTTTAAAGATTTACCGAATAAAGCTTTATTATCTAAAATAGTTTTAGTTCCTTTGTGTAAAAATGAACTATTTTCCTTTTGTTGTAATAACAAGCTTAAAGTGGTTTCTGATTGAACCAGTGCAGTTCTTTGTTTGTTGATTTTAACACTTAATTCGTTAATTTGAGCGTTGTAATCATCAATTTGTTGGTTATTTGTACTAATTTTTTGATCAATAATTTCAATATCTTTGATAGCGGCATTAATTCTAGCCCCATATTGTTTAATTAATTCTTGGTAAGATTTAATTTGTTCTTCAGTATTGCTATTATTTATTCCATCGGCAATTAATTTATGTCTTTCTTCTTCTTTGGCAAGTAAAATATCCAATTTATTTAATTGCTCTTTAACAGTATCAAAATCAACAGAAAGAGTTTTAAGTTCATTACTTAAAGCACTTTTTTGTTGATTATTATTTAAAATTTTTGAACTCAGAATTTCAATTCTTTCTTCCAAATCTTGTCTGGTTTCATCAACTCCTTCAAGTTCAATTTTTAAATCATTGTACAATTTGCCAAAGAATTTGATGTTATCAACTAATAAACCAACTTCAACTGATTTTAATTCTTCAGCTTTAGCAATATAAATTTTGGCTTTTTCTGCTTGTTTTCTTAAAGGAATCAATTTTCTTTCAATTTCGCTAATTCTAATTCTGATTTGTTCAAGACCTTCTTCAGTTTTAGCCAATTTACTTAAAGCTTCTTTTTTTCTAAATTTATACTTAGAAACCCCAGCAGCTTCTTCAAAAATTGCTTTTCTTTCCTCGGAGGTTGCTTCAGCAATATCACTAACTGTTCCTTGTGAAATAATAGCTAAAGAACTTTTACCAATTCCACTTTCCATCGCAATATCTTTAATATCTTTTTGACGACACACTTCACCATTAAGATAATATTGATTAATACCAGAATTACGCTCTAATACCCGACTAATTGTAATTGTTTGATGAGGCAAGCTACTTAAACCATCTTTATTATCGAAAGTTAAAGTAACAACCGCTTTATCCATTGGTTTAGCAGTTTTAGAACCCGCGAAGATAACATCAGCCATGTTATCACCACGTAATTCTTTAGCACTTCTTTCTCCTAATACTCATTTAATGGCATCATTTATATTACTTTTACCAGAACCATTAGGACCCACAATTCCGGCAACTCCACCATCAAATTTTAAAGTAATTGGATCGGCAAATGATTTAAAACCATGTGCTTCAACTTTAATTAATTTCATAAAGTTGCTCCTTATATTTTTTATGTAAATAATTTATTATTATATTTTATTAAATTATCTTTTTATCGTTTTGAATTAATAAAAAATCGAAATTTTAATTATTTCGATTTTAAAATAATATTTATAAACTCATTTTATCTAAAGCATCTTGAGCTGCATTTTCTTCAGCAATTGCTTTTGATGAACCAGAACCTACTCCATAGATATTGCCTTCATGAATTGCTTTTGCAATAAATAAATTAGGTTCATTATTATCTCTTTCAGTTTCATAAATAACTGCTTTTTTACTTAAACTTTGCATATATTCTTGCAATTGAGTTTTAGGATCTTTTAAACTATTTTCTTTTAAATAGTAATTAGCAGAAGGAAATAAAGTTAAAGCTAAAAAATCTTGAACAGTTTGCATTTTTCTTTGATCAAGAAAAATGGCTGCCACTAAAGCTTCATAAATATCAGCTCCAACTTTATCAGATTGAAGAACTTGTTGATGCATCTGGCCTTTGCCAGTTACTAAAAATTCTTTTAAATTTCACTCTTCACTAATTTTATTCAAATTAGTTGTATTAACCATTCTTGATCTTAATAAAGTTAATTTACCTTCTTTCAATTTACGATATTTAGTAAAAAGAAAGAAGCTAACTGTAAATTGTAAAATTGAATCACCTAAAAATTCTAACTCTTCATATGATTTTAAATTACTTTTATTTTTTACATATGATGAATGCATAAATGCTTGTTCATAAAATTTTAAGTCATTAGGGACAATTTTAAATTTGGCTAAAAACTCAATAAATTTATCTTCTTTAAACATCAATTCCTAATTCATTTTTGATTTTATTTAAAATATCATTTTCTAAAGCTAATTTAATTTGTTTTAAAGCATTATAAAATGCTTTTCGATCAGAAGCACCATGGGCTTTAGCAACTAAAGCATTAACTCCAATTACTCAAGCTGCTCCAACTGAACGATAATCCAATACTTCCGCAGTTGTTTTAAAAGCTTTTTTACTTAATAAAGCACCAATTTTTGTAATAAAAGAAGCTAATAAATTTCTCTTAAGTAATTTAGCAAAATTTTTAATAGCTCCTTCGGTACTTTTGAGCATTAAATTACCTCCGTAGCCATCAATTAAAGCCACATCACAAGAACCAGCTAATAAATCTCTTGGTTCTTGAAAACCAACATAATTGATATTTTGATTTTCTTTTAATAAAGCTTGAGCTTCTTGGATAACTTGAGTTCCTTTATAATCTTCGGTTCCGATATTAATTAAAGCGACTCTTGGGTTATCAATTTTTAATAAAACTTTGGCAAAAGCATTAGCAATAATAGCTCAATCTTGTAAATATTCGGCTTTAGTTTCTAAATTAGCACCAGCATCAAGTAAGAAAAATTTACTTTGATTAATAGTTGGTACAATTGGCATAAATGCTGGTCTTGCCACATTATCTAATCTTTTTGCTTTTAAAGTTGCCATTGATAGTAAAATTCCAGAATCACCAGCTGATAAAACTGCATCAACTTCTTTATTTGTTAATAAATCAAAGCAATCAGACATAGAGGTTTTCTCATGTAAGCTTTTTCTTACATTTTTTTTATCACTTGGGACAGCTAAATTATTTACAATTAATAATCTTTTTTTAACTTCATTATCTTTAATTTGATTTAAACCTGCAATAATTTCTTCTTCATTACCAACTGCATAAATTAAATAATCAGGATTTTCTTTTAAAAATTGAATGCTTGCATACAAGCATTCAAGAGTGCCTAAATCATTTCCGTTAAAATCAAAAGCAATTTTATATTTCATAATAGTTCCTATTCAAAGCCAATTAAATATGGATAATTTGGTTGTTGACCTGCATAAATTTCAACTTCAATCTCATACTGGCTTCTAATGTAAGCTTCAATTTCATCAGTTTCATTTGAATTAGCATCAACACCAGTATAAATAGTAATTTGTTGTAATTCGGGATTGTTTTTATATACTAAATCAATTAACTCTTTTGCACAATCAATCACACTTTTATTAGCATTTTTAATTTTGCCATCTAAAATAGCAATGAAATTATCTTTTTTAATTTTAATACCATCAATTTTAGTGTCACGCACCGCTTGAGTAATTTCCCCTGTTGAAACTAATTGGATTAGATCTAATAAAATTTCTTCATTAGTTTTAGCATTCACTGAATGATCAAAATATTGAGTAGCAATTAAACCTTGTAATTGTGATTTAGTTGGAATAATAAAGACATTTTTGTCATTAATTGCTTGTGCTGCTTGTTGAGCAGCCATAAAAATATTTGAGTTATTTGGTAAAATAAACACATTTTTTGCATTAACTGCATTAATAGCATCATAAATTTCTTGTGCAGAAGGATTTTGGGTTTGTCCACTTTCAATTACAAAATCAGCACCTAAATCTTTCATTTTCTGAATTAAACCTGAACCAAGATTGCATGAAACAATACCACATTCATTGACTAAAGTTGCATCATTATTTAATTTATTTTGATTGACATTTTTATTTTTTGATTCATTAGCTTGTCTTGTCATATTTTCAGACTTAATTTTTAATAATTCACCATATTTTTGTCCAAAGTTTAATAAATCACCTGGTCTTTCAACATGTCCATGAACTTTTAAAATTTCGTTATCTTGTACTACAACTAATGAATTAGCTTTTTTACTTAAAGCTTTTTCAAAAGCAACCTTATCAAATTTAGCAAAATCATCTAATTCAACGATGAATTCAGTGCAATAACCAAATTCGCCTTCATAAACTTCAGTATCGCTCAAGAATTTATCAACTTCAACTACTTCATTACTAATAGCAATTGGATTTCCCAAAATTGCTTGTTGCATTCCATAAATAATAGTGAATAAACCTTCTCCACCTGAATCAGTTACATTAACTTCTCTAAGAATTTTTAATTTATTTGGTGTTTCATTGCATGATTTTCTGGCAAAATTAACTGCTAAATTAAAAAATTCTTCAAAAGTAGTTTGATTATTGATAGCTTTTTCTAAATTTTCAGTAGTTTCACGAATAACAGTTAAAAGAGTTCCTTCAATTGGTTTTAAAACTGAACCATAAGCTTTTTTGGTAGCTTCTTGAAATCCTTTTAGTAAACCAAAAACATCAACACTTTCAACATTGGCAAATCCAAGTGAAAAACCTTTAAAAATTTGACTTAAAATAACTCCTGAATTTCCTCTTGCTCCAAAAAGCATATCTTTTGCCACTTGAGCACTTAAGTCACCTAAATTTTTAGTTGGATTACTTTCTAAAGTTTTAATTGCAGCCTGAATGGTATTAGACATATTAGTTCCAGTATCACCATCTGGGACTGGAAAAACATTTAAAGCATCAATTTTATTTTTGTTATTAATTAAATTATTGGCACCCGAAAGCAATAATGAAGCAAACAGTTTTCCATCCATCAAATTATTCATTTGCAATTCCTTCTATAAAAATATTTAATTTTCCCATTTTTTGTTGTTTTTGTTTCAAAACATAATCTAAACTCTTATTAATTGAAAGCAATAAATCTTTACAATTAGTGTTTTTTAAAATCACAATTGAAACTGTAAAATTTCAACGATTATCAATGAGTTCAGCACTTAAAGGATAAGCTAATTTTTCAGAATTATTTTCATCTAAAATTTGTTTAATCCCAGGTGTTTTTTCTAAAACATCAACAAAAATTTTAATTACATCAATAGTTAACATTATTCCCCTAGAATAAAAGTTTTTTAAACATTTTAACAAAAAAACTATTATTTTTATATTATTAAATAAAAATAATACTTAGTAATGCAAATATATTTCATATTGGTTTTAATAAATGTTTATTTAAATGGGAGATTAAAATGGCAGCATCTTTAGCAAAAGGGATTGTTCTCGAAGTTAAACAAGATTTATCCAATGATACAGCGGGATTTGTTATTTTTTGAACCCCTAAAGAAATTATTCGTTTATATGCACCAGGAATTTATAAGCCAAATTCTAAAAATCGTTTCAATTTATTAATTGGTTCATATTGTGAAATTGAATTTTTTAGAGCAAGATTGACTAAGAGTATGAGTAAATTAATGCGAGCAAATAGCCTAATAAACATTAATTTTGAAAAAATAGAACAAATTAAATTATTTAAAGAATTAACTAAAATAATTAAAAATTTAAATGAATCTAGAATTTCCTTATTTAATTTATATTTAGAAATTTTGCAAAAAATTAATCAATTTGAGATAAGCAAATATCCCTATATTTTGACTTATTTTCTTGCTCAATATTTACCCTTTATTGGATTAGGAACTAATTATTTTAATTGCAGTGAATGTAATAAAAATAATCAAATAGTTGATTTTCAATTCGCCAAAGGCGGATATTTATGTATAAATTGCGCCGGAAATAATCGCAAAATTTTACGCCATTTAAAAGCATATTATCATTTAGCATTAGATTTAGAAAGTTATATTAATTTTGTTGATCAAGATGTAAATAATTTCATCTATGAAGAATTAAAAGATTTGTTAAAAAACAACGGTTTTTATTTATCTTAATTTATAAATGGAATGTAATGCTAATTTAATTTCAGCAAATTAAGATAAAATAAATAATTACATAAATTTTAGAGGAGAAATTATGGCTAAAAAAACTAAAAAAAATAAATTAGCTAAAAATTTATCTGCAATTTTATCATCAACCATTGTTGTGGCAGGTGCCGCTGCGGGTGCTTTTTATGCTTGAAAAAATAAAGATAAATTAACTAATAAAAATCCACAAAAAGATTCAATAATTAAAGAAATTCAACCAACCAGTGTTTTAGATATCCCTTCCAATAATTTCCGAATTATGAATTGAAACATTTTAAATTTTGGAGGTAATAATGTTTCAACAGCAACTTCACCTAAAACTAAAAATATTGCTAAAGCAATTAAATATGCTAATGCCTCAATCATCGGTTTAACTGAAATTAATTTTATTGATAGTCCAGACGAAAAAAGAGATGATAACGCTGTTGTAAGAAGTGTAAGAAATTTAACTAAATTAATTGGTGAAAATTTTAATTATGAAATTTCTAAAAAAGCAATTAATCCTAATTTTCTAAATAGTAGAGAAAATTATGCTTTTATTTATAATCAAAATGAATTTAGTATTGAAAATACTCATTTATTTACTCAAGATAATATTTATGTTCGTCCTCCTTTTGGTGCCTTGTTTAAACATAAAGCAACTAATTATCAATTTTGATATGTAATTGCCCACTTTGATGCACCAGGAGTTAATGAAAAAAATGGCGAAGCGGCAACAGAATATAATGATAATGGTTCACAAGAAATTTTAGAAGCAACCAAAGTGAAAGAAGTTATTTTTGACAAATTAAATGAACTTAGTCCAAATGTCGACATTGTTTTTGGTGGAGATACTAATTTAAAAGTTAAAGCTAATGAAATTTTCGAAAACTTTAAATATAATCAAATTTATAGTGCCTATGTAGATTTTGCTAATCGTTTGGATGATACTTGATATAACACTTCTTTAAGTAAAACTTCAAATGGAGTTGTTAAAAGAAAATATGCTAATCCTTATGATAAGTGATTGTTTAAAGATGAATTAGAAAAAAATATCATTATTGAAGCCAATAGCCCTTATAAAATAGATATTGTTGATTTATATAATAATAATGTTTGAGATAAAAACACCGATTTAAAAGAATGAGCAGCTTTAAACAAAACTTTTAAAGATAATACGAATTTAACTGTTGCTGCCGCAACTAGTGATCATGCACCAATCATTTTAAATATCAAATTACCTAGTGGAAATAATGAAATAAATTAATAAATATTTTGCGAAAGTCTAACAATAATTAAATGTTTTTTTATAATTAAAATGACTTTAACAAAATATTTTTTTATTAAATTAATTTAATTTATTAACTAAGGAGAAAAAATGAAAATTGGTTCAAGCCAAGTTGCAATTGATGCAATTAAAAAATATGACAATATTGTCATATTTCACCACATTAGACCTGATGGTGACTGTTTAGGAAGTCAATCAGGTTTAGCTGAATTAATTAGAAAAAATTTCCCAGAGAAAAAAGTATTTACTCCAGGAAATAATATGAATAATTTTAATTTTATGAATTATCACTTTGATAAAGAAGAAGAAATTGATTTTAATAATTCTTTAGCCATTGTTGTTGATGCTTCATCAAGTGATAGAATTGAATGCGCTAATTTATTATTAGAAAATAAAACAACTGCTAAATTAAGAATTGATCACCATCCAAATGGTAGTGATATTGAATATGACTATTTATGAGTTGATGAACACTATGTAGCAGCTGCTGAAATGATTGCTCAAATTGCTTATGACGCAAATTGAGAAGTAACTAAAAAAGCTGCAGAACATATTTATTTAGGAATTGTAACTGACAGTGGAAGATTTATGTATCCAGATACTTCAAGTCGAACTCATAAATTAGTTGCTTTCTTATACGATGAAGCTAATTTAGAACCAAGTGCGATTTTTAAAGAGTTAAATAAAAGAAATTTAAAAGATCTTAAATTTACAGGTGAAGTTTTAGCTAATTTCAAAAAAGAAGGACGTGTTTTATATTACGAAGTTACTAATGAAGTAATGAATAAATTTAATATGAATGATTTAGAAGCTGCGATATTTGTTGGTGAATTAGCAAATATTGAAGACAATTCATGTTGAGCATTCTTTATACAATTAGCAGATGGCAAGGTAAGAGGTAGATTAAGATCAAATGGACCTAAAGTTAATGAAGTGGCAAAAAAATACAATGGTGGTGGACATGATAATGCTGCCGGAATTACTATTGAATCTTTTGCAATGGTTCCACAAGTTTTAGCTGATTTAAATGAGTGCATTAAAGTTTGAGAGGACCAATAATGTTAATTGGAAATTGACAAGAAATTACTAAAAAAATCGAAGCTTATGATTCCTTAGTAATTTTTCATCATATTAGACCCGATGGAGATTGTTTAGGAAGCCAATTTGGATTAAGAGAATTAATTAGACTTAATTATCCAAATAAAAAAGTTTATGCCATTGGTGATAGTAAGGGAAGTTTTAGCAACTTTTTAACTTTCGATTTTGATGAAATTCCTAGTGATGAAATTTTAAAACAATCATTAGGGATTATTGTGGATGCTAACTTTAAAGAAAGAATTGAATTCAGAGAAGTTTTAGATAAAAATCTTTTTCCTGAAACAATTAGAATTGATCACCATCCGAATGAAGATGATTTAGATAATTGTACAAGATGAGTTGATTCATCTAAAATTGCTGCGGATGAAATGATTACCGAATTAGCTTATCGAAATAATTGAAAAATCGATTCTAAAGCAGCTTCCTACCTATTTTTAGGTATTGTAACTGATAGTGGACGTTTCACTTATTCAAACACTTCAGCAAATACTCATGAATTAGTTGCTCATTTATATAAAAATGGTTTAGAAGCTGACAAAATTTTTGCAGGGTTAGCAGAAAGTTCATTAGAAGACTTAAAATTACAAGGCATTTTAATGGCTAATATGAAAACTGTTGGGCAAGTAGTTTATACATGAATTGATGTAAAAACTGCAAATTCTTTGGGTAAAAAGCCAAATGAAGTTGTTAGACCAAATTTAATTGGTAATTTAAAAGGCTATCCATTTTGAGTTCAATTTATTGAAGAAGAAAATGGCAAAATTAGAGTTGAATACCGTTCAAATGGTCCAATTGTAAGAAATGTTGCTCTTAAATGAGGCGGTGGAGGCCACGAAAGAGCTTCAGGATCAATTTTAGAATCATTTGATTTAATCCCTGATGTAATAGCGGATTGTAATCAAGAAGTTATCAGATGAAAAGAAGAAAATAATAAATAAGAGGAATTATGGCAAAATTTAACAGAGTTTTTATGATTGTAACTGATGGGCTTGGAATTGGGCCAGATAAAGATCAAAAAGCCTTTGGAGATAAAGGGGCAAATACTATTTTATCTGCTTCAAAAAGTTCAATGTTTTTCATTGATACATGAAGAAAATTAGGAATTGGAAATATTACTACCTTAGATGGTAATTATCATGTGAAAAAACCATTAGCATATATGGCCAGAGTGCAAGAAGTTTCAAATGCAAAAGATACTTTAGCTGGCCACTGAGAAATGATGGGAATTAAAACTGAAGTACCATTTCCAACTTTTACTGAAAACGGTTTCCCAGCTGATTTAATTAAGGCATTAGAAGAGGCTTTTGATAACCGTAAAATTATTGGAAACAAAGCCGCTTCAGGAACTGAAATTATTGATGAATTAGCGCAAGAACAAAAAGAAACCGGAGCAATTATTGTTTATACTTCAAATGATTCAGTTCTACAAATTGCTGCTCATGAGGAATGAATCGGTTTAGAAAATCTTTATCGTTATGGTAAAGCGGCTAGAGAAATTTGTTCATCAAAACCTGAATGAAATGTAGGAAGAATTATCGTTAGACCTTTCATTACTGATGAAAATGGCAAATATAAACGTACATTTAATCGTCATGACTATGCAAATCAACCAAGAGAAATGATTTTAAACGAATTACAAAAACAAGGTGTAGAAGTAATTAGTGTTGGTAAAATCAACGATATTTATGTAGGGCAAGGAATTTCAAAACATTATCCTTCAAATGGCGATGGCGATGGAATGGATATTACAATCCAATTAGCTCAAGAAGCTGGTGATAAGAAATTAATTTTCACTAATTTAGTGCAATTTGATTCACACTATGGACACAGAAGAGATGTTGACGGTTATGCTTCAAATATTGCTTTATTAGATAGTAAAATTGGTAAATTAATTAACGTAATGAACGAAGATGATTTATTAATTATGACTAGTGATCATGGTAATGATCCACTTTATCCAGGATTTAACCACACTAGAGAATTATTACCATTAACTATCTTTTCTAAATCATTTAAAGACCCTAAAGTTTTAAATGATGTAAGAGGTTTAGGAACTTCTGGAAATATTATTGCAAGAAACTTTGGAGCAGCTATCGTATCTGAAACAGGTGATGATATTTTTGATCAATTAGTTTAATAATAAAAATAGCGAATATGGCTATAAACAAGTCAAATTCGCTATTTTTTATTTTAAGATGAACGATAATTTTTAATTAATAAAGTAATGGATTTAGCTCTTTTAAGCATGGCATTAGCAAAATATAAAACATTTTCTTCAAATTTATCCATTGGTTGCTTAAAGTCTAAAATCACGTTTTTATTGACAGGATTAATTTCAATTTCTGGCAAACGATTATTTAAAAGAGTCTCTTTTAAATTAGTCATAAATTGATTAAGCTCAAAAATCACTTCATTTTGATTATTAACTAAAACCAAATTATAATTATTTTGATTTTGTGCAAAATATTGATCAACAAAATTTTGCATTTGCAAATATTTATTATTTTTCCTTAATTCTGCTTGATATTCAGAATCACTTGATTTATATAAATAAACATTATTTTTTCACTCTCTTCAAATATTGATTACAGCATGACTGTGGCCATAGGAACCGTCTGATGAACCAGTTGAGCCTAATTTGGAGTAGTCAAAATTAATTTTTCTTTATCAAAAATTTTAGTGTCATATTCAATTTCTAAATTTTCTGCAATTTCAATCAATTTATCGAAAAAATAATTTTCTACATCAGACGCTTCTGCACCTTGAGATTTAAAAAAAGGTCAATCACTAGGAAAATCTCCCTCAGGAAGAAAAATATTTTTATATTCATTAAAAGGCGACTGATTCTTTAATCTCGAAGCAAAATCATTAAATAAAGTATTGATTTCATTATTTAAACGAAACAAATTTTGAACTTGATTACTAATTTTATTTTGATTGTTAGAAGTTGTATCATAAGTTAATGAAGAAATTAATCATTCATAATCTTGATTCAAATTAATGAATTCATTATTAGCAAAATAACCAATGTTTTTGATTTCTTCTGCATTTTGTAATCAATTTTGAATTTTGGAATTCAAACCTAAATTTTCATATCATAAATTAGTAATATTTTTAATTTTTACATATCAACGATAATAGTAATCTAGATAATTTTTTTCATTTCCGTAATCATTAATTTCACTTAGACTTTGATTACCTGTGAAAAAAGTTAATAAATTTTGAAAATTAGTTTGATAACTACTTTCATTTTCCCTTAGTTCTTTATTAAATTCGATATTTAATAAATTGTCTAATTTATCAAAACTGCTTTGACAAGAAATAGCAAAAAGAGCAACACAAGGTGTTGCTATTTTAAAAAGTCAAAGTTTAGGAATTATTCTTATTTTCTTTTTGTTTCTGTGCATATTTTTGTTCTTGCATTCTAATAATGTATTTTAAATCTTTTAGTTCTTTAAGTTTTAAAGGGCGATAATAACCTTCCGGTAATTTTTCAACTGTTAAATTCGCATAAGCTAATCTTTTTAAATTAATCACTTTTTTATTAAAAGCTTTAAATAACTCTTTAACATGGTGATATGAACCGACATGCAAAGTTACTAAATAACTTTTATTATCCACTTGATCTACATATTGATGCGAAATTTTGCCATTTACCATCACACCCTTATTAATTTGTTTTAATTCATTTCGACTCAAAGGCTCATTAATTCTTGCACGATAAGTTCTCGGAATTTCATATTTTGGATGTGTTAATTTATTCACAATTTCTAAATCATTTGTAAGTAATAAAGCGCCAGTAGTATCATAATCTAATCTACCAACAGGTACAATACGGTATTCAGTATCAATTAAATCAACAACAGTTTGTCTTTTAAAAGGATCTTTAACAGTAGTTACAGTTTTTTTAGGTTTATTTAAAAGAAAATAAACTAGTTGATTATCTTTTAAATTTAAGATTTGTCCCTTAACATTAATAATTGCGTTTAAATCAGCAACATCACCTAATTTAGCAACTGTACCATTAACCAAAACTTTGCCTTTTTTAATTAATTCTTCAGCTTCTCTTCTTGAACAATAACCACTTTGGGCTATTAATTTTTGTATTCTTTCCATTTTATTCCATTCATTTTTTATAAATAGCTAGAGCTTCGCTGTCAAAAGTAATTCCTTTATTAATATTATAATCATAATTATGTTTTAAAACCGCTTTAAAACCGGCTTCAAAGTCAGACATTACTAATTCTCTTAATTTTTGCACTCCAGGGAAAGCACGGCCTTGACAAATTTTATCTGCAATAAATAAAATTTTATCTAAAGTATTGAGTTCCAAATCTAAGGTTGTATGAATACTAATTGCTCTAATTAGGTCTCTGTTGCTATTTTTATAAACAAATTCAACTCAAAGAGCGCCACAAATTTGATGCAATTTAAAATTAGGATAAGTTTTTTTATCATATGCATCTAAACCAAAGAAGTGCATAAATTCACGACTTTCAGATTCTGATAATCTCTTAGCAACATCATGAAAAAGTCCAGCATAATAAGCAATTTTGGCATCATATTTAACAGTTTTAGCTAATTCAGCCGCAAATTCAGCCGCTTGTTTACAGTGTTTAGCTCTTGTTGGATCAACTTTTAAAATGTTATGTAAAATTTCAGAAGCATATAAATAATTATTTCCAATATATTCATTTACTTTTTCAGGAGTATAAATTAAATTACCTTCACGAATAGATGTTGACGATTCTGGATAAATAGGGTTATTTAAAATAATTGCCTTATATTTTTTAGCATTAATTTTATTAATTTTGTTAGAACGTTTAAAAATAACCAATTGTACTTTTTGACTTATTTCATCAATATATTCTCATTTATTTAATTTTGGCAATTGATCGCTACCCATTAAAAAAAATAATTCATCATTAGGAAATTTGTTTTTAAAATAACGAATTGTTTCAAAAGTATAACTAACACCACCTCTTTTAGTTTCAAATTCTGAAATTTCAAAATGTGGTTTATCTTCAATAGCTAATTGAATCATTTTAATTCTGTCACTACTAGGAGCATATTTTTTATTTTTTTTAAATGGATTAGCTGCCACAGGAATAAAAATTAATTTATCTAAATTTAACTGTTCAAAAGCAAATTGAGCAATTTTTAAATGCCCTTCATGAATGGGGTTAAATGAACCTCCAAAAAGTCCAATTTTCATTTTATTTCTCCTTTTTATCTTCTAGAGTTGGAATACTAAAAAATCTTAAATGTTTAGTTTTAGCTTTGTTAACTAAAACATCAGCTGTATTTAAACTAGCATTATGATATTGACGATTTATTGTTTTAATTATACTTTTTACTTTTTTTATTTTGGGATTTTCCACAAAAGAATCAATTGTTATATCATAAGGATTAGTTGAAAACAATTTAAGTTGAATGCCAACTTCTGAAGCATTAACTAAATTCATTAGTCTAACTCCAATTCCTCTTAAACCTTCTCCATTTCAAAGTGAATGAAGTAAATAAATTAAATGATGCATAATTTCATCTAAATTATTAGTCGGGAATTCCAATTTTTCTTGTTTAGAATGTCAATGTTTATCAACATCACGTAAATTAATAGCTACAACATATGCTAATAAATTTTTATCTTGTGCTTGTTTAGTAACTCGAGTAGCTAATGATCTAGCCATTTTTAATAAATCTTCAAATTCATCTATATTATAGTAAGGAAAAGTATAATCAGCTCCCAAACTTTTAGCTTCAGTTACTGCATTATTAACATAAGAAGAACCTTTACCATTGGCTTCATCTAAAACAATTTTTAAACGTGAACGAAATAAATTGTTTAATTCCAAATCATTAGGATTAGCATTAGCTAATTGTCCAATTGTATTAAAACCTAATTTTTTTAATTTACTTTCAGTTGCTTTACCAATGCCAAAAAATTCACCAATATTTAAAGGTCAAATTTCGCTTTTATAGTTGGTATTATCTATAACTTTTAAACCAAAAGGTTTACCAAGACCAGAAGCCATTTTAGCTAAAAATTTATTTTCACTAATTCCAACAGTGACAGGAATTTTGAATTTGTACAAAATATCCTTCTGAATTTTTGTTGCTAGAATTAACGGATCTGTTTCATTAATTATGTCGGTTACATCTAATCAAAATTCATCAATTGAAAAAATTTCCATTTTATCTGTAAATTTTTCCTTAACAAATTGAAATATTTGATTCGATATAGTGGTATATAGTTCAAAATCAGGCTCAACAAAAATAGTTTTCGATTCAACTTGTAAAATTCGATAAACTGGTCAACCAGCCTTTACACCCTTATTTTTAAGTTCATAACTAATTGAAGTTGCAATTGAGCGACTTAATTTACGCCCAACAGCAACGGGTTTATTCATTAAATTAGGTTCAACACTACGATGAGCACTGACAAAATAAGAATCGAAGTCGATGTGAAAAATGGTTTTTTTATACATTTGTTAAAGATTGTTTGATTGCTCTTGGTAACATTAAAACGCAATTTATTCGATTTTGATGCACTTTAATATTTTCAAAAACTAATAATTTATTTAAAAACTCAATATTTGCTTCATTTAAATCTAATTCTTGATTAATCATTAATTCATATTTCATTAATAATTCTTGTGCCTGAGAAATATTTAAGCCTTTTAATCTATCAATTAATAAATCAGTTGATGCTAAAAAGAAAACACATCCTGCACCAGCAAAATTTAATTCTGTGATTTGATTATTGTCAATTTTTAAATTTAATTGTAAGTGATCAGAGCAAGTTTCACCAAATTTTTCTATTTTATTCTCAGCAATTGAAGCAACTTTATTATTAGGCTTTAAATAATGTTGCATTAAAATTTCTCTTTTTTGTTGATCGTTATAAAACAAGAAAATCACCACCTTCTTTTAAAACTTCTACTAATATATCTATTTCTTCCTCGGTATTATAAACACCCAAACTAACTCTAACAAATGATTCATTATTATTAATATTTCTTAAATATTGAGCACAAAAAATTCCTGAACGTACATAAATATTTTTAGTTGCTAAATAATGTGCAATATCTTGAGTACCAGTATTTTTGATTGTAAATAAAATAATATGGTCATCTTTAGGATTATATAAAGTTAAATTTGGCACTGTTTGTAATTTTTCATAAGCATAATTACTTAATTCTTTCAGTCTTTTTTGCGTGAAATTATAACCAATATAAGAATTAAAAAAGTTAATTGATTCACTGAAAAAATAAATAGCTGCTAAATCAGGAGTGCCTGGTTCAAAACTGCTGTCATTATTTTTTAGTTGCATAATACCGCAAGCATCAATCTTATCAACTACTCCTCCACCTACAAAAGCAGGAGTAAGTTGCTTACTTAATTCTTCTTTGATTGCAAGAATACCAAAACCAGTGGGGCCATAAAATTTATTAGCACTAAAAACAACTACATTTGAATGCTTAAAATCGACAGGTTCAGAAATAATTGCTTGAGCTGCATCATTAATTATTAAAATATTATTTAATTTAGCCTTAGCGTAAATTGCTTTCATATCAATTGTTTCGTATAAAGAATTACTCTTTTGACTAAAAGCAATGATTTTGGTTTTTGGATTAATAGCATCCAAAATGTTTTCACTAAAAACAACTTTAGCTTTTTTTTCATTCGCAATATTAATTCACGGACCAATATTAGAAGAGTGATTATAAGCAGAAAGTAAAATTTCATCATCAGTTTGAATTCAATTTTTTAACATTAAAGCAATTTTATTTAATGAATCAGTTGCTCCAGAAGTGAAAATAATTTTGTCATTTTCATTAGCATTAATTAAATTACGCACTTGATTTCTTAAAGTAGTAATTTTATTTTTATTTTCAATTCCAATTGTACTTTCACTGGTTCTAGTACTTACTGCATATTGAGTATAAAATTCATTCATTTTTTGAATTGCCACTGAGGGCTTTTGAGCCATTGCAGAATTATCAAAGTAAACAATATCTTTTAATAAAGGAAAAAAATTTCTAATTTGTTTCATAAAAGCAATTTTATATTATTGATAAATACAAAAAATACAAAAAATTTAATTTTTTTGCCCATTTTTACTAAATTTTATGATTTTTTATTTCTTAAAGTAAATTGACAAAATTAAAGTGCTTTTATATTTATTTTTCCTTGATTTTTGTGGTAGAATAAATCCATACTTTGATAAAAAATAGAAATGTATAAAGAAAATAAATAAATTTCACATTAAAATATTATTTATATATTATAATGTGAAAGCATTTTTTTAATTAAACTAACGTTAAAGGAGGAAGTCATGAGACAAACTACAATTATTAATCGTGAAAAAGCAAATAAAAAATGATATGTTGTTGATGCTCAAGGACAAATTTTAGGTCGTTTAGCTACTTTTGTTGCTTCTGTATTAAGAGGTAAAAATAAACCAACATTCACTCCAAATGCTGATATGGGTGACAATGTTATTATTATTAATGCAGATAAAATTGTTTTATCAGGTAACAAAGAAGAAGATAAAATGTACCACCACCACTCAGGA
Organism: Mycoplasmopsis gallinarum DSM 19816; assembly: GCF_000621085.1. Lineage (GTDB taxonomy): Bacteria > Bacillota_I > Bacilli_A > Mycoplasmatales > Metamycoplasmataceae > Mycoplasmopsis > Mycoplasmopsis gallinarum. The sequence goes on from NZ_JHZE01000005.1 coordinate 36,110, forward strand.
TACCCTGGTGGTTTAAAAAGCATTACAGCTGCTAAATTAAGAGTTAAAAAACCAACTGCATTGGTTGAAAAAGCAATTTCAGGTATGATTCCTCATACTAAATTAGGAAACAAACAACGTAAAAATCTTTATGTATACGCTGGCTCAACACACAATCACGAAGCACAACAACCAGAAAGTTTAGAGGTGAAATAATATGGCTGATCAAATTTTATACCGTGGATTAGGACGTCGTAAATCTTCAACAGCACGTGTTATTTTAAAACCTGGTACAGGTAAATTTACAATTAACAACCGTGATGCAAAACAATACTTGACTTCTGATTTATACATTCAAGATGCTGAACAACCATTAGTTTTAACAGAAACAAAAGGTACATTTGACATTATTGTTAATGTACGTGGTGGTGGTTTAAGTGGACAAGCAGGAGCAATTCGTTTAGGTATTGCAAGAGCTTTATTAGTAGCAAGTGATTCATATCGTGCTAAACTTAAACCAGAAGGTATGTTAACAAGAGATGCGCGTATTAAAGAACGTAAAAAACCTGGTCTTAATGCTGCTCGTCGTGCTCGTCAATTCTCAAAACGTTAGTTTTTAAAAATTATTTATTCTTTCCAATGAATTATGGTATAATTCATTGGCATAAGCGAGCGTAGCTCAGCTGGTTAGAGCACACGACTGATAATCGTGAGGTCGATGGTTCAAGTCCATTCGTTCGCACCATTTCACATAAGTGACTAAAACTCCTATAAAAAGGAGTTTTTTTATTTATTTTACAAAATAAAGTAAAATTTAATTAGATTAAAATACAAGGGTGCCGCAAGGCTGAGATCAAACCTTCAAGCAGATCATGGTAATTCATGCGTTGCAAGTATTAAACTTAAACAAAATATCCCCCTTGTATTAATCTAAAATAAAGAGAGGATATTTTTTATTTATGAAAAAATTAGCATTTTTACCTTTAACATTTTTATCACCATTAGCTTTAATTAGTGCTGGGTGCCAAAAGACAGAAAAAACTGATGATGATTCACTTAAAAAAACTAATGATGATTCACTTAAAAAAACTAATGATGATTCACTTAAAAATTGAGACAAAAATTTAGTAATCAATAATGGATGAATTAATCCAGGTTTTAAAGGAACCAAAATTGAAACTGAATTTTTAAAATTAGTTACTGCTAAATTTAATGAAATCAAAAATAAAGATCCAAAATTAGCTTCTTTACCTGATGTAACTATTTCAATTAATGGCGAATACAGTAAAAGTCAATTATTGCAAGATTTAAAATCAAATAAATTAGATGCTGACTTTGGAATTCTACCTTATCACACATTTGCAGAGGAAATTAAAAATGAAGCTGAATTAACAGAATTTAATTTACCTTTAACTGTGCAAACTTCAACTTTAAGATTCATTTGAACTCCAAAAGAAAATAATCAGGATGCATATATTGCACACACTGAAGAATCATACTTTGACTTGCAAGCCCAAAATGAAAATGAGCAACAATTCAAAGCTTATGGGGAATTTCCTGATTGAAAAGATGATGATTCAAGATTAAAATTTGACGGTTCAAAATATGCAGTATTTTATGCTGATGACACCATTGATTTTTATTCAGGTTCAATTTTAATTTCAGGAAATAAAGCAACAAGAGATAAGATTAAAGCAGCCTGAGATGCTCGTAATTGAGATCAATTTGTTGCTTTTGGAATTACTTTCAAAAAGACAAGTTCTGGTGGAGCTTATAAATATCAAATTAACCGTTTAGCAAAACATTTCAATAAACCATTAGCAGAAGTACATCAATACTTTATTCAAGATAATAATCCAAATGTATTAAAAGGTAATGATGTTTCAGGAACTTTAGGTAAAAGTCAAGAAAATGGAAAAGTTTATCACATTGCATTTGATGACAATGGTTCATTTAACTGAACTGCTAAATCTTGAGGAACTGAATTATTCAAACCTACTAATTTTGTTGCAAAACAAGCATATGATAGTGAAACCAATGATGTAGTAAGAGTAATGACAACTACTGATTGAGCACCATATGACATAATGTTTGCTAGAAGAGGAATGAATGCTAAACAAAATGAAATTATGCAACAGGTTTTAGCTTCTTTAACCAAAGAACAAAATACATATGGTATTTTTACAGGTTTTAACTTATTTAAAGCTACCACTTTACAAGAATTTAAAAAATATCTTGCACAACAACATAAAGCTGAAGGTAGAGAACATTCTTTAGTACTTAACTAATATGCCTAAATCAGTAATTAAATTTGAAAATGTTAATTTAAAATATCCTAAAAGCGGACAAAATGTGCTTTCTAATTTAAATTTTGAATTAAAAGCTGGCGAAATGGTAGCAATAATTGGTCAATCTGGAGTTGGTAAAAGCACCATTTTTAAAGCCATTGTTCGAAATTTAAAACCAATTAGTGGACAAATTAAACTTTTTAATGAAAACATTAATAATTTTAAAAAAAGTAAATGACGTCATGAATTGCAAAACATTGGTTTTTTAACCCAAAAACCTAATCTAATTGCCTTTGACAATGTTTATATCAATATTAAAAGAAACATAGTTAATAATTATTCAAATAGATTGTTTCAATTTTTAGGGATTTTGAATAAAAAACAAAAACAAGCTATTTATAATGCATTAGAAAAATTAAATATTTTAGATAAAACTTTTATTAGAATTGATGAATTAAGTGGTGGACAGCAACAAAGAGTAGAAATTGCTAAATTGTTAATTAAAGAAAGCAAAATTATTTTGGCAGATGAACCAACTGCTAGTTTAGATTTTAAAACTGCCAATGAAGTATTAAATATTTTACAAAAGATTACTAAGGAAAATCAAATTACAACAATTGTCAATATTCATGATTTATCCTTGATTAATGATTATTTTGATCGAGTTTTAATTTTGTCAAAAGGGAAATTAATTTTAGATTCTGAAGTAGAAAACCTAAATTTAAAACAATTGCAAGATTACATTAAATAATCATGAAACAAAAAATTAAAAAATTTTTTTATTATCAATATCAAGGGCAAAATCAAAGTACCACTTTCAAACTAAGACCAATTTTTAAACACCTTCTTATTTGTTTACTCCTTTTAATATTCTTCCTTTTAATCGCTCAAGAAAATTGATCTTTTAATGAATATGGAGCAATTGAATTTAAAAAATCAATTACTAAATTATTTCAATTTGATAATTTTAGTACTTATTATGTAAGTAATTTAACTTTTTATAGTTTCAAATTATTATATTTAACTATTAAAACAGCAATTGTTGGTACCTTTATCGGTTTTCTTTTTGCATGCTTAACTGCAAGCCTTAGTTCTAAAAATATTTTTCCTATTAAAATTAATTGATTGATAAAAAGTTTTCTTTTATTATTAAGAGCTTTTCCTGAATTAGTTTTTATTGCTTTCTTTACTAAATTTTTAAATGCAGAACTTGCCTTATTTGCAATTTTTGCTTGATTTTCTTGGCTTTGATTACACAAATATTATTTAGAAATTTTAGAAAATTTAGATTGGTCAAGTTTTTATATTGCTTTAAATCAGGGCAATAGCAGGTTAAATGCTTTTTATAAACAAATTTGACCTTTAATTATTAATCGATTTGTTGCTTTATTTCTTTATTCTTTTGAATCAAATATGCGTTGAGCTTCAATTTTGGCTACTTTAGGAGTAAGTGGAATTGGAGTTTTAATTAAATATGCAGGAGAAAATAGTTACCGTTTTAATGAATTAGGAATTCCATTAAGCGTTTTAATTAGTTTTATTTTTCTTTTGGAATTAATTAATATTTGATTAAAAAAAATAGTTTTTGAAAATAAAAGTAAAAATTATGAAATGAAAAAAATCAAGTCAAAAATTTTTCATTTTCATAATTGAAAAACTTATTTTAAAATTGTGCTTTTTCTAATCATTGCAGTTTTTAGTATTTATGTGTTAATTACTTTGAATTGGAATGTACTAAATTTCGAAATTGCGCAAAGATTTTTAAAAAGTTTTTGAAACCCTAATTGAAGTCATTTTGATTTAAATAAAAATGAAACTAATCCATTTTATTTTATTTTTCAGTCTTTAGCTTTTGCCTTTCTTATAGTTATTTTAGTGATTTTTTTAACAACTATAGTTTTGCCTTTTTTAGCTTTTAAAACAAGTAATAATTACATAATTTTCTTTACTAGATTTATTAATTTATTTTGAAGAGCAATGCCAACTTTAGCCATTTTTTACATTTTTAATCCAATTTTTAATTCGCCAATTGCTCTTTTATTAATTATTTTATCTATAAATGAAACAACAGCACTGGTAAAACAATTATGAGAAAGTGTGGATAATTTAGAACAAGCACAAATTAATAATTTAAAAATGATGGGTTGATCAAAAATCAAAATTTATTTTCACTTTGTTCTGCCTTCAATTAAATATGATTTTTTTTCTCTATTATGTGTAACTTTCGATATTTGCTTGCGTAATTCTATTACTTATAGTGCTTTATCAAGGGGTAATTTAATTATTGGAACACAAATTAGTTTTTATTTAGACACACAAGCTTTTAGACCAGAAACAGCAATGGCTTATGTTTGAATAGCAACTTTTATGATTTTATTTACAAATGCATTTTTAAATTTAATTAAAAAAATTATGAAACAAGAGATAACTTGATTATCATTTAAAAATCTTACAAAGACTAAAATTTTTAGTCATATGATTTGAAAAAAGCACCTTATTTAAGGTGTTTTTTTCTTAAAAGATATAATTAAACTATGAAAAAAATTAAATCTTTCTTTTTTAAATTTAGTCCTATTTTAAGTACGTTACTTATTCCAGTTGCTATTTCTTGTCGAAAACAAGAAGATGATAAAAATAAAGAAATAAGAACTGAGTATTTTAATTTCTTAACTACAACAAAAACAAAAGTAATTAATTTTCAAGAAAACTTGGAAAATTACGATTTAAATAAACAAATCAACAACCTCATCAATTTTATTGATGATGCTTTAAATAAAAGCCAAAATGTTGATTCTTTAACAATGAAATATAATCAAAGAAGAATTAATCAAATTTGGCATAATTTAAATTTAGTATTTAACAAGCAAAGTGATATTTATAATTCAGAAATTGCTACGATGTGAACTAGCTTATATAGACAAAAACAAAATTTACAAAATCTTTATGAGCATTTTATCAATGTAGATTTAGATTCTAATGACATTAATTATAATCAAAAGAAAAATCTCTATGATAAACTAATAGCCAATGTTAATCAAATGAACGCTTTGATTTTGAATCTTTTTGACATAAATGACGGAATTTCTCTAATTGCGCCAAATTTAGAAATTCTTACTAATTTAAGAGCACAAATTTTTAATTATTGAAAAAATTATTTAATTAGGGATAACGAAAGTAATGAAAACATTTTGCCTACTGGCTATTCATATACTTTAGAATATAATCAAGATAACATAGTAGCAGACGGCGATACTATTTATAAAATCAAATATATTGATGAAAATAATATAGAAAAGTATCCAGAAGTAGAAGAAGCACGGGCTGAAGGAATTAAAATTGGTTCTATAACAGCATATAGAACTAGAGGAACAGATACCCCCGAAACTAAAAAACCAAATAATCCAAATCAAAAACTAGCAATTCATGAAGCTCAATGAGCAGAAATGGCCAAAAAAACTTTTAATGAATTTTTTATAGAAAATGGTGGAGTATTTTACTTTAAAAAAATAAATAATGGCTATTATGGACGTTGAATTGGCCTATTTTTTAGTAATTCTAGCGAAAACTTAAATGATGAGTGAGGGAAAAGAATGGTTAGTTTAGGTTTATCCAGAGTACAATATATTGATTTGGTTCCTGAATCTATTTTTTATGCAAAAACTGATTTAGAAAAAACATATTATGATCTTATTGTTGCCGCACAAAATGAAGCAAAAAACAACCAAGTAGGTTTTTGAATTGATGATATAGCTAATGTATTTTTTAAAAATCCAGAAAATTAAATTTTAAATTTAAATTAATTTATTAAATTATGTTTTTTAAGAACATAATTTATTTTTAATTTTAATAAAAAACACACCCAAAGTGTGCCCTAGTTTACAATTTCAATTGGAGTTATATTTTTTCCCGAGTTTCCAAGTTGAATGCCATTTTCAATGATAAAGTACTTATTTATAGGGGAATTAACCTTTTATTTAAGTATCATTACTTACATAAAAAATCAAAACAAAAAATGAAAATTAATTTAAAAATTTTTTATTTTGTTCAAAAATTTATTAAAAAAGAATAAAAAATTTCGTTTATGTCATAATTATTTTATTGTTTTAAACAAAAAATCACTGCTTTTTTTGCTTGTAGGCATTTTCTATGTGTCTAATTTTAATAATAAAATTTTTTAAACTCCCTATTTATAGATGTTTATGTTTTTTTAGTAAATTCAACTTGGAAACTCGGGAAATTAATTTACTAAATTGTGTTGTTTAAGAACATAATTTATTTTTAATTTTAATAAAAAACACACCCAAAGTGTGTCCTAGTTTACAATTTCAATTGGAGTTATATTTTTTCTTTTAGGTCCTCTATGTTCTTGCTTTTTTATAAGATTTACCTGTTTGAGATTCTAAATTAGTCATACTTAAATTATGTATTTTGTAATTTCTAATAAAATACCTTTTCAGTTCTTTGAATTTTTTATCGAAAAGCTAATTCTTTTGATTGAAAGAAATTTAATTTCAAAATCATTTTTTGCAATCAAACTTTTTTATAATGATGATAACTTGAAAACAGTTCGAGTCATTCATGCTGTTTTAACTGTTTCATATATTTTCCTATACAAAAAACATAAATTATAAATATTTCATTTTTTTATGTTGAAGATTAATTTATCATTTATTAAAAATTATGATTTCGAGCTTTATCATATCAAAATTGAAGTACTTTCCCAAGACAAGAAGAACTATTTTCAAAATCTACTAATTCTTTGCTTCCGGGTGTTTCTAAGCCATTTATGTATCATTTTCAATAATTTTGTTCAAATATTGTTATCAAATGATTTATATAAATTTCAAAATTAATATTTGGTACACAATAAGAAGGCAAAAAACGTCATTGATCAATTGAATGAAACACAAAACTATCTATAACTATTCCCGATAATTTATAGCTTTGAAAATATTTGTCTTTAATAATCCTAATGATTTTGCAAGTAAATGTTAATAAATCATTAGACATTTTATTTTTTTCTTTCATTGCTTCTTGTATTTTTCTTGGATTTGTTATTTTTCATTTACCACCCTTATTTGTGTCTGGGTACACAAAACTTTTATCAAATTGTTCGAAAGCAGGCAAAATTTCAAATACAATTCCATCTCTAAAATTGATTTTAATTATTTGTCCATCTGCTCTTATTTCGCTTGTTGAATATGCGTCTTTAATTGCCAATTTTACTGCTTGCAATAAACGAGACTGAGAGTTTCCTTTAAGATTATTTGCTCAATCAAATTCTTTTGCTGGAAGAATAACTAGTATATCTATGTCGCTGGAAGAAATAGCAGTATTCCTACCGTATGAACCAACATATAAACTATTATTCGTTTCGCTTAAAGAATTTCAAAATTCTTTGTTTATGGCTTTTGTTATTTGTTTGTAACGATTTGAAATTTTTGTTCTTTTTTCTAAATTTATTGAACAATTATCAATTAAATTTCTCATTTTTATTATTTCCTTTATTTTTTTAAACTATCAGGTAAATTGATATTAATTTCATCTTGTTTGAATTCATTATCTTTTATAATATTAAGAGATTTACTTGCTTCTTTTACAGCACTTTTTGTGGTATTTGGGGCAGATTTGTATATTTCATGTAATTCTTTTAGTAATATTTCATATTCTTTTTTTATTTGAGATGTTGATTTGTATTTCAATTTAATTTCTAATAATAATAATTTCAATCTTTCTCTAACTGTTAAAAGTAAATTAGCAGTTTGTTTGTGTTTATAAATTTTATTTGGAATATCAAAAGAACGAAAAATTAAACCAATTGTTGAACTAATTCCAGTTATTATTGCTGAAATTATTTTTATATAGAATTCATTGGTAAAAATGATTGTTGTTATACCTATTGTTATCAATGTATCGCAAACAACCCTAAAAAATTCAAAAATTTTATATTTTTGAAGAAGTTTATCTGCTGCTTTTTCTTGTATTTTGTGAGTTCAAACCACACTCATAAAAGTTTCTCTAATATAATTTTCTTGTTGCTTCAAATATGCCTCCTAATATATAAATAATTCCTTCATCTTTATTATAAATTTGATTTTAATATAATTAATATTTTTATAGATTATTAAGAACAATTTGAATTCTAATTAATATAGAATTAGAAGACTTTTAATTAATATTAAAAAAATTTTTAAATAAATTTTTAATTTTGAAGTTAAAACTTCAATTTTTTTATATAAATATCATAAAAAATAACTATTTTCATTAAATAAAAGATAAAAACAATATGATAAACGATAATTTAGCAAATATGGCTCAAGATATTTATATGAATTACTTTTTCAAAAAAACTCCAAACGGAATATTAGATGATATTATTTTTGAAGCAGACAAATCAAAAGTTCAAGTGAGTGATGCTAAAAATTGTAATGGTAAATATCCTTTTTTTACCAGTGGGGCTTCAATATTAAAATGAAAGGAATATTTCGTAAATGGTAGATATTGCTTTCTTAATACTGGTGGTAATGCAGATGTCAAATTTTATATAGGTAAATCTGCATATTCAACTGATACATGATGCATTTATTCAAAAAATGATATGACAGATTATTTATATCTACTATTATCAACAACTAAGGAAGAATTAAATAAAAAATATTTTCAAGGAACAGGCTTAAAACATTTGCAAAAAGATTTTTTAAGAAACAAGAAGATTTACATACCAACAAAGGCTGAATTAAAAAAATTTAATAATTTTGTTAAACCTTTATTTAATAATATTTCTAATAATACAAGAGAAATAGAAAGACTAGTTAAACTTCGTGATTTTCTTCTCCCATTACTTATGAATGGACAAGTAATTATTGAATAAATGCTAAATTATCGTTTATTTATTTAAAATAATTTAAAACTAAAATAAATTATTTTAAGACATCGATAAAAAACAAAAGTCTTAAATTTTAATTATTATTTGGAGAATTAAACAATGAAAGACAAAATTATAAAAAAAATAATTCAAAAAATGCAAAATACATTGAACAATAAACAGTTAAAAATGCTTGAAAATACATTGCAATTTGAATTAATAACAATATTTGATGGTACAGAAGACAAAACAAAAACGAATGAACAATTGGTATCGTTATTTATAGATTCAAAAAAATTAGAAGGTTGTTCAGAAAATACAATTAAATATTATTTTTCTACAATTAATCTAATGCTGGCTTATTTATCTAAATCAATTAATGAAATAGATACAAGCGATTTAAGAAATTACTTATCCAATTATCAAGAACAAAATAAATCTAGCAAAGTTACTATAGATAATATTAGAAGAATATTATCTAGTTTTTTTTCATGATTAGAAGATGAAAATTATATTGTTAAAAGTCCTGTAAGAAGAATAAAAAAAGTCAAATCTCCTATTACTTTAAAAGAAACTTATTCTGATGAAGAATTGGAAATAATGAGAGATAATGTGGAGAATTATAGAGATTTAGCTTTAATAGATATTTTAGCTTCAACAGGAATGAGAGTGGGAGAGTTGGTAAAATTAAATATAGAAGATATTGATTTTAATGAAAGAGAATGTTTGGTAACTGGTAAAGGAAATAAGGAAAGAATAGTATATTTTGATGCAAGAACGAAAATTCATTTGAAAAATTATTTAGATTCAAGAAAAGATACAAATAAAGCTTTATTTGTTGGGTTAAAATCACCATATAATAGAATTGGGATAAATGGAATAGAATGTATACTTAAAAAAATAGGCAAAAAATTGAATATAAAAAAAGTGCACCCCCATAAATTTAGAAGAACTCTTGCCACTATAGCAATTGATAAAGGGATGCCTATAGAACAAGTTCAAAAACTTTTAGGTCATGAAAAAATAGATACTACTTTAAAATATGCAATGGTTAAACAAAGCAATGTAAAAACAGCGCATCAAAAGTATATAGGATAGGAACAATTAAATGAAAAAGTATAAACTTAGAGAATTATTAAGATTAAAAACCGGTAAAGATTATAAAAAATTAAATAATGGAAATATTCCTGTTTATTCATCAAGCGGAATAATAGCATATGTAAATCAACATTTGTTTAATAAAGAAAGTGTTTTATTACCAAGAGTTGGGACTTTATCTAACATTATGTATGCAAATCATAATTTTTGAGCATCCGACAATATGTACTATGCAGAAATAAATACTGAATTGGTATACCCAAAATACCTATATTTTTGTTTAAAATCAATAAATTTATCTTCAAAAACTTCAGGGACAACACAACCAAAAATGACATTAGATTCATATTATAATGCCTCTATTGTTATACCTGATTTAGTCATTCAAAAGAAAATTTTGATTTTATTAAATTCAATTGATAACAAAATTATTGTAAATAGTAAGATAAACGATAATTTAGCATTTATTCAATAATTACTTGTCCATTCATAAGTAATGGGAGAAGAAAATCTCTAATTTCTTGAAGTTTCCTGTTTGAACAAATATTTTCAGTAATTTTCTTATAAATTGGGTTTGTTATTTTATGAAATTTTAACAAAGTTTCTTTATCAGGAATTAGTATGTTAATAGAGTTTAAATCATCATTATTAATGGTTTCTTGTGTAGCTCCATGAGATAGAATATTTTTTTTAATTTCAAAATATGGACTTAATATGAAGGATGAAATGTATTCAAAAGATAATTCATTACAATTTAAGCCATAAAAACCTGTAGACAAAATACCATCATTAATCATAAAACTCATATTATCTGTAACAAACAAATGTTTAATGCTATTTTTCATTTTAGCAAATCACACTGAATTTTTAATAGGTTGCATATTAGCTCTGCTTTTGCGATTATTATATGCAATTTTGCTTCCTTCAGATATATTTTTGTTATTTATATCAGCAGTTGCATAATAAGTTTTATACTTAAATTTTTCTATACCGGGTTTTATTATCGAAGAAATTGAATTGTTAAGTAGCGTTTCAACTTTCCAATTATCAGGAATATTTCTATTTAGAATTTCATTATAAATAAATTTTCCAAAATTAGTCTTGTAAGGCTTAAAGTTATTATTTGGAAATTCAAATTGAATAAATCAGTAATTATATAATGTACTTAATTGATTAAATAAATTATCGTTTATCTTTTTATTTAAATATATTTTATTATCTATAACTTTTAAAATATGAACTAGTTTTAATTGAAGTTTATATTCTGGGAGATCAATAATTATTTTTCTAAATTCGGATTGTCTTATTCCTGACACCGTGCTCCCAGATTCTCTAACCTTTAATAATGATTGGCCTTTTTTTGATTGCAAAAAATACAATAAAAAATCATTATCTAAAATTTTTTCTTTTCCTCTTAAAGTTAATAATCTTTGAGCTACAGCTACAACTTCCCTATCTAATTTTGCTACTTGTCCTAATGGACCCTCCGTAGTCAATAGTATATCTCCTTTTTTAGGGAAACCTCTAATCATAAATTTATCATATTCTTCCTTTGAGATATAGTAGCATTTAGAATAATCAATAAAATTATTTTTAACTGATTTAGCACTTAAAGTTGGTATACCTTGCAATGATGATTTTGGTGTTTTTCCTCTGTAATCAATAATATATTCTAATGCTTCTTCCATAATGTATTTTTTACTCATATTTTAAATTTTCAAGTTGCTCCATAATTTCTTTTTGCAACTTTTCTCCTTCTGCAAAGTATTCTTTCAATTCTTTTTTGTATTGTTTCATTTTTTCTTGAAATTCTTCAGGTGTCATTTCTATATAATCAATTTTTATATCAAAATATTGACCCGCTGAAAGAGAGTAATTCTTCTCTTTTATTTCATCATAAGTAACAGCAATAGAAAAATCACTCACTGCTTCTTGGTTGTTAAATGTATTAATAATTAAATTAATATCATCATTTGTGAGTCTTTTCTTTTTATTATTTCCATCTTGATAATCTTCTCCAAGCTTTGAAGCATCAATTAATATAACTTTGTCATGATTTCTTGCGTTATCGAAAAATAAAACAGATACATTAGTTCCTGTATTTGCGAACACATTTGATGGCATACTTATACAACCAGATACAATTCTATCTTCTACGATTTTTTTTAAAATTTTATTTTCTACACCAGACTTAGATGTAATAAATCCAGTAGGAACCACAATTGCTCCTTTTCCAGTTTTAGATTTTAAAGAATTTATAACGTGTTGAATAAATAAAGTATAAATTGCCATACTTTCTTTTTTAGTTTTTGGAATATTAGGAATACCAGCTCAAAATCTTGCAGGCATAGCCGCTAATTTTTCTCTATTTTCAGAAAAATCCATTTTAAAAGGAGGATTTGAAACCACAAAATCGAATTGTCTCAAATCTTCATTATTATCACTTTTATGATATGGATTTACTAATGTGTCGCCTTGAATAGCATGACTTAATGACGAAATTAAGCCGTTTAAAATAAGATTTAATTTAAGCATTTTATTGCTTCTTTGAGAAATATCCTGTGCGAATATTGTGCACTTGTCTTCGCCTATTTGATGTGAAAGAGCCATAAGTAAGGTACCTGTACCAGCTGAAGGATCATAAATTTCAATATTATGAAGATTTTTATTATCACCAACTAATAATTTAGCCATAACAGTAGCAATTGAATGAGGTGTATAATATTCAGCATATTTTCCACCACCATTTGTGTTATAGTCTTTAATTAAATATTCAAATATTGAAGAAAAGAAATCATAATGTTCATCGAAAACTTCTTCAAATGAAAAATTCACTAATTTATCAATTAAAGCTCTTGCAAAATTTGAACGTTCATTTTCATCAGTAACAAATATGGTTAATTTTTCAAAGATAGGAATTCTAGTATTTTGTGATGTCTGCATAAAAAAGATATCCTGATTTTTTAGAGCTATATCAACCATTGTTTGATCAAGAATTTCAGCAAAATTATCTTTGGTTTGTTGATTTCATAGATTGAAAATAAGATGTTCAGGATCAAGTTTGGGCACATCATCTAATTTATATAATAATTTAAGCCTAGAATTTTCATCCATTTGACTATAAGTTTCATCTCATTTTTGTGAATTTTTTAATTTATTACTTACTTTTTTAATTTCATAACCAAATTTATCATTGATAAATTTATAAAGAAAAATTTGAGTAATGATTTTATATTCATTACCATCATTCCCCATTCCATAAATTTGGCATATTGATTTTAATTCATCAATTAGTTTAATTGTTTTTTCTTTTACTTGTAAGTTCAAAATAACCTCCATATAAACAAAAACACGAGATATAAACAATTAATATTTCGTGTTTTCGATTAATACATATTATTAAATTAAGTTTTATATTTAATTATATTGATTTAAATATTCAAATTTAATTTTATCTGCAATAAACAACATATCATCTTGTTCAAAATCAATATTTTGATTTTCTAATGCGAAGACCAAAGCCTTTATTACCTTTCCTTTAAAATATTCATCTTGTTTTAAAATATCACTTCTATTATAAATTTGTTTATCTATATCTTCTTTAACAGCAAAAAGAACATTTTGAATTTTTGTATCCTTATTTGAAATAATAGGGTTAAGAAATTTATTTTCTCTTTTTTTATTTTCTTCCTTTATTCTTTTATGAATTCTTACAAATTTTGAATCTTCATTGTACTTGTCGTAAAAAGTTTCATTTTTTCGTTGTAACTCTTGTAATGTTTTTATGACTGAGTCTAAATATTTTAAATTTTCATTATATTCTTGCACAGAAGTTATAGTGAAATTTTTTTCTTTAAATCTTTGTCAAAACAAATCTCAAATTTGAATAAATTCAGGGTCTTTTTTATCAATATTTTCATTAAAAGCAGATAGAACTTTTTCGTATTTATCTTTAAAATCGTATTGAGATATTATTTTTAATTCTTCCTTTGATCTTATTTTAAAATTAAATTCAATGTTCAACATTGCTTCATTGATTATTTGTTTAATATTTTCATTTTGTTCAATCGCCATTCTTAAATTAATAATATTAATTCGATGACTAACTTCAGAAATCATTTGTGATATATTTTCTATTTTTATTGTGTTAAATTTTTCTTTCAATTCCTTATCGCCAAAAGATCTTACAATGTTAAAAACATTTTTTGCAGAAACTAAAAAATTTTTTAATTCTAATAATTCTTTCTTGTTTGTAATTTGCGAAATTTCATCACTAAAAATTTCTAAATTATCTGTATTGAATTTAAATAAAAATTCTTTTGTATTCTCAACTTGAGAAATTAATTCCTCGTGATCTTCTAAAACATATTTATAAGTATTAATTATTCTATCTTTATCAATTTCATTAAATCTCTCAAGTTCCTCTAAATACGCAGCATTAGTTTCATCAAAGTTTTTCTTGATATCGGCAAAATCAATAATAAATCCATATTTATTATCTTTATATGGTCTATTAACACGTGTTATTGCTTGTAATAAAGTATGATCTTTTAATTTTCTTCCAAAATATAATCTTTTTAATCTTGGTGCATCAAATCCTGTTAATAACATATTAAATACAATCAATATATCGATTGTAAAGTTTTTCTTAAAATCTGTAATAACTTTTGATCTACTATCTTTATTTTCATAGTTATGAAGTATCAAGCCTGCCCTGAAATAAGATGGAGATGTAGAATTAACATTTAATTCTTCTTGTACTTTGTTAAACATACTATAAATCTTTTTTGCTTGCTCACTAGTTTCACAAATAACCATTCCGCCTAGTGTATTATCATCATGAAGTAATCTAAACTTTTTTAAATCTTCAATAATATATTTAGTAAGTTCTTTAACATATTTAGTATGTTCTATGATATGAGATTTTGTAATATCTTTTTTTTGAATTTTGAGATTATATTCATCATAAATTTTAGTTAGTTTTTCTCTATATGATGTTTCAATATCTTCACGAATAATTTTCAATGTATATCCATCTCTTATTGATTTATCATAATAATAAGTGTGAATGTAGTCACCAAACACTTTTCATGAAGCTCTTTCTTCTTTTAAAAGTGGTGTTCCTGTTAAAGCGATTTTAATTGAATTGATATCCGCATTAAATAAATTACTCAAAAAACTACCTTCTGGTTTATAACCTCTATGTGCTTCGTCAACAATAAATATTCTTTGTAAATTCGTTGCATATTTAGGTAAATCCACATTGGTATTATCTTCTTTAAAACGTTGAATATTTACAACTGTAATTTCCAAATTTCCACTATTGCCTTCCATAGAATGACTAGTTCGAAATTGTTGCATTAATTCATCTCTATTATCAGCAGTTTTAACACTCAATCCTCTTGCATCAAATTCTTGTTTTGCTTGTTCTAATAAGTCTAATCTATCTACAATGAAATAGAATTTTGCTACTTTATTTTTGCTTGCAAAATAATCTGTTAAATATTTCACAAGAAAAAATGACAAAGCAGTTTTACCACTACCTTGAGTATGTCAAATAATTCCAGATTTTATTCCTTTATCAAGACTTTTTTTAATTGCAAAACTTGCAAACATTTGTTGGTATCTCATGATGTGTTTTTGATAAATAGAAACTATTTTTCCATCTACCTCCTTTGTTGAATTTACATATGCAATACCATATTTAATTAAAAACAAAAGCCTTTCAGGATTACACAAAGAAGTGATTATTCTATTTGTTGGAGTAAGAATGTCTAAATTAGTTTTATATTCTTTTTCAGTATTTAATTCTGAATTATTAAAATCACTTAAAATTTGTTTTTCAACATCAGAGTTAATATTTAAATATGAATAATTTTTATAATAAAAATATTCATCATTTTTGATTGAATCTTCTCTAAAAGAATTAAAAAAAGCTTTATTTTTTGAAGCAGTACAGTAAAATGCACCCTCAATTGGAACAACACCGTTTTGCGCAGAATATTCCATATTATTAGAAAATATCATTAATTGCGTGATATTAATAAATCTTCTAAATTTTGGATTTGGAAATCTTTTTTCATTCATTCTTTCAACTTCAGCAATAATTCCACCCTCATTATTAGGTTTTTTTACTTCAATAAAAACAAGTGGCAAACCATTAATAAATAATGTTATATCTGGTCTAAATTCATCATTCCCATTTTTATAAGTAAATTCAGCGGTAAAATGATAAACATTATTGTTTATATTTACAAAATCAATTAATTTTGTGTTTGTTGAAAGTAATCTTTTATAAAAACTTTGACCTAAATCATCATTATTCAATTCTTGTTTAATTTCTGCTAAAATTTGACTAATGTCGCCTTTAAAATTAGGATTTAGTTTTTTAAATTGTTCTCCAAAAACTTTGATTAAAATATTGGTATCCTCATCATATGTTTTCCCAACATCTTCTTTTGAAACTTTTCCAAAATATTTATAACCTAATCTTGTTAAATGAACTAGTGCAGGCAATTGAACTCTTGTTTTTTCATTAAATTCTTTTTCCATTACTAATTAACCCCTTATATTAAGCTTATGAAAATAAAATTATTTAAATAAATTATATTATTAAATTAATTTCCTAATTTTTCCAATATTACAAATAAATTTATTTAATTTAAATTATTTTTTTAACTTAAATCTCAAACACTTTGTCAACAAATCTTGAATTAAATAAATACAACAAACTGCCTCAATCTAAAGCAAAAGTAATAATGTCTCCAATTTGATAATTATTTTTACTTTTGGTTGCATTCAAAATCATTAAATCGCTTGAACCGCCTAAAACTTTTAAATCAGAATCATATGGATACATATCATCAAAAGAAGTGTCTAATTTGCCAATTGCTAATATTAATCTTTTAATATCACCTTCATCAACAAAAACAGGTTCTTTACCAAAAGCATCTATACCAGCTGGACCAATAGGTAAAGAAGATTTATAATCTACTTCAACCACTTCTGCTTCACAACGAAAGGCATCGCGATGCATTCCTTCGATGGTTAGACGATATTTATCTTCAGTGCCAAATATCATACTGAAGCCCATTCTTAAAACATTAACTTCTTTAGGCATAGTTTTTTCTCAAACCATATGTAAACTTAAAGAATTACCTCCAGAGATATGTGAAATAGTAATATGATATTTAGCTTCAATTTCATTTTTAATTTGGATAAATAAATTCATAGCTTCTACTGAAGGAATTCTAGCTCCGTAGCATCCAAAATTGCAGCCTAAACCAAAAAGTTCAACTCCTTTTAATTTCAGAATTTCTTGGACTGTAAAATCTACATCTTCAGGTAATACTCCCTCACGACGATCGCCTAAATCGATCATCAAGACAATTTTATGTGGCTTTAAATTGTGACTAACTACATAATCACTAATTGCTTTAATCATCTTTAAATCACCATTTAAAGATGAATCACAATATGTTAATAATTCGGGAATTTCTTCTAGTTGAGGTAAACGCAATAATTGCTTATGACCTGGAATATCGCTATAAACTTTAAAATTTTCAATTCGTGAATCTCCAAACATTTTAATTCCGCATTCACTGTAAATTTCTGCCATTCTACGATTGCCTACAAAACCTTTAGTTACTGCTAAAACTTCAATATTGCTTTCTTTACAAATTTCTATTGCTCTTCGAATATTTTGTTTAAATTTAGTTTCATTAATGACAATTCTTGGATATTTATTTGTTGTTTTCATCTTAAAATTAATTATAAATTTTTTATTTCTATAAATAAGAATGTCTTTATATTAATTTATATAAATGAATTAATTTTGATTTATTTGTTGTAAATATAAAAAAGGGTTCTGTAAACAGAACCCGACACATGATAAATTATAAAATAGTGAGGTTTAAAACGAATCTCAAAAAAATTTTAAACCTCATAATAATTATAAAATAAATTAAAAAACTAAATAAAATTTACAGCATTTAAGCTTAAAATTTTTACTATTTTTTGCATATAAAAAATTTCTATTTTTTTATTAGCACACCGGGTAAGTTGTTTTATAATTTAAAGCATACTTTTATATAGTATTATTTTATATTAATTTATTAAGAACAACGAAAGGAATAACAATGCCAACAACTAACCAGTTAGTTACAAGTGGTAGAGTATCAAAAGTTCGTAAACAAAAAGCACCTGCTTTGAACTTATCACAAAATACTCTTACTAAAAAATCTCGTAAGTTGCCAGCACCTTTTAAAAGAGGTGTATGTACTCGTGTGGCAACTATGACACCTAAAAAACCTAACTCAGCTATGCGTAAATATGCCCGTGTTAAATTATCAAACGGAATGGAAGTAACCGCATACATCGGAGGAGAAGGACATAACTTACAAGAGCACTCAGTTGTGCTTATTCGTGGAGGAAGAGTTAAAGATTTACCTGGGGTTAGATATCACATCGTACGTGGAACCCAAGATTTAGCTGGTGTTAATAACCGTAAACAAGGCCGTTCATTATACGGAACCAAAAAAGAAAAGAAAAACTAATACTTAGTTATTATTAAGGAGAATTTATGTCAAGAAAAAATAGTGCACCTATTAGAGAAGTATTACCTGATCCAATTTTTAACTCAGTAGTAGTTACAAAATTAATTAACACCATTATGTTAGACGGTAAAAAATCTATCGCTCAAGAAATCCTTTACTCTGCATTTGAAATTGTGAAAGAAAAAACTAACAAAGACCCAATGGAAGTATTTTTATTAGCAATTGAAAATATTACTCCTCAATTAGAAGTTAGAACCAGAAGAATTGGTGGAACAAACTATCAAGTTCCAACTGAAGTTTCTGCAAGAAGAAAACAAACTTTATCATTAAGATGATTAGTTCAATACGCACGTTTAAGAAATGAAAAAACTATGGATGTGCGTTTAGCTAATGAAATTATTGACGCATCAAATAAAACAGGTGGAGCAATCAAAAAACGTGAAGACACCCACAAAATGGCTGAAGCTAACCGTGCTTTTGCTCACTTTAGATGATAATTGGAAATTAAGATATTATGGCTAGAGAATATGAATTAAAAGACTACCGTAACATCGGTATTATGGCCCACATTGATGCGGGAAAAACTACTACAACAGAAAGAATTTTACTTCACACAGGTAAAATTCACAAAATTGGTGAAACTCACGATGGAGCAAGCCAAATGGACTGAATGGAGCAAGAACAAGAAAGAGGTATTACCATTACCTCAGCTGCTACTACAGCCTACTGAAAAGGAAAAAGAATTAACATTATCGATACTCCGGGACACGTTGACTTTACAGTTGAAGTTGAACGTTCATTACGGGTATTAGATGGTGCTGTCGCAGTTTTAGATGCACAAAGTGGGGTTGAGCCTCAAACTGAAACTGTTTGAAGACAAGCAACTAACTATAAAGTTCCAAGAATTGTTTATGTAAACAAAATGGATAAAGCTGGTGCTGACTTCTTTATGTCAGTTAGATCAGTTAGAGAAAGATTAAATGCTAATGCAGTTGCAATTCAAATTCCAATTGGAGCTGAAAGCAACTTTACAGGAATTGTTGATTTAGTTGAAATGAAAGCTTACGTTTATGACGGAAATGCTGAAGAAATTGCTAAAGAAATTGAAATTCCTGCTGACTTAAAAGAACAAGCAGAATTAAAAAGAGCAGAATTAATTGATGCTGTTTCAACTTTTGATGATGACTTCATGATGCAAATTCTTGAAGGTGTTAATCCATCAGAAGAAGAATTAAAAAGAGTAATTAGAAAAGCAACTTTAACTTCAGAATTTTTCCCAGTAGTTTGTGGAACAAGTTTCAAAAACAAAGCTGTTAAAAAAATGCTTGATGCAGTTGTTGACTACTTACCATCACCACTTGATGTACCTGCAATTAAAGCAGAATTAAATGGTGAAGAATTAGATATTCCTGCAACTGATGATCATGATTTTGCTGCTCTTGCTTTCAAAATTATGACTGACCCATTTGTTGGTTCATTAACTTTCTTCCGTGTGTATGCCGGAGTACTTAAAAAAGGAAGTTATGTATATAACTCAACTAAAGATGTAAAAGAAAGAATTGGACGTATTATCCAAATGCATGCTAATAGTCGTCAAGAAATTGATGAATGTTATGCAGGTGATATTAATGCCGCTGTTGGTCTTAAATCAACCACAACCGGTGATACTTTAGTTGGCGAAAAATCACCACACTACATTTTAGAAAAAATGGTGTTCCCAGAACCTGTTATTTCACAAGCACTTGAACCTGAATCAAAAGATGCTATGGAAAAATTAGCATTAGGTTTACAAAAATTAGCTGCTGAAGACCCAACATTCAGAACTTATACAGATGAAGAAACTGGTCAAACTATTATCGCTGGTATGGGTGAGTTACACTTAGATATTATTGTTGATCGTTTAAGAAGAGAACACAACGTTAAGGCTAAAGTTGGTGCCCCTCAAGTTTCATACCGTGAAACTATTACTAAGAGTGCTGAAGTTGAAGGTAAACACGTTAAACAATCTGGTGGTAAAGGTCAATACGGTCACGTATGAATTAAATTTGAACCAAACCCAGATGGCGGATTTGAATTCATCGACAAAATTGTTGGTGGTAAAATTCCTAAAGAATACATTAAACCAATTCAAAAAGGTCTTGAAGACAAAATGGCAGCCGGTATTTTAGCTGGTTACCCAATGATTGATATTAAAGCTACTCTTTATGATGGATCATACCATGATGTCGATTCATCAGAAATGGCTTATAAAATTGCTGCTTCTAAAGCTTTAACTAGAGCTAAAGATCAATTAGGAACAGTATTATTAGAACCAATTATGGACGTAGCTGTTGTTATTCCAGAAGATTACTTCGGTGATGTTATGGGTGACTTAACTCGTCGTCGTGGTCAATTACAAGAAAATGAAACTAGAAATGATGGTGCAAGCATTATTCGTGCTTTAGTACCTCTTAGTGAAATGTTTGGTTACTCAACCGACTTACGTAGTATGACTTCAGGTCGTGGTACATACCAAATGCAATTTGATCACTATGAAAAAGCACCTAAAAATATTGCTGATGAAATTATCAAACGTCGTAATATTCAAGTTAAAGACGAAGATTAATAATTTAAAAATCATAAAGTATTGGACTTTATGATTTTTTATTATCTCAATAAAAAAAGCAAAGCATTTAGCTTTGCAATCATTGAATTAAATTTCAACTAAATCATCATTTACTCTTTCAAGCATAGTTTTAGCTTGTTTGTTTAAAATAATGAGTTCGTTGATAATTGAGTTGCCAAATATTCTTAATTGTTTGTTGTTTTGACCTACATTTATTAAAAAACGTGATTCAATATTAGCAATAGTGCCTTCCATATTTTCTTCATCTGCAAATTGATATGCTTTTAATGTATTAATTACTTGCTTTCCTATATTAGTTGCTTCTTTAGCAATATCAATATTCTTTTTGAATTTTTTTAATTTATTTTTAAGATATATATTCAATAAAATAAAACCAGTAATACCACTACCCAAGGCTATAATTCCGAAAACTGAGAAAAGCACCATTGATGTGGTACCTGATCCTTGATTAAAGATAGCAAACATAATAATGACAAAAATTATTCCAACACCCATCAAACCAATTCCTAAATATAAGAAAAGTTTTTTAACTTTTAAATCTAATGAAGAAGTAAGAGAAATTAAATCTTTTAATTTCTGCACCATGGTTTCTAAACGTCTTTTTTCTTTTGCTTTTTCTCTATCACTTTCAGCAACAGTTCTTTTAAAATGTTCTATTTGTAATTCTTCTAAATTTTTGTTTGACATTTCAAGCTCCTAAAATTTAAGTAATCATTTTTATTTTAGATAGTTCTAAAAAAAAAAAAAAAAAGTGAAAAAAGCGAGAAAAAATATGGAATTTTTCATAATTTTACTATTAGAACCAATTATGGACGTAGTTGTTGTTATTCCAGAAGATTACTTCGGTTATGTTATGGGAGACTTAACTCGCCGTCGTGGTCAATTACAGGAAAATGAAACTAGAAACGACGGCGCAAGCATTATTCGGCTTTAGTACCCCTTAGTGAAATGTTTGGTTTTTGTAGTATGACTTCAGGTTATGGTACATGCCAAAAGTAATTTAATGACTATAAAAAAATGCTTAAAAATATTGCTGATGAAATTATCAAACGTCGTAATATTCAAGTTAAAGACGAAGATTAATAATTTAAAAATCATAAAATATTGGACTTTATGATTTTTTATTATCAAAATAAAAATTGCAAAGCATTTAGCTTTGCAATCATTGAATTAAATTTCAACTAAATCATCATTTACTCTTCCAAGCATAGTTTTAGCTTGTTGGTTTAAAATAATAAGTTCATTGAGAATTGAATTTCCCATAGCTCTTAATTGCTTCATGTTTCTTTTTGGACTAATTGTAAAATGAGCTTCAATATTACCAATTGTACCTTGCATATTTTCTTCATCTGTAAATTGATATGCTGTTAATGTATTAATTACTTGTTTTCCTATATTAGTTGCTTCTTTAGCAGTTGCGACTAATTTGTTACGTTTTGAAGCTTCTTGTTTAAAAAATAAAAATACAAAAATTGAACCAACAACGAAACAAATAGCAGCAACTATCGCAAGAATTAATGTGATTTCTTTAATCATGAGCGAACTAAGAAGACCTACTATTCCTAAAACTGCTAATCCAAGTCCTAAATAAAGAAAAATTGTTTTTATTTTATAATCCAAAGAAGAAGTAAGAGAAATTAAATTCTTTAATTTTTCCACTGTGACTTCTAAACGTCTTTTTTCCTTTGCTTTTTCTCTATCGCTTTCAGCTACTGTTCTTTTAAAATGTTCTATTTGTAATTCTTCTAAACTTTTATTTGACATTTTTTCTCCTAAATTACTAATCATTGCTTTTATTTTAGATAGTTCTAAAAAAAAAAAAAAAAAAGTGAAAAAAGCGTCAAAAAATATGAAATTTTCCACAAAAATTTAAAATCGTCCATTATTTACAGTAATTAATTAAATTTGCTATTTAATATAAATATAAAACAATTGCTTATAATTTTATTTATTAATAAATAATTTAAATGAGGTATTTAAAATGAAAAAAATTAAAATTAACGAAAAATTTTTTGAAATTTTTCCCACATCAAAAATCGGTATTTTAATTGTAAATAATTTAAATAATAATTATGATGGTAATGAAATTGCTTATACAAATATGTTAAAAAATGCTAT
Organism: Mycoplasmopsis gallinarum DSM 19816; assembly: GCF_000621085.1. Classification (GTDB taxonomy): domain Bacteria; phylum Bacillota_I; class Bacilli_A; order Mycoplasmatales; family Metamycoplasmataceae; genus Mycoplasmopsis; species Mycoplasmopsis gallinarum. Next base: position 59,639 of record NZ_JHZE01000005.1, read on the forward strand.
GAATGAGGCTAAAAAACATTTACAAGCTGAAGTTTTTAGCGATAATCCAATTATTAAAAATTGAAGAGAAGCATATTCTAAAATTGTAACTAAAAAAGGTGCAAGGTGTTCAATTGAAGCATTATTAAAAAGAGTTAATAATGGAAATGAAATTAATAATATTAATCCTTTAGTCGACATTTATAATGCAATTAGTTTAAAATATGGACTTCCTTGTGGCGGAGAAGATTTAGACAAAATTGTAGGTAATTTTGAATTAACTTTTGCCAAAGGGGATGAATTTTTTCAAACCTATGGTTCTGAAGAAGTTGATTTACCACGCAAGGATGAGTTAATTTATAAAGATGATGAAGGTGCAATTTGTCGTTCATGAAATTGACGAGAAGCTTTAAGAACAATTTTAACTACTGAAACTAAAAATGCCATTTTAGTAATAGAAATTAATGATAATAAATATGAAGAAGAATTAGTTTTAGCTTTAAATGAGATGAAACAATTAATTGAAACTCAATTAAATGGCCAAGTTCAAGAATATATTTTTGATATTAATTTCCAAGAAGCAGAAATTTAAAATGAAAAAATTTTGGATTATTTTTCTTTTCATTCTAAAAGTTTCTTTTATTGGTTTTGGTGGAGGCAATGCCTTATTACCTGTTATCCAAAATGAAGCTGTGCAAAAAAGAAAATGACTTAGCCAAGAAGAATTTGATGATATTGTTATTGTGACTAATATGTTGCCTGGTCCTTCTGTTATTCAAAGTATTAGTTATATAGCAATAAAAGAATTGGGAAAATTTTGAGGCTCTCTTTGCACATTAATTGCAATTTTACCTCATGTTTTATTTGCTTTTGCTTTATATATTGCAGCCACTTTTTTACCTTTAGAATATTTATGAACAATAGCAGTTGGAGTTTTAAGTACAATTATTGGAATTCTAATTGTTTTTGGTTGAACTTATATGCAAAAAACTAGAAAATTAATTAAATTACCTCTTTGAATTTTTCTATTTTTATTCACTTTTGCTTTTTGCTTTTTTGTGCCAGTGCCTGGTAATTTGCCTATTTTAGTTATGTTAGTTGTTTTTTTAATTATTGCTTTAATTGCTTTATTTTCATACTTAAAACATAAAAGAGAAAAGGAAAAAAAATGTTAGTCGGAACTTTGTTGATTTTAGTTTTAGTAATAGCAATCAGTCTTTCAGTTTTTGGCGGTGGACAAGTATTTATGCCAATGTTTAATTGGCTATGAAAGTTAAGCAATGAATTATTTAAAACTAATATAAGTGACAACATAATAAATAAAGTTTTTACAATATCTAATGCAACTCCAGGTGTAGTTTCAACTAAATTCGCTTTCTTTACCGGTTTTATTTACTTTAATTATGAAGGTGCACAATTTAATTGATGAGGAATAATTTTCATGTTCATCACTTATTTAGTTTTTTGTTTACCAGCTATTTTAATTATGATTTTGGCTATGAAATACTTAAATAAAGTGAAAAATAATTCTTATATTAAGAAAGCTTTAATTTTAATTAAACCTGTAGTAGCGGGAATTATGATTACAATTGGTGTGCAATTATTATTAAATATTTGATTACCATTTATTACATTTAATGAAATAGGAACTTATTTTGGAATCAATTGAGATAAAAATAAATTAGGTTTTTTTAAAAATTGACGTTTAATTGCTCTATTAATTTATGTACCAATTAATATTATTATTAATTTAATTCTTTATAAAAAATTAAAAATTGGTCTTTTTTATTTAATGCTGGGATCAATTATTAGTTCATTATTGGTTTTCGAGCCTTGATTAAATTAATATTTATTAAAAAATGTTTTGTATTAATGTAATTTACATTATAATAATAAAGCATTTTGGAGATGTAGTTCAATGGTAGAACTTCAGCCTTCCAAGCTGACTATGCGGGTTCGATTCCCGTCATCTCCTCCAAATGTTTAATCACCGAAGTAGCTTATTAGGCTACTTTTTTTATAAAAAAATAGGAAAAATTTTATTTTTTCCTTTTTTATTTTTTTATATCTAAAAAATCAATTGAAATATGTGGAAAGAAAGGAGGAATTTATTTAAGTTTATTTAAGGCTAATTTAGTAAAAAATTTGGTTAACTTGGTTGAAAAAATATAATTTTGAAAATTGGTTTCATTTATTATTTTGTTTAATTCAATTTTGATTTCATGAAAAAGATCTTGCTTTGTAGAACAGTTTAAAGCATAAATCATAATTAGCAATTCTGTAATTGCTTTAAATTTATATTGAGTTTGTTGATTTTCATTTAATCAGTCAAATTCTTTTAGTTTATTAAATGTGTTTTGATATGTTTGAATAGCTAAAGCAAATTTTTCATAGGCTTTATTTAAATTGGTAGATAAAGAATTTTTTCTAATGCGATATTCAATCAAATTTTTATTTAAATAAAAACATTTAATATTATTATTTAAATATCAACTATAAACCACATCTAAATCTTCGTAAATTTTTTGTTTAAAAAAGATATTATTTTGTGTTTTATTTTGTAAATAAATATTTTTTCTTACTATCTTACCTCAGGCAAAAAGTAAATTTTTAAAAATTAAATCACGTGAATAATATTCTCCCGTTTGACATTTATATTGAGGAATATTGAAAACTTTCATTTGAATTTTGTTAGTAATTGCATAACTGCAATAATGTTTGGCAGTAATTAAATCATATTTATATAAAAAATTATTTAATAAAAAATTAAAATGTTTTAAGTTTAACTTATCATCATCGTCAATGAAAAAAAAGTATTCTCCTTTAGCTTGAGAAATTAAAAAATCACGATTAAAACCGATTCCTTTTTTTTCTGAATAGTCACTTAAATTTAAAACTTTAATTCTTGAATCTTTTTTAGATAAATCATTTAATATTTCCAAAGTATTATCATTTGAATAATCATTCAATACCAAAATTTCAATTTTATATTTGCTCTTAAGTTTCATAATATGTTTAAGTGAAAAAAAATTTAATTTATTAATATTATGACAAGGAATTAAGATGCTCAAGTCCACTTTTTTCATTACAATCCTTTATATATTTGTCTTTATATTTTTATATAATTATAAAATTAAAAAAATGTCAAATAAGGAGATATATGAATAAATTGGAATTTTTGACAAAAAGAGACAACAATTTTTTATTAGTTGCAGTCGATTATAATAATTTACCATTTGAATGAATTTCTAAAAAAAATGGCGCAATAAGTGAAAATTTATCTAAAAATGAAGCATATATAACTATAAAAGAAATTAAAAATTATGATGAATTAGTAGAATTTATCAAGAAAAATATTTTGAATTCTCAAAGAGCTTTTCAAATTGATTTAAATTCTTTTAAAAACGTATTGAATATAAATTATGAAGATATTTTAAAAGCTTTTATTTCTTCAATCGTTTTTTATCAAGCAAAATTGTTTAACAAGAAAAAAGAAAAAAGTAAAAAAACTAATTTTTCTTTATTATTTAATTCTGATGAAGATAAAGAAGTTTTTAATAAATTTAATTTAATCGCAGAAAATAGAAACAAAATTAGAAACTTGCAAATAATGCCTGAAAATTACTGCAATTCAGTAGAGTTAGCTAATTATATTGTTGAAGATTTTTCTAATCTAAAAAATTTAAAAGTCACCGTTTTAGATAAAAATATGATAGAAAAATTAAAGATGGGTTTAATTTTGTCTGTAAATAAGGGTTCAACACACGAACCAAGAGTGGTTATTGTTGAATACAATGGAAACAAGAAATCAAAAGATAAAATCGTCTTTGTTGGAAAAGGAATTACTTTTGATACAGGTGGAATTAATACAAAAGGCTATCATATGTCAGGAATGAAATATGATATGTCAGGTTCTGCCATTGTGGCTTATGCTGTAAAAACCTTAGCCGAATTAAAAGCAAATGTTAATGTTGCTGCAATTATGATGATAACTGATAATCGTCAAGACGGAGATGCTTCATTGCCCGAAAATGTTTATGAATCTATGTCAGGTTTGAGTGTTGAAGTAACTGATACCGATGCTGAAGGACGTTTAGTTTTAGCAGATGGATTATATTATGGAGCTACTAAATTAAAAGCAACTACATTAGTTGATGTTGCAACTTTAACAGGATCAGTTTTAACAGCACTAGGACATACTTATTCTGGAATTTGATCAACAAATGAAGGAAAATGAGGACTTTTCGAAAAAGCAGGACAAATTAGTCATGAGAAAATTTGAAGAATGCCATTACATGATGATTTTCATCAATTTAATTTGGCTTCTGAAGTTGCTGATTTAAATAATTATAATAATAGTGAAAAATCAGATTCTAATACTGCTGCAATGTTCTTAAAACAATTTACTAACAATGTAGATTATATTCATTGTGATGTTGCCGGAACCGCTGATGTCGGTGGAAAACCTCAAGGTGTTTTAATTGATACATTAGTTGAATTTGCTTTATTAAATGAAAAATAGAACCAAGAAAGGTTCTATTTTTTAAATTCTTTCAATTGAAATTTCAAATTTGCCAATTAAGGTCTCATTAGCGGCAAATAACTCATATTTAAATGTTTGCTTATTATCAGTTATTTCTACATCATGAAGTAAACTAATTAAGACAAATTTTTGATTATTTACAGAGATATAAGAATTAGCCGTCTTTTCATTTTTTTTCAAAATTAAGGTTGTATCACCAGCAAAAATATTAATTTGCTTTTCATTAATTTCAATTCTGTTAGCAATTCCTTTTGAAGGTTCTAAAAATTGATATGTTAAATATTCAATTGATTCATTATTTGAGTTATCAGTAAAAATTTCAAATTCACTTTCAGCCTCAAATTCAATAATATTTTTTTCAGTATCTACAGAATGATCTGCAATTGATTTAAATTTTATTTTCATAATTCTAATCTTTCTTTAATTACTTTTTCTCCATAAAGAAAAATTGCTTTTGCAAGTTCAGGACCATGTGAGACAAATGTTGTGGCTAAACGAATAGGCATAAATAAATTTTTGCCCTTTTTCTCAGTGATTTTTGCAGTTAAATTAATTGCTTTTTGAATGTTTTCAACATTAAAATTAACTTTGTTTATTTCTTCTCTAAAGATTTTTACAACTTCTAATTCATTATTTGATAATTCTGGCTTAACTTGTGATTTATAGTTTAAATAAATATTCATGTTTTCTTTTAATTGTTGAATTGTATAAACACTTTCTTTAAAAGTATCAACAAATAAATTATTTCAAACATCATCCTCAAGATTTAACATTGTTAATAAATCACTAGTGGAAATTTTTTTCAAATATTGTTTTGAGAATCATTGCATTTTTTGAATATCAAATTTAGAAGGACTTTTACTTAATCTTTCGGGATCAAAAGCATTAATTATTTCTTCTTTAGACATTATTTCACGTGCTTGACTATCTGTTCAACCTAATAAAGCAAGAAAATTAAAAATAGCTTGAGGAATATAACCTTCATTTCTATAATCTTCAATAAATTGTTTTAAACTAGTATCTCTTTTTGAAAGTTTTTTGCCCTCCATATTTGTAATTACTGTCATATGGCCAAATTCTGGACTTTCTCAATTTAAAGCTTGATAAATTGCAAGCTGTTTAGGAGTATTAGTTATATGTTCCTCACCTCTTAATACATGACTTATTTCCATATCATGATCATCAACAACTACTGCGAAATTATATGTAGGATAACCATCACTTTTTTGAATTACTCAATCTCCAATATCATTTGATTGAAAACTAATTTCTCCCCTAACAATATCATTTCATTTATATTCAACATTTTTAGGCATTGCTAAACGAACTGAATATTCTTTGGCATCATCTCTTCTTTGTTTTTCAAATTCAGAAATTTTCAATCAATTTTTATCATATCTAAAAGATGAAATACCTTTTGCTTCTGCTTCAGCATGTTGTTGTTCTAATTCTTCAGAAGTATCATATGCTTTATAAGCTAACCCTTTGTCTAAAAGTTCATTGATGATTTGTTGATATCTATCTAATTTTTCGCTTTGTCTATATTTTCCATATTTTGAATTCGGCTTTAGCGGACTTTCATCAGGAATAATTCCTAATCAAGCTAAATTTTCTAATTGACTTTCTTCACCTTTTTCAACATTTCTTTTTACATCAGTATCTTCAAGTCTAAAAACAAAGTCTCCATTAAAGTGTTTTGCAAATAAATAACAAAATAAGGCTGTTCTTGCTCCTCCAATATGTAAATAACCAGTTGGACTTGGGGCATAACGAGTTCTAATTTTTTTCATTTTGTAACTCCTATTAAATATGTTTAAAATTAATTTTATATATTTAAAATAATAATTTAAATTTTTTAAGATTTAAGTATTAATTTAGAACATAATTACATTTACTTATCATCTACCATATATATTATAAATATATATGGTATAATTGTTGAAAATTTCGCCTATTATGGAGGTAAAATGATCGATAATAAAAATTTTGATCTTGATGAGAAAAAAACTCAAGAATTAAATGATGATGATTTAATAATTGAAGACAAGCTTTTTGTAGCTTTTAAAAATGAAGAATCCAAAGAAGAAAACTTGGAAGATGATGAAGAAGCTCCACAAAGTAAACCAGAATATCAAGTTAAACCCCAATTAATTGAAGGCCCAACTTCAGGAATGAGTCCAATTCAAGTGCATAAAGAAATGAAAAATTCATTTTTGGAATATGCAATGAGTGTTATTGTTTCTCGGGCTTTGCCTGATGCTAGAGATGGATTAAAACCTGTACATAGACGTATTTTATTTGATATGAGTGAACTAGGAATTACTCATAGTTCTCAACATAGAAAAAGCGCGAGAATTGTTGGTGACGTATTAGGTAAATATCACCCTCATGGTGATTCATCTGTTTATGAAGCCATGGTAAGAATGGCACAAGATTTTTCAATGCGTTATCCTTTAGTGGATGGACATGGAAATTTTGGTTCAATTGATGGTGATGAAGCAGCTGCGATGCGTTATACTGAAGCAAGAATGTCTAAATTAGCTTCAGAAATGATTGAAGGAATTAAGAAAAATACAGTTGATTTTGTCGATAACTATGATGCTTCTGAAATAGAACCATCAGTCTTACCAGCTCGTTATCCTAATTTATTGGTTTCTGGAGGTTCAGGGATTGCGGTTGGAATGGCAACTTCAATTCCTACTCATAATTTAGGAGAAGTAATTGATGCCACTGTAGCACTTGCAAAAAATCCGGATATTACTATTGAAGAATTAATGAATTACTTACCTGGACCTGATTTTCCAACAGGAGCTATGATTTTAGGTAATGCAGGTATAAAAGATGCTTATAAAACAGGAAAAGGCTCAATTCCAGTTCGTTCTGTTGCTAAAGTAGATGAATTAGCAAATGGAAAAAGCAAAATTATAGTAAGTGAAATTCCTTATGAAATTAAAAAAACTGCAATTATTGAAAAAATTGCTGAATTAGTTAAAGCTAAAGAAATTGAAGGAATTAGTGACTTAAGGGATGAGTCTTCAAGAGAAGGAATTAGAATTGTAATAGACATTAAGAAAAATCACAATCCATATGTGATTTTAAATAAGCTTTATAAACAAACTAATTTACAAGTAAATTATAATGCGAATTTAGTTGCTTTAGTTAATGGCGAACCTAAATTATTGAATTTAAAAGAAGCATTAGAAGTTTATTTAAAACATCAAGAGGATGTTGTTACAAGAGAACTAAATTTTGATTTACAAAAAGCACAAGAGAGATTGCACATTCTTGAAGGTTTAAAAATTGCTGTAGAAAATATTGATGAAGTTATCAAAATTATTCGTCAGTCTAAAAATGATAACGAAGCCAAAGAGAAATTAAGTGCAAGATTTAATTTATCAGAAATTCAAGCCAAAGCAATTGTTGATATGCGTTTAGGTCGTTTAACAGGCTTAGCAATTGATAATATGCTTAATGAAATGGCGGAATTGAATCAAGAAATTGCAAGAATTCAAGCAATTTTAGCAAGCCATGATAAATTAATCACCTTAATCATTGAACAATTACAAGAAGTTAAAAATAAATACAATGATAAAAGAAGAAGCCAAATTGTTTTTGATGTTGAAGGATCAATCACTGATGAAGATTTAATCCCAAGAAAAGATATTGTTATTACTACTTCAACAAATGGCTACACAAAAAGAATTGATTTAGAAGAATATAGAGCACAAAAACGTGGAGGAATTGGCCACAGCACTATTAAAACTTATGATGATGACGACGTAAATTCAATTATTACTACGACTACTCATACAGATTTATTACTATTTTCTAATTTAGGAAAAGTTTATAGAATTAGAGCTCACCAAATTCCTGAATTATCAAAACAATCTAAAGGAGTACCATTTATTAATATCATTCCTTCTTTAAAAGCAAAAGAAGGCGAAAATATTGTTTCAATTCTTCCAATTAATACTTATGAAGATAATGAATATTTATTAACCGTAACTAAAAAAGGTTTAATTAAAAAAACTAAATTAGATAACTTTGAAAGAATTAATGCAAATGGTAAAAATGCTTTTTCTTTAAATCAAGGCGATGAATTACATAGAGCTTTCATTATTACTGATAATGATCAAGTAATATTATCAAATATTAATGGTAGAGTTGTTAAATTTAATGCTAAGGATTTTAGATCTCTAGGAAGAACAGCACTTGGAGTAAAAGGAATTAAACTAGAAGATAATGAAATTTTAACTTCTTCTTCTGCTTCATGAGAGGGTGAATTCATTCTTTCAATTGGTTCACTTGGTTTTGGTAAATTATCTGATCCGGAAACATTTAGATTAACTAATAGAAATGGAAAAGGTGTAAAAGCACTTGGAGCAAATGCAGGTAACTTAATTTTTGCTCGTTATGTTAATTTACAAGATCAATTGTTAGTTATTACAAATAGTGGTTTAACTATTCGAACTGAAATTAGTGAAATAAGTATTTCAGGAAGAACTGCAAAAGGTGTCAAAATTATTAAATTAAGAGAAAATGATTCAATTAAAGCAATTGAAGTTATTAAAATTAATGAATTACTTGACAAAGAAGCAGTTGAAAAAGCAAAAGATCAAAATCAAAGTTTAAAAGAAACTATTAACAAATTAGAAGAAAATCAAGAAAACGAAGATGAATAAACATTTAAATTTCTATACTAATTTTATTGCAATCGAACATCTAGATAAAAAAGAAGACCTTGAAAAAGGACTTTATTTGTTATCTTATGCAATGGATAAAGTTTTAAATAATGAAAATATTATTGCATCAGAAAACAAAATATTGTTTTCAATTAAAAGTAAAAAAATCAAACAAAATCTTCTTAAAGATTTTGTTGCTTTTTTTTCTCAAAAATTCCAAATTTTTAAATATAAAAAAGACTTCAATGCTATTGATGAATTTGATTATTATTTTGCAACCAATAGAAAAATAAATTATTTGTTGCAACTTGATTATGAAAAAGAAACAAAAAAATTAATGATTTTTCTATACGAAAATAATGAATTTTACAATCACGAATTATTAAAAAAATTGTTTTTATTTTTAGAAAAATTAGATTGAGATAATGCTTTATTATCAAGAGATTATCACAGGCAATTATGTAAACTTAATAAAGCCAATTTAAATTTAATTAATTTAGATTTGGAAATTAATGAAATTTTAACTTCACAAATCAATCAAAACTGATTAAAAATAAAAAGGTGAAGAAGTGAGCATTTGATCTTAAAAACGCAAAATAAGGCAAATTATCAAATTTTTTCTTATATTAATCAAAAAATATGCGATTTCTTTTTTTTAAAAAAACTTTGATTTTTTAAAAAAGAAAAAAATAAAACTTCTTTTGTTTGAAATCCTTTGAAAGTTTTAAATAGACGAGTAATTAGTTTTAAAAATAGCAGCAATTTTGATTTTAAACTTAATTACTGAAACCCTTATTCTAAACTTTCTGAATCTTTTTTAGCTTTTTTACTGTTAAATTTTTTATATGAAGAATCAAGATTAATGAATAAAAAATTTGACAATTATTATGTAGTTTTATCAAATGATGCTTCGCCTGCTTTTATCAATTTTTTAGAACAAATTAATTTAAAAATTGAATGATATCAAAACGAGAAACATTATGAATTATTAAATAATGAAAATTGTTTTTTTGCCTATGTTGAAGGTAAATTCAATTTAAATCCCAAATTAAATAGCTATTTTGATAATTACAATTTTTTAATTGTTTTTATCCTAATGCTAAATACTTATAAAAATCGAAATAACTTGTTGTTATATAAAATTAATCAATTGCAAACCCTTTATGGAGTTTATAAAAATACTCAAAAGCATATAAAAATCAAAAATCTTAACTTTGAAACTTTAGCCCTTAAATTAGATGAATTAAGGAAATTGAAAAATCCATTAATTGAAAAAATAAATTTAATTGGAACTTGAAATTTAAATAAGTTTTGTATTTACAAAATAGAATTAAAACACCACAGTCAAATTATTATTTGATTTGATCCACGAAAAGATGAAATTTTAATTGAATTCAATTTATGTTTAGAATATCAAAACTTAAATAATTTGTCTTTACTAAAAAAATTAAGAATTATTATTCTTTTTTATAAATTAAGAAAAAAAATAAAAAATCTTTTATTTAATAAATAATAAATATTTATAATATGCATTGCATATGACAGCAGATTTTCATAAATAATAACAATAAAATTTCATTTAAGATTTGAAAGTAGAAGCGCTGCTAACATCGAACTCATTAAAATTTTATTCATTATTTAGAGAAAATCCCTTTTGAAGTTTTATGCAGAAAGAGGAAAAATGAGATATACAGGTCCTGTTTTTAAAAAATCACGTCGTTACGGATTTTCAATTTTAGAAACTGGTAAAGAATTTTCAAAAGGTAGAAAAAGAACTTACGCACCTGGTCAACATGGAAACAAACGTGTAAAATTATCAGACTATGGTCTTCACCTTTATGAAAAACAAAAAGCTAAATTCTTATACGGAATTAGCGAAAAACAAATGCAAAAAGCTTATGTTAAAGCTTCAAAAATGAAAGGTGTTACAGGGGTTAACTTACTTCAATTGCTTGAAAGTCGTTTAGATAACCTTGTATTTCGTGCAGGTTTTGCAACAACTCGTCGTCAAGCAAGACAATTAGTTAGTCACGGACACTTTGAATTAAATGGACATAAAGCTAACATTCCTTCAATGCACATTAGTGTTGGAGATGTGATTACTTTAAAAGAAAAATCACAAAAAAATGTTCAAATCGTTGCTGCTATTGAATCAAAACCAGCTGCTGCTTGATTGACTTTCAACAAAGATAAATTTAGTGTTAAATACGACAGAATGCCAGATAGAACAGAAATTCTTCCAGACATCAAAGAAAACCTTATTGTTGAGTTCTACTCAAAATAGTTAATTAAAGGAATTAAATTATTATGAAAAAAGAAATTCATCCAGAATATTTTGATGTTAATGTAGCATGTTCAACTTGCGGTAAAAAATTCGAATTTAAATCAACTAAAAAAAGCTTTACAGTCGATATTTGTTCAGGATGCCACCCAGTTTACACAGGCGACAGAACAAAAACAAGAGCAACAGGTATGGTTGATAAATTTAATCAAAGAATGGCAAAAAAACAACAATTGAACAAATAATCAAAGGGCATTGTGCCCTTTTTTATTTTATCTGCTAAAAATTAGCAAACTGACTATTGAAAGTGCTAAATTAATATATAATTGATATATGAATTTTGAAGATAACGAAAAATTAAATGAAGAAAAGAAATTAATTTTAAAACATATTGTAGACTTGTTTATTAAAAATGGCGAGCCAGTAGGTTCTAAAGTTTTGGTTGAAGAATATAATTTGACTATTTCAAGTGCCAAAGTTCGTTATATAATGAGCGAATTAGAAGAAAAAGGTTACTTAATTAAGAGCCATGCATCAAGTGGAAGGATTCCTTCAGATAAGGGATATTTATATTATGCTAACTATTTGAGCCATAACACAGATACTTTAAAAAGTAAATTCAGAAATATTTTTAGAAAAAAATATAATTCAAACAATTTAACTTTAGAGCAAGCAGCTGAAGAAATTGCTCAACTAACTTCTTTGACTTTATCAATAGTTAAAACTAATGATGATGAAGTTTTAAAATCAATTCAACTTACACCATTAGATAATGAAAACGCAATTATTATTATGGTTACTTCTTTAGGAAATGTTACCAATAAGAAAGTAAGTGTTGATGCAAAGCATACTTCAATTGATGATGTAAGAATCGCAGTTAAAATTTTTAATGATCGTCTTATTGATGTTCCCTTAAATGAAATTCCTAATTTGATTCAAACAATGGAAGAATTATTAAAAGAAAAAATTGAAAATTATCAATATATTTTTGAACAATTTGCAACAAATGTTTTCAATTTTGAATTACAAAAAATTAATCAGGTTTATGGAAAAGACAAGATTATTTTGGCAGATGAAATTGAAAGAAAAGATATTGTAAAAATCCTCGATTTAATTGAAAAACATTCAATTTGACAAGAGTTAGAAGTGGCATATGATAATGAACAACAAATTAAAATTGATGTCAGAAAAGACAATAGCGCAATTATTACTAAAAAATTAAATAATTCTAAAATTGAAGAAATTTCAGTAATTGGTTCAAAACAAAAAATGGATTATCAAGCAGGATTAGAGGCTATTGCTTACTTAGCTAATTTAGCTGAACAGGAAAATTTAAAAAATAAGGAGTAAAATAATGAAATTTAATTTTAAAAACGGAGATTACATTAAATTCAATTTAGTTGTTAGAAACTTAAAAAACGAATTAGTTGAGGATTTAAATTTAAAAAATCAAGAACTAATTTTAGGACATGAAAATGAAAGTTTGAAATTTAATTTAAATGAAATTGTAATTGGACACGAACTTACAAGCGAAATTATTGCCTTGCAAGAGTATAATGAGCAAACCTGAAAATTAAATTTAGAAATTTTAGATTATAAAAGCTCTTTTGAAATGAATTTAATGCAAATAAATAACAAATTTTTACAAGAATTAGAAATTAAAAACAAAATTTTAAGTGATTTAAAAACTGAAAAAAATAATTTAGAAATTACATTAAAAGACACATTGGAAATTTTAAAAACTGTAAGATCAGAAAATCAAAATAAAGCTTTAACTTTACCTAAAGAAGAACTTGAAAAAGCACAAAAATATGCCTTACAAAAATTTGTAGATGATTTTTCTAATCCTTTTTCAATTTTAAAAGTAGCTGTCAATGTGGGATCAAATAGCAACGATCAAGCTGTAAAAAATTATGTTTTAGGTTTTAATATGGTTCTTAATCAAGTTGAAGATGTGTTAAGAAATCACGGAATTATTGAATTTAGTCCCGAAATTGGTTCAATTTTTGATCCGGAAACTTCAAAAGTAATTGAACAAATCGAAGATTACGAAAAGCCTAATAATACTGTATTAAAAGTAACATCATCAGGTTTAAAACTACATGATAGAGTAATCAAACCAGCAATTGTGGTTGTTTCAAAAGGAAAAATATTAGAAAACCAAGAATCAAATAAAAAGAAAAACACATTTAAAAAGAAACACCACTTTAAATCAAAAAAACAAAGTAAAAATTAATTTTTTTACTTTTTTTATTACTTATAAAAGTAATCTTAATTAAATATTAAAGGAGGTTATATGGCTGTTGAAGTATTAAATAAATTAAATTCTGAGCAAGAAAAAGCCATTTATGGGGGTGGAGTAATTTTAAGTACAATTGTTGCTTTAACTCCTTTAATTTTAAGTGGGATTACAGTAATTTCTAATGTAATAAAAATGTTTTCTTCTAAAACTGGAGAATTGAAGACTAAAGAAAATACTATGAAATGAGATGATTCTAAAGGTTCAACGAGAGAACCTAAAATTATTTATATGGCATATTAATTTTTTCTTTTTTATTTTCGTAACTAATATAAAATACATTTGTTACCTTTGTAACCATTCTAAAGAGGTTAAAAAAGCATAATTTTATATTATCACCTCCAAGATGAGCCACAAACAGGAGGATTATACATGTTAGCTATAATCGAAACTGGGGGCAAACAAATCTTAGTTAAAGAAGGCCAAACAATTTTTATTGAAAAAATTGAAGGTCAAGAAGGCAATGAAATTGCTTTTGACAAGGTTTTATTAGTTGATTCAAAAATTGGTAAACCATATGTTGAAGGTGCTAAAGTTTTAGGCACAATCAAAAAACAAGGTAAAGCCAAAAAAATCGTTGTTTATCGTCACAATGCCAAATCAACACACAAAAGAAAATTAGGGCACCGTCAACCTTATACACGTGTAGAAATTACACAAATTTTAGGATAGGAAAGAAAAATGGCACATACGAAAGCCGGTGGTTCTACTAAGAACGGCCGTGATAGCCGTGGTCAAAGACTAGGAATTAAACTAGCAGATGGCCAATTTGCAAAAGCTGGTGCAATTATTTATCGTCAAAGGGGAACAAGAATTTTCCCTGGTGTAAATGTTGGAATTGGTAAAGACGACACTTTATATTCAAAAATTAATGGATATGTAAAATTTGAATCACGTAGAAACCGTAAGTTTGCTTCTGTATATGAAGAAAGACAAAATTAGTATTTAAGCGAAAAATATTGGATTTTTCGCTTTTTTTTATTTTTTCAAAATTTAACTCCAGGAGTCAATTTAATTTAAAGGAGTAAAGATGAATGATTTATTAATTTATTTTTCACATAAATATAAAGGAAATAATTTTGAAATTTTTAAAGCTTTAAAAAATGGAGAATCAGTTAATACAAATGATTTAAATAATTGAAAAAATATAATGAGTGAAAATCAAATTGAATATATTACAATTTTTGATGAAATTTATCCAAAAGAACTAAAAAAAGCCAAATATCCACCCTTTGTAATATATTTAAAAGGAAATAAAGAACTATTAAAAAAGAACAAAATTCAAATTGAAGCAGATTATGTTAATGATTTGTGTTTAAAAAATTTAGAAAAATTTAAAAGCATTTTAAATTCGGAACATACTCTTTTAATTAGCGATTTTAAAGGATTTAATGATGTTATTACTATTTTTTGTGATGATAATAAAATAAACAAGATTCTAATCTTGGCACAAGGCATAGAAAATTTTCAAAAGAATTGAAATTATGAAGATAATCTAATTATTTCAATTTATCCTGCCAAAACCAATCCCAAGTATATTAGATTTAAAGAAAGAAATTTACTAGCCTCAGAATTAGGAAAATTTTTAATTTTGTTAAATAGTTATCAAAACTCTAAATTATTAAATCTAGTTAATTATTATTTGGAAAACAACAAAGAAATTTATTGTTTCCCAGGAGAAACTTATGATGATGGAAATACAGAATTAATAAAAATGGGTGCTACTATGATCACCCATTTTGCAGATATTAAATATTATTAAAATTGATTATCTAAAATTTGTTGAATTGTTTTTCCAATAGTATCGGTTTCGTGATCCCCAATAATTAATTTAGCTACCTTTTTAGCATCTTCTGTTGCATTTCCCATTGCAATTCCAAAATAAGCATTGTTAATCATTTCTACATCGTTTCCTGAATCACCGAAAGTATAGGTGTTATTTAAATTTAAATTAAATAAATTTGCTAAAAATTTTAAGCCATTTCATTTTGAAGTGTTTAAAGGAACAATATCGATATAAATAGAATTAGTTAAATAAACAGAATACTCGTTTTGATAAAGATTATTAAAGTAGTCAAAAACTTTCTTTGCATTGTCTTTTGGAGCTCGAATAGCAATTTGTGTAATAGGATTATTGTTATCTATATAATTATGAATTTCAATTAATGATTTTACGTAAAACTTTGATAAATCCATCATATTATTTTTATCAACATAATCAGGTCATTCATTATTTTTTAATCAAGTTCCGCTAAATTCCGGGCCGTCAACTGTTAAAACATAATTATGATTATTAGCAAAAATAAACATTTCATCAAAAACTTTTTTATCGATTGAACCTGTTAAATAAATTTTATGATTTTTTATATCATAAATTGCTACTCCATTAGAACATATTAAATAATCAAATCCCTCTAATTCGTTTAAAAGAGGAATTACTTTTGAAAGACCTCGTCCAGTGCAAATAACATTTATATTGCCTAATTTTTGAGATTTTATAATCATTTCTTGTGTAAAAAGATTAATTTGATTGTTTTTTGACATTAAAGTTCCATCCATATCAAAAGCAAAAATTTTTCTTTCCATTTCTCTCCTAAAATATTTATTTTTTTAAGTTTGATAGTTATAATTTACTTCATTATTTTATATTATATTTATTATTAAAAAACACAGAGGTTTTTATGACTGAAATTAAAGAAACTGAACGTAATTATTGCGATATAGATGAAGAACTTTTAAATCAGACTGAAATGAATAAATATAATTTCAGTAAAATTAATAAAAATAATCCTGAAGTTAAAAAACAAAATATTAAACTTTATACAAAAAGATTATTTTTTATGTTTATTTCAGCTGTTTTATTCAATTTTGGTGTTTTAGCTTTTTTATCAGCTGCTAATACAATCCCCAGTGGAGTTTCGGGAATTCCCACATTAATAACTTATATGGCTCCAGTAACAAAACCATATTTTGCTTTAATGTACTTAGCTTTTAACATTCCCTTATTTTTAATTTTTGGCTTTAAAATTAAAAAAAGTTTTACTTTTTTAACATTGTCATTTATGTTATTTCAAATTTTGACTAATATAATTTTCACCTTACCAGAAGTTTCAGGTTTTATTACTAAATATATAAATGTTGCTCCCGGCTGAGAAAAATGAATTAAAGTAACTAATGAAGCAACAAATGAAATAATGGAATTTCAAAATCCAACAACATGACCAATTTTTATTAATGGTTTAATAGGTTCAACCCTACTTGGACTTTCAATTGCAATTGCCTGAAAAAATGGAGGTTCTACTGGAGGAACCGATATTATTGCTTTCTATTTTTCAACTCAAAAGAAAAAAAGTATTGCAACAATTTTGACAATTATTTCTTTCATAACTACTTTAACTTTTTTAATAATTTTTGGAACTTATAATTTAACTAAAAATCATCATTTTATTAAACAGGAATATTTAAATTTAATTGCTGAAAATGGTAAAAATACATTAATTGTTAATAATATTTCAATGAGTGCTGATAGAGTGCCATTTATTGGGATGTCAGAAATCACCACTATTATTTATATTTTTGTAGTTAATACTATTGTTGCTATTATTTATCCTAAATATAAAAAAGTTAGTGTATCAATTACATCTTCAAATCCAAATTTAATTATTAAATATTTAAAACATATTAATTATTGACACGCATATTCAATTGCTAATAATAAAAGTGGTTATACCGGTAATGAAGTTTATCGAATTGAAACTACTATGTTATTATTTGAAACTCGAGCAATTATTCGTGATTTAAAACGTTTAGATCCAAATATTTGAATTCAAATTAAACCAGTTTCAAAAATAATTGGAAAATTTTCAACTCAATTTGTTGATAGCTAAAATAAAAGCTAGTTATTGTGAACTAGCTTTTATTTTAAAATTTAATTTTAATAAATTAATTTAATTTAGTTGAAGGTCTTTCGTAATCAGATGCTTTTGCTTGGAATAATTCTAAGGTTGAAAGATTCATTTTAGCAGCTTTTACATTGGTAGGGAAGGTTGTAATTGAAGTGTTAAATTCATTTACATATGTATTGTAAAGTCTTCTTGCTGCTGCAATTTCATTTTCTAAATAAACAGACTGTTCCATCAAATCTCTAACTACTTTATCAGCTTTTAAGTCAGGATAATTTTCACTTACAGCAATTAATCTTGACATAAAGCCAGTTAAACCATTGTTAAGTTCATTACCAATTTTAGCTGATTCTGTAGCAGATGCAGCATTTTGCATTTGCCCCATCATTCCTCTAAATTTAGCAACTTCTTCAAAAATTTCTCTTTCATGTTTTAAATATGAACTTGCTGCTTCTGTTAAAGAAATAATAATGTTAGTTCTTTTTGCAACTTGAGTATCAATAGTTGATGCAGCTGTGTTAACTTGATTTTGCATTGCATTTAATCTATTTTTTAATTTAATTGGATAAATACCAAGTGTAAAAACTGCAAAAATGCCATAGAAAAATTTTTCTCCGCCTGATGCTTGAGCTTTAACATAGTTATTAACTGGTCTTGGATTGTAACCTTCAGGATTTGGTTGGTTATTTCTTTGATCAAATAAATTTGACATTGCTCTCCTTATTAATTTTTATTTTTTAAATTATATTAAATTATTTTTTACATTTTATATGACTTTTTTTAATAGATTTCTTACCTTTTTTTAATCTTATGATATATAAAGATAGTAAATAGTTTATTAGAGACATTTACATCTTAAAAGTATTTTATAGTATAATTACGGAGTATTTTTTTAAGGAGTATTGTGAATTTATTTTCAAATTTTTCATATTGAATAAATAGAAAGTTTTTTAATTTAAAAACAAGATGAATAAATTTTTGATCA
This sequence comes from Mycoplasmopsis gallinarum DSM 19816, assembly GCF_000621085.1. Lineage (GTDB taxonomy): Bacteria > Bacillota_I > Bacilli_A > Mycoplasmatales > Metamycoplasmataceae > Mycoplasmopsis > Mycoplasmopsis gallinarum. The sequence continues at coordinate 78,310 of NZ_JHZE01000005.1, forward strand.
TCTAAAGAATTAGTTAAAAAACTTATATTTACTTTATTTTTGTTAACTATTTATATTATTGCAACCACAATACCATCTCCGTTTATTAAAATTAAAAATTCAGAATTAATTGAACAAGATGCATTTTTTAATACCCTAAACTTAGTCGGAGGAGGGGGATTAAGAAACTTTTCTCTTATGGCTTTGGGAATTAGTCCTTTTATTAATGCTTCCTTAATAATGTCATTACTGCAAACTCGATTATTTCCAGCTGTTCAAAAATTGAGTCAAAGTGGGCCTGAAGGCAGGCGCAAGTTAAATGTTATTACTAGAATTTTAACTTTAATTATTGCTTATCCACAAGCTATTTTGTTAACTCAATCACTTTCAGCAGGTGGAGGTTCTGCTTTAATCGAAATTATTCCAATCCCTGGTTTACAAAACGACGCTTTATTAGTTTATTTTTTAATTCCTATGATTTTAATTGGTGGTTCTTTATTTGCTTTATTTTTAGGAGAACAAATCACAAATAAAGGAATAGGAAATGGAACGAGTTTAATTATTATGGTCGGAATTGCTTTTCAATTGCCAGCGCAATTCCAAGGTGCATTTAATTATTTTGTGTCTTTAAATGATAATACCGCTTTATTTGTTGGAGCTTTAAAATTCTTAACTTATTTATTTGTCTATTGTGTTTTGATTTTCATCATTGCAATGGTTTATAATGCTGAAAGACATATTCCAATTCAACAAATTGGAGCAGGTCGTTCTAAAAATATCAAGGAAATGGGTAAATTACCAATTAAAGCAAATCCAGGCGGAATTATGCCAATTATTTTTGCGACTATGTTAATTTCACTACCTTTGATGATAGCAAGAATTTTACCCGATGCAAATGTGGCTAAACAATGAATTAATGAAAATTTACAATTTACTAAACCATTAGGATTAACTCTTTTAGCTGTTATCACCTTCTTCTTTAGTTTCATCATGGGCTTACAACAATCAAGAGTTGATAAAATTGCTGAAGATTTCGCAAAAAATTCAACTTTTATTCCAGGTATTCAACCAGGAGAACAAACAGAAGATTATTTAATTGGAATTGTAATGAGACTTTCATTATTTAGCGGTTTCTATTTAGTCTTTTTAGCGACTTTCCAATACTTGCAAATTATTATTTTAAACTTTCCACAAATTATTGCTTTTGGTGGAACTGGATTGATGATTTTAGTTTCTGTAGCTCTAGAAACTATTCAACAATATCAAGCAAGAAAGAAAACTAATCAAATGGCAAACTTAAAACGCCAATCAAGAGCAATGTCAGAATTAATAGCTGAAGAAAAAAATTCACGTAAATTTGACAATGATTTATTTTGAAATAAAAATAAAAATAAAACTAAAAAATCAAATGATAAAAATAATGGAGATGGAATCTTATGATAAACAAAGAAAATCATTTGCCTAATATTGTATTTATGGGTCCACCTGGTGTTGGTAAAGGAACTGTTGCTGCTTTATTAGCAAAAAATAACAATATGATTCACTTATCAACTGGAGCAATTTTTAGAGAAGAAATTGCTAGTCAATCTGAATTAGGAAAACAATTAGCTTCTTATGTAAATAATGGTTTATATGTACCAGACGAAATTACCAATGAAACTGTTAAAGTGAAAGTTTTAAAACTTTTGGCACAAAATCAAAATATTATTTTAGACGGTTATCCAAGAACATTAGATCAAGTACATTTTTTAAATTCTATTTCAGGTTTTAAATATGAAGTGGTTGAATTAACTGCTCCAGAAGATGTAATTATGGAAAGATTAAATGGAAGACGTTTTTGCCCAAATTGCAAGGCAAGTTTTCACATTAAATTTATGCCTTCAAAAAATGGAGACTACTGTGATAACTGTGGAACCCTTTTAATAATGAGAAAAGATGACAGTATTGAAAATATTAAAGTTAGACAACAAATTTATCAAGAACAAACAGCTCCATTATTAGATTATTATCGTGAACATCATACTTTACATGTTTTTGATGCTAATACTGAACCTGAAATTATTGAAGCGCAAATTGTCAAAGAATTATTTAAATAAAAAATCGATCTTGAAATCAAAAGATCGATTTTTTATTTAAGTTTAAAAACAAATTTTAATCTAAAACCTCTGGTTGCATAATAAGATTGCACCCCATTGTGATAAATAAAGGTGTGGCCGAATTTTTTATCACCAAAATATGCAAATTTATTTTGGCGAAAATCAAGAGGCGTTTTTAATCATGAAGATGTTTTATTATCTCAATCCAATTTACTTTGTAAAAATAAATATTCATCCTTATCTAATAAATCTAAATTTAAATCATTTGCAATTTCATAAGCTGAATTTTGAGGGGGATATTGTTTACGGCTTTTTCTTGCTTCTAAGTCATAACAAACATTTACACGACTAGGTAATTGTTCCTTAAAATTATCAACTAATAAATACAAATCATTGAAATAAGCCAAAATTAAATCATCATTGTTGCTTATTCATTTAAAAATTATTTCATAATTAGATTTTTCATTTAATTTTTGATAAATGCTAATAAAATCATCGGGCAAGCTAAACAAATCTAAACTCTTTTGGTAAATTTTTTGTAATTTATCTTTATATACATCTTTGTTCATTTGAACCTCATTTTTAATATTATCTAATTAATTAATTGTTAATATTGTAAAATAACAATTATGAATTTATTTAAAATTAAATCAAATGAAATGCGAATTGCAGAAAAAACTTTAAAAAAAATTAATGCATTTGAACCCTTGATTGCTAAATTATCAGATGAAGAGTTGCAAAATAAAACTATTCAATTTAGAGCAAGATTGGCTAATGGGGAAAAATTAGAAAACTTAAGAGCAGAAGCATTTGCTGTATGTCGTGAAGCTACTAAAAGAGTTTTGGGTAAAAGACCATATGATGTCCAAATGATCGGAGGGGTTTTATTAGACCTTTCATCAATTGCAGAAATGAAAACCGGTGAGGGAAAAACTATAACTTCAATTGCGCCAGTTTATTTAAATGCTTTAAGTGGTAAAGGGGCAATTGTTTCAACAGTTAATGAATATTTATCAGAGCGTGATGCCAAAGAAATGGGAGAAGTTTTCAACTTTCTTGGTTTAACAGTAGGTATCAATAAAGCACAAATGGCACCTGATTTAAAAAGAGCAGCTTATGCTGCAGATATCACTTATTCAGTGCATTCAGAATTAGGTTTTGACTATTTAAGAGATAATATGGCCGCTAATTTAGCAGAAAAAGTGCAAAGAGGTTTACATTTTTGTTTAATTGACGAAGCCGATTCAATTTTAATTGACGAAGCCAAAACCCCTTTAATCATTTCTGGTGGAGAAGGCGAAGACACTCATTTATATTATGCAGCTGATCAATTTGTAAGAATTTTACAACCACAAGATTATGAAATTGATGAAGAAACCAAAGCAATTAGTTTAACTTTTAATGGAATTAAAAAAGCAAATCAATTTTTTAAAGTAGATAATTTATATAACATTGAAAATTCTGAAATTGTGCATCGTGTGCAAAACGCATTAAGAGCGCACAAAATAATGAAAAATAATGTTGAGTACATTGTTAGAGATGGAAAAATTGAGTTAGTAGATGCTTTCACCGGAAGAATAATGGATGGTCGTGCTTATTCTGAGGGTTTACAACAAGCATTGCAGGCAAAAGAAATGGTTAAAATTGAAGCCGAAACTAAAACATTAGCTACTATTACATACCAAAATTTCTTTAGAATGTTTGATAAATTATGCGGTATGACTGGAACAGCAAAAACTGAAGAGCAAGAATTTATTGATATTTACAATATGCGAGTTAATGTGGTGCCTACCAATAGGCCAATTCAAAGGCAAGATTTACCCGATTCTATTTTTGGTAACTATGAAGCTAAATGAATTGCAGTAACTGAAAAAATTAAAGAATTGTATGCTAAAGGTCAACCAGTATTAGTTGGAACTGCCCAAATTGAAGATTCTGAAATTTTGCACCAATTTTTAAGTAATGCCGCCATTCCTCATACAGTTTTAAATGCTAAACAAAATGCCTCAGAAGCTGAAATTATCGCAGGTGCTGGTCAAGTTAAAGCGGTTACAATTGCCACAAATATGGCGGGCCGGGGAACAGATATTAAACCAAGTAAAGAAGCCTTAGAATTAGGTGGCTTATATGTAATTGGAACCGATAGAGCAGAAAGTAGAAGAATTGATAACCAATTACGTGGTCGTTCAGGAAGACAAGGGGACCCTGGAACTTCTAAATTTTATGTTTCATTAGATGATCAACTAATGCGTCGTTTTGCTAATTATGAAGAATTTAAAGCTTCATATGAAGACAAAGGCAATGTTGAAATTACTAATAAAAACTTGCAATTTGGTTTCAAACATGCACAAAAGAAAATCGAAGGTTTTAACTATGATAGTCGTAAAAATGTTTTACATTATGATGATGTAATTCGACAACAAAGAGATTTATTTTATGCACAAAGAGATTTAATTTTACTTAATGAAGATGTATCTTTCGTAATTGAAAGAATGATTAAAAAAATTGTATCCAAAATCGTACTTTTCCCAGAATTTAAAAACAAAACTGGTTCATTTGATTATGAAAAATTTGTTGATTATATTAACAATGAAATTTTAAGTAAGATCATTAAAGAAAAATTGGATTTAGCTCAAGTTAAAAAAATTCATGATTCTGAAATTGCTGAATTTTTAAAAGAAAAATTAATTGCAATTTATCATCATTGACAAAAAATTGCAATTCAAAATTCAGATAGCGAAATTGTAAAATGAACTGAAAAAAATATTATGTTAAGAGTAATTGATAGATATTGACAAAATCACATTGACACAATGGATAAATTGCGTTCAAACATTAATTTAGTTCAATATTCACAAAAAAATCCATATCAAGTTTATACAGATGAAGGAACTCTCAAATTTGAACAAATGCTTGATAACATTGCTTTTGATACAGTTAGAGGAATTTTTGCTGATAGATTAGGATTTGAATCATTAGTGCCAAAAGAAATCAGAAATGATCCTTTATTTATTCAACTTCAAGAAACTATTATTGTTGATGAAGCACAAACAATTGAACAAAGAGAACTTTATTTACTTGAGTTATATAAAAGTCTTAAAGAACAAATGGAACAAAAAACTGATGTTGCCAATTAATTTGTTATAATTAATTATGAGCCGACATTGAGGTTTTTAATCCAATGTACCGCCCTTTTTAAGGGCTTTTTTATTTTTAAATTTCATTTAATCAAATTAATTAAATAAAATTAAAAATATTTAAAAAATTAAATTCTAGAATATTACTAATCATTAGTTTATATAATATTAAATATTATTTATTTAGAGTGTTTTTGTTAAAATTAACAATATTTTAAATAAGGAGTGTGTATGAAAAAAAATAAAAATAAAGCATTAATAGGTGCACTTGCTGTTTTAGCTCCACTTACAATTGCAAGTGTTGTAACTACAGCTTTAATTTTGAAGAAAAGAAATAAAAAGAATAATTGAAATGATAATTCAACATTAACCGCACCCAATTTTTCTGATATTTATGAAAAAAATGAAAATTCAAAAATTAATTTTGAAAAATATTGAATTAATTTTTCAAATAAAGAAAATTCTGTTGAACCTGTTGAACCTACTGACCCTGTTGATCCTACTGATCCAACTAATCCTACTGAACCTACAAACCCTACAGAACCAACTCACCCTATTGAGCCAGAAGAACCAGTAAATCCTACACCAGAAGAACCAAAAGAATTGAGTCCTGAAGAAACTAATTTATTATTTCAAAATGCATCTGTTATAGTTGAAAATAATGGATATTTTACCTCGGCAACTGGTGTTTTAAGCATCAATATTGAAGGATTTAATAATTCTCAAGATGATTTAATAATTAATCAATATAGTTGAAGTTTAAATAATGAATTTTTAAAAAATACTACAATTCCACAATTGGAAATTCAATATGATGATATCGAAGCAGATACAATTTATTCTGTTGCAATTAAGGGAACTTACAATAATAAAAGTTTTGTTAAAACTTTTGACAACTTAACTGTTCATAAAGTTAATCCACTTAGTTCAGTTATTTTGAAAAATCGTGATAATGCCATTATCACTAATGGTAATCCAATTACTTTAACTTTAAATGAAACAACCGATTTAGATCTTTCAAGAACTCAGTGATTTTATTTTAATAAAAAATTAGATCAAATAGGTTCTTCATCATATGAAACAAATAGACCCGGTAGATACTATGCTATTGTATTCAATAATGAAGGCTTAAGCTGAAAAACTAATGAATTAGAAATTGAATCTGATAATTTACAAAACACAGATCCCGATTTTGCGACTCATTTGAGCCAAGCTTTTGATATTGTAACTTATCAACAAAAATTTTTAGGTTATGAATCACGTGAAAATAAAATAAATAATAAATTTTACGAAACAGATTTATTAACTCGTTATGGTTCACAAGGTTTTAGATATCCAGGCTGAGATTATAATTATGAAGCTAATAATACAGAAAATTCATTTATGATATTGGACGGAGAAAAAGTTAATATTTCAGATTTAGTTTTTGCCGAAAGAGTGCCAGGGAAAACAGGTATTAAATATTCAAACCCTGAATGAATTAAATCTCAAATTGCAAATGGAGAATTAAAAAAACATCCAGCAGTGACTTCATGATATCAAAAGAATGTAACTGATGAAACCAAATCACTTACTAAAGAATTTAAAATTGATGGAAGTTTTTCAGGAAGTAATGCTTTAGGTTTATATATTCCTGCAGGTGAAGTTGCAGAAATTGAATTTGATCCTGAAACATATAATATTTTTAAAAATGCATGAAGTAAAGATTTGCCAATTAAAATTCATATTAATCAAAACTACTGAGATAACAGAGCTTTTAACAATACAGCCAGAATTTCTAACCGTTATCCTTTTGTACAAAGCACATTTACATTTCAATTTAGTGAGATAGATCCAGAAACTAGAAAAATTAAAGTAGCTTCACCTTTTGGGGGTTCTTTATCATTTGAATTAAAACAAAACTTCAAATATAATGGAAATTTTGCTTCTTTAAAATTCAAAGTTTATGGTGCAGTAGAACAATTCCATTATGTTTATGATCAAACCACTGAAGAAGAATGAAATGCACAAATTACAAAAATTAAAAATGGTGAAATTACTGCTCCCGTTGCTTCAATTCAAACTAATTATTCTTCGATTTTAGTTCCTTTCACTAGTCCTACATCTGTAGCTGGTGTGGAATTGGATAACATGGTTTTCCCAGAAGAAGTGTTTAAGAAATGAAATAGTTTTTATGAAATGTCATACTATTGAGGAGATTACTGAAATCCTAAAATAGCTTTAAATTATTGTGACGATATTTGAGATGGGGCTGGAGCTTGAGGCGGTATGAATAATCTTTGAGCTGCAGTTAGCTGAGCTAAAGGTTATTATGATGGTAAAAGTTTAGATTTTGGTTTTGCCAATTGAGGTAATTACCATGAAATTAATCACAACTTTGAACAATATCAAGATCCATTCCATGTTAAAAACCACGGATGAACAAATATTCCTTCAACAGTTGATTTATCATTTATAAATGATAGAACCAGATTACGTAATTTTGCTAATTTTTCAGGTGACTTAGATGAAGGTTGATCAAGATTAGCTAATGGATACATTTTAAATGCTAAACAAACCAATAATAATGATTGATATTCATTATATGCAAATATGGTTTATCAATATGGACCAATGAATTTTGCAAACTGAGTTAAAGCTTCTGGAAAAAGTCAAAATTCTGGCAAATTTTTTGCGACTATGATTTATCTAGCAGATTACTTTAAATTAAATCCTTTATATGCACTTAAACAATATACTTCAACTGTAACTACAGGAGAGAAATTAGAAAAGAATTTTACAGTAATTAAAGAAGTTAGCGGTGATAGTTCTCAAGAAATACCGGTTACTCAAGAAGATGAGAATAAATTAAATAAATATCCTGCTTTTGATTTTGTTTCATCTATTTATGCTGTTGGAAACTATTTATATAACAGTGAAACCAATAATTTTGAATATACTTCTGATACAATGCCTGCTTTCCAAATTCCAGCCGGTGAAGATTATGTTTTTGATTTCAAAAAAGGTATTTCTTCATTCAACCCTAATTTTAAAATTAAAAGTATTCAAGTGCCAAATCAAACTAAATTAGGTAATTCATTAACTATAGATGCAAATAATAAATTCAAAGTCACTTATCACGCTAATGCGAATACTTTTGCAGAAATTGATGAATTTGATTTAGATATTATTCCAGATGAATTTGATACTAAACCAAGTAATTATGTGCCAATGTACAAAATGAAAATTAAAATTAGAAATGTAGTTAATCGTCCAGCGATGAAACTATATCCAAGTTTAACTTCTAATGTAAATTCTTTTGAAGAACTTTATGCTGCTTATGATCAAATAGATCAAAATGATATTATTTCATTTGTGCAAGATTTTAACTTTGATGAACTTAATTATTTAAACAAGAAGCAAAATACCCTTTTAGAATCAACAATGAAATTTGTTGCTCCTACAACAGGAACTTTTGAATTTAAAGCAATTGCTGATGATTGATCTGCAGTTTGAGTTAATAATAAATTAATTGGAAGCAGTTTTAATGCTTCTAAGAGTGAACAAAGTTTAGGTTCATTTGAATTTGTTAAAGGACAAATTTACGAAATTAAACTAGCAGTTTATAACAAAGCAGGTGCTGGTAATATGAATTTCTGATTAGCTAACGACACAGAAAAAATTAATTTAGTTACCAATTCTATAACTCCTACTTTAGAAACTAATAATTTAAATGCAGACCAACTTCGTAATTTAATTGAAAATCCATCTTATCAATATGAACGTAGATATAGAACTAATGAAAGTAAAAACAAAACTCAAATTTCAAGATATATTAAAAATATAGGAATGGCAGATCCACAGTTTAGTCTTACAAGAATGGCACCAAATACTCCAGATTCTTATAAAATATTTGACAATAATATTGATACATATTACGAAAAATTCTATGATAATGCTACTCAAAATAGGCCAATAAGATTAATATATAGAACTAGTGAAAGTTTTAAAGCTAACTTTATTGACATATATCCAAGACAAAGCAATTGACGTTGATATGTACCGAATGAATTGACAGTAACAATTAAAGAAAAAAATTCTGATGAATATCATACACAAACTTTATACTATGATTTTAGTTCAAGATGAAGCAATTCTTCTTATCAAAGAGTTTTCTTTGATCGTGTTTATGATATAGAAGAAATTACTATTCAAGCTAGAAACACTCTTAATACAGATAGATACGGAATTACTTTAGCTGAAATTAAATTTGGAATCAAGTTAAATACCGATAGTATTATTCCAATTAACAATGCAAATAATAGATTTTATGGACATTGAGAAATAGTAAGTAGTGAAAGAGATGATGTAGAAAGTCCAATTAATGGCTTTGTAGCTAAATCTGTAACTGCTAATGACTATATGGAAATTCCAATTAATTCACCAGAAATGGTAATTATGGGACAAAAAGGCCAAGATATGTCTACTTTTGATGTTTATTTTGATGGGGAGTTAGTAGGTAAAAATATTAGTGCTTCTAACGAATCAAGCAATACCTTATTATTTAATGAGTTATTATTCTTAACTAAAATTAATGACTCAAATATAAATTGAAATGATCCGCACACTCTTAAAATTGTAAACAAAGAAGACAAACCATTAATTTTAACATTCATTTCATATAAAGACATTCAGAACTAAAAAATGCCTATTTATAGGCATTTTTTAATATCTCTCCTCTGGTTCAAAATTGCGATAAGCAATATTTCTAAATTCATATCCGTTTTATTTCTTGTATTTATGCTTAAAAAAGTTAGAAAATAAAAGAAAAAATCCCAAAAATGGGATTTATGAATATTAAGCTTGTTTTATGAAAATTAAACTAATTCAATGATTGCCATTGGAGTATTGTCCCCACGACGTGAAACTAATTTGTAAATACGTGTGTATCCGCCATTTCTTTCAGCGTACTTAGGAGCAATATTATCAAAAACATGTTTTAAAAGATCTGTATTATTAACTGAAAGTGGACGAATGAAACTTGCAACAATACGACGATTTGCTAAAGTAGGATTTTTTGCTTTGGTAATTAATTTTTCTGCATGTCTACGTACTTCTTTAGCTCTTACTAAAGTAGTTTGAATTCTACCATTAGCAAATAATTCACTAACTAAGTTACGCATCACACCTTTTCTTCATTTACTGTCACGGCTGTAAATTTGGGTTGGATTAGCCATTATTCTTCTCCTTTACTTAATTCGTAACCATATTCTTTAAGACGAGAAACAATTTCATCAAGAGATTTTTTACCTAAGTTTTTGGTACCTTCTAATTCTTCATAAGTCATCATTGCTACTTCTGCTAAAGTATTTTTATTAATTTTCTTAAGAGCATTTAATGAACGCACAGAAAGACCTAATGAATTGATATCAATATCATTTTCTTCTTCTTTTTCTTCAATTTCAGGTTCATCTTGGAAAACATTTAATTTCATTTCATCAACATTTCCAATTACTTTGAAATGGCTTACTAAAATTTCACATGCTTGTTGAATTGCTGATTTAGGTTCGATAGTTCCATCAGTAATTAAATGCATTTTTAGTTGTTCTTCAAGTTTTGGACTTGAAGTATTTAATTCATTTACATAGTAATTAACTTTTTCCACTGGACTAAAATTACTATCTGTCGCAATGAATAAACCATCTTTAATATCACTATTTAATTGTGAAATTAAAGCAGTATTGCCATTTAATAATTTTTTATTTTCTTCTGAAGAAATAAAGCCTCTACCTGGACGTAAATATGCTTCTAAATATAATTTACCTTTAGCATTAATGGTTGCAATGTGTTGAGATTTATTTAAAATCTCAATAGTTGAATTAACAATTTCTAGATTGCGAGAAGTCACAACTTCTTGATCATTAGATTTTAATACCACTTTGATAATGTCATCATCATTAACTAAGGTTGGATCATATTGGAATTTTACTTTTCTTAGGTTCATAATTAAAGTAACAACATCTTCTTTAATTCCATCAATTGCTTGGAATTCATGGTCTACACCTTCAATTCTAACTGCAAATAATGCAAGACCTGTGATTGAAGATAATAATGTTCTTCTTAATGCAACACCTAAAGTATTTCCAAATCCTCTTTCAAGAGGTTTTACTGTAAAAATTGTTTCATTAATCCCTTCTGAAGGGGTTTGTACTTGTTCGTATTCAAGTTTAGTCATCTTTTCCATATGTTTAACTCCTTAAATTATTTTTTAGCTTCACGTTTAAGAACACGTTTTGGAGGTCTGGTCCCATTGTGTGGAACTGGAGTAACATCCTTAATTTCTGTAACAGTAATTCCAGCAACTTCAATTTGTTTACGAGCAGCATCTTTACCAGCTCCTAAACCTTTAAGTCTTACTTTAACACTTTTAATTCCGTTTTCTTTAGCAATTTCAGAAGCTTTTTGAGCTGCTAAACTTGCAGCATAAGGGGTTTTTTTCTTTGAACCTTTGTAACCGATAGCACCTGATGAACTTCAAGCAATAACATTACCTAATTCATCTGTAAAAGTAACAATAGTATTTTGATTAGTTGAATGGATGTGTGCAACACCATTGGTTATATTTTTTTTCTTTGGTTTAGCCATATTTTATCCTTCTACTTTCTATTTACCTTTTTTACCTGCAACAGTTTTACGAGGACCTTTACGTGTTCTCGCATTTTTCTGTGTACTTTGTCCTCTTACAGGTAAGCCTTTACGGTGTCTAATTCCACGGTAACATTTGATTTCCATTAAACGTTTAATGTTTAATGAAGTTTCACGACGTAAGTCACCTTCTGTGGTATATTCTTTTGCTGCTTCACGAATTGCACTTAATTGTTGTTCTGTTAAGTCTTTAACTCTAATTGATTCGTCAATATTTGCTTTTTCAAGTATTTCTTTTGCCCTTGATGGTCCAATTCCATAAATATAAGTTAATGAGATAACTACTCTTTTATTATTTGGAATTTCAACGTTTAAAATTCTAGCCATTTTATTCTATCCTTGTCTTTGTTTGTGTTTTGGAAGTGAGCAAATAACTCTAATAATGCCTTTACGTTTAATAATACGGCAGTCTTTACACATTTTTTTTACACTAGCTCTAACTTTCATAATTCTCCTTATTTGTGTCTGTAGACAATTCTACCCAATTCAATGTTGTATGGGCTAACTTCTACATCCACTGTGTCACCAGGTAAAATCCGAATGTGGTGCATTCTAATTTTGCCTGAAATACGAGCTTTAATATCCATGCCGCTTTCAAGAGTAACAAGATAATCATCTTGTGAATAAGCCTCTTTAATTACAGCTTTCATTTTAATAGCATCTTTTGCCATTAAATTCCTTTCGTTAAAACTACACCTTTACCATTTTTAATTAAAACTGTATGTTCGTAATGAGCGTTGTTTAAACCACTAGCGCTAACAATGGTTCAACCGTCTTTTTTAGTTCTAACACGTGAATTTTTTTGCATAATCATTGGCTCAATACAAATAACCATTCCGTCTCTTAATAATGGACCAGTATGAGGCTTGCCATCATTAAAAACATTAGGTTCTTCGTGTAAATTTCGACCAATTCCGTGTCCGCAAAATTCACTAGGTGTATAAAGATTATTTTCTTTAATTACTTTACCAATTGCATAACTAATGTCGCCAATTCTTGCTCCAGGTTTAATTGCTGCTAAACCTGCTTCAAAAGATTTTTTAGCTACATCAATTAATTTTTGGTCTTCATCAGCAATAGTGCCAACTCCTTTTGTGAAGGCGCTGTCGCTATTAAATCCTTCATAAATACATCCTAAATCAACGCTGACTAAATCGCCATTTTTTAGTTTATATTCACTTGGGATTCCGTGGATCAATTCTTCGTTGACAGAGATGCATGCTGTGGCAGGGAAGCCATACAAACCTTTAAAAGCTGGTTTAGCACCTCGTTTTACTATCTCATTAAAAGCGATTGAATCCAGTTCTTTTAATGAAACACCTGGTCTTATAAAATCTCACAAAATTTGTTTAACTTCTGCCAAGATTTGACAACTTTTAGTTATCTTTTTAATTTCTTCAGAACTTTTGATTATAATCATAAATCATTCCTTAAACGATAACTATCTTTTACTAAAAAGATAAAAAAGTCATATTTATGACTTCTTCTTTTTAGTTTTTTTATTTTATACTAAATAATAAAATTACATAATAAATATTTAGACTAATTTATAATTTAAAAATAAATGGATTGGTGGATTAAATTATGAAAAAAAAGGAAAAATTTTTAATTGTTTTTTATAGCATTATTACTTTAGGATTTTGTTGATTATATTGAAAAAAACAAAATAAAAAATATTTAGATAATTTGAATAATCCTGATAAAGTGCAATTACCAAAAGAAATAAATTTAGAGGAATTATTAACTTTGCTTGGTTCAAAAAATAATATTGCTTCATTAGAAAAATCAATTTCAACTTTAAAAGTTAATTTTAAGGATAAAAATTTACTTAAAATTGATGAATTACAAAATTTAAAATATGTATCGGGAATTTTAGTTTCAAGTACTAAAATTAACTTAAATACAGGAATTTACACAGAAGTAATTTTTAATAAATTAAATGATTTAATTAATTAGTGGCAAGTTTAACTTGCTTTTTTTATAAAAAAACAAGCTTTATAGCTTGCTCTAATTAAATTGACTTGTGTAAAGATTTCAATAATATCCTTTAGCGTTCATTAATTCACGATGATTACCTTTTTCAATAATTTCTCCATCATTAACAACTAAAATTAAATCAGCATTTTTAATTGTACTTAAACGGTGAGCAATTACAATTGAGGTTTTATTTTTCATTACAACATTTTGTAAAGTATTTTGAATAATTTGTTCAGTATTAGAGTCAACATTACTTGTTGCTTCATCTAAAACTAGAATTTTTTTATTACCTAAAATGGCTCTTGCAATAGCTAATAATTGTTTTTCACCTTGTGATAATGAAGTATCGGAATTATCAACAATAGTATTATAACCATCTTTCATTCTCATAATAATATCATCAACTGAAACCATTTTTGCAATGTGTCTTACTTCTTCTAAAGTTGCATCAGGTTTAGCAATTTTTAAATTATTAAAAATTGTGTCATTAAATAAAAATGAATCTTGTAAAACGACAGCCATAATATCACGTAAATCGTGTTTGCTAATAGTTTTTAAGTCAATATTATCAATTTTGATTTGACCTTCTTGATATTCATAAAACTTACTTAATAAATTGATAATAGTAGTTTTTCCAGCCCCAGTTGGTCCTACAATGGCAATTGTTTGACCTGGTTTAGCATAGAAGGAAGCATTTTTGATTTGATATTTAGCACTATCTGGATTATATTTGAAAGAAACATTATTAAATTCAATAAGGCCTTGAATTTTGTTAATATCAATATCAACTGTTTGTTCAACTGGCACATTTAAATTTGTTAATTTTAATACCCTAGTTGCAGACGATACCCCTAATTGAACTTGAAACAATCCAGTTAAAATGGTTTGAATATTACCTGTTAAACCAAAAATTAGTGAAATTAATGCTACCATCATTCCATAATCAACTTTTGTATAATCTATACCATATACATTTCAGTTATTGGTTTTAAATACTAAACCTAAAACAATTGTCACTAAAACAATCACATTACTACTGAAAATAAATCAAGGATCGAAAATTTTTTGTCAAAAATCTCCCTTTAATGCGTGAGAATAAATATTGTGAGCAATCGAATTAAATTTTACTTGTGCACTTTCTTGTCTGTCTAAAACTTGTGTTACTTTAGCATTAGTTAGCATTTCTTCAACATAAGCATTTAAATTACCAAATTCATTTTGTAAATTAATTAAAGCAGGTCTTGCTTGTTTAAGCATAAAAATAGTTACTGAAAATAGCAAAATAGCAAGTAAAACAATGACAATCATTAAAACAACAGATTGGAAAGTCATCATGATTAATGTTAAAATGATGCTAGTTAAACCACTAAAGAATTGTGTCATTAACATTGAAACAGAGTTTGAAAAATTATTAATATCATTAACTAATGTAGAAATAATGTCGCCAGTTTTTTGTTTATCAAAATAACTAATAGGCATTTTTAATAATTTTTCCATTGAAATTTTCCGCATTCTCATTGCAGTTTTAAAAGATAAATTAACAAAAATTTTATTTTGTAAAAATCCAAATACTGCATAAAGTAAAAATAAAATGCCAATTTCAACCGAATAAATGATAAAAGCATTAAAATCAAATGAATCCGGATTACCAATAGTTGGTAAAAAGAAATGAGTAATGGCTTTCCCTGTAAAATAAGTTCCAATAATTGTAGCAGCAGAAGATAAAGAAGCAAAAATCATACCTATAATTGCAAAATAACGATCTTCTTTATCTAAAAATTGAAAAATTGATTTAAATAAAGTAAAAGTAGATACTTTGTTTTTTGTTTTCATTTTACTCCTTTCTATTGATCTAATTGTTTAGTGTAAATTGAATTATAAAGTTCGCTCAAATTAATTAATTCCTCATGTTTACCTTGAGAAACAATTTTTCCTTGCTCCATTACAGCAATATTATTGGCATTTTTTAAAGCCCCAATTTTTTGACTAATAATAATGGTTGAACAATCATAGTTTTGTTTAATATTTTCAATCACTTTTTTAGTAGTTAAATTATCCAAAGCAGAAGTAGAGTCATCTAAAATTAAAATTTTAGGTTTTCTTAATAAAGCTCTAGCAATTGAAAGTCTTTGTTTTTGACCACCTGAAAGATTTGAACCCCCCATAGCCACAGGATGATCCAGTCCATCTTCAAATTTATTAACAAATTCAGCAGCACAAGCATTTTCTAAAGCTTCTTGAATTTCTTGTTCAGTAGCATCTTCTTTAGCTCATAATAAATTGCTTCTGATAGTTCCTGAATATAATAAAGCTTTTTGATAAACAATTCCCACAGAATCGTGTAAATTTTTTGAATTAATTTCTTTTAATTCTTGATTACCAATTTTAATTGAGCCATCATTATAAAGATAATTGTGAATAATAAGATTAGCTAATGTGCTTTTGCCAGAACCAGTTGGCCCAATAATTCCTAATGTATGTTTAAATGGTAATTTTAAATTAATATTACTTAAAGTTAATTCTGGAGCCTCTTGATAATATTTAAAGTTTAAATCTTTAATATGTAAATCATAATTTTGATTTAATACTAAACCATCTGCAACATATAAATCATCTATTTTATAGTCATAAATTTCATTAATTCTTTTCGCAGAAACAATTGCTCTAAACATTGAAATCAAGAAGAACATCATCATCATAATTCCAAATGACAAGTTATATAAATAATCAATAAAAGTATTTAATTTAGCTAAACTTTCTGATTGTTGAGCAATTACTTCTTGTAAATTAGTGGCATTTGGATTAGCAAATTCTTTAGCAATAAGTCCATAAATTCCTAAAACTAAAAAATTAATTAACATAAAGAAAACAGGAGCAGCAGTCATGAAAATGATGCTCGATTTACGTTGTAATTGGTATCATTTTTGATTATTTTCTTTAAAAACTACTTTTCTTTGTTTTTCAAGATTATAAGTTTTAATTACTTTAATTCCATTAATATTTTCATCAATATTTTTGGTTAAAAATTCAACTGTTTTTTGTGTATCTCTTAGTAAATTTTTAGTACTTAAACCAACGATGGCAATCATAATTAATAATGATGGGATCATAATTGCAATGACAATTGATAAACTTAAATCAGTTCAAATAGCTAAAATTACAGTTCCAATTACTAAAAACATTCCTTTAATTAAAGTAGTGGTTCCATTAACTAAAAATTCTCAAAAAATTGCAATATCATTTGAAACTCTAGTAATAATAGATTCACTTTTTAAATCAGCAATATTTTTTAATGATAATTTTTGAATTTTTTCAAATAAAGTAATTCTAAAGAATTTTGAACAATTTTCAGCTGCATAAATAATGATAAAAGTGCCTAAAAACACAAAAGCAATATTAGATAAAGTTGATAAAACAATTGCAATAATTAAATAATTTTTAGCATCACTAATTGGAATATTATTAAATGCTATTCTGCCATCAAAGAAAATAATATCAGTGGTTTCTGTTCGATTATCCACAATAATTAATTTAATAAATTGAGAAATCAAATTGGGAAAAAAGATATTAATTAAAACAGTGATTAATATAAAGAATGAACCTAAAAGAAAAAATCATTTTAGTCTTTTAGGTATCATTTTCATTAATTTGAACATAATTCTCCTTTCTTATTATTTTTTAAAAATTTCATTTCCTAAAGCAATATATTGTTTAATTAATTTTTTAATGTATTTAAAGCCTATTTCATAAAATTCATCATCCAATAAATTAACACCCACATTTTCTAAAATTTTAAGTGGCAAATCAGAACCACCTTTTTTAAGAAAATTATTAATGTAATATTGTAAATATTCTTCACCTTCAAGTTCATATTTAGCAAAGAAATAGTTAGCCACTAATTGACCAATTGCATATTTATAAACATAAAAATGATAATAAAAGTGAGGAACTGAAACAGAAGCTATTAAATCATTAGGATTATATTTAAGTGGTTTATAAATATAATTTTTAGTTACATCATAATAAAGTTGACTAATTGATTCATATGAACTGTTTACTTCAAAATTAGCTATCTTGGCATATAAATTGTATTCATATTCAGCTCATTGAGTTTGTCTCACTACAGTGCCAAAAAATCCTTCAATCATTGAACCTAAAATTTGAAATTTTAATTCTTTATTTTTAGAAGTTTTTAAAATGTGATTATAAAGCATTTGTTCATTAAAAATTGAAGCCACTTCAGCTAAAAGAATAGGATATTTGCTATTAACTAAATCATTATAAGTATCTGAAAAATAAGAGTGTAAAGAATGCCCTAATTCATGAGCTAAAGTTTCAACTGAGCCAAATTGACCATCAAAATTCATTAAAATGTATTTTTTATCAATTCCATAAGTAGAACCAATTGAATAAGCTCCAGACATTTTATTTTCAATTGTCATATAATCAATTCAATTTTCATTAAATGCTTTATTTACAATTGACATATATTCTGTACCAAAAGGATTTAAAGCCTCTAAAACTAATTTTTGAGCATCTTCAACGCTATAATTACTTTTAACATTGGTTAATTCACGTAGTGAATCATATTTTTTGTTAAATTTTTCCTTAAATTTTAAATTATAAAATTTAGCGAAAGCTTGATTATATTTATGAACTTCATTTGTTAAACTTTGCACTTTTGTAAATAATTTATTAAGCACTTCATCACTTACTTTATCATTAGAAGTAAGCATTGAAACAGCGGATTGGTAATTACGTAACTTAGCTTCAACATTTATGCCCTTAAATTGTTGATAAAGTAAATTAGCTAATGTTTGTTTAAATTGTGAAGTTGCTTTTTTTCATTGTTTTACAGTATTTTTTCTTAAGATTGCATCATCAGATTTTAAAAATTTAATACGTGAAACTGGATTCAATTTTAATTTTTTATTTTTTTGATCATAAACATAACCATAATCTGTTTCACTATCAGTTAATAAAACAAATGGTTCTTCATAATTAGGAGTACTTGATTCAGTTTTAACTAAAAACTCTTCAATTTTGTCATCTAATTTATGATTATAATTTTCTATATCTTGATTTAAAGAAACTCTATAATTTGCTAATTTTGGATCATTAATTCAAACTTTAATTTTTTCAATATTTTGATAAAAACGAACGGTTTCTGAACCAAATTTTTCATCGAATTTTTCATTAATTTGTTGAACTTTATTTTCTAATTCTTTAAATAAAGGATTATTTAATTCACGATTAGAATTATTTGATAAATAATTTGATATTTTATTACTTATTAAAGCCCCTTTTTCGTTTAATTTTAAACCTTCTAAATAAGCATCTAAAGTATCATATTTACTATCTTTAATTGCTATTTGTAAATCTAAAATTTCCTGATATTTACTTAATCAATTTTCAAAAGTTTCATTTTCTAAAATTGATTCAAGATCAAATAAATATTTTTTTGGAACTTCTTGAATATTTTTATATTGTTTCATATAACCTCCCTTTTTAATTCATATTATTTTATATTATTAATACTTAATTAATATAGTAAATATATTTTTAATTTAAATATGCGATTTAGCTATTATTTTCTTGTTATAAAATAGATATGAAAGGAGTTTATGACACCAAAACAACTTTTAAGTGTAAATTATTCATATGATGGTTTTATTTATGAATTTTTAAGTACCTTTCTTCTTACTTTATTTATTATGATTTGAACCTATTTTTCTAAAATTAGGAAAAATCAAAAAAATAATCGGATTTTTTTAACTTCTGGTTATGTTTTGGGTACTTTTCTAGCTTTTGTAATCCCTTGAGCTTGATCATTTTTTATTTCTGGTTCAAATGCAAATATGCTTGGAAATCCAATTTTTGTTTTATTGCAAAGTGTTTTACAAGGTATTACTATTAAACCAGTCTTTAATTTTAGCCCGATATTTAATGGTGTATTTTATTTAATTGGTGCTCAAATTAGTGGGGGAATAATTGGTTTTATCTGTTTTATAGGATTATTTTATTTAAATAAATGATTATTAAAAAATAATGAAGATGTAGAAAATTTACAAAATTTACATTTACAAGATTTATTTGTTAAATCGCCTAAATGTTTGATTAGATTTAGTATAAAAGAAGTAATTTTTATTTTTGCTTTCACAATTATTACTCCTTTTTTGTTTTATATTAATAATGTTTATTATGGAACAAGCACTTGAGTTAAATTAATTTTTATGCTCATCTTTATATGGTTCATTTTATTTATTAGTAGTTTTTTTGGATTTTTTTGCTTTCATTTAATTTTTCCAATTTTAAAAATTATTGCATTTTTAATTCCAAAAAATGGAACAATTGATAAAAAAGGTTTAATTAAAGCTTCTTATGAATTTTTAATTGCTTTAGTTTTAACAATTTCAATTGCTTTTATTTGTGCTTTCGGAATTTTAGGAATTGCAAAAAATTCAGGAATGAAACTTAATTTTTAGGAGTTAATATGAAAAAAATCAAATTTTTACCTTTAAGTATTTTTGCTACTTTACCAACTATTATGACAGTAGCTTGTCGAAATGAAAAGGTTCAAGAAGAAACTAATTTAGTCAATATTCGAAGCAATTTAAAAAGTGACCAAATTTATAATTTAAGTAATTTTGGTTATGAAGAAAATAATCAAAGAGCAGATATAATTTCATTTATCAAGAATTATTTTGCAAAAAATGAACATAATGAATTATTAAAATTCAAAAATCCAGAAGCCTCTAACGAGACAATAACTTATAAAAAATTTGTGCAAAATGATTTTGCTGTTAAATATTTTAATTTTGATGAAACAGGTTTCAAAAATCTTTTACAAACTAAATTAGGCTTGAATAGTAAATATTTAGAAAACTTTGCAACAGAAATTCAATATTTTAATATTCATCGCGATTTAAATAATTATTTAGATGTTATTATTCCAGTAAAAGTTAAAATTTTAGCTGATAAAAAAGTCTATAAAATAGGCAATTTATATCAAGAATTTGTTTTAAATTTCAAAATTAAAAATATGAAAATGGAAAAATCTGATGCTAATAAATATGAAAATTTGAAAACTAAATTTTTGGAATTTCAAGAATTAGTAACAAATAATAATTTAAATAAAAATAATTTCCAACTTCACTTTAATAATGAAATTGCAACAAAATTAAACACAAATTCAATTAAAAATTTGACAAAAAGTGATTTAAACAAATTAGTATCTTTAAATTTAAATGAAAATATAACTAATTTTATTACTGAAAATCAAGCCAAAGTAGTTACTAATGCAGAGACTAATGCTAAAAGTGTTCAAGGCTATATTTTTAAAGTCTTTGTGGAAAATATTGACTTTGACAATGTAAATGATTTTAATCAAATCAATTTAAAAGTTAGATTTGCCTTGGCACAACCAAATAAATATTCTGAAAATGGCGACACAGTTGTTTTTGATGAAAATAATCTACTTAATTTAGGTTTTAGTCAAAATTATCAAATTAATTTGGATCAAAATTCATTTACTAATCCGGATGAATATGGTAAATATTTAGAAGCAATTGAAAATATTATTATTAGTGAAAATTTACACATCGAACTAAAAAATAATAATATTTACAATTTTGATTTTCGTTGATTAAAGGATCCAAAATTCTTAAAAAATAATTTAGTTTTTTTAAATACTTTTAATCAAAATTATAAGATTAATTGAAATATCAATGATTTTATTGAAAGTAATCTAAAAGGGGCAAAGCTCAAATTCAATCTTGAATTCAATAACAAGCAATATTTAATAACTAAAGAAATTGGAAATTATAATTTTGCTTATGTTTTTGATCCTGATTTTGAAGATGCTAATCCAAATGTTTTAGATTTTAATGTAAATCGTTTAGATCAAAGTAATTTAACTAAAGTTAATGAAAATATTTTCAATTTATTTGGAACTAATCTTTTCGCAGGTGGATATGACACCAATCGTTCATTTTATGGGCCAAATAACAATGTACCAATTTTTATTCATTTAGGAGAAGACTATATCGCACCTCAAAAAACTGCAGTTGTCGCACCTTTTGATGGCGAAGTAATTGCTTTATATCATATACCATCTAAAGAGGTGGGAGCTGGAATTGGTACCACTTTAGTCATGAGAACAGAAGTGGAAAATTTAAAAACAGTTTTAAGCCCAAGAGAATATGAAGATATTTTAAAACGTAAATGAGATCAAAATTCAGAAACAAAAGATTATGTTTATATTGGTTTTATTCATTTAGATCGAGAAAATACCTTAAATAATCAAGCTAAAAATTGAATTGCTCAAGAAGTTCAGGTTGGAAATCGACAAATGCATATAGTTACTTCAATTAGCCCAAATAATCCATCTAAAGTAAATAAAAATGAAGTAATTGGTTATTTAGGCACAAGTGATGAAAATGGTGGTTGAATGACACATGCGCATATTGCAATTATTTCAAACTATAAAGTTTGAACTAACGCTAATGATTTTGGTACTTTAAACAAATCTCCTTATGAAAAAAGATTAACTAATTATACAAATGCAGACGGAACAATTAAGAATCCTTCAGCAGCTAGAGTGCCTGGAGTTGCTGGCGCTTCAAAAGATCCGGTTAATTATGAAGTTAGCCCAATTACTGGTGAATTTATTTTAGATGAAGCAGGTCAAAAAATCAAACTTGCTGAAATTCCAGTGTTTTATAATAATCCAATGCAAAATCGTGAAATTACTGATTCAGTAATTGATCCAAATTACATTTATAAATTAAGAGGTGATAGTACCTTAACTTTCGATATTACTGAACTCTTTAAAATTGATAATTAATTAAATGTAAATTAAATCTTTACACTATCAACTAAAAAGCCTTTAAAATAATTATTAAGATGTTTTAAAGGCTTTTTTAATTTAAGAATATAATAAGAATTATTAAAAATTATCTATAAGGAGAATCATGTCAAATCACGTAGTTGAATATAATGGTCATATCGATGACGAATTTGATTTAATTGTTGTAGGATCAGGTCCTGGAGGATATTTAGCAGCTGAAGAAGCTGGAAAATCAGGTTTAAAAACCTTAATTGTTGAAAAAGAATTTTGAGGTGGTGTTTGTTTAAATGTTGGATGTATTCCAACTAAAACAATGTTAAAATCAGTTGAAGTTATTGAAACTTTAAAACATGCTGCAGATTACGGAATTGTTGGTAATTTAGGCGCATTAGAAATTAATTTCCAAGAAACTTGACAAAAAATGCATGAAAGAAAAGCACAAGTTGTAAAACAAATTTCATCAAGTGTAAAAATGCTTATGAAAATGTCAAAATGTGCAATTGAAGAAGGCGAAGCTAAATTCTTAAGTCCAAAAGTAATTGAAGTGAATGGCAAAATTTACAAAGGTAAAAATATCATTATGGCAATGGGTTCAAGAGCCAGAAAACTTACTATGTTGCCTGGCTTTGAACAAGCATATAATGATTTAACTGTTTTATCTTCAAAAGAAGCTATTAATTACAGTAATCATTTACCAGAAAATGTGGTAATTGTTGGTGGAGGAGTAATTGGTGTAGAATTTGCTCAAGTATTTAATAAAGCAGGGTCAAAAGTAACTATTTTACAAAACACAGATCAATTACTTATGGGACTTGATACTGATATGGTAAAAGAAATTACCAAAATCTTAAAAGCCTCAAATATTGAAATTATTTTCAATGCACAAACTAAAGGTTTAAATGACGCTAAAGAATTAATTTATACAGTTAATGATGAAGAAAAAACTATTAAAGCAGATGTTTATTTAATTGCTGTTGGTAGAATTCCAAATTCACAGGGCTTAGCAGAATTGGGAATTAATGTTGGTCAAAGACAAGAAGTAGTAGTTAATGAATTTATGCAAACCAATGTTGAAGGAGTTTATGCAATTGGTGACTTAACTGGTCAAGCTATGTTAGCTCACGTTGCTTATCAACATGCAATTACTGCAGTTGATAATATTTTAGGCAGACACACTGAATACAAAAATAAACCAGTGCCTGGATGTATTTATACAGAACCTGAAATTTCATTTGTTGGTTTAACTGAACAACAAGCTAAAGATCAAGGTTATGATGCCTTTACTTCTAAATATGCTTTCTCATTCCTTGGAAAAGCAATTGCAACCAAACATACACAGGGATTCGCTAAATTAGTTGTTAATAAAACAGATGGAAGAATTCTTGGTGGTCATATCATTGGTGCACATTCAACAGATTACATTGGTGAAATTGTGTTAGCAATTCAAAAAGGTTTAACTGTTTTTGATTTAACCACAGTTATTCATCCACATCCAACTAACGCTGAAATAATATGAGAATGTGCAAGAGCTGCTGCGCTTAAATTGCATTTAGAACATAAAAAATAATAAATTGATAAAATGCCAAATATAAAATTTTTTGGCATTTTTTTGTATTTCTCATAAAAAATCTATATAATAATATGATTTTAAAATTTAAAAGGAGAGATTTATGTACAAATTTGTAGATGATAAGGAATTTTTAAATAGAGCACGCAAGTATTCATCAAATTTGATTAATGAAATGACAAAAATTTTAAGAGAAAAATATCAAATTAATTCTCAGTTTTTTCTCATAGGAAGTGGAGCCAAAAACTTAGTTACAGTTAATGGAAGAAATTACCAAACAGATTTTGATTATAATTTAAATATAATTTCTTGTGACGATTGAGATAATTTAAAACAACTTAAAGAAAATGTGAGAAATGCATTTAATCAAGTTTTAAGAAAAAAAGGATTACGTGATGTTAGTGACTCAACCAGTGTGTTAACTACAAGACCAATTCATTTTCAAAATGATAGTAAAGAATGAACTATTGATTTATGCATAGTTACTGAAAATAATGATGGTAATTGATTGAGATTAATACATGAAAAAAAATGGTCATAGTTCTAATGATAAATATTATTGAAATGAATCAAAAAACTCTATTAAATATAAGGAAAAAATAACGAGATTAAAAAAAATTCCAGGTGCTTGAAATTTAGTTAGAGAAAAATATTTGGAAAGAAAAAATTATTATTTAAGAACACAACAAAGTTCTCATCATTCTTCATTTAATTGTTTAATTGAAGTTGTAAATGAAATATATGAAAAATACCAATAAAATAAATAAGAACAGTAAATTGATATTTTATATTCTAATTTAGTTCTTATTTATAGGACTATTTTTATTCAATAAAAATAAGTAAATTGTTATATTAGAAATTATTAATACTAAATTATTTTTGAATATTGTCGTTTGTTGAAATAAAACCATCTAGAGAAAATTTCAGCAATTTACTTTTAATATATATATATATATATATATATAATTTTCAATATATTAATTATTAGGAGAATTATGAAAAAAATTAAAAATTTTTTGAAAATTGCATCAATTTCAGGTATGACATTAATTCCTGTGGCATTTGTTGCTTCTTGTGAAAATTCTAAACAAAAAGAAGCTAAAAGTTTATTTGAAGAATTTGAAAGTCTTGTAAATGAATTGGGAGGAGATCAAGCAGCTCCTTATATGACAATGCTTAGCACTGCTAAAGAAAATATTAAAAATGCTAGCAATGAAGAACTTGACCTTATTATTGAACAATTAAAAACACAAATAGCGCTTTTAAAAAATCTTAAAACTTCAATGGGAAGTTCAAACACTAATTAAAATATAAAAATCGGGTTTAACCCGATTTTTAAATTTCATCTGTAATTTTGACTAAGGTTTTAGCAATTAAATATTCACGTTGTGTATGCGCAGTTTTGGGAAGTAAATATAATTTACTATTAGGCATACTTTTATGTAATTCATAAGCTCCAGAAGGACGACAATCTAAATCATATTCACCATGTACTATGTAAGTAGGAATGTGTTGAATTTTATTAATATTATCTAAAATATAATTTTCAGGAATAAAAGTTTGATGATAGAAAAAATGATTTTCTATTAATGAAATTTCACTAATTGCATCTAAATTGTCTGCTTTAAATTTATATTTATTAACAGAAACCAAAGCACTTTCTCATCTAGTCCATTCAATTAAAGCCTCTTCTCTAATTTCTTTATTGGAATGACGCATTAGTTCATGATAAGAAGCAACTAAATTTTCTGGATCTAAATTGTTTTTTAACACTACATTTTTATATCTTTCATATTCAATTGGTTTTAAATAACTAGCACCCTCTTGATAAAGTCAATCAACATCACTTTGACGAGCTAAAAAAATTCCTCTTAAAATTAGATGTGATACATTTTCGGGATATTTTAAAGCATAACATAAAGATAAAGTAGTTCCTCATGAACCACCAAATAAAATTACTTGTTTAAGATTTAAATGTTTTCTTAAATTTTCCAAATCTTCAACTAAATCTTGAGTAGTATTATTTTCTAAATTTAATTTTGGTATAGATTTTCCACATCCTCTTTGATCGAAAACTATAATTTTATATTTTTTGGGATTAAAAAATCTACGTGAAATTGGACTTGTTCCCCCTCCAGGACCACCATGAACATAAACAATTGGTTTACCTTTTGGATTACCTGAAATTTCATAGTAAATTTTATGAACCGAATTAGTTGCTAAATACCCTGTTTCATAAGGTTCTAAATGAGGATATAAATATTTTAAATAAGTTTGCATAATGAAATTATACTTAATGAAATTAAAGAAAATGAAGATAATAAAAATTAAATCTGCTTATATTAAAAGCAGATTTAACTTTTTTCGCAAATTAATTATGAATTTTTTATATTCAGATGCTTGCTTATAATTTTTTCAATCAGAATAAGTAATTTTTTCAAACTTAAAAATAAATTTATTATTTTGAATAAAAATTAAAATAGTAATAAAAATAACGGTATTAAAAATTAAACATAAAACTGGAGCAAAAAAGAGAATTGAAATTAAAACAAAATGATTTATTAATGAAAACAACAAAAAGAAAAATGCTATTAAAGTCATAAATATTAAATAGTAAAAAATGGACTTGGAATAAAGTTTACTTTTAAGAGTTTTCAATAATAAAGGATTTAATTTTTCTTCTTTTAAATGATTGCCTAATTTAATTAAATCAAGTAAAAAAACTATATTAAAAATGAAATAAATAATAGCAATCAAAAGAAAAACAAGAATTATAAAAATTTTTAACATTAATCTCCTAAATTAAATTAATTTTGAATTTAATTTTCAAATTTCTTCTAAGTTGTTTTAATATCAATTTATATTGTTCTTTATCTGGTTTATTTTTATTTCAATAAAAAGTTTTAGTATAAACTCCCATTATTGAGACAAATGAAACAAAAATTGAAAAAATGAATACTAACCAATAGCTAAGAATTAAAAAAGATAAAACTGAATTTTCAAGTTGACTAAATTTATTTAAAAAATAAGTCAATATGCCCAAAACTGAACCAAATATACTAATTAAAATTAATTGATTTTTAAATATTTTTTTATATATTCTATATGAAATAGATGCCAATAAATTACTATATTCTCAATTTAAAACAGTTTTATAAATATATAAAATTTGCATCATAAACATTAATTCTGTTGCTATAAAAAGTAATATAAATAATGCAATTATTATAAAGATTAAAATATTTTTATTACTCAAATCAAATCAATTCATAAATTTTTCCATTATAAATTCAATAATTTTTAAATTTGAAATATTCAAATTTAAAATCATTAAAACTAAAATAATTATTATAGAAATTTATACTTTTATAACAACAAAATGTAGTTAATAAAGAAATAAGAAAGATTAATAAAATTCAAAATAAAGTTAATAAATAAAAAGAAATCAAAGAAATATTTTCATAGAAATAAGAAAATCAATAAAAATAAATAATTCCCAAAAAGATAAGCATAAAAAATATATTTATTATAAGAGACTTCAAAATTCTTTTCCTTAAAAGCTTATTTTTATTCTTTTTGGATATATATTCAGGAGCCCTCTTGAAATAAAAAATATTATTTATAACAAAAAATAAATTTCAAAATAGATAAAAAAGCATTAAAAATATTGAAGAAGAGCTTATCATTGTTTGCATAGTTTATTATCCTAAATTGTCCTCTTTAATTTTATTAGGCAAGCTCCTTATATATCATTCATCAAGTTTAGAGTTATATACTTTTATTAAATTATATAAATATAATTCTTCTTTTGACTTACTTAGCATTTCTTCAAGTGTGTAATTCTTATTTTCTTTTATATTCTTAAATAAAATATTTTTCCCTCCCTTACCTCCATTTTTATATTCATCAGTTAATGGTGTTTCTCCAATTACAATAAAAGTGTTTTGCGATTTGATTTTTTCTATTGACATTTCTGTTTTGAGGATATTTTCGAATAATTTTTTTTCCATTTCAAATAATTTATTTATGTTGTTATTACTTTCTTTAATATCTTCACTAGAGCAATAAAGTTGATATCCAGCTTGTCCAATTGTTATAATAGCATCAAAAACGGCAGGAATTGAAAAGTCTAATTCTGCCTTATTTTCTTCACTAATTTTAAATGCTTGAATATACCTTGATAATCTTAAACCAACAGAAATTGATAAAACTATGTTTATAACGTCTTTTTCAACATTTTTTTTATCAATTTTATTAATAAAAAATTTATTTATTCTATTTATAGTTTCATAAATAATATTAACTTCTTTTTTCAAATAAATAATAAAAGAACTTATAGCCGTTGAAGCATAAGCTGAAATCGCAGTTGGAGCTGCAAAAAAAGGACAAAATATTGTTAAAATTGCAGAACCAATTGATGTTGAAGACAAACCAATAAGATATTTATTTAATTTTATAATTATTTCCTCTTTTTCTTTTGCTTGTTTGATTAAGGGTTCAATTTCCTTTTTTATTTCATTTAATTGTTCTTTAATTTTAGAAGCAGAATAAAAAATTTTTTTAGAACTGATTTCAGAATCTAAATTTATATAATTTTTATCTTCAGTTTCAACATAATCAAATTTTAAATTTTTGTTGCTTTTAAATTCTTTAACTAAAATTTCTCTTTTTGATAATAAATCTTTTATTAAATATTTTTTATATTCTGTAATGATTTGATCTCTTTTTTCTCTTAATATTTTGTTTCATGTTTTTCTATTACTGAATTCTTCAATCATAAAACCATGAACATTTCAAAAAAGATTTCTTAATATTGCTTCATCTTCTATATTGTTAACTATTTTTTCAATTTCTTTTTTATTTGTTTTCAATAAATCAATTTTTAAAAAAAGTTCATATTTTTCATAAGTCGCATTATTATCTCATTGACTTTCTGATGAATTTGGATTAGTTGAAATATTAACAATATTTACAATAGAAACCGCATTATTTAAAATTGAAGTTAAACCTAAAAATTTATTTGCCATACTACTTTCTCTCTTTCTCTTTTATTTTGCATCAATAAATAAAATAGAAAACAGAGTGAGTAAACATGATCAAACACATAAAAATAAATGAACAAACAATTAAGTTTGAATTTGATAATAATTTTATTTTCATAAAAACCACGGTAGCATTAAAACCGAGCAAAAGTAAAAAGAGGAAGAAATAAACTAAGAAGAAAAGAGATAAAAATTCAAGTTTTTTAGTATTTTTTTTAAGAACCAAAAAACTCAAAAATTTATTCAGAATAAAAAATAATGAAGTCAATCAAAATGTATTAGAAAAAATTAATAACAAAAAATTTGATATTTCTTTTCAATCCATAATTTAATTATATTAATAAAATAAATAAAATTAACATAATAAAAATGAACCAAACAAAGAACGAAATTGAAACTTTGTTTTCGGTTCATTTTAATATTTTTAATTGTTATTATGTAATTTTTTTGGATTAAAGACTCAATCTGGAATTTCAATAGAGTTATCTCAAACACTTAATTTTAAAAAGTTTGAAGCTAATGAATTACTATTTGGTAAATTAATTAATTCATCTATATTATTGGCAAACCCAAATCAATTGTATCTTTGAAATTTGTTTTGTTCTTTATTTCAAGTGTATGAATAATTATTAAAAGAAGTAGCAAAATTATAATATCCAGCTGCATTTAGGCTTGTAATATAATTTCCGTGATCATCAACTACTCCAGTACCACTTAAGCCACCTCTAAAGAAAATTGGTGCATAACTTGTTAAATGAGCAGGGTTGGTTCTTGTAAAACTTTCACGATAAAAGCCTATATTGCTATCATTATAAATATAACCAATTTGTTTATATCCAGGAAATCCTGACATTAAACGATTAGTTGAATAATTTAATTTGTGATTAAAACTTGGATTTTTATTTACTGCTTGATACATTGTTAAAAAGAAAGCTATATTATCTTTATTGTAATCGCTAATACCTAAATTAGGTAATTTTTGCATGTTTTCAAATCATAAAGCTGCTTGAAATTTTCCATTCTTTTTCAAGTTAGTAATAATTTCATTTGTATCTATCATGTAAGTTGCTAAATCAGCCGAAACTTTTGGTTTATTGTTTGCCTCAGCCATTATTCCTTCATCATCATATTGTTTATAACCTGTTCAAAAGGTAAAAACTTTGGCATTAGCAGCATTTGAATTATCTACACCTTTTTCATTATCTGCTGAAATAACATAATGAGCAGTACCATTTAAGGTAAAGACAGGACTTGAATTTCAAGCATTTAAAATAGGATTATCTACAGTTTGATTATTATTAATAACATGATTATTCGTAATGAAATAATATTTACCATCATTTGCGTTTTTATTTACTTTGCCCAACATCAATGAAGAGCCATTATTGAAAGCAAGTACACGATTGTTTAAATCTTTAATTCTTGGATCATTGTATGATAAGTGCATAATTTCAACAGAAGTTTTATATCCTTCATGCCATTTGTAGGGTAAATTTTCATTCGGATTATATTTAAATAATTCACCATGATTATAACCATCATTATAAATATAAAGCGGCATATTTTCTGGTGTCATAGTCATATTTTTATAATCAAAAACATTTGTTTGATATTGACTAAAAATTTCATTAGCTAAATTATTTTGATATTGAATTGAAACATTAGCTCCATAATTTTGATTAAAATAAAGTGCTTGTTTAGGATTAAATTTAGTTTCTGGCAGAGTAGTATCATAATATTTTAAGGTTTCAGCAATACGATCACCTACTATTTTATAGCCATTTTCGTCTCTTAATTTCAATTTAAATTCAATTCCTTTTGCAACTAATTTAAAACTTAATTCATAAGGGATATTTATATTATTCAAATTAAAACTTTGATTATTAATAACTACCGAATTATTACTTTTTAATTCTGCTCAATTGAGAGCCACTTTTAAAGTTTCATTTTCATTTAAAATTCGATTAAAACGATTTTCATCTAAAAATAAAATATTGCTAAAAAATTCAAAATTAATTTGCGCATTACTAATTTCATTTCTTTCAAGTAAAGTTTCATAGTATTCTTTTTTAAATAATCATTTAACTTCTCTTTGTTCTGAATCAATATCAAAATAATTATCTTTATAATTAAGTTTAATTTTTCTTTCTCTTAAAACTTTTTGATTAGCTAAAAAGACTTTTTTCATATTATGTTGTGCTTGCAATGATTTTAATAATTCTGAGTCACTGATTTCTGATTGCTCAGAATTATTAAAATTGCTAATTTCATATCAGGTATCACCAATTATTTCTCTATTTCTTGTTTCTTGCGGAAATTGATAATTGCTATATGCTAAACGAATAAAAACGCGATTATTAATTAATTTAACTTCTTTAATTTTAATCTGATTTCAATTTGGAAATTTTCAATTGTGATAATTTAATTCAGTCACTGTAAAATAATCATTATTAATACTTTGATTAAGTATATTTTGCGCAAACTGATTGCTTGAAATTGCTCCTAATGTTTCAAAATTAAAATTAAAATCATTTAAAGTAATTTTATTCAATAAAGCTTCAGGATAAGCTTCCAGTTGATAATCATTAAATAAGTTTTCTAATGTAATATTTTGATTAGAACTATATCTTTTAGTTGGATCACTTTTATTAATAAAACCCAATTTAAAACTTAAAGAATTAGCTTTATTACTTACAACATCATAATAATATACATAGTAATTTTCTAAGATTGAAGCAAGATTAAGATTATTAGCTAAGTCAGTGCTGTTTTTAATTTGATTTTTTTGACTTTGCTCACTATTGTTGTTTACCATTACTAATAAATTATTCAACTTATCAAATGCTTGTTGTTGAATAATTAAAGCAGGATCCAATACTCTTCTAGTACGATTATCTTTTTGATTATTAGGCCCTTGGGCAAAATTGTAAATAAAGTTCGTGCTATTAATTAGATTCATTTGGTTAATGATATTGGCCTCAGGTTGATTTTGCGTTGCAAAATCATTTGCATTCAATCAACGTCCTTGAGGATAATTATCTGTTTGCGTAAATTTTCTGAAATGTTTAAGTTTATAACCTAAAGTACTAATACCAGTGTAATTATTATTTTCAAAAAGGCCAAATTGGACTGTAGCAGTGCCATTAGTATCATCATAATATTGATTATTAAAAATATTAGCTTGATCTTTGGTTAAAAATTTAATTTGATATTTACCATTACTTGGCAATCTATATAATGAATTTAATTGATCATAAATTTCAGAAGCTAAATAATTTTCATGTGTGTTATTTTGATCTATTACTTCCACTTCAGAGAGAATTTTACTGATATTGTTATTAACAACCAAATTAACAAAAAAAGCATCCTCTAAATTATTTTCATCATAAATAAAATTATTAAAAATAATTGGATAAATTAAACTTTGTCCTTTTTTTTGTAATTTTACTAAAGCTTTAATTAAATTATTTCCTTGAAAGTAGAAAAATGGCAATTCTTGATTATCATCAGTTTTTAAATAATCAACAACTTCCACAATTTCTCAACCATCTAAATTGAAATTAAAGGATTTTTTAACAACTTCTAAAAACAATTCTTTATTTAAAGATTTGTTTACATTGAAACTGTTAGTGATTTGATTCAATTCAACATCAGCATATTTATTATTACTGTTTTTAATTTCATTTGCAGTTTCATATAAATAATCAAGTAAACTAAAATCAGGATTATTTTTAGCTATTTTTAATTTATTTAAATAATATTCAGAAGCCTGAAAAGTAATGTTTTTATTCAAATTATTTAAATAAGTATAAATATAATTTCCGCCAAAAGCATCATTAATATTACGATTATTTTCAGTTAATAAATTAGAAACAGTTTTCAAAGTTAAATTATTCAATTTAATGTCAATTGATAAAGATAATCTTGATTCATAAGCCCTAACATCTTTGTAATCTCTACCAATTCTAATTCTTTTTGCCACTTCTCTAATATCATTAAATGACTTATCTCAATTAATTTCAAAATCAAATAAATTATTAATTTTTGAAACTTTTTTACTAAAAGCTTTATTTAAAATATCTCGATGTGTAATTAAATTATTACCAGCTAAAGAATTAATAAAACCATAGTCAATATCATAAAGCTGAGTGATTGAAGTAATATTTATATCATTAACTAATTGTTTTAAATCATTAGGGAATACAACATTTTTAGTAATTATCTTGCTATATTTGCCTTTAGAAACTTCTAATTCTAAATTTAATTGATTTAAGTTATCCTCATCAATAATTAAACTTTTTATATTAAATTCAATACCATTTTGATTTTGCAAATTTAAAAAATATGGTGCATTTTGTTTAGTGATACTTGTTGCATAAAATTGAATATTTAATTTAGGATTAATATTAGGATTAATTTCTAAATTAAAAGAATTAACAAAATTGTTAACTGTATTACTATCATCATATAAAGCTTTATCTTTAAAACCTTCAATCGTAAAGTTTTTAGTTTCTGAAATTACTTTTTGACCATAAAAGTCCATATTTATAATGTTATAAATAAATGAAATTGTATTATTTTCTAAATTTCTTACTAAATTTTTGGGTCCATCGAGTGTGTATGAGTTATTTAAATTGTAAGTAATTGAACTTAATTGTGTATCTTCTGTAAAGATATTTTGTTTATCAGGATATGCAAAATTTAGCTCCAAATGATTTAATTTTGCTTTTTCTTCTGCAATTAAAGTTGCTAAACTTTTACCAATTTTAAAATTATCAATTTCTTTGGTTAAAACTTGACTAATAATATTAGCATTTAATTCAGTTTTCAAACTTTTTAGTTTATATTGCAGAATTAATTTGCCTTTTTCATTTTCAACTTGAATAATTCTCGGATCAACAATCGCAATTAAATCATTTGAATTGCTTTGGAAATTAGATGCTACTGCATCTAATGCAAAAGTATTATTTTGATTAGGATAGTTAAAAATGAAATTATTTTGATTTAATCTTTCTAATTCTTGATTAATTAATTCTTGATTTTCTCTCTCATTAGTTTTAAAACCTTGTAGAGTTAAACTGCTAACGTTGCTTTTAACAGTGATTAAAGAATTGTTAAATTCTAAATAATATGAAACTTCTAAAGTTCCTAAATCATCATTAGGATTTAAATTAACAAACACTATTCTTGTATTATTTTGCACTGGGCTTAAAAATGTTGATAAATCATTTTCATTAACTTGTGAAGCTTTAACATTTGCAATTTCACCTTGATTATAAAGAACAATTTTTTGAACATTTGAATTTTGTAAAATATTATTTAATTCATCTTTTTTGATCTGTCTAATTTTTTTCAAACTATTAAAATTATTTAAGTCTATGGTTCTAATTTTTGAACTGGTATTTTCTAAGCCTGCCTTTTTAGAAATTATTTTATAAGCAATAGTTGCTGATCCATTTTCATTATCTTGATTAGATACATTAATAATGTTTAAAGCAATATCATTGGGTTTATCTACTAAAATAAAATTGGTATTGTTTATTTCACTTGGCAAATCATCTAAATCTGAATAGCTTAAATTTAAAGAATCAATTAAAGAATTTAAACGATTTTGTTCGTTTTGAATGGCAATTTTATTTTGTTCACTGTCGTATTCATCTTGAGTTTTAAAACCTGAAAGGGAAGCATATTTAATTACTTTAATTAAATTTCGATTAAAATTTTTGCTTAAAGTATATTCAAGAGTAATTTCACCATTTAAATCATTGAAATCAATGATTTTGACATCAATTACATCAATATCATTATTTGGTCTGTTATTATAAATTAAATGTTCGCTAGAACTTTGGGAAGGTAAAATTTCATCTTTATTGACATAATCGAAGGCAACTTCATAGTTTTTTAATTCATTTTTTATTGCTTTAATTGTTTTTTCGTTTCTTTGATTCAAACTATCAAAGTTATTTAAAATTACAACTCTTGTTTTTGATTTTAAATTTTCAAAATTAGTTTTTGTGCTTAATAATTCAAACTTAACTTCTAATGAACCCTCATTATCATTTAAATTATTTAAAGTAATAATATGTAATTTAGCATCAGCTAAATTAGCATTTTCAAAATCAAATTTTGCAATTTGAACTTCGCTTGGTAAAGTGTTTACCATTTCTGGATAAGTTAAATTTACATTTTCTATTAATAAATTTAATCGTTCGATTTCTTGATCATTTAAGCTTTGATTAATAAAATTAAAACCATTGATTTTACCTTCTAAATTAGTTTTTTGATAATTTTTATTTTGATAAGTAAATTGCAAATCATATGAAAAAAAGATAGTGCCTGTACTTTGATTAATATTTTTAATTTTAATATTTGTAACAATGAAAGAATTAGTTTCAAAATCATTACCAATATTATGTAAATCAGGTTTTATTTTAGCTAAATCCAGTTCTTGGACTGTTAAAGTTTTATTACCTTCATAATTAAATTCCATATCAAAATTAAAACTAGGTTCATTATTATTTTTTTTATTAAAACAACTAGTTGATAAAAAAACTAAAACTGATGATGCAGATGATAATAAAGTTAAACTCTTTTTAAATTTCATAAATACCAACCTTTCAATTTTTAAATTCCTTATGTGCAACAATTATAAAAAACTAAAAAATATTTAATCAGTTTTAAAACTTAAATTAAAAATAAAACCAGAATATTTCATATTCTGGCTTAAGTTAAATTATTTTTTTAAATTGTAAAAGGCATTTGAACCTTTGAATTCGCTTGCTTCTGCTAATTCTTCTTCAATTTGTAATAATCTGTTGTATTTTGCAATTCTGTCACTTCTTGATAATGATCCGGTTTTAATTTGGCCAGTATTTAAGGCAACAGCTAAATCAGCGATAGTTGAGTCTTCAGTTTCACCTGATCTATGACTTACGACAGCAGTCATATTGTTTTTTTGTGCTAATTGAATTGCATCAATAGTTTCAGTTAAAGTTCCAATTTGATTCAATTTAATTAAAATTGAATTCATTGCTTTTAATTCAATTGATTTTTGTAATAATGCTGGATTAGTTACAGTTAAGTCATCTCCCACAATTTGTAATTGATTACCAAATTTAGTAGTAAATTTTTGGAATCCCGCTCAATCATTTTCAGCAAAACCATCTTCAATTGAAATAATTGGATATTGTGCTAATAATTCGCCATAGTAATCTAATAACTCTTCTGTAGTAAAGGTTAATTTAGTATCAGTTAAGTTTTCAAAACCAGCTTGTTTATTATTAATAGCTTTTTGTAATTTTTTGAAAGTATAAATTCCAGTTTCTTCATCATAGAATTCACTTGAAGCAGCATCGATAGCAATAGCAATTGCATTTTCACCGCTAGTTGCCGGATTATAGCCAGCTTCTTTGATTGCTTGAGTTAAGAAATCAAGCACTTCAATATGACTTTTAGCATTTGGAGCAAATCCACCTTCATCTCCAACTTGAGTTCCATGGCCTTTTTGTTTTAAAATTTTAGCTAAAGTATGGAAAACTTTATTAGCCATTTGTAAAGCTTGTCTAAAGGTTTTAGCACCTAAAGGCATAATCATAAATTCTTGAAAATCAACTGTATTAGAAGCATGTGCTCCACCATTTAAAACATTTAACATTGGTACAGGTAATTCAGAAGCATTTACTCCTCCTAAATATCTATACAATGGTAATCCTAATTCATTAGCTGAAGCAATAGCATTAGCTAATGAAATACCTAAAATAGCATTAGCACCAAATTTGCTTTTATTTGGAGTTCCATCTAATTTAATCATTGCTTTATCTAAAGCTCTTTGATCAAATGATTCTAAGCCAATTAACGCAGGCGCTAAAATGTTATTTACATTATCAACAGCAGTATGAACTCCTTTGCCACCAAATCAATCATTAGCATAAGCAGTATTAGCATCTCTTAATTCTAAAGCTTCTTTTGAACCTGTTGAAGCTCCTGAAGGTACATTAGCAATTCCGTATCCTCCATTTTCAGTTCATAATTCAACTTGTACAGTTGGATTACCACGAGAGTCTAAAATTTCTCTCGCTTTAATCATTGCTATTCTTGACATTTGTCTCCTTATTAATTTAATTAATTCTTTTATTTAAAACACTTGTTTAATTATATTTATTTTGCATAGAAATAAAGATTTTTATAAAAAAATGAATGTGTTTTTTGCATATTTTTCACATTCATTTTATTTAATTTGTACTAATGAAATTTCGTTATTTAATACTTCTAATTCTAGCTCATTTAATAAGTTTAATTCATGTTCTAATTTTTCAGCATCAGCTAATTTTGGCTTTGTTACAGGTTTTTTAGGCGCAAATAATTCACAAGTTTCGCTGGCTTTTTCAATAGAAATTTCATATGTTCCAATTTGTTTAGCGATATTAATAGTTTCGTTTTTATCATTTGAAATTAAAGGTCTTAAAACTAATAAATCGGTTACGTGATTAATTGTATACATTGATTCAAGTGTCTGTGAAGCAACTTGACCTAAATTTTCTCCGTTTGATAAACAAAAAAAGTTTTGTTTTTTAGCGAATTGCGTAGCAATTCTATAAAAACTACGACGCATTAAATTAATTTTAAAGGCTTCATTTGAAACTAAAGAAATATAGTTCATTGGTTTAGCATAATCAACTAAGAATAAATTGCTATTACCTTGATATTTAGTTAAAACTTTGACTAGTCTCT
Source organism: Mycoplasmopsis gallinarum DSM 19816 (assembly GCF_000621085.1). GTDB lineage: Bacteria > Bacillota_I > Bacilli_A > Mycoplasmatales > Metamycoplasmataceae > Mycoplasmopsis > Mycoplasmopsis gallinarum. Next base: position 116,370 of record NZ_JHZE01000005.1, read on the forward strand.
GCATTTTGTCTATAGTTTTATTATCAGTTTGAGGAGGAGTAATAAAAGAGAAAAATTCAACTTTTAAACCTCTTTTCATTAATTCAAAAGCAGCTACTGGAGAATCAATGCCACCTGACATTAAATGTAAAGTTTTTCCAGCTGAACCTACTGGCAAGCCACCAAGCCCCATAATGTATTGGTCAAAAATATAAGCATTATTTTTTCTAATTTCAACTGCAATTATGCATTCAGGATTGTGTACATCAACCTTTATTCCATCAATATTTTTTAATAAATATTCACCTAAAAGCATATTAATTTCTTGAGATTTATATGGATAATTTTTATCCGATCTTCTTGCTTCAACTTTAAAAGTTTTAGCTTGATTTTTACTTAATAAAGCAGCAGCTGTTTTTTTAATTGTTTCTAAATCTTTTTCACAAACAACAACAGGAGAATAAGAAGAAATTCCAAATAAATATTGCATTTTTTCTAAATTGTCTTCACTATAAGGAATAAACATTCTGTCATATTCAATTTCAGGTTTTAAGTTAAAAATTCGTCTAATATTATTATTTAAATAATCTACAAACAAATTACGGTTTTTATTTTTAAGAGTTAGTTCTCCGTATCTCATTAAAATTTTTGAATACATTTTTACTTTCTCGCTTTGTATATTTTTTTAAATCATTGAAAATTTGCTCATAATCATTTTGTGATTTTGATTGATTAATACTTAAAAGTAAATTAACGATCTTTTTGTTTTGAATTTTAAGTTTTTCTAATTGGCTAATTCAAATTTCAACCATTTTTTGATAAATTTTCTTAGTAGTTGCCTCAATGTAAATTTCTTGAATTAATTCATTTCGTTTGATGAAATTTTTTGACGACAAACTCATTTTTTTTCTTTTAATTCATTCATCATTAAAGGATTTATTATATTTTAATAATTCTTTCATTTTATTCATACTTTGTTTGTTATTGTCTAAATAAATAGTCAAATTACTAAAAATATAGTTATATAAATTTTCTAAATTATTGATTAAGAAATCTTTGTAATTTTTATGATTGTGAGCTTTTTGATAATTGATGATTTGTTCATTAACTTTATTTTGTAAATCTAAAATTTTTAGAGCTAAATTTTTAAAATGGAAAATTAGTTCCTCATTTTCTAAATCATTTTTAATTAAATTGAAATCATTTTTAATTTCAGTTAGCATTTCATAAATAATTTCTCTATCTTTTTCACGAACAGCATCATTGAAGTCTTTTAAAGTATTAACAACAATTAAAATTTGATTTTTTAATTCATTTAAATTATTTTCAATAAATTTTATTTCTTCTAATCTAACTTCATATCTATATTTAATCTTTGTTAAAGTAAAAGCCAATTTTTGTACTTTTTTAACATTTTTTGGAAATTGATTATTTAATCAAGTTTCTTGTAAAACAAGAATTGCTTTTTGATAATCGTTATATTGTGAATGATTGTTTGAGAGATTTAAAATTTCTTCATTTAAATGTGGTAAATAATTGAAAATAAATCATTCTAAATTTTTAATACCATTAATCTTTTTAATAAATAAATCAATTTTTTTCTGATTTTCGTAAATTTCATTTAAAAGATTATTTAAATTGTTTTTTTTGTTTTCTTCCTCTAATGATTGAGTTGTTCTAAATAATTCTTTTAATTCTGTTTCTAAACTCTCAAAAGTTTTAGCAAATTTTTGTTTATGATTATTTAAGTATTCTTTTAAAGTATTTAAACATTTAAAAGAATGATCAAGAGCAATTTGCATTTGTTCATATAAATTAGTCAAATCAAAAGGTAAAGCAACATAAAAACGATTGTGAATTAAATTTAACTCATTAATTTCTTTTCTCATTTTTTTGTATTCTTTAGTGGATTTAGATAGTTTTTTCTTATCAATTTCTTCATTGAGTTGAATTTTAATTTCGTTAATTTGTTGAATTTTTTTATTAGTTTCTTGATTGATCTGAATTAGTTCATCTTTATGTTTTAAATAGTCGCTACTTAACTTAACTAAATTTTTGATAATAGCTAAACTAGCATTTTCGTTGTTTTCAATTTTAAAAATTTCTTTATTTCATGTATTTATTTCCGCTTCATAAAAATTAATTTTTTTTCTGCGAATTGCTAAGTAAGTTAAAAATCCTAGAGCAATTAAACAAAGTAAAATCAGTAATGCAACAGCTGAAATTTTCAAATAAAATATTCAATTCATACGTTTAATTATAATAATTAAATTTACAAAAATAAAAAAACAATAATAAAGCTATTATTGTTTCTTAAATTATTGATTACGTGAATCAAGACTGTCGTAACCTTCAACTTTTTTACCTTTGTAAAAACCACAATTTGGACAAACTTTGTGTTGTTGAATCATTTTTGAACAGTTTGAACATGCTACTAAATTTGGAAGATCTAAAGCATGGTGAGTACGTCTTTTATGTTTACGTTGTTTTGAAGTTTTACGTTTTGGAACTATGGCCATGATTTCTCCTTTACATATTTTATTAAACTAGTTTAAATTTGAGTTTTATTTAATTTTTTGCGCAAAAAAATAAAAATAAAAAAATATGTATTAATTATAAATAAAAAAAATCTTTTCAATAATAAAAAAATACTTATGAAAGTCTGATGAATTTTTTACTCAATTATGCAATTTTATATTTATTTATATAATTAAAAATAATTAGATTGGAAGACTATGAAACTAATAAAATATAAAAACTTACAAAAGAAATTGAAATATCAAAGTTTATGTTTTTTGCCAATTATTCCATTTGCAACTATTTCACCAAGTTGTATTTTTTGAGATTCAAAAGAAATTAATGATAGTGGAATTCAATTAGTAAGAGAGAGCGATAATTACAATTTGGATAGTTTAATTTTAAATAAATACAAAGTAGAATTACCTGGATACATATTTCAAAATGAAATAGAAATAGACAAAGTAAATTGATTAGATGATTCATTATTTAATTTAGAAATAATTGATAATCAAAATGTTTTAGTTTATCATGATCCAGTTAATGGCATTATTTTTAGAGATTTTTCTTATGGTGAAATTACTAATAATGAAACAGGGAAAAAAGAAAATCGTTTTCTTTTAGGTAAAACCGGTTTAGCTTTATTAGCAAAAATGTTTTACAATAAAATGACTTTTGGTTCTGAAATTGCCTATCTTGATTCAATTAATATTAATAATTTTTCTATTATTGATAATTCATCTTTAGGTCTATATATACCTTCAATCAAACAAATTCATTTAAATGGCGGATTTGTAGCAGAATTTGGATTTTCATTAGAACAAAAAGTAATTTATTTAATGAGTTCACTTTATCATGAATATATGCATCATTGAGCAAATAGTTATGTTAACTATGGCAATTATATAGATAGTCAAAGTCGTAAAAATTTATTTACGCAAGTTAAATATCGTACTCCTGATGGGCTTAGTGAAAAGCCTTCAATTAAAACGAATAAATACTTTTATAGTGATTTTTATAATAAATTTAAATTTTATTTAAATTATCAAGGTGGAACTGATATTAATAAAAGTGCTGTAGCCACAAACCCTTATTTTATAGGCAAATACTTTACAATCGGTGAAATTTTTGACTTAGCCAATACCACTGATGATGCACTTTTTGAAGAATTATTTTTAAAACTAAAAAATCATAGTAATCCAGCTAATGATAAAATTTCATTTAATCCTTATAGTGAAAATAATAATTTAATGAATATTTTTGGTTCATTGTTTGGCAAACAAAGAAATACAAAAAATGAAAACATAACTACAGATTATGACTTCTCTAATTTATCATATTATTATTCAATGGTGGAACTGATTCCAAGAGAGTGAATTAAGTACAATTATTTAAGTGATTATTCGCCAAGTAATTCAACAAATAAAATTTTATGAACAATTTCTAATGATGAAGAAAAATATAAAATTTCGCAAAATTATTTAGGCACTTTTAAACAAAGTGCATATTATTCACAATATATTAATAATTCTTATGTTTCAGATTGATCGAGATCTTTAATTAATGCAACTCCTTTTATTGGTTATAATGGTCTTAGTTCAGAACAAAAAAGAGAAATTATTTTTTCTAATAATGTTTGATTGGATAAAGTACAATTTACTGAAAATACTCAAGTGCCAACTTATAAACTTTTTTACAAATTATTTTTAGATACAATGGGATACGGCAAAGTTATTAGTCAAATGAAAAACTATGCAAACAATAGTTATAACAATTTTCAAAGCGATGAAAATAAAGTATCTTTAACTGGTTATTTAGATAATAAATATGATGCTTTGCTAATTTACGAACCAGTTGAAAATGAAAAAAGAAACTTAAAAAAGGTAAATTTAAATTATTTAAATTATGTGCGTTTTGAAGGGAAAAATCATCCAGAAGATCGTGAATATAAATTAAAACCTAAAGATGTCTTAGATGATTTATCTGCCAAACAATATGTGTATTATTCTGATTATTTCAATATTAATAAATCTTTAAATAGTGAAATTGCTTTTTGAAAAGATCTTAATCAAGATAATGAAATTCAATGAGAAACTGAAGTAAAAAGCACTTTTGATTCTACTGCTTTACCGCAAAGACCAATTATTAATTCAGACAGCGAGCAATTTGACAGACCAAAATATTACCGTATTTATAATGAAAACGAAAATGGAAACTATAAATTAAAAATTAGGAGTAACTAAAATGCAACAGGAATTGCAAAAAGAAATGAATCAAAAAGAAAAACCAATTAAGAGAAAAAAACATATTTTTCCCTTAATTGGTTCAATAATTAATGTTCAAGCCTATAAATATGATGGAACACTTTATCGTCAATGAAATGGAGTGAAAGTTTTACGTAATACTAAACAACATTATGTTTTATTAATGCAAAGAACTAAAGTAGCAGAATTAAATAAAAGAAATTGAATTTTAAGTGAACCATGATTATGATTTATGCCGAAACATGAAATGCATAATGCGTTTGTTTTTTTAAAGAAAAAAAACAATTATGTTTATGTTAATTTAGCATCTAAACCAATTTATGAAGATAATACAATTAAGTTTGTTGACTTTGATTTAGATGTCAAAAATTACTTAAAAAACGAATTAACTGTTGTTGATCGTGATGAATTTAAAGAAAATCGCAAGAAATATAATTACAGCTCTAAACTCGTTAATATGATCTATAACAGTTTAGAAAACATTTTTACAAAATATGAAAATGATGAATATTATTACAATGATGAAGTAGTTAATTATTACATTGATTTAGCTATTAAAGATAAATCAATTAGTGAAAATTTCCGTCAAAATGCTAAAAAAAATACAAAATTTAAACGTCCTTTATAAAATTTATAATAAATAAAATATAAAATTATATTGTAGATATGAAAGTTAATGGAAACTAAAATGAAAAAGTATCAACCTATCAATAATCAAGAAACGTTGCAAATCATTCAAAACAATGAAGAAATGACTGCGCAACAAAAAGTTAAAAAATTTTATAAAGATCCCAAAGGACAAATTCCTCCAGCTGCTTATAAAATAATTAAAAATGAAAAATTAATTAAAGATATCGGAATTGGCTTTTGATTTATTTTGACCACTTTAATGATTATCGCTTTTACTTTAGTAGCAGCTCAAATTGCGCCATTTCAAAATCATTTATACGTTGGTTGATTAATTTCATTTGGTTTAATTGCTTTAATTGCTTTGTTTCTTGGAACTAAAAATTTAATTGATAGTATTAGATGAAAAAATACCATTGCCAATTTACGCGATTCTATCACTTTAGGTGATTACTCTTGATTGAATAATTTTCAAATTGCATATAAAAAATTAGTGTTAAAAAACACTAATTTAAATTGAATTTTAATTTTTATTTTAACTTATGTTGGAATTTTTACAGCGATAACCCTAGGTTTATACAATGGTGGTGATTGAGTAATAGGCAAACCTGATGCACAAAGTGTAATTTATTTAAATTTAACTTGAACTAAATGAATGGACAATGTTTTTGGCAACACAAGAATTTTTTGTTATATCAGTTTTAGTGCTTTAGGTCTTTTAATTATTTTGTATGCAAGCATTAAATTATTTGACAAAAAAAGAATTGAAGATTTAGAAAATATTTTAGGCGAAAAATTTATTGAAATTAGTGATAAAGTACAAGAATTAAAAAAAGAAAGAAACAAAATTTGATTTAGAAGTTATATTGTTATTGTTTCTTTAACAATTTTAATTCCTGTGGCTTTAATTCTTTATGCCTTTTGAAGAGGGTTAATTAAACGCAAGAAAAATTTAGTTAAATAAAAATCAAGACACAAAATATGAATTAAAACATATTAAGTCTTGATTTTTATTTATAAGTTTTAATTTAATTCTTTGATAATATCATTCAAAAATAAACTAAGAGAATCATATTCTGCAATTTTTTTATTGACATTTTCAATAGTTGACATTCCACTAAATTCATCTTCTTCAGGCTTATAAATAACCAAAGTAAAAGAATCTTCAAAGATTTTTAAATTTTTCTGATGTAAAAATTCTTTATAGCCTTTTTCGATTTTAGTTGTTTTTTTCAAATCATAATCATTAGTACTTTTAACTTCGATTGCAACTAAATGATCTTTAATTTTAATTAAATAATCAGGAAAAGATTTTCTGATTTCTTTAATATCGCCATCAATATATTCAAAGTATATACCAGTATAAACAGGATTAATGGCTCATACACTAATTGAATTAGATTCAATTGGTTTTTTATTTAAAAAACTTCTTAATTTTTTTAAAAATGATTTTTCAGGATTGGAAGTATAAACAAAAAAGTTCTCTTTTGTACTTGTTTCTGCAATTCACTGTGTTTCTTTGGAAATATAAGCATTTTCGTAAGCAGATTTGAGATTTAAATTTTCATTATTTTCTAGTCTAAATACGTTTCAATTGTTATTAAAATTATCTTTTTCAATGGGTACAAAATCAGGTAATTTAGCTTTAATAATTTTATAATCAATGCCAAGTTGATTTTGATGTTTTTGCTCTTGAAAATTTAAATAAATTTGTCTAATTTCACTCTTTTTAAGGGTGAAAAATGCATAAATTACAAGTTCAGGATTTATTTTTAATTCTTTGGCAACTTGTTTAAGTTGATTTAAGACTTCATTCTTTAAATTTAGATTTCAATAGTTTTTTTGTTTTTCAATTAAATTTTCATTAGCTAAAGCTAAATCAATAGTATTAAAAATAGCTTTGCTAATGATTCTTTTATTAGTATTTAAAAGTTTTTCACTTTCAAAAATAATTTTCGATTTTTCTTTATATTCATCTATAAATAAATTACATTGTTCTTGTAATTGATCTTTACTTATTAAATTTAATATTCTATTTCTGTATTCACTAGATCTTTTAAAATCATAATATTGATTTTTGTCAATTACACCTGAAATAAAATCAATATTTTTATATTCTGTTTTAAGTGAAAAAGAGGCTAAATATTCAATTGAAGGGACTCTAGAGTATGAATAAATGTAGTAAGAAAAGGCAGGATTTTTGGTATCTCAATTTTCGTTATTGACACCTTTCACAGCAGGATTTCTTTTAATTCTTCCTACTGTTTGAATGCTTAATGTTTCTGAAGAAACATTTCTTAATTGGACCAGCATACAAGCTCTTGGAATATCTCAACCAACTGAAGGGCCAACTTTGAAAATAATTACATCAATATCTGAATTATTTTTAGAAATTTTATCAAGCGAAATTTCTTCTCTACCACTTGAGTCTTTTTTATCATCTGAAAAATAAGTAACTCAATTTAGATGATATTTTTTAAGAATTCTTATTATTAATTCAATTTGCTTATTAAATTCTTCTTCATTTTCTTTAGTTTTATTTTCAACCTGAATTAACATTGCAGGATTAATGCCTTTAAGTCCGTATTTATTGTCTTTATCTACATAATCCTCTTTAATTTCTTTAAATTTTTGACAGGCTTTTTCAAGTAATTGAGAATTTTCGATTTCTTCTTCTTTAATATCGTCTATGCCTTCATTGTAGAGCAATCTTTCTTTTAATAATTTTGTTTCATCTTCTCTTAATTCTTTTTCAGTAATTTCTACTATGATTGAATCATTAATATTTTTAGGTGTCGCAGTCATTTCAATATAAAAATGAGCTGCATTTTTTAATTTTTCATTAGCTTTTTCAGTATCCTTATTTAATGAATTTTCTCTTTTAGCGTCATTAGCGCGATGAGCTTCATCACGAATATAAATTAATTCGGCATCTAATGAATTTTTAACATTATCTATAAAGGTATCTAAAATACCTTCTTCAGTAAAAATTCGATTTTTACCAAAAGACGCAAGTCCAAAAATTAAAAGCCCACCATTAGGCATTAAAGGAATATTTGCTGTGTAGTCTTTGACTTTATTTCCAGTTTTAGATGATGAGGGAGAAACAATATATTTAATTTCAAAACTATTATTTAAATAAGGTAAATATTTCCTAATATGTGTTTCTAATTGTTGTGGAAGAGATGCATCAGAAATAGTTGCTAAGACAAAAATTAATTTTTTGCCGTTTCTTTGATTGATTATTCTATCAATGACATTGGCAATCATGAAAGTTTTACCAGCTCCAGTAGGGGCTTTAAAAATCACTTTTGATTTATTTAAAGGATCAAAACAACTAACAATTTGATTAACAGCTTTTTCTTGAACTTTAGTTAGTTTCATTTTGTTCCTTATTATTTTTCAATGAATATAATTGTTTTAAATAATAAAGAATTCTTTCTTTATCTTCATTTTCATCTAAATAAACTTTTGCTAAATCAGCAATTTCTTGAATAAATAAATTTATTTTTTCATCCAAACTTTCATTTATATCAATTGGAAATTGTTTAGTTTCATAGACTTTTAAAGAATTTTCAAATGGTTTATTTTTATCTAATCATTTGAAATTTGAACTTCCATCAGTAGCTTTACCAAGACTAATTCGATGTAATCTTTCATAAGCTACATTTTTAGCAATATTATTTTCATTGTTGGTGACTACAGTTACACTTCTGTTACCGCCATCTTCTCTATTCAAATCTCAAACTGCATGTGCTGTTGTTCCTGAGCCAGCAAAGAAGTCTAAAACACGAGCATTTTTATTTGTATGAAGTTTTATTAAATCTTTTATTAACTGGATTGATTTAGGAAAATTAAAAATCGAAGTTTCATTAACAATTGAATTTAAAAACATTGTTGCAGAACCAGAATCATAAGCGGGTTGATATCAAATACTTTTATAATTTGGTAATTTTAAATCACCGTTTTCCAAAGTAGGTCTTATTTTTTCCATAATAGAATTCGTTGATTCTTTAAATTGTAATGAAGAAATTTTTTCTTTAAAACTTTCAAAACCAATTCTTCAACGACCAAATTCATCTTTTTTGTGATGAGGTAATATAAATTTATATCCCAACGATTCATATTTTTTTCTTAAAACTTCTAAATATGAATCATTAAATTTTTTATTAAATTTGTCATATATATTTTTATGCTCTTCATTTTGAATGGAAAAAATTTCATTATTTTTTACAAGAATAGGATAAAACATATAAGGTCTATCTTCTCTTTTAGATTCGCTACCACCTTTTTTTAAATCCATTAATTTATAAAATCCTTCAGAATCTTCAAGTGAAAATTTTTTCTCTATTTCGCTTAATTCTAATTTTTTACCATTTAATTTTATTTTTGATTCATTTTTTGCATAAATTAATAAGTATTCATTTGCTCGCGATATATGCTTTTGATCTGATCTACCGCCTAAATTATTTATTATAGTAATATTTGCTACAAAATTCTCTTCACCAAAAATTTCGTCCATTAAGACTTTTAAATAAGCCTGTTCGCTGTCATCAATTGATACAAAAATAACACCATTCTCTTTCAGAATAGTTCTAGCTTTAATTAATCTTTCACGAATCATATTTAGTCAACCATTGCGACTAAATTTGTCACGATAAATAAATTTAGAAGCAGAAATATTTTCTTTATCGTTGGCTAAATTATTACCATCTTTTTCTGTAGCTTCAGTATTATAAGGAGGATCAAGGTAAATTACATCGTAATTAAAGTCGAGCCCCGCTCTCTCTCTCTCTCTCTATTACTATTAAGTTATTTAATACATCAAAATTTTCGCCAATAATTAAAACATCCTTTTCTTTTGAATTATTTAAATCAAAATCATTACCTTCAAAAGAAAGTTCTTTATTTTCTTTAAGTAAAGTAATAAATTTATTAGTAGTTATTGGGGTTGGTGCAATATCAAAAACAAAACCAAGTTTAATTCTTTGAATTAATAATTGGTAAATATTTTGCACATCTTCTTCTTTTGCGTTGCGAATAATTGTTTTACAAAGTTCTTTTTGATCTTTATTAAAAGTACTAGTTGATAGGTTATCTATCTTTTCTAAATATTCTTCTTTAAGTGATTTTTCTTTATTTTCTAAATCAATTAAATTAGATTTTTCTTGTTGCATTTTAATCCTCCTATATTATGCTTTTTAATTATATTAGATTTAAAAAGTTATTTATGTTGCTGCATTGATTTCAAATTGAAATATTCATTAATAAACCTTATATTTAGGATAAAAAAAGCAAAATATAATTTTATATTTTGCGATTTAATTTACTTTATTAATCAGTTGACACTATTTTATCTATCATCTTTTTAGTTAAAATTTCTGCATCAAAATCATTTTGCAATTCTTCTTCAAAATCTTTTTTCATTTTTACGGTTCATTCTCTTCCCTCAAGTTTTAATTCGCTAGTTTTTCTTGCAGCTTTAAAAATTCCATTAAAAGAAGTTACTAAATTTTTATTTAAATTATTTAATTCTTCTAACGATTTAGTTTGTGCATCTTTTGATGATTTTAAAGAAAGTCAAATTTTCTTAAATGAAGAAACAAAAGAAGTGAAAGCGCCTTTAATATTATCTAAATTTTCAATAATTGCATAATTTTTTGAATATTGTAAAGATGCTTCAATACAATAAATTAAAGACAAGGGGCCAGCAACTATTACTTTTCCTGAATGTTGTCTAATTATTTCTCTAAATTCGTTATTAGAAATGAAAAAATAATACATTGCTTCACTTGGAATATACATAATAGCTTTTTCAGTAGTTTCATCAGCAACAACATATTTAGAAGTTTCCTCTAGTCTTTTCCTAAATGATTCTATTAATTTTTTATTGGCGTTTGATTTTTCAAATTCATCTTTGGCATTTAAATACGCTTCATATGATGCGACAGGAAATTTAGAATCAATAGGTAAAATTAATTTTTTATTTTCACGATCATGAATGAAAAAAGCTAAATCAACAGTTTTTTCTTTATCAATTTTATATTGAGTTTTATATAGTTCTTCTTCAGGCCCATATCAGGTTTTAACTAAAGTTTCCAAAAGATTTTCGCCTAAATTACCATATGCTTTGTTATTTTCAAAAATGTTATTGAGTCTAGTGATTTTAGTTTCAACATTATTAAGCAAACCGATTGATTTGTTGATTTTATCAATAGATTCAACAGTAGTTTTGAATTCTTCTTCAATTTTTTTAACTAATTCACTATGTAATTTTTCATTAATATCGTTTCTTATTTCATTTAAATTAGTTTCTTGAGTTTTTTTCATTAATTCAATTTGATTATTAATTAATTTTTGAAATTGCCCTAATTGTTCATTTAAATTTTTATTAAGAGTAGTTTTAAGAGTGTTATCGTTATCGCCTGTTAAGTTATTTTTAATTTGAGATAAATTATCGGTAGTATCACTTTTCAAAGATTCTATTTTATTAATTAAATTAGTTTTAAGTGACAAGTCATTATCACCACTTAATTCGGTTTTTATAGTATCAATTTTTTTAATTAATTGACTTTTTAATGAATTTTCGCCATCACTTGACAAAGAAGTTTTAATTTCTTCAATTGATTTATTAAAATCATCGAAATTTTTATTGTATTCAGAAGAAATTTGTTCTTTAGTTTCATTAGTTTTTTTATTATTTTCTTCAATTAAATTATTTAACTCCTTATTAATGATTACTCTATATTCATTCTCGAAGTTTTCTTTAAATTTTGCTACGAAATTATTTAATTGAGTTGCTACAATTTGACTATTCGATTGTTTATTTTTGATTTTTACCACTATAAATCAAATTAAAGTGGCTAATATAGCAATAAAAATCAAAATGCTTATACTAAGTAATGCTATTTGCACTTTTATTTTCCTCCTTCTTTTATATATTTAAATTATTCAAAATTTTAATTAAATTTAAATAAAAAAATCCCAGTTTATTCACTTGGGATTTTCATATTTTTTAGTATGCGCCTTTTTCAGCTTCAGTGTTAGTTAAAATTGAAACTGAACGACTTGTGCCAAATCTTGTAGCTCCGGCATTGAACATATCAATCATATCTTGCATAGTTGAAATACCACCAGCAGCTTTGATTAACATTTCATCACCTGCAACTTTTTTCATTAAAACAATGTCATTTAAGTTAGCACCACGAGTTGAAAAACCAGTTGAAGTTTTAATAAATTCTGCACCTGATTTTTTCACAATTTTACTTACTTCAGTAATTTCTTCATCAGATAATAAAGCTGTTTCAACAATTACTTTTAAAATGTGATTGCCACAAGCGGCTTTAACTGTTTTAATGTCATTTAACACATAATCATAATCTTTATCTTTTAATTTTCCAATGTTAATTACCATATCAATTTCGTCAGCCCCAGCTTTAATTGCTTCAGCTGCTTCAAAGGCTTTAACACTTGAAATTGAATTTCCTAATGGAAATCCTACAACAGTTGTGATTCCAACTTCTGTGCCTTGTAATTGTTCTTTACAATATGCCACTCATGCTGAAGGAACACACACAGTTTTGAAGTTAAATTCTTTAGCTTCCTTAATCAATTTATCCATAATTGCTTGATTAGTATCAGCTTTTAAATATGTATGATCAATCATACGGTTGTATTCTTTATTCATAATTTTCCTTATTAAGCTAATTTATCTAAAATAATTTTATTTTCAACTTTATCAATACCAATTTCGTAAGCTTGACTTAAGTCATTAATTAATGACTCATCAATTGGTTTTGATGAATAAAGAGTGAAAAGCAATTCATCTTTTTCAACAAAATCATTTGTTTTTTTATGCAAAGTAATACCAGCTTCAAAATCAAGTTGATCTGCTTTAGTTGCCCGACCAGCGCCTAATTTCATAGCAACATTACCAAAAGTTAAACTATCAAAAATATTTAAAAATCCTGAATTAGTTGCATAAATATCTAATTTATGTGCTGGATTTCAGAAATCTTTAGCAAATAATGAATCAACATCTCCACCTTGTAAAGCGATAAATTCTTTAAATTTAGCTAAAGCTTTTCCATTTTTAATTACTTCATCAACTAACTTCAAGCCATCTTCATATTTGTCTACTTTTTTCGCTTGCATTAAAATAGTTGCACATGATGAGTAAACTAATTCATTAAAATCAGCAGGACCTTTGCCCTCTAAAGTTCAAATTGCTTCTAAAACTTCATTTTTATTTCCAATTTCTTTTCCAATTGGCCGATCCATATTAGTAATTTCGGCTCTAACATCAACATTTAATCTTTTACCAATATTAATCATTGTTTGTGCTAAAGCTCTAGCTTGATTAAGGTCTTTCATAAAAGCGCCTTTACCACATTTAACATCTAATAAAATCGCATTTGAACCAGTTGCTAATTTTTTAGACATGATACTTGCAGCAATTAAATAAAGAGACTCAACTGTAGCAGTAACATCTCTTAATGCATAAAGTTTTTTATCTGCTGGTACTAAGTTTGCACTTTGTCCCATAATGGCAATGTTGTGTTTTTTAACTTGTTCGATAAATTGTTTTTCAGTTAATTCAACTGTAAAACCTTTAATAGATTCTAATTTGTCAATTGTTCCACCAGTGTGACCTAATCCACGACCTGACATTTTAGCCACTGGCACATCTAAAGCAGCAATAATAGGCGCAACAGCTAAAGTAGTTTTATCACCAACTCCACCAGTTGAGTGTTTATCAACTTTAATTCCTGGAATTTCTGATAAATCAATTACTTCACCAGAGTGCATCATTTTTAAAGTAAAGTGTGCTAATTCTTCTGTTTCCATCCCATTAAACATAACAGCCATTAAAAAAGCTGACATTTGATAATCAGGTGTATCACCCTTTACATAAGAATCGATTAAGAAATCGATTTCCTCATTAGTTAAAGTTTGTTTTAAACGTTTTTTTTCAATTAAATCTACTACACGCATAATTTATTAAGCTAAATTTAAAGCAATCTCCATCATTTTTGTAAAAGCTTCTTGTCTTTCAGCAGCTGAAGTTTCTTCATGAGTAATTAAGTTATCGCTGATTGTTAATAAACAAGCAGCATTTTTTCCTGTTGCTTCAGCATTTGTGAATAAAGCGTATGATTCCATTTCTACACAAAGTGCTTCAGTTTCTTTAATTCTTTCTTCAAGTGGCACAATTGAATAGAAAACATCTGATGAGTGTACTCTACCTTTAACAATTGGAATGTTTAATTCTTGTGCAACTTTTTCAATTTTGTCATTTAATTTTTGTGATGGGTAAGCAATATTACCTTCTTTACCTAAAGCAATTCTTCTGAAAGCATCCCCATCAGCAAACGCTTCAGTTGCTAAAACTACTTCATATAAATCTAAATCTTTTTGGTATGAGCCTGCTGAACCAATTCTAATAATGTTATCTACATCATAAAATTTGAATAATTCATATGAATAAATTCCAATTGAAGGACATCCCATTCCTGATCCTGCAATAGTAATTTCTTTACCTTTATATGTTCCTGTAAACATAAACATATTTCTTACACTATTTACTTGTTTATATCCTGGGTCCAAAAATGTTTCAGCAATAAATTTTGCTCTTAATGGATCTCCTGGCATAATAACTGTTTTGGCAACTTCACCTTTTTTTGCACTTATATGTGGTGTCATTATATTCTCCTTATTTTGTAAATTATTAATTTAAAAATTTATAAATAAAAATGTGTTTTTATTATAAATTATTTAACCTTGAAGAATTTTAAATGCCAAAGTTTAATTCATTGAATATGAAAAAATACCTCTTTTTTTCATATTCATTTTTTTATTTTTCATTAATTTTCAATTGAAAATATGAAAAATTGCATTTCAATCTATGCTAATGTGTTTTAAATTAAAAGTTTAATTAATAAGTTAATAAACACTTTTTATTAAAAATATATAATTAAAGTATAAGGTGGTGTTTATGAGAAGAATAAAAAAACTTTTTGCTATTTCTTCAATTATTATCCCATTTATTGGAGTTTCTTTTAAAACTGAAACTTGCGATAAATGGGATAATTTTTTTAATCAAGAAGAAATCAAATTTAATGTAGAAAACAATGAAATTAATTATAAAAAATTGCCAATTGTTGATGTAGATAATGTGTCTACTGATGTTTTTGTAGAATTTATAAATTTAAATGAAAATTCAGATGTAAAAATTTTTAATTCTTTAATTAAAGAAAAAATTAAAAATGAATTTTACGGAATAAAAAAAATTGAGTGTTTCAATTCTTTGCCTTTAATTTTTATTGATTTTGAGAATACGACAACAAGAGATATTTTTATAAATGAAATAAAACAATGAAAATTTTTAAAAATGATTTTTACGGTTAATAATGATGATATAGAAATAAAAAGCACTGGAAGCACAATCAATTTAGAAAATAATTTTTGAAGTTGATATTATCCGACTCTTGAGTCAGAAAATCAAATTCGAAATTGAAAAAAATATAATGGCAAACTCGAAGAACATATTTCGCCATTTATGAAACAATTTAAATTTTTAAATCTTGAAGATTATTTTAATAATAAAGATATATATACTAATGATCTAAAATATAAATTAGATCAGATTCATGACCCTATTTCAAATGTTGGTATAGTGGAAGTTAGTTATTATAATGGCAAATATAAAAATATTAGTAAAAATAGATTTTCAAAAATAAAAAATTTAAATGTTTTTCAAAATAATGATCCAAATTTAAATTGAATTACAGAAAGTTTGGATAATTTAAACCAAATTGATGTAGAAGAGACCAAATTAGCTCTTGAGCATCAATTTTCTAGTCATGCGACATTAGTTTCTTTGATTATGTCTAGTCCATTTGGTGTAAATAAGTATGCAAAAACGTATTATAGTTTTATTAATCCAGACACTCAAAAAAATCTTTTTAAGAGTTTGATGGACAGTTATGATAAATTATGTAAAAAAGATGTAAAAGTTATAAACAATAGTTTTGATTTTATAATTAAACAAAACAGACAACTTTATTTATTAGATAAAATTAATGATTTAATTGAAAAGAAAAGTAATGAAGGTGTTTTATTTGTTTTTGCTGTTGGAAATTTAAGAGAAGATTTAAATAATGGTAAATGGAATGCAATTCAAGAAGAAAGAAATTTAATTAAAAACAAAAATGTTTTAACTGTTGCAGCAGCGGATATCGATATTTATCAAAATAAATGAAAACCAGCAAATTATTCAATTTGATATGAAAATGCTGGTATCAACGTTGAAAGACCGCATATAATTGCACCTGGCACATTTATTTCTTCAGATTCTATAGTTTACGATGAAAACATTATTATTCCTGATTATGGAACAAGTTTTTCGGCTCCAAGTATTGCAGGATTGATTTCTCTTTGGTTAAGAAGAAAAGAAGCAAAAAAAATTTCAGGAATGCCTGGAATATATATGGTTCCTTTATCAAAAGCTGTTTTAGCTGCTTCATCTTCGCAAAAAAATAATTCTTTTCTATCCAAAGAAACGAAAAAAAAGAATGGTTTATACAACAGAAGTGGTGTGGGAATGCCAGATTTTAAAAAAATGATAGAAATAACAAAAAATATAAACTTTTTTGATGCTCCAATCGAAGAAGAACATGAAAAAGAACTTAGAAGAACTAAAAGAATTTTACTTTTACCAAATCAAAAGATTAGAGTTGCGTTATCTTCTACTATGAAAAGTCAATTAAGAAAAGTTACTAAATTAGTTGAAGAATACAAGCCACCTGTATATGGACTAAAATTAGTAGATACTCAATCTCGTGAAATATTGGCTGAAACAGATTTAGAACATTCATCATCAATTAAAATTCTAGAATATGTTAATACAACTAATAAGGCTATAACTGTAAATTTTAAAATTAAAACTAAGTTAGATAATAGTAACAAATATATTAATCAAACTACAAATAAAATAGTAACAGCACATTATGTTGAAAATATTTAAAAAAAGTTTAATCATTGCGCCTATTGTTACTATCTTAACTACTTCAATTAGTTGCGAATATAACAAATATGTAAATAATAAAGATACTGAAGAAATAATTGCTAATTTGAATGATGGTAAATCTCAATTAATTGCTGATGAAAATGGTAATTTTAATACTTTAACTAATTTTAGAACATCAACTATTTCAAACATATTAACTACTAAACCAACAGTTAAAAGATTTTGATGATGATCTCTTAATCCAATGGGAATATTAGGGCAAAAATATGAAGAACTTAATATCTCTCAAAATCCTAATTTCAAAATAGATGAAAACTATTGAATTAAAGAAAGAAAAAACAATTCACAAATAATTTTTGGAGAAGTAAATACCTTTAAAATTAATTCAAAAAATAAAAAAGAATTAGAATATTCACCCATTAAATTAAAAAAAATGATTAATTTAACTCCTTTAATTGTAAATAGTGAGGAAATTTATGCACTCGCATCTAATGATATATTTAATTTTATTCCAAACATTTTGCAAACAAATGCAAGAATTCCTATAAATGAAAAGATTGAATTTTATAATTTTAAAACAAAAAAAATAGAAGAAATTAATGAACGTTTTGCAATTGAACCAATAGAAATAAAAAATCAATTTTCTAATAAGCAAATTGTTTTAAAACTTAATTTTTATGCAAATAGTCTTAACTTAAATGAGGTGATTAAGCCAATAAAATTAAATTTATTAACTGATAAATATTCCTCTAAATTTAATTTAAATAATGGTCTAGAAAACAAGGAAATTGACTTTAAAAAAATTTTTACTTATAATTATCTTTGAGATCAAAAATTAGAAATGCTAGATTCAATAAGACCTGCTCAATATAATAAATGAGAAGAAGCTTTTATTGAATTAAAAGAAGAAAGAAAACTAGATTTTGAGATTTTTTTAACTTCTTGAATGTTTGAAAATGATTCTATACCTTTTTATATTTCAGGTTTATTTACAAAAGAAAATAAAGAAAAAATTAATAATTTTATTTCTGATCTTGATAATAAAATCAAAAGCGGTGAATTCATTTTACCTACAACTAAAAAAGAATTTATTAATAGTAATCTTTTTATTGAGTTTATGAAAACTTTAATTCCTGATAAATTAGGTTTTTGAAGAACTTCAATTAATAAAGATTTAAAAATTTATACTTTTAGAGAGTATTTCCCTTTTTTAGATTTATCTGAAAATTCTACTGAAACAATTTTAAAAGAAAAATTAGCTTTTAACAAACGTCAATTATTGCCAATTGATTATTATCAAAATTTAGGCAATGTTGTTTATCGGATACAAGATGATCAAAAAATTCCTTATTTAATTGTTAATTATGCAAATAGTTATATTGATAGATTATCTAAAAAAGAAAAACAAGCAATAGAAAAATTGAAATTTGACAAAACTTTTTCAATTGCAGAAGCAATTGACCCTAAAATTATTGAATTTGTAAATGGTTTTAATGAATAAAAAAGTAAAATCTTATTTGTAAGAATAACAATTAATAAAATCATAAGAGGAATATTATTATGAATAAAATGAAAAAAATAATTAAACTTAGTCCAATCTTTCCAATTGTTTTTTCACCTGTTTTTATTGCTATATCATGTAATAAACAAACAAGAGAAGAAAAAGAAACCGAATTAAAAAACTTATATGATCAATTTATGAATAAAATTTTGACATTTGTTCCACTTTTAGGCAACAATTTACAATCTCTTTTTAATTCTATGAGTGAATTAAATAATAAAGATGAATTTACCAAAGAAATTGCCAAATATGATGATGAAAAACTAGATGCTTTAATAAAAGTGCTTAAAGA
The DNA here is from genome assembly GCF_000621085.1 of Mycoplasmopsis gallinarum DSM 19816. GTDB lineage: Bacteria > Bacillota_I > Bacilli_A > Mycoplasmatales > Metamycoplasmataceae > Mycoplasmopsis > Mycoplasmopsis gallinarum. The sequence continues at coordinate 135,638 of NZ_JHZE01000005.1, forward strand.
TTCTATTGCGGTTTTAAATGGCAAAGAAGTTGCTGATCCAGTGTTTACAAGTGAAAAACAAGAAGAGTTAGCTTCTTTAATTGACCAAATGGTTGAAAAAATGAAAACTCAAATAGCCAATATGCCAGATCCACTCAAGGAAACTATTGGATTATCATTGAAAAATTTTACTATCATCAAATTAATCATCCCACTTATGAATGATGAACAAATTAATACAATATTGCCAACTTTAAAACAACAATTAAGTATTTTTCTAAATGAAAATTAAAATTTAAAATTAAAGATAATTTCAAAAGCTTGAGTTTAATCTCCATTAGGACAGGTTACTCAAGCTCAAAAAAGCTCAAAAAACATGAAATACAATTTTCGTGTTTTTTGATTTTATTTTAATTTGATAACTAAAAGTTTTATTTTTAATATCCAATTGCAATACTTAAAAGTTAAATAAATAATTCGTTTTTAATTACAAATTTAGTTTTTTTTAATAAAATAAAAAAGAATTTATTTATAGTAAATTCAATTTGATCAAATTAAATTTAAAACACTAATATGGATTCATTTGGGTGTGCTAGTAGAAATAGTGCTAAATGTTAGAAGTATTAGGAAGTATTAACAAACTAAAGGAAATTTAAAATATGTCAGAATTAAATAAAGAAGTTGCTACTCAAGAAGTAAAAGCAACTAAAGAAGAAAAAAAATTAATCGTTTCTAAAGATAAATTATTAGAAGCTGGTACTTACTTTGGTCACAAAGCAAGTCAATGAAATCCAAAAATGAAAGATTACTTACTTCCACAACCAAAACGTGGAATTCACATCATTAATTCAAATTCTACTCTTCAACGTTTAGAATTTGCATTTAAATTATTATTGAAACAATTAAGTAAAAATCCACGTATGAATGTGATTTTTGTTGGTACAAAAAAACAAGCAAAAGATGCAATTAAAGAAAATGCATTAAGAACAAATAGTTTTTATGTAACTGAAAGATGATTAGGTGGTACATTTACTAATTTTTCAACAATTAACAAAAGAATCAAATTTATGGAAGAACTTGAAGCGCAAGCAGAACAAGGCTTCACTAATTTAGGTTACACCAAAAAAGAAGCATTAGAAAAACAAAAAATGCTTGATAAATTACACAAAAACTTAGAAGGAATTAGAAGAATGAAAGAAATTCCTTCATTAATGATTATTGCTGATCCAAAAGAGGATGAAATTGCTGTCAAAGAAGCAAGAGCAAAAGGTGTAAAAATCATCGGAATTATTGACTCTAATGTAGATCCTGATTTAGTGGACTTTGGTATTCCTGCTAACGATGATTCAGCTAAAAGTATTAATTTAATTATCACTATCTTAGCTGATGCAATTGCTTTAGCACGTGGTGGAAAAGCTAAATATGCATACCAAGGTGACGAAGCAATCGTTTTACCTAAATTCGAATCAGAAAAAAGAGAAGTAAAAACAAATAAATACTTCACCAAAAAAGAAGAAACTAACAATGCTTAATTTTGTTAGTTAAGGAGCAAATATGTCAGTAAACAAATTAGAATTAATCAAAGAATTGCGTGAAAGAACTAACGGTGGAATGGTTGATGTTAAAAAAGCTTTAGAAGCTACTGACTATGACATCGAAAAAGCAATCGTATGATTAAAAAGTAATGGAAAAATTAAAGCAGCTAAAAAAGCTGGTCGTGTTTCTGCAGAAGGTTTAATTGCTCTTGCTGGAGATAGCAAAAAAGCTGTTATGGTTGAAATTAACAGTGAAACTGACTTCGTTGCAAAAAATGAAAAATTTGTGGCTTTTGTTTCAGAAGTTGCTCAAGCATTATTAAAAACAAATGCTCAAACAATGGAAGAAGCTGAAAAAGCAATTTTCAACAACAATGAAACTATTGCAGAAGCAGTTGAAACAATGACTGCAACTATCGGAGAAAAAATTTCTTTCCGTAGATTTGCTTTAGTTGAAGCTGCTGAGGGTGAAATTTTAGGACACTTTGTACACGTTAATGGACAAATTGGTTCTATTATAAAAGTTAAAGGCGCTAACGAAGAAGTTGCAAGAAATGCAGCTATGCACTTAGCCGCAATGAAACCTGAATTTATTTTTGAAAATGAAGTTCCTGCGGAAAGAATTGCAACATTTAAAGCAGAATTTGTTGAACCAGCAGGTTTTGATAAAAAACCAGCAAACATTCAAGAAACAATTAGAAATGGTTCATTAAATAAAAAATTAGGTGAAATTGTTTTTGTTAAACAAGCATTCATGATGGACGAAGCTTTAACAATTGAAAAATATTTAGCTAACCATCACGAAGAATTAGTTTCAGCAGTACGTTTTGCAGTGGGCGAAGGTATTGAAAAAGTTGAAACAGATTTTGCAGCAGAAGTTGCAGCACAAATGACAGTTTAATTTAATTGAAAAATAAAGCAGAAATGCTTTATTTTTTATTAACTTTTAAAAAACATAAAAAATTGAATTTTTTACCTCTTAATAGCTTTAATTTTCATTTTTTTCAAATTATTAACAAAAAAGAAATTGATTAAAATAAAAAATAAAATCAATATTGAAATTTTTAAAATTTAAGTATGGAAAATGTAAATGTAAATATGAATAGCTATAATCAAGCACCTTTTCCATTACCTGTTTTAAAACCACTTGTGCTTGATGAATTATTTATTAAAAAAATTAAAGGAGATAAGTTAAAAACCCAAATTATTTTGCTAATTGCAGAAGATGAGGAATTTGTATTTTTTATTAACGGATTAGAAGAAAAGAATTTTGATAATTCTAATCCTGACCATATTTCAATCATTTCAAGTGAAGGAATGGATGAAAATGGAAAATTACAACAAATATCATCTATTAAGGGAGTTGATATAGGAACTATTTTTAAAATCAGATATTTTGATTTAATAGATAAAATTATTACTAAATCGGATGAAATTGAATCATTACCTTATTTAGGAATTAATGATCAAATCAATATTGTGGAACAAATTACAACAAAATTAAATTCTAATGATAATTTACCACATTTAGTAATTATTCGAAAAAAGGAGCAAAATTAAGGAGAACAAAAAAAACGCACTTAAAGGGGTGCTCACATAGGGATTTACAAAATCAAGTAAATTTTTATCTGACACTCCTCAAGCGGTGCGAATGGAAAGACCACACATTAGGAATTTACCTTTTGTGTGGTCTTTTTCTGTGCCTTTACTCGTCCTTTGAAAGAGTTTCAATTGCAAACCTTCCACCGAGCCGGAAAGCATATATAAAGATTTCTCTCTCCAAAAGGCTGTTCATTTCAGAAACCGCATCGTCATATTTTTCCAAGACTTCCTTTTAAGCATCGGTTAATGTTTCTGAAAGGCTTGTTCGGTTTTTGTCCATAAGGCGTAGTAATGGCTTTATCTCCGGGTGTTGAGCAGCATATTGTTCTTGCGGAAATATATTCCCATACCAAAACTCCTCAAGTAGTTTCCTCATTGTATCCCTCCTCACATAAAGAAAACGACCGCATCACCGAGAGCATTCCCGGTAACACGGTCGTTTTTGCATTTTTAACTGTTTTTCGTTTTAATTGCTGCATAGTGCTGCACCTCCTTGTAGCACGACACTATACCATACAATTTTGAGAAAGTCAAGACAATAATTTACTCATTTATCAGGGCATATTTCTACATTAACCAAACAGGAGTTTTGGCGATTAATAACATCACAATACACCTTATATGCGAACTCATAATTCGGGAACACATATGGGATTTCTGACACACACCAACAGTCCCATTCGCTACTATTCGCCCAAATAAAACAAGGTTCTCCTTCACGCACGCATTTAATAATAAACATTTGTGATCACCTATAATAGTATATGCGTGTGTGTTTTAATTATGATTTTTGTTGCCAAACATTTTCGAATAGTGTTTTTGCCAAATGTACCGAACGTGAATCAATATCTTTATCACTCCAACTATCATATCGAGAAGCAAATTTAGTGGTTGATTTAAAGCAAGAACTTCTATATACAACAATTTTTTCGTCAAAATTCTTATCATTTAAATTTTTGTTTTCTCGCTGCAAAAGAGGCAGCATATTTCCTATATAACAAGCTTTTCCTCCTTGCGAATCTGCTTTTATGTGTTCAATAGTAAATGTAGGTAATACACCATCTTCTATGCCTGCTGTATGTAATTCAAACTCTCTTATTATATGCTGGCACCGTTTTTTTGAATTATCAGATAATTCAGGGTACTTATCCTTATGTTTACTAAATCCTATCTTATAGAATTGTTGACAAAAAAGTTCGTAATTAGGCTTTTTTTCATACAATGCTGTTATGAATGCATCAAGTTTTTGTTTTGAATAAGTTTGTGACAAAGCAAGTGAATTTTCATATATTAAGTCTTCAAGTTCATTAGCTTTCCTTTGACAAATGGTGAAATAAACTGATATGAAATTTTTTATATTAACAACAAATTTATTTAAATAAGATTCCGACATCTGACCATTTTCAAAAGCAGACAGAACGCTCAACAAAAGCGGACGGAACTGTTTGTTGTTTATTTCGTTCAAATATTTTAATACATATTTTACAATGTTACTGTATTCACTTGTGTCCGGTTCACATATTTTTTTATATGTTTTGGCTTTTTTTAATAAATCATCCAACAAATTATTAACTTCAGCAGGTTTAACATTATCCCTTATTTGTTGATATTCTTTTGTACCAGCAACTTTGCCATATTTATGTGTAATATAATGCGAGAAAAACAATTTTACGGTTCCTTCTTTGCAAGTTTCCAGCGTCCCTATTATATTGTTCCATTTTTCTTCCGGCAAATCGGAACCAGACGAACCTTTCGCATACATGAAAATGTAGTTTTTTATTAATTCCGCTTGTTCCAAAGGAACCCCTCTTGCATTCAATGTTTCAAAAACGATATACCCTTCCTGTTCTTCAGTTGAGGTTATCTCAATGCAGCTTAAAGCAAGAATTGTTTCACGAACATCTTTTAGCCAATTGGATTTTCTTTCGTAGGTCGGTAATTCATTTAAAGATTTTTGTATAAGGTTTATTAAAAGATTGCAATTTTCAACGAACTTTTTATCGTATGTGGAAAGTTGCTTGTTTATCTTTTTGCAAAAATCATATGCATCAAAACAATCAATGTTTTTTATGCAAAAATCAAAGATGAGCATCGAATAAATAGAAAAGTAGCTATTATCAATCCTCATATTATATTTATCTTCAATCTCATCATCCTTTGATGCCACGTATGGAATAGTATTTTCAGCTAAAGTGCTTTTATCATACTTTTTTAGAAATTTGATTATTATAGCAAGTAATAAGGTTAATGTTGTTAAACGCTGTTGTCCATCAACTACTTTTAACTTTTTTCCTTCTTTTTGAAAAATAAAGCTTCCAATGAAATGGTTATATGTAGTTCCATTTGATGAACACTGCATATTATATAAAATATCATTAAATAGATATTCTATCTGTTCCCGTTCCCAGACATATTTTCGTTGGTTCCTCGGTATTGTATATTGAGAATCAATAAGTAGAATTTTGGTCAAAGCAGTATCTACTGCTGATAAAGACATTATTTTTCCTCCTTCCTAAATACAAACAAATACTCGTGTGCTATAAGCAAAAAGTTATATTTGACACTATTTGTTTTCCAATATCCAGTCGCTTTACAATTATGCTGTTCTTTAATGATTAGTTCTTTTAATTTGAATCCTGCTTCTTCAAAAACACGCATTACATCAAAAGACATTGGTATCATATGTCCTTTCTGACGTGTATCTCCCATCAGCACAGCACAAAACCTGTCCTTTTTCAAGACTCGATAACTTTCTGACGCAACTTTCTTCATTTCTTCAATAAAATCCTTGACTTTTAATTGGGATAAGTCCCCATCAATTCCTTCGCTATATTTAATGATATCTGCATATGGCGGATGTGTACATATCAGGTCTATGCTTTCGTCAGGGATAAAATCAAGGTTTCGTGCATCACCTTTTTTTATATACACCTTGCCAGTAGCAAGCTGATAATCAAAGGCTGTTTTTTCTTTGCATCGCTCTATAGCAACATCGTTTATATCAACTCCGATTATATCTCTATTTAAGAGTTTTGCTTCAACAAGAGTGGTGCCTCCTCCGGCAAACTGGTCAAGAATCAAATCGTTCTCTTGCGAATATCTTAATATAATATTTCTCGGTATATATGGTGACCAGTTTCCTCTCCATTTTGCATCATGAGTAGCCCAATCGCCACGTTTTGGAAATGACCAATGTGTCGTCATTTCCAGTTCGAAATCTTCCGGCTCCCATTTCTTTATTTTTTTCATATGCACTATCCTTTTCACAATTTACTTATGGCTCAGGCACGATTCCCCATGTCATGCTTCTGCCGGAGTAATTCCAATATCTTATGTCTTGCTCAATAAAAAGCCATTTTATTGTCTTTAAAATATGATCCACGGGTAATCCTGATGAAAAAGAAATGTTTTCTATGTCAGTTTCAAATACATCGTTGCACTCGTATACTTTCTTCAATAAAGTATAAAGTTTTTTATACATTTCAGGATCTTCAGCCTTTTTTGCTTGTAAATCTATGCCTAAATCGTCATGCTTGGGATAATTTCTACGTCTTTTCCCAGGTTCTGCATAATTTGCATTTTCTACACACACCAAAAAATCAAAACCGAAATGAAGATTTGCCGGACGACGAAGATAAACCCTATTTCCATCATCCAAGGTTTCAACGTAATATGTATATCTTTCAGTTTCGGTTGAATTGCCGGGGTCTTCCTCTGAAAGAGCATTGACAACCCTTAATCGCACTTCATTTCGTGTTCCTTCATTTGAAAAAAAACGTGTGATTTCATGTTCAGCCATATCATTTGCCTCCTTTTGTTTAACATTCTAAGTTATAATATCTTAACTACAAACCGAGGAACTCCAGTGGAATTGCATTAAAGAATATATGGCATCCAACGGAATTGATATAATTATGAACATCAAGGTAACATTTTTGTTGAAACCAATCATTGCAAACGTATAAATATTCTACATCGTAAGGAGTGTCTTGAAGTAATTTTTGATATTGTTTCTTTTTGAAGTCACAAGTTTGAAGTTTTTCATCCACAGAGCCTGAATCGTGCTGAAACTTTTTTTCGATTATGTACACTGTATTATTATTGAAATTCAATAAAGCTTCATCAGGTAACAGTTTCTTGGAAATATAATCTTCCCAATTAATTCCTTCCGGCTCCAATATTACCTTATAAAAGGCGTGCTTGGGTGCAATTATTCCTATACAATTGTTATGTTCATCTTTAATGACATTTCTATCGTTTATTGAATATCCTGCATTTAACAATGCTTCTTCGAGACTTGTTTCTTGCTCAAATCTCAACCCGTTCGCATTGGTACGAGCTCCACCGCCATATATATTTACTGGCATATTTACACCTCCATTATTTGTTATACAAAGCTAATACATCATACACAAATTGCTTTTGAAAATAAAAAGCATGATTCTTATTAGAAACATATCTTCCGTAAGTGGATGAATATATGGGGTGATAAGGTTGAGAATCCTTGCTTCTTATCTGTATATGTTCGCCATTCGATGTATGTATAAAACCATCATGACTATTTTCAATGTGATATCTAAGTTGTTTGCAAATATTATAATAATCATCTCTCCATATATTCAACAGATATGAAAACCTTCTGTCAGAAAGGTCGATATGTATAGCATCTAAAAACATCCAATTACGAGGATTGCCTACTTTGCAAACTGGAACATAAAGCATATTGCTGATTTTTTCATAAAGATGTGTTTCTTCGAAAGTTCTTTCTTGAAGCAATTCATCAATAATACTTGATATTTGAGTGATAAACACGGTCTCCAAAGGTTTCCCGGTTGCATCACATTTATTGCTCTTGAGCTCACCATCTTCAAAATCAATATTAAAACTATCAAGTTTTTTCCCAAGAGCTAATTCAAGCAGCTGCCCGGTTTTTCCTTTGTTTTTTATAATCGTCAAAAAATCTTCTTCTGTAAATATTTCAGAAAAAGGTATATTACATAAATTGAATATCTTTTCTTGTGCTTCTTTCAATCTCATATCATTATTTCCTCCACAAGAGATACACACTGCGGAATAACATTCCACAGTGTTAAAAATATTATTTAATTAAAGTTATGTGTTTAGAAGTTCGATATTAAAAGTTCTTTTATTTTGCCTCTTGCTTCACTATTGCTGTTTATCATTCTTGTAGCTTCTACACGTTTTATCTGATGCTTGCTATAAATGGTATCAAAAAATTCGTCATCTTCATTTATGTTTTTTGGATCGGAATTACTTATTACTATTTTGGCACCTTTTTTATGCATATTATCAACAAAGTGAGCAAGTTCTATCTGTTCCTCGTCTGTAAACAGACTTTCTGTATATGCAGTAAAACTTGATGTTTCCGTAAGCGGTCTATATGGTGGGTCAAAGTAAACAAATGTATTTTCATCAATAAAACTCGCAGATTCCTTATAATCTCCACAAACAATTTTTACTTTTTGGAGTTTTTCTGCTACAGCACGAAGATTTTCTTCATCACAAATAAGTGGGTTTTTATATGAACCCATAGGAACATTGAATAACCCCTTTTTATTTACTCGGTAAAGACCATTAAAACAAGTTTTATTCAAGAAAATCATTAGGGCAGCCTTTACAATGTTTTGTGTTTCATCTCCATTAACCTTGATAACATTAAATTGCTCTCGCATTGCCATATAGTATTTTTTTCGAGCTTCAAGATCAAGAGATATGTATTCGTCTTGATATGTTTTCAAAAGTTTAATCAATGCATCCGTCATATTTTTAATGACATAATAAGTGTTTATTAATTCTACATTAATGTCACTTATATATATTTCTTCAAGGTTATACTTGCTTAATACATCAAAAAGAACAGCTCCTCCACCAACAAACGGCTCTGCATATTTTGTGATCTTACTATTTTCAAATGGGTAATATTTTTCAATTTCTTTTAACAACTGACCCTTGCCGCCAGCCCATTTCAAAAAAGGACGTACAGTTTTTTTACTTTCGGAAACGTACCTTGTACTTCTTGCATCAATAGGTTTATTTGCAGTTGTCGGAATGATCCACATATTGCCTACCATAGTTGCTCCTTCGATACGATTTTCGGAACATAGAACAGCCACTCTTCTTTGGGAAATTCCCCATCTGTTAGCAGCTTCTCGTGCAGATATAAAGTTCATACTAATACACTCCTTGCATATTGTAAGTATTATTATATTCCAAAACTCGAATAAAAGCAATACCATTTTGTTAATTTCTACTTTTTGCACAAGTATTTTTATCTTTTATTTACACATAAAACATATAACAATAGAAACTCACATTAAGTCGTATTTATTACGGCTTTATTTTTTTGCATTTTTTTGATAAAGCTCCCTCAAAACGCCCTTCATTTCTCCGTAAGAAGGTGAAAGAAATATTTTCAAAAACACCCCTATCAAAACGCTTTTGAAATCTCCGTATAGTGAAGGACGAAAAAATCTCAAAGTTTTTTATAAAAAGGGTTAACAAAACAACTCTTTTTTCTCCGTATAGTGAAACGATTATTTTTTCAAAAAACACTTATCAAAAAGCCTTTGAAATCTCCGTATGGTGAGAGGAACAAAAACAACGCCAACTGAAAGGAGGTGGTCAATATGAGAGTTAAAACAAAAATTTACAAGAAAGGAGCTGAAGAAAAATGCAAAAGATTACACTTTACACCGCCGGATGCATAGGCAACCCCAAGAACTGCATCTACCCCAATGAGGTAGTAGTTACATCATTGGATGATTTTCGCAAAGCCGTAAGCCACGACCATGTATTTGCAAAATACATGGACAACTACCGCAACGCAAGTAACTTTGTAAGTTCCGATTGTGTGGCAATGGAATGCGACAATGACCATACTGATAATCCTACCGATTGGGTTAAGCCTACCGATGTTGCTTCAAACTTTGTAGATGTGCCGTTCTATGTAAGCTACAGCAAAAGCCACAACAAAGTAAAAGCCTCACGCTCGGCTCGTCCTCGTTTCCATGTTGTTTTCCCGATTACAACCATAACCGAGGCAAAGCAATATGAAAATCTGAAAACGGAAGTCCTACAACGATTCCCATACTTCGACAAAAATGCTGTCGATATTGCAAGATTCTTCTTTGGTGTTGAAAACCCCGAAGTAGAGTTCTTTCCCGGAAACACATTGATATCTGAGTTTATTGAAAACGATGTGAATATCGACATCATTCCCGAAGGTAGTCGCAACAGTACGCTTTCAAGATTCGCAGGTCGCATTGTAAAAAGGTATGGCACAGGAGTGGATGCATATGAAAGGTTTATTTCTAAAGCAGAAAAGTGCGTACCGCCACTTGAAGAAGATGAACTTGCTGCCATATGGAAAAGTGCTGAAGGTTTTGCAGATAAGGTATCCTCCGAAGATGGGTATATACCGCCTGAAGTGTACAACTCTGATGTGTTATTGAAACCCGGAGATTTTTCCGATGTTGGACAAGCCGAGGTTCTTTCAAGAGAATACGCATCTGAACTCAGGTATTCACCTTCTACCGACTACATCCGCTACAACGGAATGTATTGGGAAGAATCAAAGTCCAAAGCACAAGCAGTGGCACAAGAACTGACATCCCGACAGTTAGAAGAAGCACAAGCGGAAATCACAAAGGCAAATAAGCTGATGACCAACACCGGGGCAACCGCACTCATCACGGGCGTAGGCAAAACAAAGGCACTCTCGCTTTTTAACAAGGAACAGAGTACCGCATACAACATGCTCTGCAATGCTCTTGCTTACCAAAATTATGTCATCAAACGCAGAGAGTCAAAATCCATATCCGCAACTTTGAAGGAAGCAAGACCGATGCTTGAAATCGGTCAGGATGAGTTGGACACACATGAATACCTGCTTAATACCCCAAGCGGCACCTATGACCTTCGTAAAGGTTTGAACGGACTCCGTGAACACAGAGCCGAAGATTTCATCACAAAGATAACCTCTGTATCACCCGGCACAGAAGTTTCGGAAGAGTGGATGTCAGCACTTGACACCTTCTTCTGCGGTGACAAGGAACTTATCAAGTATGTTCAGCTAATTGCCGGACTTGCCACTATCGGCAAAGTCAATCTTGAAGCATTGATAATTGCATACGGTGACGGAAAGAACGGTAAGTCAACATTTTGGAATGTCCTTTCAAGAATTCTCGGCACATATAGCGGAAACATATCTGCTGACACTCTCACAGTGGGATGTCGCAGAAATGTAAAGCCGGAGCTTGCAGAAGCAAGAGGAAAAAGACTTCTCATTGCTGCTGAATTGGAAGAAGGCACAAGACTCAGCACTTCAAATGTAAAACAATTCTGTTCCACCGATAAGATATTTGCCGAGAAAAAGTACAAAGATCCTTTCAGCTATACACCGACACACACTCTTGTTCTTTACACAAACCATCTGCCGAAGGTAGGTGCGAGTGATTCGGGAACATGGAGAAGGCTGATAGTCATTCCTTTTAATGCAACCATCAGCGGAAAATCCGACATCAAAAACTATGCCGATTATCTTTATGAACACGCAGGCGAAAGCATCCTTGCTTGGATGATAGAAGGTGCAAGAATGGTAATTGAGAAAAACTTTAAATTTGATACACCTCTTTGCGTACAGCAAGCCATCAGCAAATATATGCAAGACAATGATTGGCTTGGTCACTTCATAGAAGATTGCTGTGATATTGGTGAAAGCTACAAGGAAAAGTCAAGTGAACTTTATTCCGAATACCGCAGTTACTGCATTACTATGGGTGAGTTTGCAAGAAGTACAAGCGACTTTTATACAGCTCTTGAAATGCCGGATACAAAAAGCATCGCACAAAGGAATGCAGATACATCTTGGGACTTCGCATCAAAGACAGAGTTCTTCCTTGCGTCAGCGATTTCCGTGCTGCGTAATAAATTGGTGACAGCCTATGACAGTCATATATATAAAATTTTTATATAGTCAAAAAAACAAAAAGACATATAAAAAAGATATAGAAATGACCGTCAACGGTGTCACCCACACATATGAAAGAGGTGATGCCAATGATTGCATAAGCATGAGCATAGGAAATAACAATAAAAATCAATTAAAAACAGAAAGGAAACAATCATGAAACACTTTAATGTAAAAGGTATTATTACCGACAAATTCAAACTTCCCGTAGGCATCAAAGCATCCGACTTTGATAACGAAAAATACTCGGGACAGCAACTTCGTATTGCAGAGGATGGAGAGTATGTGCTTGTGTTAAAAAGCAAAAGATTGACACCTGCTCCTTGGGTAGTGCAGAAGGGCAACAGCAATGTGTTCTTTACCACATACAAGCAGGCTATTGACTACTGCGATATGCATGGTTATGTTGTTAAAAGAGGTAAAAGAAAATGAGAATCAAAGACCTCTGCGGACACATCGATTTCGACACCTTTTGGGTGATCGGAATATTCAAGGCAAAGAATAAGCCTTCGGCAATATTGCTTGCTCCCAAGGACAGCCGAAAGGACAAGTTCTTCAATCTTCAACTCGGAGAAAGAAGCCTATGGTACAACTCTCTTGAGAATATGCTTGCCGTATCATCCGAACTTGGATATACAAACACACTTCAGAATGTGCTCATGAAGCACAAATACAACAGACTTATTAAAAAACATTAATTGGAGGTAACACTTATGTTTAACGATTATCTTGTAAATTCCCCCGAATATGACAGAGACTTTTGGAATGCCGTAAGAGGTAATTCCAATGCAAAGAAAAACCTTGATGCAGGTAAACACAATATGACCGGGACATTCAAGCTTCCGGTGGTATCTATGAAGAAGTACAAGGCAGCACTTTTGGAAGAAAACCCTTTCAGATCTATTGCTACCATTATCAATGCACCCGGTACAGACCACACCATCAAAACCTACGATGCCGAGGATATTGCCACTTGGCTCGGAGAAAACACCCTTGAGTTTTACGATGGTGTAGACGATTTCAGAAGCATCTCGGTAGAAAACCACAGACTCGGAACTATCATCCGTATATCCGATGACTTCACCGCTGATGCAAAATTCGATATTGAAAAGTATCTCACAACCTCATTTGCAAAGCGTATCGGAAGAACTGAGGAAGATGCCTTTGTAAATGGTGATGGAGTTGACAAACCTACGGGTATTCTTACCACAGCTGAAGTTGGTGCAGAAACATCCAAGCTTACATATGAGGATGTGGTGAAACTCTACTTCTTTGTGGACAAGCAGTATCGTAAGAATGGTGTGTGGATGATGAATGATGAAACTGCACAGACACTCCGCACTCTCAAAGATGAAGGAGGCAACTACATTTGGAATCACACTAACGATACCATTATGGGTAAGCGTGTTATAATCTCAAATGCTATGCCTACAACAGGAAAGCCTATTGCTTTCGGCGACTTCAGTTACTATTGGATTGTGCAGAGATTACCGCTAACAGTAAGACCGCTTACCGAAAAGTATGCTCTTCATCAGCAAATAGGTTATCTTGGCTACGAACACCTTGACGGAAAACTCATCCGCTCGGATGCAATCAAAACGCTGAATATCACAGCATAAAACCACATTGGATGTATGCCTCATAACCAATGTTTGATTATGGGGTTAATACCCCCTTTGATTTCCGCTTTTTGTGTACGAAAGCCCACGCCCGTTGCTCAAAGAAATAGTCGTAGAGATTTTACCACCCCCACCCACTGAAGAGAGGAGTTATATATGGAAGAAAAAGTAGTTCATACCACCGAGAAGCAAATTGGTGACACAATATACATAGTAGAATCAGCATTCAGCAGTAATGCAAAAGAGACCGCATATGACAAGCTGAAACGCTTGATTTTAAGCGACACAAATAGTGTACAAATAAAGAAAGTATTTTAGTTCAAAATACATCTTGATATCTTCGCAGGTGTACGGTAATATGTAGTACCGCTTGAAGATTGTCAGAAAGGAGGTAAATATGAATATACAAACAAGACAGTCTTCAACTGCGAAGATAACAGATAAAATAACAGCCTTGTATTGCAGACTCTCAAGAGATGACGAACTGCAAGGCGACAGCAACTCCATCATTAACCAAAAGGCTATGCTGCAGAAGTATGCCGATGATAACGGCTTTGGTAACACTCAAGTTTTTGTGGACGATGGTTTCAGAGGTACAAACTTTGATCGCCCAGATTGGCAAAGGCTTATTGCACTTGCTGAAGATGGCAAGGTTGCAACCGTCATTGTAAAAGACATGAGCCGCCTTGGAAGAGACTACCTTAAGGTAGGTTACTACACGGAAGTTTTCTTCCCCGGTGTTGACATCCGCTTTATAGCAATCAACAATGGTGTCGACAGTGCCAATCAGCAGGACAGCGATTTCACACCATTCCTTAATATCATCAACGAGTGGTATGCCAAAGATACAAGTAAGAAAATCCGAGCCGTATTCAAGGCAAAGGGTGAAAGCGGAAAACCGCTGTGTACGAACCCACCTTATGGATATCTTAAAAGTCCTGAAGATAAACTTCAATGGGTAGTAGATGATGTTGCAGCGGATGTGGTAAGAAAAATCTTCCGATTGTGCATCGAGGGATATGGACCCACGCAGATAGCTAAGATACTTTCAAGTGAAAAGATACCTGTGCCAACAGCACATTTGCACAGCCTTGGCATTAACACTCCTGCGAGAGTGCCGGATGACATTTACGCTTGGCAGGCTCGTTCTGTGGCAGACATTTTGCAAAAGCCTGAATACCTCGGTCACACAGTAAACTTTAAGACTTATAAAAAGTCATACAAGAACAAGAAGAAAATGTGGAATGACCCTTCTAAATGGCAGATTTTTGAGAATACGCACGAAGCGATAATTGATGAAGAAACTTTCCGCATCGTGCAACGAATCCGTGATGGCAGAAGAAAGGTCACAAGGATGGAGAAATGCCAATTCTCTCAGGTATGTTGTTCTGTGCGGATTGTGGTAAGAAATTATATCAAGTCCGCTGCACAACAATGAAGCAAAAGGAATATATGGTTTGCTCTACATACCGAAAAATAAAAGGCGGATGCTCCTCACACCAAATACAGAACGAAACAATTGAGGCTTTACTCCTTGACGGAATACGTAGCATTACAGCATTTGCAAGGGAGCATGAAACAGAATTTGTAGAGCTTGTTACAAAGAAATGCCGAGCGGATGTAGACAAGACACTTCGAGATAGCAAACGAGAACTTGAGCAGGCACAGGCTCGTATAAAGAAACTCGATGAAATAATCCAAAGTCTTTATGAGGACAACCTTGAGGGCAAGGTTTCTGATGAGCGTTTCAGTAAAATGACCGCCAATTACGAAACCGAACAACAAACTCTTGAAAGCAGAGTTGTCGAACTTAAAGGTATAATGAATACGGAAAAAGAAAACTCTCTTAATGCTGATAGGTTCTTAAAACTTGTGAGAAAGCATACGGACATAAAAGAACTCACGGCTGAAATTCTCCGTGAGTTTGTTGAAAAGGTTTATGTGTATCAAAGTGAGCGTATTAACGGCAAAAAGTTACAACGCATTAAAATCATTTACAATTGCATAGGTGATTTCCAAACACCACCTACAGAACATGAAAAAACGGCATAGCCGCTATGATTACGACTATGCCGATTATTTCCGGGATTAAAAATCCCTAAGTGAAGACACCAAATAACGTGCGTTTTTCATTTATTCATCATCTTCATCAAATCAATTTTCAGTTAATGAAGCAATATCAAATTTTTCTTCCAATTTATTTTCAACAGGTTTTTGAACAATCTGTATTACTTCTTGATTAATATTATTTTCATGATTATTAGTTACTTGATCTGCTCGTTCTGCTAATAATTTTGAAGTTGGATTAACACCCGAAGCAATAATAAAAACTTGATAAAAATCTTCAGTTTCTTTAGTTTCTATATTTTGAATTCCTAAAATCAATGATTTAGTTTTATCATTTACATTAAAAATTTCGTTAACTTTATCTTTTGTTTTTTTAATGTCATCAAGAGATGAAGCATAATCGGTTTGAATAAATAAAATCATTTTTTCATAATTTTCGAGTTTGTTATCACTCAAAATATTTTCAAAAGCATTTTCTACTGATTTAGTTGCTCTTTCTTTACCACTAGCACGGCCTAAAGCAATGATTGCTTGGCCTGAATTAGAAAGGATTTGTTTTAAATCATTAAAGTCTATATTAATGTTTCCATTGTGATAAATAATGTCATGAATTGATTTAATTGAATTTTTTAAAGTTGTATTAGCTACTTTAAATGCATCTAAATAAGGTACATTTGAATATTGCTCTAAAAGTTTTTCATTTGACAAAACAATTAAAGCATCACACTTATCTTTTAATTCTAATAAACCTTTTTTTGCATTTTCATATCTTTTAAAACCTTCAATAGCTTCAAAAGGTGTGGTTACAATCACGATTGTTAAAATACCTTGATCTTTGGCCATTTCAGCAATAACAGGAGTGGCCCCTGTTCCGGTTCCACCACCAAGTCCAGCAGTAATTATTAAAATATTTGCGTCTTTAATTGCTTTTGAAATTTCTTCCATGCTGTCTTTAGCTGCTTTTTTTCCTACTAAAGGATCTCCACCAGCTCCAAAACCTTCAGTGCTTTTTCCTAACAAGATTTTATTTGGAAATTCACTTTTTTGAAGATCTTGATAATCAGTGTTAGCCGCTCAAAGTTCAACATTTGGGAAATTTTCTTCTAATAGTAATGAGATAGAATTATTACCGGCGCCGCCTACCCCTATTACTTTCATTTTAATTTCTTTGTGTTCCATAAATATCTGTCCCTTCAATAAATTAAGTTTTATGATCAGTAAAAATTAATTTATTTTAGTTGAGTTATTTGTTTGCAAAAACGCTTAAATTTAATGAAAAAGTTGTTATTTTTTCTTTCATTTTTAAAATCTGCTGTGTAATTTTTGATTGTATTTGTTTTATCAATATTCTGATTATAAATATTAATAACACCCATTTCAAGATTATTTAAACCTTTTAATAATGCAAGATTTTCATCAAAAGAATAAGTATTTTTTTCAAAATAATTTTCTTTTATTTTGCTAAAAAGTAAGCTTGTTTGATTTTTATTTATTAAATTATCTTTAATAAAAATTTTTTCTGATTTTGAAAATAAGATTTCATTTTCAAGTTGTTCATTAATTAAATCATAAATTTTGTCATACATTATTTCAATAAAAGATAAAGCATGTTGTTGATTAACATTTAAATTATCTCTTTCATTTTGAAATAACTCTAAATTATTTAAAACAGAATTTAAAAGTATTTTGCTTTGTTCAAAATTTAAATTAAACATTTTTGTAAATTTATCAAAAACATTTTCTCAATTTAAATTAATACTTTTGTGTAAATAAATTTTGTGATTGAAAAAAGCATCAATAGTAATTTTGCTTAGCGATAAATTAATTAATAAAGAATAATTATCACTTTTTTCTTGTGAAGCCAATAAAGCTTCATTTTCATAAAAGAAATTATCAAAAATTAAATTTTGTTTTTTAAATTCATTTATTAATTTTTGAATTCAAGAGTCATTATTGACTGCTAAAAGAGAATATCAAGAATTTAATTTATTGCCTTTACGATTTAAAGGAAAAGATAAATATTTTTTATCATTTTCTTCATCATTTTCTATGCTAAAAAGTAAGGTGTTTTGGTTTAGCAAAGTTACATTTTGATGTTGAGTCTTTAAATTAATTTCTTTTTTAATTTCATCATGAAGTTTTTTATCAACAATCTGTTTATTAAGATCAAATTGTTGATCGTAAAAAATGATTTTAATTTCATTATCCAATGAACTGTTTAAAAAACAATTAAAGTAAATTTGATTGTTTTTCTTTTTATTAACAATTTTCTTTACAAAATTTAAAGTTTTTTTTAATTTTTTATTTAGTAAATCGAAATTATCTTTGTTTAATAATTCCAATTTTTCTTCAAAAATTGAAACAATTTGGATTTGTGATTGTTCTACAAGGTCAAATTTAATTGTGTTAGTATCTAAAACACAATTAAAATAGTATGTTTTAGTTGCCACAATTAATTTTCCTTTCTCGATTTTCTATTGTATTTTAGTTAAAATTCTTAATTTTGCACTTCGTGATCGGTTGTTTTCACTTAGTTCATTTTTAGAAGGTTTAACAGTTTTTACAATATATTGTTTGTTTTCATTAATTGGCATTTTAGATGGTAATTTATCTTTAGTTAAATTACCAAAAAAGTGCTTCACTATTGAATCTTCCAAAGAATGGAAGCTTATAATAGCTAATGATGAATTAACTTTTAATAATTTGACTGCATCACTTAACATTTTTCTAATTGAATCAAACTCATTATTTACTTCAATTCTTATTGCTTGAAAAACAGGCTTTAAAAAATTTTTTTGACTAACAATTTTTGCAGGTAAATTATTTCTAATTACATCTGCTAATTCTAAAGTTGTATTTATAGGACGATTATTTACAATGGCCTTCGCAATTGGTTTAGCAAATTTTACCTCAGCGTATTCATAAATAATTTTAGTCAAATCAACTTCAGAATAATTATTAACTACATAATGAGCATCTAATTCTTGTTCATTGTTCATCCGCATGTCTAAACGCGCATTTTTGTTGTAAGAAAAACCTCGTTCTGCATTGTCAATTTGAGGTGATGAAATCCCTAAATCAGCAATAATTCCATCAACTTGGTGAATTCCCAATTTTGTTAATTCTTCAATAATATTTGCAAAGTCTGAATGAATTAATTGAAAATTCGGTGCAATTTTTTCTAAACGTTTTTTGCTTTCATTAATAGCAAAAGTGTCTTTGTCAAAAGCGATAAGTTGACCATCAGGAATTAATTTTAAAATTTCTGATGAATGCCCTCCCATTCCTAAAGTTAAATCTACATATATACCATTAGGTTTGATATTAAGGGCTAAAATAGTTTCTTTTAGTAAAACAGAATAGTGATTATTTTTCTGTTGCATCTTTTAATAAACTTTCCATTGCTTCTTGAATTTCATCATTACTTAAGTCTTGATTGTATTGATAATATTTTTCAGCAGATCAAATTTCTACTAAATCACCGAGTCCAACCAAAACAACATTTTTTTGGATAGCTGCTTTTTCTACTAATAATTTTGGAAAAGTGAAACGATTCAATGCGTCTAATTCAACTTCATAACTATTACCTAGTCAAAATCTTTTTAGTAGTCTTGCCTTTTGGTCATAATTACTTCTTTTAACTAAGTCATTAGTTAATTTAGCAAATTCTTCTTGAGAGCGCAATTCTAAAATTCCATTCATTCCAAGAGTGAGAAAAAATTTTGTACCTAATTGATTAATAAATTTTATTGGCACAATAATGCGGTTTTTACTGTCAAGATTTTTTTCATATAAACCAAACATCCACATTCCTCCACTATCCACCACTATTTTATATTTTATTAGCAATTTTTTGCAAAAAAAGTGCCAAAAAAATAAAAAAAATTATGTGAAAAACTGATTTCATTTTTCACATCTCAATTAGAAAAAAAGAAAAAGCTCATTTTTGATACTTTTTTATCAAAAATAAGCTATTTTTCTTGATTTAGTAAACCTGTAACTTTAGTTACGTCAGCGATTTTACCAATTAAAGTAATTAAGTCATATGGTTTTAATTCAGTATTACCATTAGGAAGAATTGATTCAGCATTTCTTTTGATTAAAACAATTGAAACTCCTCATTCGTTAAATTGAATATCCTTAATTTCTTTATTAACTAAATCTTCATTGGTAATTGTAGTTGTACCGATAACAAAACCATCAGCAACTTCTTGTAAATTTTTTGAATATTTAATGAAATTTGAATTAGTTGCAATTAAAGCAGTTCTAATTCCAGCTTCATATTCTGGTTGAATAATTACATTTACTCCAATTTGTTCTAAAACTCTAGCATGTCTTTTGCTAGTAGCGCGCGCAATAATATTTGAAACTTTTAACTCAAGCAAAGCAGCAACAATTTCAATATTGTCAGAAACAGCGACAATAACTGTATCCATTTCATGAACATTCAAAGCTCTTAATGATTTGATTTCCATTGCATCTGCAATTACAACTTTTTCTGCAATGTCAGCATAATTTTTCAAAATTTCTTCACTTTTATCTATTAATAAAAGAGAACAAGAAGTTTTAGCTAATTGGTTGATTACTGATCCACCAAAACGTCCTGCGCCAATTACACAAATATTTTCATTTTTTTTATTTTTTAAATGCATAGACCCTCTTTAATGACTAATTCTTATAAAACATTATAATATTTTATAATTAATAATAATTAATATTAAAATATTGAATATGAAAAATTGAAAGTTTATTCGAAAATGAAAAAACTCTCGCTTTTATTCTTTTTTTTCTTTTTTACATAACAAAAGAAAAAAAGGCTTAAAAGTTAGATTTGTTTTTATCATTTATCTTTTAATTGTCTTAGCAGGTTGATTGTTTCTTTCACTTCCTTTTAGTCAAACCGGCAATGAAAAAGTATCTATTTCAGATGCCTTTTTCACAGCCATTTCTGCTTTTAGCGACACTGGTTTAGTTACAAGTCCAACTTATTCAACTTGGACAATAACTGGACAAGCTATTATAGCGATTTTAATTTTTATAGGTGGTTTAGGTATTTTCGCCTTAAAAATTTTTATTATCAATTTTATTTTTTTACAAAGAAAAAGAACTTCTTTGACTGAACTGGAATTAGTGTCAACTGAACGTAGTAGCTCAAATAGCAGAATGATTAAAAAAGTAATTGTAGATTCAATTTTGTTTTTGTTAATCACTTTTGTACTTTTTTCATTTATTTTAAGTCTTTATTTCTATTTTGCTACCCCTTGAGCTGATAATTTAATCAATAAACAAGATATTGGAGATTATATTTCTCCTCAAGGTAATTGAGCTTTAAGTTTTAGGTATGGTTTTTTCCATAGTATTAGTGCCTTAAATAATGCCGGATTTGATATTATTGGCAAAAATTCTTTAAGTGCTTATTATGGAAATTACACACTACAAATTATTTTCTTAATATTATTTTTAATAGGTGGTTTAGGTTACCCAGTTATTCATGATATTAGCAATTATTTCAGACATAAATTGGCAAATAAACCACGAAAATATCATTGATCATTGTTTACTAAATTAAGCTTAAGCACCTATTTTATAGTTACTTGTTTAGGGTTTTTAACTATGTTAACTTTTGAAGGTTTACATAAAAATCCTAGTGGCTTTTGAAAAGTGGACGATCCTACTTTAGGCACATATGGGCAAAAATTATGAGCTTTATTGTTTTTAAGCTTTTCTTCACGGAGTGCAGGATTCGCCACTTTTAACTTAGCTAAATTATCTACACCTGCTTTATTTATGATTACAATGTTGATGTTTATAGGAGCAGCCCCTTCATCAACCGGAGGAGGAATTAGAACCACTACTTTTGGAATTTTAATTATTACATTATTTTCTAAAATTTTAGGGCATCCTCAACCAAGAGTATTTAAAAGAAGAATTAGTCAAAATTCAATCAATAACAGTTTTATGGTCTTTTTCATCAGTTTAGCTTTAGTAATTGCAATTGGTTTTGGAATTTCAACCTCATCTGTGGACTATTTTGGTGGAGGTAAAGTTCCTGCAGACACACCATATATGCATTATATTTTTGAAACAGCTTCAGCTTTTGGTACTTCTGGTTTAACTGTAGGTATAACTGATAATATGAATTTATTTTCAAAAATTATTATTTCAATTTTAATGTTCATTGGACAATTAGGCATTACAAGTACAATATTGATTTGAGGTAAAAAAAGAAATTATTCACGATATTATGAATATATTTCTGAAGACATTGTCACGGGATAAAAAAATGATCAAATATAAAGATTTTTCAAAACTTATATTTGATCTTTTTTTATTTTACTTTTTAAAAAGTCTAATTTTTCTTTCACTTTTTTGAATAATTCTCTTTAAATTGCTCCGATGACTAAATCAAACTAAAAAAGTGGCAAAAATAGTAATTATTCCCGAAACATACCAATAATTATTTAAGTTTATAAAACTGTTATTTAAAGTTAAATTATTAAAATAAAAACCTAAAATACCTTGTGTCATTCAAGGAATAAAAGTTAAGATTGCTACTAATAAAATGCTTAAAAGTGAAGCTAAAGAAACCATTCTGAAAATTAAAACTACGATAATAAAAATCAAAATTGCACTAAGGGCTAAAATTAAATTAATTGATAAAAATAGTCCAATTGTGCAAGCAACTCCCTTACCACCTTTAAATTGAAAATAAATAGGATAAATATGTCCTACAATAATGCCCAAAGCTAAAGCTTGCGGGCTAATAAAATAGGTAGTTGCAAAATTCTTAAAAAATTGATTAATTAAAATGCTTAAAATTAAAGTTGGTAAATAAACTTTTAATAAATCAATAAAAAAAACTGTAATTCCAAAAGCCTTACCATAAGTTCTAATTGAATTAGTAGCACCCGCATTAGCACTATGGTAGTTTCTAATATCATCTTTTTTAATTCATTTAGCTAATAAAATAGCTGTATTTAGAGAGCCAATTGTTAAGTATCCTACAAGAACTAAGGCAAAATTAAGTAAAAATGAATAAAAAATTGTCATTAGTTAAATTCTATTAACCTTTCATTTTCACGATAAAATCTACCTTCTTTAGCTTGTTTTTTACCGTTTAACATTGTTGCATCAGCAGAAAAAGAAGCATAAGGTTTAAAAATTGCTTGTCCGACACCATAATAATCAACAGGCGCATTATTTTCTTCAAAATGAGCAATTTTTTCAGCATTAAATCCTGATGAAACAACAATTTTAACTTCTTGAGAATGATTTTGGTCTAAAAATTCTCTAACTTTTTTTACTTGTTCAACATTTACCCCATAATATTTTGGCTCATCTGCTAAATCGTCAAACATATGATCTTTCATGTTTTTAGATGTATCTAATCTAATTCCTCATAAATTTGAACCTAAAACTTCTAAAACTTCTTTGGTTTGTGCTATGACATTGTTGTGATAATCAACTAAAGCAATAATTTTGTCATTAGGAAAAATTTGTTTATAAGCCAACATAGCTTTTGCAGTATTTCCATCAAAATTTTGAATTAAAGCGTGTGGAACTGAACCAAAAGGAGAAGCAATATCAATTACATTTTGCGCAGGAGTTGAAACTATTTCAATTCCTCCGATATGCACTGCTCTACCATCGAAAGGTTGCATTAAATAGTGATCCATTCTATCACCCATAAAAATTACTTTCTTGTTTTTGGCTGCATTTACGCAATTATAAGCATGTGTAGCAATTGAAGTTGCTCTTGATAAAATTCCATCAATTAAACCTTCAAATTTACCAAAATCTTGATAATGTCCTTCAAGTTCTAAAACTATTTCCATCGCTTTAATTTTGCTACCATCTGGTAAGTATTTAATTTTATATTTGCTAATGTCACTATTTTCTTTTAATAATTCAAGCACTTCTTGCATACCTGCTAAAATTGCAAATTCTTTTCTTTGAAAGAATTGCAATTTAATAATATTATTTGGATTAATTTGTTTAATTATTTCAGTGGTTTTTAAAAAGTAACTTGCAATATATTTGTCTAATTTGTTTTGCATATTTTCCTCTAAAAGCATCAATAAATTTTAACAAAAATTAAAGTAATTTTTGCAATTAAAATGTGCTTGTGATATTGTCAACGTCTTCTTCACTAATTGATTTTTTTTCTTGAATTTGACTTAAAGTTTCTTGATTTTTTAAAAGACTTTGAGTTAATTGCGTTTTCTTATCTTGAATATTTAAAAACGACTTAACTGTAACTAAAAAAGTAATAACTGTTGATAAAATTGACATTAAAACAAAATAAATCATTGTTTGATCAGCAAAAATGTTAAAACGAATTGAATATAGGTTTAAAACAATCATGCCAGCTGCAATTAAAATAGTCAAAATGTTTAAAAAAATGAACAAACCGTGTCTTCAACCATATTTAAATTTTAATTTTTTGATTTTCTTTGTTAAATCTTGAATAATTGGTTTACTTGCCATTTCTTTTTTCCTTTTCAATTTTAATTTCAGTTTCTAATTGAGCATATGAATCTTTACGATAACGATCATAATTAATAATATTTAAAATTCTTTTATAAAAAATGTATTGTCTATCAATGGTTGTATTATCAGCATAATACAATTGTTTGGCTTGAAATAATGCATATTCAAATTTTAATTTTCTTAATTGACTCATTTTAGTTTTATAACGATCATTAACTAAAAAAAATGACAGTAGACCAGTTGTTAAGGCAACAATTGAGTTAATGTAAGTTAAAGTAATAATATAGTTAGAATCTAAATTTAATCATGTAGTATAAGGATTTGTATTTGTAAAAAATTTAGAATTTCCCGCTAAAAATCAAGTTCCAATTACCCCAGTACTTAAAGTTGCTAAAAAAACAATAAAATTAAATAAATAGTAAATAAAACCAAGAATTCACACTAAATTAGTAGTATTTTTTACTAATCTTTTGTAATAAGCAATAATTTTTTCACTTTGCATTATTTAGCTCCTGATTCTAAAGAATTTTTAATTAAGTGTGTAATTACAATTTTTTGTTTTAAATTCACTTTATCCCATAAAATTTGACTTAATTGAGCTAATTCTTTTTCATCAATAATTTTATTATTGTATTTAACAACTAAATAGATTAAAGTATTTTTAACTTTTTTATACAGTGTCAGACGAGTATTTTCTTTATAAACAATTAAAAAAATGTTTAAAAAAAATGAAACAATAGTGCAAATAACAAAAGCTAAAATAATAAAGAAAACGCTACTTCTTTCACCACTTTGATTTAACTTAATTAATCTTGACAAAATATAGATGGCAATGCTAATGACGATTAAGTTTAAAAAAGTAATTGCTAAACCGATAATTCGATCAACAATATTGTAAATAATTAATTTTCGCTTGTCTTCTTTTATTTTCTTTTTTAAATTTTCAATAATAATATTCATATTAATATTTTATAATGGAACGTATGAAAAAACAATATAAAGCATATTTTATAGACTTGGATGGCACCTTTTTAGATTTGCCTTATGATGAAAAACAAGTTTCAGATTTTAATGTTTTAGTCGCACAAAAAATTAATGAGAAAAAGCCTTTAATTATTTCAACGGGAAGACCTAATTCACCCTTTGTAATGGATTTAGCCAAAAAAATAAATGCTCCTTATGTAATAGGACAAAATGGAGCAGTTATTGTTGATCAAAAGAATAATTTATTACGCTTAAGATTAATTGAAGACAAAATTGCCCAAGAATTAAAGAATTTTTTAGAAGAGCGTAGTTTATATTACACAATCAATGGTGATGAAGTAATATATGGAAAAAGTGTGCATAATTTCACTTTTGATCGCCCTTGAGCGCAAAAATTTGCTAAAAAAACCTATGCTGAAGCAAATATTCAAAGAGATATTACTAGATTTTTAACTTTTGGATTAGATATTGAATCAATTGCTAATTTAGCTAAAGAAATTGAAATTAAGTTTCCGATGTTGCGTACTCATACTGTATCTAAAGGTTATTCTTTGGAAATTACTAATAAAGAATCAACTAAAGGAATTGGTAATGAATTTATTTGTTCATTATTAAACTTAAAACCTGAAGAAACTTTACATTTGGGTGATAGCGGCAATGATATTAGTGTTAAAGAAAATAATTTCAATTTTTATGCAATGGCTAATGCTCCAGAAAATATTAAAAAAATGGCTGATGCTGTGATTAATAGTTATGAAAATAGTGGTTTAGGACTATTTTTAAATGATTTGGAAGACTTAAAATTAAAAATATAAGGCTAAATACCTTATATTTTTAATTTGTCTTTTTTCATAAATTTAATTGCTCGTCTAATTTTTGTGCAAAATATTGATGATTAATTGGAATAATTTCTTTACTTAAAGCTCAAGTTAAGATAAAAAAGTATGCGACTAATTTTTGATCATAATAAGCTTGTAAATCAATATTTCCATAACTAAATAATAATATTAATTCTTGTGCAAAATTCAAATCAGTTGCACAAGTAAATAAAGCTAAATCATAATATTTATTACCCATTGCTGCATATTCTCAATCTACGAATCAGAGTTTATTATTTTTATCTACTAAAATATTTGAAAAATATAAATCATTATGAATAGGGACTTTTGGTTCCTTATCATTGGTAAAAATTTTTTCTACGATTTTTCAAGCTTCTAAAATTAAATTAGTCATTCGATTAAATTGTTGAATTTGCTGCATAAAAGATTTTAACCGATCTAACATGAAATTATTTTGAAATTGACAATTTGAATTATGTAAAAGTTTTAAATTTTGACTAATAGTTTTTAGATTTGAAGGATTAAGATCCAATTTTTGATTTTCAATAAATTCTCATCAAACAAATTTTGTATCTTTTTTAATAAACTGAGGCACAAAATCAAATTGATTTAATTGTTCATAATTCACATTATGATTAAATCCATTTAGTATTTTTTCTTGACAAAATAAATTACCATCTTTATACGAAATATTAGTAAAACCTTTTTTGATAATTTCCATTTTTGCTCCTTAAATTGAACTTTGTTAATTTAATAATACTTTTTATTTAATAAGTTATTATGAAAAGTCAAAAATATTTTTTTCAATTTCCTATTTTTACCATATAATTAAGAAACTGTGGAACAGTACTCAAGAGGCTGAAGAGGCGGTCCTGCTAAGACTGTAGGGGAGGCAACTCCCGCGGAGGTTCAAATCCTCTCTGTTCCGCCATTTTTTTTATATCTTTTTTAAGTTTATTTATTTAAACTCTATAATTATTATTTATTTTAAATAATAAAAGAAAGGATGAAATGGATAATAATTTGGAACAGTTTAAGCAAAATGGTTTAACTGAAAAAGAAGTTGCAGCCAAATTAATAGAATTTGGTGAAAACACTCTAACCAAAAGTAAAAAAGTTAATCCAATTGTAGCTTTTTTTAGACAATTTATGGATCCGATGGTAATTCTACTTCTAATTGCAGCTGCAATTAGTCTTGGATTAGCAATTTACGAACACATTAAAAGTCATAAAAGTCAAACTGAATTAATAGTTTCTTATATTGAACCAGCCATTATTTTATTAGTTGTTTCATTAAATAGTATGCTTGGTGCTTATCAGGAAGTTAAAAGTGATCAAGCAGTACGCGCTTTGGCTAAATTAAATGAAACTAATGCAACAGTAAAAAGGGACGGAATAGTTAAAGTAATTCCGGCTAATTTATTAGTACCAGGAGATTTAATTATTTTAAATGCTGGAGATGTAATTAGTGCAGATTGTCGGATTATTGAAGCTTCAAATTTAGCTGTTGTTGAATCTTCATTAACTGGTGAGAGTTTAGCAGTGGAAAAAATTGCTAACTTTAATA
Organism: Mycoplasmopsis gallinarum DSM 19816; assembly: GCF_000621085.1. Lineage (GTDB taxonomy): Bacteria > Bacillota_I > Bacilli_A > Mycoplasmatales > Metamycoplasmataceae > Mycoplasmopsis > Mycoplasmopsis gallinarum. The sequence goes on from NZ_JHZE01000005.1 coordinate 163,309, forward strand.
AAGCAAAAGATTCAATTTTAGCTCAAAATAATCACTTATTATTTTCTGGCACTTATGTAACTAATGGGAAAGCCTTAGCAATAGTTGAATTTACTGGCAATAAAACTGAAATAGGTAAAATTAATGAAAGTTTACAGAATCAAAAGAAAAGTTCTACTCCATTACAAGATAAATTGAATCGTTTAGGAAAAGTATTTGGTATCGGTGGAATAGTATTACTTTTTGTTTCATTAATTATGCAAATTTTGCTCAATAATATTTATACAGGTGTATGAAATAATTGAGATATTTATACTTCAAGTTTAGTGACAGCTATTTCATTGGCAGTTGCTGCAATTCCAGAAGGTTTAATTACTTTCACCACTGTACTTTTAAGTATCGGTGTTAAAAAAATGACTAAAGACAAAGGATTAGTAAAAAATTTATTAGCCGTTGAAACTTTAGGTTCAGTTTCAATTATTTGTAGTGATAAAACAGGTACATTAACTGAAAATAAAATGACAGTTGTTGATGCTTTTTATAATAATTTATTATTATCAGAAGCTGAAAATAAATCAGAATTTAAACCTTTAGCTAAGTATCTAACTTTGGCTAATGATGCACATATTAATTTTGATATCAAAAGTGAAAGTTTCAATGAAGTGGGTGATCCAACTGAAACTGGTTTATTAAGATTTGCCTATGATTTGGGCATCTATAAAGACGATTTGTTAAAATCAATGCCTTTATTATCAACTTTAACTTTTGATAGCGACAGAAAAATGATGTCAGTTTTGGTTGATGCAGGTGATTACAATTTAATGATTACTAAAGGTGCACCTGATGTCATATTAAAACATTCAAAAGTTAATAATTTAGATGAAATCGAACAAATTAATAAAAATTTTGCAACTAAAACTTATCGTGTTTTAGCAGTAGGAATTAAAAAAGTTGCAAAAGAACAAAAAACCATAAATTTTGCCGACAAATCAAATTTAGATTTTGTTGGTTTAGTAGCAATGGTTGATCCACCAAGAAAAAATGTAGCTCAAAGTATTGAAAAAGCTAAATTAGCTGGGGTTAAAACAGTAATGATTACTGGTGATCACTTAGACACTGCAAAAGCTATTGCTTCAAATTTAGGAATTTATAATGAAAATGATTTAGCTATTACAGGTTTAGAATTAAGCCAAATGTCTGATCAAGAATTGAAAGAAAAAGTTAAATTAATTAGTGTTTATGCTCGCGTAAATCCTACTGATAAATTAAGAATCGTTAAAGCATGACAAAGTCATAATAAAGTTGTTGCTATGACTGGTGATGGAGTAAATGATGCTCCTGCTTTAAAAGCAAGTGATATCGGTTGTGCGATGGGAATTACTGGAACTGATGTTTCAAAACAAGCTGCTGATTTGATTTTAGTTGACGACAATTTTAACACTATTGTTAATTCTATTGAAAACGGTAGATTAATTTTCGACAAAATTAAAGTAGTCATTTTGAATTTATTAGTTAGTTCACTAACTGAAATTTTAGTAATGTTAATTGGAATGGTTGCTTTCTTCTTCGCTTATAAAAACCATTTTCAAACTGAATTTTATATTTTTGGTGCTAGTCAATTATTATGAATTAATTTATTAACTCACGGTATTCCTGCAATTGCTTTAGGTTTAGTTGACGGTGGTAAAAATGTTATGAATAGGCCACCATATGATAAAAAAGAAAGTTTATTTGCTCGCGGAATGGGTTGAAACTTGATATTTCAGTCAGTAGTTTTATCAACCTTAACTTTAATTGCTTATGTTTTGGGTGCAGAATTTGCTATTCAAAATAATTTAAGTGTTTTAGTAACTGCAAGTACAACCGCTTTTATAACTATGGGAGTGGCTGCTTCACTAAATAGTATTAATTTAATGTCTGATAAATCAATTTTTATTTCTTCACTTAAAAAATATTGATTAGTTTGATTAGCTGCTTTATCATCAACATTCCTTACTCTTTTCGTTGTTTTAGTCCCTGATATTTCTTTAGTTTTCAGAATGTCTGGCAATTTATATCAAAATTCATATTTATTATGAATGCCAATTCTTTTAGGCTTAGGTTTAACTTTGGCTAATGAGTTGTGAAAACTAATTAAACTAACTATGAAAGTTTATCAAAGTCAAAAAGCTTAAAAAATATTAAACACTTCGCATCAGAGGTGTTTTTTATTAACTTTTATGATAATTAAGTTCATATTTTAATTTTGTTTATTTATAATTTTTTTATGCATTCAAATTCAGAAATTGAACTATGTAATGAAATTGAAACAAGACAGGCAAAAAACTTTGAATTATTATTAGAATTTGATCAAATTTGCAAAGCAAATAACTTATTTTATACATTAGCTTATGGAACTGCTTTGGGAGCTATTCGTGATCAAAATTTAATTCCTTGAGATTGTGATATTGATGTAATTATTGATTTAAAAACATATGAATTTTTGAAAAAACATTATGCAAATCGAATTTTAGATAATCAATATTCTCATCATTGTTATCAATTTCCACGCTTCATTTTTCCAAATGATGTGGATGAAAAAAATGAAAAACCAATATTCATAGATATGTTTATTTTAATTCCTACCACAATAAAAAAAGTAAAAAAATATATTAATTCATTTAAAAATAAAGCTGATGCAACTAAAGGCTATTTCAATCGTAATATATTTTTTATTCAACCCAAATTAATGAAATTTGTGCAAAAATTATTGAATTTTTTCTTATTTAAAAACAAAACATTAACTATTGACAGTTCAATAAATCAATTATTAGAATCAAATTGAAACAAAAACGACCCAGACAGTTTATATGTTTTAACTATTTGACCAAGTAATTTTAAAAAAATCAAAAATCAACATTTGTTGAAAAATAAATATGTTTTAAACGGTTTGACAACAGTTTATATAAATAATCATCAATTTAGTTTTTTTAAAGATCAAGAAGCTATTATGGAACAATGATATGGTCCAAATTGAAAAATTCCAATTCAAGAAAAAAACCGATATTTTTATGGCTATTATGAAAAAGGAAAGAAAAAAGCAGACTAGATTAATCTGCTTTTTTTGAATTTATTAAGACAAAATATCTCATGGTTCAATGAAAATTGGCTCTTGTTTTAAGGCTTCAAGTACATCTGGATTTACATATTTAGGATTAACAATAGCGGCAAAAACATATTCATCAAATCATTCATCAGACATTGAAAAATAGCCTTTATTTCCTTTTTGATCTCCTCAAGAGTTTTCAATTTCTCATTTAATTGGTTTCCCACTTATATCTAAATCTACTCCTACTAAAGTCATTGCATGAGTTGGAGAAGTAATTCGATAATTTAATCGATCAGCTTTTGATAAATCATTAAAAGGTCTTAAAGTTTGATCGATTAAGTATAAATTTGTATCCATTATTCCAGTTTGTACATCACTAAATTTTGAAACATCGCAATCAAATCAAACTGGTTCATTATTTTCTAATGATTTTATAATAGCTTGTTTAATCTCTTGAATATTAGTATTAATTGAACTTAAAGTTTTTTCCTCAATAACTGATTTAAAGTATTTTGACACCAATAAACGATTTTTTGGATATTTATTTCTTGGATCATCCAATAAATTAACATAATTTATAAACTGATTATCTGTATATTTATTTAAAAATGTTAATGGATCTAAGTTTTCAATTAAGTGAAATTTTTTATCTTTATCGCGGTACTCTAAAGTGAAATTTTGAGGAGGCAAACCAAAAACTTTAGCATTAATTTCAAATAATCTATCTAAAGCAAGTTGCTTAAATTCTTCTGCTTGAATCATTTTATTTTCAAGCACTAATTTTTTTAATTTCTTAATTGTACTTACGATATGCACCATGATAACATCGTTGTAAACTGTTGTATTTTCAGAATTAAAAGTTTCAGGCATTGTTTGTTTTGGCACAATACCATATTTTTTAATTAAACCTTGGGCTCATTCTCAAAAACCACCATCAGAAAGAGAAGATTCAACTAACATTTGAAATAATCTATCATCAAAGTCTAAATTGGGATTGGCGATAATATTTTCAAATAAATTGTTAGCTTTTTCCATTTTGTCTCAGAAAAGCAAATAGTTTTGTGATAATTCAAAATTATCAATATTTAATTTTTCAGCTACTTGCACCTTTAAAATATTTAAAGCAGAAAAAATTCAACAACGACCTGAATTTTTTTGATTAGTCATTCCTACTTTTTTGCTCTCAAGTGAGAATTCAAAATTATGTTTTCTTAACATATCATTATTAAAAGTTGCATTTTTAATTCCATTTTTAGTAATGGCACTTTCAATTATTTTATTTTGATTATTATTTTGATATTTTTGATAAAACTTTTTTATCATTTCAGTACTTATTTTCATATTTCTCCTTATTTATAAGCTTTTTGGGAATAATTTCGTTCCAAATTCTAAACCATAAACATCAATTAATCTTTGTCTATATGACTGAATTTGATGTGGATATTTATTTTTATCTGTCCCGTCAATTAAATTGTATTTTTCGACTATTTTATATTTGTTTGTATTATAGCCTGCAGGTCATTTCATTACCACATTTTGACTAAATAATATATATAACGCCGAATTTAATGTAACTAATTTATTATTTTCTCTGAAATTTTTACTTCCTTTATTACCAAATAATAGGCCAATTGGTAAGCCTTGTTCATTAATTAATAATGATCCACTTGCTCCGCCTCTAACTTCAGTATTTTGATAAGTTGCATAATAAATTCCGTAATTTTTTAAACTAATTCCATCGAAATTAATTTCTTTTTCTTTACCAAAAGTTATGCCATGCCAACTATTTATATCTTCTCAATGATTATTATTTCAATTTAAATTAGCATAGTTTTCTTTTGAAATGTTTGAAATAAATTCATGTCTTGGAACTTCAGTATTAAACGGATATCCATAGAAAAAGACTTTGGTTGGTTCGTTAGTATAGTAATAAATATCTTTAAAATTTTGAATATAACTATTAATATTGTAAATTTCATTAATAGTGTTTATAGAATTCAATTCATTAGTATTGTTTTTATAACCAATTAAATTATTCATTACTCAATTCACTGAACCATAATCTAAATTAGCATATGAATATTGATTATTAGACATTGTTCACTGATTTGTATTATTAGTGTAAATTTCATATGATTTATTAAAGCTTGGTAGCATTGTGTTTTCAATAAAATCAGCTAATTTACCTGCATTGCCTCTAAAAAGTGGAATAGCGTTGTAAGTTGGGCTATTGCGTAATCTATCTAAATCAACATCTCATTCAATTACTGCAAAATCAGCATAATGTTTAACATTTTGAAACTCTTCAGTTAAAGCACTTTTATTCATAAAATCAACGGCTTCGAAAAATACTTTAGGCTTATTTATAGCATTTTTATCAAAAGCAGCATATTGCATTTCATAACTATTTAAATCATTGAAATTTTTTTTATAACCAAAAACAAATGTATCAATATCATGATTTTGACTTAATTTTGAACTTTGCAAATAAAGTGGATAGTCATCAGCAAAGACTAAATCTTGAACTACATGATAATTGGTAGCAAAAAAGAGTTTATATTTCTTATCTTTTTCAGTTCCTAATTTTGCATAATCTAATAATCACATTGTTCCGGTAGTTAAACTTTTATTATTTTCTTCATTAGTAAATAAATATGAAAAACTCAAGGAACGATTGTAAATAGTTTTTAAATATTGATTATTATTTTGTCAATTTAAATTAAAGTTACTATTTTGATTTTCAAATTTAATTAAATTAGGATGGCTTTCATAAAAATCGTTAATTTGGTTTGCATTTAAAATTTGATTAGCAGAATAAATTTTAAAATTTGAAATATTTCTTTGAACAATATTGGAAACTAAATTTGAATCATATTTGCTTTTTAACCTGAAAGAAATTGTTAAATCTGTATCATTTTTTGTTAAATTTAATACTTCAAATATGTATCTATTAGTATCTAAATTTTGAACTATTTTATATTGATTAAAGGTTGATAAATCTACATCTTGTAAATAAATTTGATTTTTATTTCTCATATCTAAATTTATTTTTAGACCAGCTTGATCAATTTCTTTTTTAGTAGCTAAAAAAGGGTTTTTAAAATTATTTAATCTAAAAGTTTTAATTTTGCTATTTAAATTATTGATTTTTGAATTAATTCAATAGTCAAAACTAATTGAATGATTATCTGGATAAGTTAAATTTTGTATTTCAATTTCGTAAATTTCATTATTAAAATTTTGAATTTCTAAATATGAATTTAAATTATTTAAATTTATTGTTTGATTAACAATTTCACTGTGATTAGGAATTGAAATAGATATATTATCAACAACAGAATTAAGAATTTTCTTTTCTTTGACTATAGTAAGAAAATTATCAATAGTTATTGTTTTTAAATTTGAAAGTAAGTTTTTACTACTTAAATAAAAATTGATTTTTAAAGCTCCTAAATTGTCATCAGCTTCAAAATTTAATCCCACTATTTGATATTTTTCTGCATCATAATTGCTAAAAACAATCTGATCTTTATGAACGTTTGAAGGCAAAAGATCTTTATTTGCTATTGTGATTTGAATATTATTTCAAGTCTCTTGTAATTCATTTTTTTCTTGATCAACAAGATCGAATTGACAATTTGTGGCAATCAATGGTAGTGAGAAAGTGCCTAATGATAATAAATGCCATCTTTTTTTCATTTTATTCCTTTATAACTGCTATAACCAATTATTTATATAAAATGTGGTAAAATTTATAATAAGTATTTTATTAAATAAAAGAGGTTTTATGCAATACCAAACAATTAAAAATATTTTATTAAATTCTCAAAATTTTGACGCTCAAAAGATTATTTTAAAGGGTTGAGTTACATCTAATAGGGGAAATAAAAAAATTAGATTTATTTCTTTAAATGATGGTTCAACAGTCGAATCATTGCAAATTGTTTTAAAAGACAACAAAGATATCGTTTTTGATTTTGAATTGCTTGACAAAATTCATTTAGGTGCAGCAATTAATGTTGAAGGAATTTTACACTATACACCTGAAGGCAAACAAACAATTGAACTTGAGGCTTCTAAAATTGATTTATTAAAAGATACTGATAGTGATTATCCAATTCAAAAACAAGAAATCAATTTAGAAACTTTAAGAGAAATTCCTCATTTAAGACACAGAACTAACGTTTTAAGAGCGGTATTTTTGATCAGATCTACTTTAGCTTTTGAAATTCATAAATATTTCCAAGCACATAACTTTATGTATTTTAATGCTCCAATTATTACAAGTAATGACGGAGAAGGGGCTGGAGAAACTTTTTTTGTTAATGATGGAAACAGTAAAAATCCATTCTTTGGCACAAATAAAGCAACTTTAGGAGTAACGGGCCAATTGCATGGAGAAAGTTATGCAACTGGATTTAATAAAATTTATACCTTTGCACCTACATTTAGAGCGGAACACTCAAATACCAAAAAGCATGCTGCAGAATTTTGAATGATTGAACCAGAAGTAGCTTTTTATGATTTAAAAGATGCAATTAATTTAGCTGATGATTTATTAAAAACTGTTATCAAAAACACAATTGAAAAACATCCACAAGAATTTAAATATTTGGTTGAAAATGTTGACGCTAACTTATTAGAAAAATTGAATAATTTCATCAATACTAAATTATCTATTATTGATTATCGTGATGCAATTCAAAAATTAGCAGAAGTTAAAGATATTTTTGAAGAAAAAAACATTCACTTTGGTTTAGATTTAGGAACTGAACATGAAAGATATATTTCAGAAAAATTATTCAATGGTCCAGTCGCAGTAATTAACTTCCCTAAAGAATTTAAAGCTTTTTACATGTATCAAAATGATGATAATGAAACAGTTGCAGCTTTTGATTTATTAGTACCGGGAATTGGTGAATTAATTGGTGGAAGCCAAAGAGAAGCAAGATATGATAAATTGTTAAATAGAATTAATGAAGTTGGTATCAATCAAGAAGATTTACAATGATATTTAGACTTGCGTCGTTTTGGAGATTCTGGTTCTGCTGGTTTTGGAATTGGTTTTGAAAGATTAGTAATGTATGTAACAGGAGTAGATAACATTAGAGATGTTATTCCATACCCAAGAACTTCTGGCAATATTAAAATGTAGGTAAGCATGAAATTAAGCATAATTAGCCCAAATATTAATAATTCTAAAATTTTAGATGATTTTCTTGATGATTTAAAAAATCAAGAAAATCAAGATTTTGAAATTATTTTATCTTTAAATTCTTTAGCTAAATCTTTAATTAACGTTGTGCAAAAACATTTTGCAACTTTTGGTTCAAGATTAAAATTCATTTTAAATAATCATAAAATTAAGTATCAAGAACAAATATTTGCAGCTTTTGAAATGGTAAAAGCTGACTATTTCACAATTATTAATTATGAAAACAAGTTGCGCAGTTCATATATTTTACGTTTAGTAGAAAAAATTGATTCAGCACAAACCGATATTATCGAAATTAAACCTAGATTTATTGATGAAGTTACTATTAAACCGAAGGGCAGAATTAAAGAAAATTTCAAATTTGATTTAAAAGAACATCCTGAAATTATTGCTTTTAGTTTTCCTACAATCACTAATAAAATTTTCAAGAAAAATTTGATTCAAAATTTACAAACTTTAAAATTGGAGAATTTGGTTGATAATAAATTTGCACTCATTATTAATTATTTACTTTTAATTAATGCTAAAACTTATCAATATTTCGATAAAAGAATAATAAGAGAGAAAGTAGATAAAAATATTTCAATTAATTTAGACGCTTATCAACAAGAGTGACAGTTTTTAAATAATTATTTAGAAAATAATGATATTCAGTTAGCAAATGAAATTGCCTATGCAAAAAAATATTTTTTCAATATTTGATTAATGGCTTTCATTTATGAATTAAGCAGCACTAGATTAATGAATAAAACATTTCATTCAAAAACTAAAGAACGTTTTATTAACGCTTTACAAAAATTAATTCAACTAGTACAAAAAGAACAAGAAAAAGATATCAATTTTTATAATACGAATGTTTATTTAATTAACAATTCAAATTTGAATGAAACTAAATTTATTAAAAGTAAAATTACCAAAAAATTAATTAAAGAAATTTTTAATGAACTTTAAATATCAATTAAGCATTTAAAAAAAGCTAATTGATATTTTTATGTATTTTTGATAATTAATATTAATTAATAAAAAGAATATAATTTAACTTATATATGGGGTGGTTGTGCATAAAAATATTTCTGTTTTTCCAAGATTATTAACTGGAATAATAGATTTTGGTCTTTTTCTGGGTTTAATCATAATTAATTATTATTTTTTAATTGTTTGACAAGTGAAAATTAATATCAATCATTTTTATTATTTTTTATTTTTTAGTTCAATTATTGCTGCAATTCTTTTTATTTGAATTCCTTTGTTTTTTCAAGCCAGAACAATTGGAATGTTAATCTTAAGAACACAATTTTTGCCCGTTAAAAAAGAAATATCAACCATTAAATTAGTATTAAAAAAAGCGCAATTAACTTTTTTCATGTGATTATTATTGGTAATTATTTTTTTAATCACTGTCAGACCTGATAATTTTCATGAATTTAGCAAATATCATCAAAACTTTAATTACCGAGACTGAAGTTTAAATATAGGCTTAAGAACAATTTCTTCTTTATTAGGATTATGAATATTATTGACTTTTATTAATTTATTTTCAGTCATTTGAAGTATCAAAAATTTGAGTTTATTAGATAAATTAACTGAAACAAGACTTGTCTGAATTAAACATTTTGAAAATAAAGAAAAACTTGAAAATGTGAAATTAATTCCCTATAAAAAGAAAAATCAAGAAATTATTTGACATATTAAAAGGAGCGAAGATGAATAGGAAAGAAGATATTTTAAGAGATTTAAATGAAGATCAATTAGAAGCATTATTGTATTTTGATGGACCTTTAAGAATTATTGCTGGAGCAGGAAGTGGTAAAACTAGAGTTTTAACTAGAAAAATTGCTTATTTAATTAATGTTTTAGGTATTCATCCAAGTCAAATTTTAGCTTTAACTTTTACTAATAAAGCCGCTAATGAAATGAATGAAAGAGTAAAACAATATGTAGGTGAAGATTCTGATAAAGCAGAAATTAGCACTTTTCACTCATTATGCGCAAAAATTTTAAGAGTTGAAGCAAAGCATCTTGGATATAAAAACGATTTTCAAATTATTGATGATTCAGATAAAAAATTTATTTTAGGTGAAATTTATAAAGCACATAATTTATCTGCTCAAGAATTAAATTTTAGAAATGTAATAACTACTTTTTCACTAGCAAAAAATGCTAATTTATCAGCCGATGAATTGTTAAGCAAATTAAATGATTTAGAACCTGAAAATTATCAAACTAATGTTTTAATTGTCAAAATGTTTGAGGAATATAATTTAATGCTTCAAAAACAAAAATATTTTGATTTTGATGACTTAATTATTCAAGTAAATAATTTATTTAATAAATTTCCTGAAATTGCCACTAAATGAAGTCAAAAATACGATTTTATTTTGGTTGATGAATTCCAAGATACTTCTAAAATGCAATACGAGATTGTAAAAAAATTAATTTCTAAAAACGCACAAATTACAATTGTGGGTGATCCTGATCAGACAATTTATTCTTGACGTGGAGCTGATGTAAATTTAATTTTAAATTTTGAAAAAGATTTTCCGAATGCTAAAACTATTATTTTAAATACTAATTATCGTTCAACTAAATCAATTTTAAATGCAGCTAACAAATTAATTAAATATAATCAAAAACGTTATTCAAAAGATTTAGTAACTGATAATAGTGAAGGTGAAGAAATTGAATTTATTCATGCTTTTAGCGTAGAAGCAGAAGCAAGATGAGTAGTGCAAAAAATCAATGAACTAAAAAAGAAAAAAATTCAGTTAAAAAATATTGCTATTTTCTATCGTTCAAATTATTATTCACGCTCTTTTGAGGAAGAATTAATTAAAGAAAATATAAATTACAAAATTTTAAATGGCCAAAAATTCTTTGATCGCAAAGAAATCAAAGATGTTTTAGCCTTTTTAAGAGTTATTTACGATTCATCTGATATTTCATTACTTAGAATTATCAATACTCCTGCAAGAAAAATTGGCGAAGTTACTTTAAACAAAATTAAGGCTAAAGCAGTCGAAGAAAATTTAACTATTTATCAAACTTTAATTAGATTTGTGAAAGAATTAGATATTACTTACGAAGCAAAGAAAAATATTGTAGATTTTTTAAATTCTATTAATAAGCACAGACATTTAATTCTTAAAGGTAAACATCCATTTACCATAGTATTAAAGCACTTTTTAAAAGAAGTTGGTTATTTTGATTATTTAAATAATGATCCAGCTTTAAAAAGAACAGGTGAAGAAAATGTTCAAGAATTAATTAGATCAATGGAAACTTGAGAAACACAAAATCGCAATAAAAACCTTGCTGATTATTTAGCTGAAATTTCTCTTTATTCTGCGGGTGATGAATATGATAACGGAACTAATTATGTAACTTTAATGACGGTTCATTCAGCTAAGGGTCTTGAGTTCGATAATGTTTTTTTAGTTGGAATGAGTGAGCAAATTTTTCCGCATTATAAAGTTTTACTTTCTGACGATGAAAACAGTTTAGAGGAAGAAAGAAGATTAGCTTACGTAGCTATAACTAGAGCCAAAGATCGCTTATTTATAAGTGATAGTAGAGGTGCATTAAATATTAATCAAAAAGAAAAAAAACCTTCTAGATTTATTAAAGAAATGGGAATTGATTTAAACAAATTCATTTTACAAACAGGATCTATTAATTTAGATTTATTGGGTGAGACTGATGATGAAAAAATCAAGGAAATTAATAAAAAAATTATTCCAGGAGATATCATTAGCCACACAATGTATGGAGAAGGAACAGTTTTAGAAGTTAATCAAGATAACATTAGAGTAAAATTTGTTACTTCAGGAAGTGAAAAAACTTTATCAAAAAATCACCCATCAATTAGATTATTAAAAAACATTAATTAAAGATCATGATTTTATCAATTGTTAATTTGTCACTAATTTTATTTTTCTTATTAAGCATTTTATTGATTTTAATTTTAGTAATTGTGATTAAAAAAATTAATATTTTTAATGCACGTTCTTTAATCATTTTTAAAATTAATAAAAAAAGACAGGTTTTGATTCGTTTAAATCAAACGTCAACTTCAAAAAAAATGTTAAATCCTAATTACGGAATTAACACAATTGAAAAATATTATGATTTAAGTAATTTTTTAAATCTTTTAGATATAGAAAGTCGAAAAATTATTCAAAATTACTTCAATCAAAATCAAACTTTAGAAAAATTAAATTTAGAAGTTAATTTTAATAACATTAAAACAAATGATTTCACCAATTTCTTATTTAAAAATTTAAAAATCAAACAGAAAAAGACTTGATTTTTAAAAATTTTTCCAAATGTTGAAAATGAAAATGAATATTTTTGCTCATTAATGTTTAAAAATAAATTATTTAAAAGACCTAAAAATTTAATCAAGGTGCTGAATAATGAAAAAGAATTTGAAAACAGAGTAAATGCAAATAATTATGCTTCAATTTTTGTAATTAATTTTAGTCATTGGTTAAATTTAGAAAACAAAAATGATTTAATTCAAAAAATTGCTAATTTTTTAAAATTAAAAAATAATAAATATTTAGTTTCATTTCATAAAAATTTTTTATTTTTTTATCAAGAGCATAAAAGAATTAATCAATTAAAAAAATGTAGAAATAAAAACGAAAAAAAGGTTACCACTTTTTATCAAGAACAAAATATTTATTTGAATGCTGATTTTAATTTAATTACTTATTTAGAAAAAGATTCCAAGGAAAATTTTAATAATTTATTTGATAAGATTGATTACTTAATGTTCAATTTAATTAATAATCAAAATCATTTTTTATATTCAATTTGAGATTTAGAAAATGATTTTACTGATTTTACTGATTTTCAAATCAAAAAAGAAATTTATGAAACTAAAAATAAAACTAATAATTTTAGTCAAAGTAGTTTTCCTTTAAAAAAATATGATGATGGGGCTTTGTTAAATATTAATTATATTAATTTATTAATACCAGGGCTTGGAATCAATGATTTGATATTTTTTAATAATATCCCATATTATCGCAATAAATTTATGTTTCTTTGAAATCAGTTTATTATCGAAAATAATAAAGCTGAAAAAATCTATTTTAATAGTTCAATTCAAACAATTTTCAAAGATATAAATAAATATAATAATTCAAATTTGAATTTAATTTTAAAAGTGCCTAAAAATCTGGATGAATTAAAAGAATTTTTTGATAATTTAAAATTAATTAATAAAAATTCATATAATATTGTTTTATATATTGATTATATTAATGAATATTTAATAAATTATTTAAGAATGAATTTAGTCAATTCTCTAATCATTAGTTCAAAATTAACAAGAGAAATTAAATTTAAAAATGATATATATATTAAGATATTTAACTTAAATCAAATTTTAAATAATCACTGAAGAATAATTTATGAGAATATTGATTTAAACTTAGATTCTGATACCATTAAAAAATTAAATATTAAATATTATTTGGATATGCAGTAGGAGAGATAGAATGAAAAAAATTGGATTTATTTTAGATTCTTTTTCTTGTTTAACCGAAACAGAAGCTAATCAAAAAAATTATTATTTTATTCCTTTACGAGTTGATTTAGATGACAAAATTTATGAAGACGGAATAGATTTTAATCAAAAAGATTTGTTGGAATTAATTGCTAAAAGCCAGACTTATAAAACAAGTTTGCCAAAATTAACCACTATTGAAGAAATTTTTCAAAAGGCTTCAAAAGAAAATGATTATGTAATTTATTTCCCAATTAATTCTTCTCTTTCCGGAACTTTTTCTGCCGCAAAAACAATTAGTCAAGATTTTAATAATATCTATGTAATTGACAATAATTTTGTTGGCATTCAATATGAAAAAGTTATTCAAAAAATTCAACAAATGAACCAAAATGGTGCAAATTTTGAAGAAATTTTAAATTTTATTAATAATATCCAAGATCAATTTTTAACTTATATTTTGCCACTCGATTTAAAATATGCAATTAATGGTGGAAGAGTGAATGGAATTAAAAAATTCTTTTTGCTTGGAATGTCAAAATTAAAACTAATGCCTTTTTTACGCTTTTCTAATAATGAAGTTGTAAATGCAGGAGTAGGTAGAAACATTAAAAGTGTAATTACTCAAATAATTGAAAAAATTCTTGAATTTACTAAGAGTACAACTAATGAACTTAAAGATAAGTTCGATTTAACCTTTATTTATGGAATTGATAATAAATTTAATAATGAAGTAATCAATATTGCAAAAGAGAATGATTTGGAAATAATTAATAGTCAAATCAATTCATCAATTATTGCAATTCATACTGGTCCCGATGCTTTAGCTTTATCAATTATGCCTAAATTTTAATTATTAAAAATAATCTTGTTAAACAAGATTATTTTTTTTGTCATTTTTTATTCCCTGCGTTTCCAAGTTTCAAGTGTTACAAAAACAAATATGCCTATAAAAAAAGCATATTTGTTTTTTTAGTAGCAAAATTACATACATAAATTTTGTTCATGCATGCTAGAAAGTCTTTATAAATTCCTGGGTTTCCAAGTTGAATTTACTAAAAAAACAGAAACTAAACTGGAACACGAAATATGGACAATCGATATTTCGTGTCCCAGTTTAATGGGTTCTTTATTTGTTCATTAATTGTGAAATTTGAATTTTAAAATTATTGAATTTTTTATTAGCTTCATTTTCATCTTTGCCAAAGGCAAAAATATAAAATTTAATTTTTGGTTCTGTGCCTGATGGTCGCATTGCAATTCATGAATTATCATTGAATTTTAATTTAATCATTTGAGATTTCATAAAATCATTTCTGTTTCGATAATCTTCAATATTAAATTCTTCCTTTAAATTTAAATTTATAAATTTATCTATTGTTTGATTTAGATCGAAATTATCATCGATATCAAAATTTAAAGTTTCTGAACTTACATAGCCAAATTCTTCATAAATAGAATTTAAAACATCTAATAAATTTAAATTTTGGTTTTTATAATAACTAGCCATTTTAATTATAAGAGCAATTGATTGAAAAGCATCTTTATCATTAGCAATATTTGAATTAATTAAAGATCCATAACTTTCTTCAAAACCAAAAGCAAAATTATCTTGTTTATTTTCGTTGATTATTTTAGCAATTCATTTAAATCCAGTTGGCACTTCAATAGATTTAATATTATGTTTAGTTGCAATTAATGATGGTAAGTTTGATGATACAAAAGAATAAACTAAAAATAAATCATTTTTATTTTTATAAAAATTAGTTTGATTTAAAAAATAAAAAATTAATAAGGCTGTTTCGTTGCCGTTCAAATTGACATATTCTTTTCCGTTTCAGACACTTAAACCAACTCTATCGCTATCTGGATCACTCAATAATAATAAATCTGCTTGATGTTTGAGGCCAAGTTTTTTAACGTAATTGTAAGCCTCTGCATATTCTGGATTTGGATAATCAATAGTTTTGAAATGGCGATCAATTTTCATTTGTTCTGGTGATAAAAAAGCGTTTACAAATTGATTATTAACTTTAGTAAAACCTAATTTGGTTAATAATAAAGGCATGATTTTGCTTCCAGTTCCATGTAAAGGAGAGTAAGCAATTTTAACATTTGGAATAATATTAATCCCTAAATTAGCAACTTCAGTTACATAATTATCTAAATCACGTTTAGATGTTCAATTTAAATTTTTTAAATGAGCTAAGTTAATATTTTGAGGCAATTTAAAATTTGTTTGGTATCACTCGTAGTCTTTAAAATATTTTTTTATAGCATCAATTTCTTCAGGCAAACACTGAGCACCAAAATGATTATAAAGTTTAATACCATTATAATTTTTTGGATTGTGACTAGCAGTAAAATTAATTGCTCCACTTGCTTTTTTAATTTTTGTTAAATAAGAAATAAATGGTGTGGCCGCAATATCTTTAACATATCAAACTTTTATTTGATATGAATCTAAAATATATGCTGCTAATTTGCTGAATGAACAAGACATTTTTCTATTATCACGGCCAATTACAACTGAAGCTTTTTTGCCATATTGAGCTCTTAAATATTGTGCATAGGCATCAATTACTCTTGCAACATGAAAATAATTTAATTGATATGGCTCTTTACCTAAAATTCCTCTTATTCCGGCTGTTCCAAAATCTAATTTTTGCATTTTTACTCCTATAAATAAATATTTTTAAATTATAAAGTAAAAAATATAGTTATTTTTATAAAATAGAATTTATGAATACTAAAAGAAAAAGTCAAAGAGAATTGAGAATTGAAATAATCAATTTCTTATATCAAGCAGAATTGAAAGAAGAATTATTGAATCCAGCCAAAATTTTTCTTGATAATGAAGATTTAGAAAATAGTCAATTTTTAAAATTGGAAGTAATTGCTAAAGAATATTCACTATATAAAAAGTGAATTAATCAATTTTTAAAAGAAGGGTGATCTTGAAACAGAATTGAACCTTTAATTAGAGCAATTTTGCTTTATGCTTGTTATGAATTTTTAGCCAATAATCAACCAAAAGTAGTAATTAATGAAGCTATGGAAATTACTAAACTTTATTATGGAAAAGAAAACAAAATCAAAAATATGGTTAATGCAATTTTGCAAGAAATATATAAATTGATTATGGTTAATGAGTTTTTATTAAGAAAAAGTGAACAAACAAATTAATGGAAGTTGCAAGTTTAGTTAAATTTTATTTAAAAAAAGACAAAGAAATCTATAAAACATATAATCAAATTTTTAATCTAAAACAAACAAAATTTGCTATTAGTAAAGTTTTTGATGTTTTTGATAATTTTCCTCCTGATTTAAATAAATTAATTGCTCTAGAGAAAAAAATAGCGCAAAAAAGGCAATTAATAATTGATGAATTTTTATTAGATATTTTAGAGTGTTATCAAATTCCTTTAACTGAAGGACAAATGGAAGTTTGATGAAATTTTTGAAATTTTTTTCTTCTTGCTTTAGCTGCTTACTATTTCAAAAGAAAAAGTAAAAAATTATTTAAATTAGAAAATCCCTATTTATTAAATGATAAAAATCAAACTAATATTATTAAGCGGGAATATTATTCAACTTTTCTAGATATTATTCCCTTTTATGACAAAGAATACAATGTGAAAGTAAGAAAATTATTTTCTAATTTATCTTTTTTACTTTCTTTTAAATAAAAAATTGACAACTAATTGTCAATTTTTAATTGTCAAATTTTGTAGCAATTTCTTCTAATTTAGCTTCATACAATGTGATAATTTCGTCAAAATTTAAAGATTTTAAAGGTTCAACTTTGGTTCCTGCAATTAAAATGCTTTCAATTTGATTTGCTCCAACAAAATTAAAGAAACCTTCTAAATTTTTAACGTGATTTCCAAATTCGTATCAGCCTTCTGGGGCTCCTTGTGTTGCAACAATTAAAACTTTTAAATTAGTCAACAATCCAATTGAACCGCCTTTTTCTGAATATTTATAAGAAAAAGTCTTGTTTGCTACTGCAATTGAGTCAAGAAAATTTTTGATTAATGATGAATAATTAAAATTAATCATTGGGGTTGAAATAATTAATAAATCTGTAGTTTTTAATTGTTCAATTCAATAATCAGATTCAGTTTTTTCAAAAAATTTAGGCATATTGTTAGCATTTAAACTATATTTAGCAAAAGGTGTATCGTTCAAATCAACTAACTCAACAAAAGATTTTTGGTGTTTATCCATAATTTTTTGCACCAAATAATCATTAATATGTGAAGATAAAGAATCAATATTTACTGATCCTTTAATTGAGAGAATACGTAGTGGTCTGTTCATAAAACTCCTTAATACAATTTTTTATTTTGCTAATTATATATAATAAATAATAAATATAATTCCAGATTTTAGAAAGGTAGCCTATGAATTTTAGTAAATTAAGTTTAGAAATGCGTTGAGGATTAATTTTGGGTTCAATTGGCATGTTTATTGTAATTATTTTGCTTATAGTTCTTTATTTTTGATTAAAACTAAGAAAAAAACAAATTGTTTCAAAAGGTGTTGATTTTGAAAGGCAAATTAATAATGACTTAAAAAATTATGCCAAAGCTAAAAATTTTCATTTTATAGAAGGCGGATGATATAAATACAATACTAATAAAATTTTTAATTTAGATGGTCTCTTAATTACTCCCTTTGGAGTCTTTGTGATTGAAATTAAATATTTATTAGGTAAATTATCTGGTGAGATTGAAAATCAAGAATTAACTTTAACTGATAATAAAAATAAAAAAAGAAAAGTAAAAAATCCATTCAAGCAGAATTATAGACATATTATTCATTTATATGATTTAGCTAAATTCAACTTTCCAGCTTATTCATTAGTTATTATGCCTAATGGCACAACTTGAAATTTAAATGAAGAGAACTCATGATCATTAATTGCAACTGAAAATACATATCAAGCTTTAATTGAAGACGTAATAAATACAACTAAAATTGATGGCAATTTTATTAGCAAAGATCAAAAGAAAGCTTTGCTATATGCATTAAAAAATGCAACTGTTGATAGTGATGAAGGCATAAAAAAAGTAAGGGAATTTCAAAATGAATAATTTCGCGTTCGACACTATTTCATATTTAAATTTTGAAAATGAAATAAATTTAAAAATTATTTTCAAGCAATCTGTTAATCAAAGTCAGGTTAATTATTTTTACAATGATTATGATGAAATAATGGAAATATGAACTCCAAACACAGAATTAGTCAATATTTCTAAACTTAAGAATGATTTAAGCACATTCATGAAAAATAATATTAATTTCAAACAAATTAATTTATTAAATAAAAATCAAATTTTAAAAAAATATAATGCAACTGATTTTTATTTAATTTTTTTATTTGGCAAAAGTTATCAAATATTGTTTTTTAATTCAGATATTAATCAGGTGATAATAAAAGATTCACAATTGATGGTTTATTATTCACAAAAAAGCAAAATTAAAGCTTTAATTTATAACTTTTTTGCTTTTTTATTAAATGATTATATAAAAGAACCTTTTGAAAAATTTCATAAATTATTGCAAATACCAATTCCAATTCCTTATTCGATTAAAAATAAAAAAACAAGTTATTGAGGCAGATATTTTATAAATGAAAAAAGAATTGAATTTTCTGCATTGCTTTGTTCGGTATCTAAACATGAAATTGATAAAACTATAATTCACGAATTAATACATTATTATTATCCAAACCATAATAAGGCATTTACAAAAATGGGTGAAAATTTAATTGCTGATTTTAAAAAACGCACAAAAGATCCTAATATTGAAACTAATTTTTATGTTTATTTAGAAGAAATAATCAAAAAAAATCACGACAATTAGAGTTCGTGATTTTTGTTTTTTTGTTTTTTAACAATATATAAAAATTTACCTTTGACATAAGAGATTTCATAAATTAAATTTAATTTTTTTAATTCTTTTTTGAATTCTTTTAAATCATTTTGAGAATTATTTTGCAAAATAATCATCATCCCTTTTTCTTTTAAAAAATCAAAATAATTATTAAAAATCTCTTGATTAGTATTTGAACTATTAATTACAAAAATTAAGTCATAAGTTTTTGAAACTTCAGTTAATAAATTAGTTTTCTTATTGAAATACTGTGGAAATTCTAAAACAGCCAAATTTCATTCTTTTGCATTAAATGTATCTGTAACTAAATCAAAATTGCCAAATCCAAGATAATTAAGGGAAGCATATTCAAAAGCATTATTATTACCAATTATTAAAGTTTCTTTAGCATCATTTAAATAAGTTGAATTAATTAAATTTTCTAAATCCATTTCATCAATAGAATTTGGTAAATATTTCAATAATTCATGTGGTAAATGGCCTAATGATTCTCCTCTAATTTGCAGGATTTTTTCATTGGCTTTTTGTACTTCTTCATCAACAAGTTTTTGTCTTAATTTTTTAGTCTTATAAAACATTAATCCATAAATTGAAACTGCAACTAAACAGACTAAAATAACGCTTGCTATTAAAATTCATTTAATAATCTCATTTGACACTATTTTAGTTCCTTTCCGCCAAAATTTAGAAAATCTTGTAATATCAAAACAGCAGCTAAAGTATCTTTTAATTCTTTTCTTTTAGCTATTGACATTTTAGCATCTTTTAAAATTTTTTGAGCTTTGATGGTTGAACCGTATTCATCAACTAAAAAAACTTTTTTATTAAAGTTATTTTTTATTTCCAGAGCAATTGTTTCAATCATTTCAGTTCGTTCGCTTTTTGAACCATTTGAACGTAAAGGATAACCGATAACGAAAGTATCTATATCATATTTATTTAAAATTTGTGATAGTTCTTGAAAAAGAACATTAAATTGTTTTTCTTCAAAATAAATTGTTTTATAGGCACTAGCTATAATGTTCATTTCATCTGTCATAGCCAACCCACAAGTTTTAGTACCTAAATCTAAAGATAATTTACGCATTTAAAATTTCTAAAATTAAGCTTTCTAAATTAGGAAGTTTATCCACTTTACCCATTGCTAATACTGGTGAACCTCCACCTCTTCCATTTGCTAATTTAGCAATTTTTTGGAAAATTTCGTTAGCATTAATTACTTTAGTTGCAATTGTTAATAAAACCTGTTCTCCGCTCGGAGCACCTAAAATAATGTAATTTTCTGGATATTTTTCTCTTAATGTTGAAGCAATAATTTTAATTTGAGCTGGATTAATATTTAAATTTAAATAAATATTTTTATTATTTATTTTTTGAAATTCAATTGAGTCATAATCAAATTCAATTGTTGATTTTTCTTTATTAATTTTTTTAAAATCTTCTCTTGCTTGTTCAATTAAATTCAGAATTTTTTTGTATTGTGCTTCAGAATCAAGACCTGTTAATTCAATTCTTAAGTCGTAATTTGCATCTAAAGCTTTAGTTTTATTAATAATATTGTGTAATTCATTTAAATAAAATTCCACTTGTTCTGCATAGTATTTATCAACTAAATTATTAGAAACCACAACTCTTAATCTGAAAATTCCTGCTTGTTTTCTTTCAACAGCAACAATTTTGAATTTTTCAATAATCGCACTATTTGAAACGTGGGTACCACCGCAAAGGTCACTAGTAACATCGCCTCATTTTACTAAACGAACATTTTTAGGATCCATGTATTCAGTTTCTTCAACTGTAATCATTGCGCCCATTTCTCTAGCTTTATCCACTGTAGTCATATGATATTCACGTTTAATATCACGAGCAATAATGTCTGACATAATTTGTTCAATTTGAGCAATTTGTTCATCTGTTGGTTTTTCATCTGCTGGAAAGTCAAAAGTAAATCTTTCCGCAGTAATATCTGATCCTAATTGTTGAATATGAGGACCTAAAACTTTTCTTAAAGCACTAAATACTAAGTGAGTAGCTGAGTGTCCACGAGCTAAATTAATTCTTTTTTCAGGATCAACAAAACATTCAACTAAATCATTTTTATTTAATGAACCTTCAAACTTGTGAATATGATTACCGAATTTATCTTTAAAAACATCTAAAATTTTAATTTTATTACCATCTTGTAAAATAAAACCTTCATCATGATTTTGTCCACCACTAGTTGCATAGAAAGGAGTTTTGTCTAAAATAAAGTATCCAATGCCATCTATTTGATCAACAAAATTTTCATTATTCATTAAATATAAAATTTTAGATTCACTTTCTAAAAAGTCATAACCAATAAACTCATCAACTTTTTTGTCTATTAAAGTTAAAGAATTAATTACATTTTGCATTCCTTCAGCTTTTTCACCTCTTGATTTTGCAATATGTTCTTCTTTAGCTTCATTAAATTCATCCATATTCACTGGAATGTTGTAATTACTCATAATTTCAACTGTTAATTCAATTGGAAAGCCATAAGTATCAAGCATTTTAAACGCTATTTTTCCATTGAGTTCTTTAACTTGATTGTCGATATATTCCTGTAATAAAATTTTTCCTTTTTCAATGGTTTGAGCAAATAACTCTTCTTCTTTTTTAATTGCCCCAATCACAGGTTTTTCTTCATATTCAAAAGGCAATGATTCTTTAACAACTGGCACTAAACGGTGTAAAAAGAGTTCTTTAATTCCAAGTTGCATTCCTTTATAAATTGCTCTTCTGAGTAATCTTCTAATGATATATCCACGACCAACATTTGAGATTTTAGCACCATCAGCAATAGCATTAACCACGGTTCTAATATGATCAGCAATAATTTTAAAATTTTGATTAATGATTTCTTGTTCTTTATCTTTTACAAAATAATTTTCTGGTTTGTAAGTAAAACTTGTGAATTTGCTAATTTCATTAATAATAGGAATGAATAAATCTGAATCATAATTAGTTGGTGCATCTTGCATGATTGAAACAATTCTTTCTAATCCAGCACCAGTATCAATATTTTTTTGCTTTAATTCAGTGTAATTATTTTCGCCATCATTGTTAAAAGTTGAAAAAACAATATTTCAAATTTCAATAAAACGGTCATTTTCAATATCGTTTTGTAATAATTCAACTCCACGTGAATCGTATTTTTCGCCTCTATCAAAAAATATTTCAGTGTTTGGTCCACAAGGCCCATTTCCTACATCTCAGAAATTAGTATCTCTGTCTCCAGGAATTAAATGATTTTCATTAATTCCATATGATAATCAAAGTTCTTTGGTTTCTAAATCATCTTTAAAGTAAGTGAAATATAATTTCTCAATTGGCATTTCTAAGACTTGAGTCAAATATTCAAAAGCAAAAGCAATTGCTTCTTTTTTAAAATAATCACCAATTGAGAAGTTACCTAACATCTCAAAAAAAGTATGATGACGAGCAGTTACACCCACATTTTCTATATCATTAGTACGAATTGCTTTTTGGCTATTAGTTAAACGATTTTTAGGTGGAATTTTTTTACCTGAAAAATAATCTTTTAAAGTTGCTACACCTGAATTAATTCATAATAAAGATGGATCTTTAACAGGAATTAAAGATTTACTTTCAACTTTTAAGTGATCTTTTGATTCGAAAAAATCTAATCAACTTTTTCTAATTTCTTTGGAAGTCATTTTTTTCATTATTGCTCCTAAACATAAGTTTTTTCTTTATTTTTGTAATATATTTTTTCAATTATTGCTCCACCTAAACATTTATCTCCATCGTATAAAACAACTTGTTGTCCTGGTGTTACAGCTTGTGAGCCATTTGGATAATTAACTTTTATAAAATTATTATCTAAAATCTCAATTGTAACTGGAATATCCATTTGTCTATATCTAAATTTTGCAGTTAAATTATTTGGATTGTAATTAGTATTATTTAAATTAAGGTTTGAAGCCATTAAAGAATCAGAAGTTAAATATGATAAGTCTGAATTAGGTGCTACATACAAAATATTTTTTTGTACATCACGCCCACAAACATAATGAGGTTCAGACATTCCGCCTAAATTCAAGCCTTTTCTTTGACCTAAAGTGTAATAAAATGAACCAACATGTGTTCCCACTTCTTTTTGTGTAGTGATATCAACGATTTTTCCTTCTTGCGCTGGAATATAATTTTGTAAAAATTGAGTGAAATTACGTTCTCCAATAAAACATATTCCAGTTGAATCTTTCTTGACTGCGGTAGCTAAATTTAATTTTTTGGCGATTTCTCTAATTTCTGTTTTAGTGTATTTTGCTAAAGGCATAATCACTTTTTTCAATTGCTCATGGCTTAATTGAGCTAAAAAATAAGTTTGATCTTTATCTTGATCTTTTGCACGATAAAGATGTCCATCTTTAACATCTGCATAATGACCCATTGCAATAAAATCGGCTTTTAAATTATTAAAGGCATAATTGGCAAAAGCATTAAATTTGATGTATTTATTACATAAAATATCAGGATTTGGAGTACGGCCTTTTTTATATTCTGAAATAAAGTTTTCAAATACATTATTTCAATATTCTTGAATAAAATCTACGCGATGTAATTTAATACCTAATTGATTAGCAACTTTTAGAGCATCTTGATAATCTTGTTCTTGCGGACAGATATTTTGATTAATATCTTCGTTACCTAAAATATCATTATTAGCCAATGAATCTCAATTACGCATAAACAAACCTTCAACATCATAACCATCTTGTTGTAATAAATAAGCTGCTACTGAAGAATCCACTCCGCCTGACATTCCTAAAATTACTTTTTTTGCCATTTTTACCTCCTTCTTTAGTTTGTATTTATTAAAAAATACACATTAAAAAATGTGTTTTTATAATTATTAGTAAAAACCAACAAAATTCATTTGTAAATTAGTTGGTTTGATTCCTAAAAGTAAAATGAATTTTTTTTCTAAATCATTGGCAAAATTATTAACTATTTCTGCAATGTTTTTATTTTGCTTAATTTTAAAATTAAAACTAATTGCAACATTTTGTTGATCTTTAGTAAAAGTCAATTTAATTTTTCCATCAACTTTTAAGCCTTTAATATCTTTAATGCAATAGTTAATTAATTCTTCTAAAGCAGTTGTATTAACTGAATATGATTGATTCAAACCATAATTAACAGTTAAATAATTCATTATTTATTTCCTTTTCCAACATATTTACCAGTTTCAGTTGAAACTATAATATAGTCGTTTTCCTTAATAAACATTGGAGTTTCTAATTCAAAACCTGTTTCAAGTTTTACTTTTTTCTGAGGATTAGTAGTAGTGTTTCCTTTAACGGCGTCAGGAGCTTCAGTTACTTGTAATTCAACATTAGCTTCTAATTCAATATCTAAGATTTCATCTTGATATTTACGAATTTTTACGGTTGAGCCTTCTTTTAAAAAGTTCATTTCTCATTCAACATTTTTTAAAGGAATTTCCACTTGTTCATAAGTTTCATTGTCCATTAAAATAATATTTTCTCCATCAGAATATAAATAATTCATTGGTCTTTTATCTATATGAGCTTTTTTAACCATCACACCACCAGTATATGATTTAATAGTGGTTGAACCAGTTCTAAGATTTTTTACTTTAGCTTTAACATTAGCTTGTCCACGACCTTGTTTTGAATGTTGAGCTTCAATTACTACAAAAATTTCCCCATCATCTTCAAAAGTAATTCCAGGTTTAAAAGTATTTACATTAATCATATTCTCTCCTTTTTAATTTCATTAATTATAGTAATAAAAGAAAAAATTATGCTATTTTTCACTAATTTCTATAATTTCGGTTTCGTCTAATAAATCAGCATGTGAACCTAAAAAAATTTCTACTAATCAATGATTAGTTTTCTTGTTCAAAATTTTTAAAGTATCAAAAGTTATATCGTCTATTTGATATTTAAAACTTTTGTTCAATTTTTTCTTGCTTGCTGATTCAAGATATTCTTTTAAATTGTAATTTAATTCTTTTTTATTTAAGTTTAAATCTAAACCTAATTCTTTTATAATTTGTCTCATTTTAACAGTTGAAGCAACTTGATATTGTTCTAAGCTAACTTCAAAAATTTCTTGTCATTCATCTTCATCATGTTCATCATAAATCTCCCCAACAATTTCTTCAATAATATCTTCAATAGTAATAATACCTATAACATCACTTGAAGTATTATTTTCAGTTACAAAAGCCATTTGAGACTTATTTAATCTTAAAATTTCTAAAGCTTTAGATAAATTCACATTAGCAGAAATTTGAGGTACAGCTTTAACATAATTAATCACTTTACCTTTTTTAAGGTTAAAAATATCTTTTAATAAAACAATTCCTAAAAATTGTTCGTCTTTATTTCTTACTGGTAAACGAGAGTAATTGGTTTCTAAAAAAACTTCCTGTGCTTTTAAAACTGATTCATCCGAATCAATATAAGTAACATCATTTAGTTTAACATAATGTCTTCTAACTTTAGTACTATCTAAATCCAAAGCATTTTGTGCCATTAAAGATTCATTTGTTTCAAGTACTCCTTCATTTTGAGCTATATCAATTAAATTTTTCACATCTTCTTCTGAATTGGTAATATAAATTTTTTTACCTATCAAACCAATTGGATAAGTGAATATTCAAAATAAATAATATAAAAAGACTAATGGGTAACAGAAAATTTTAGCTACTGTAATTGGATATCTTTTAGCAATTAATTTTGGAATAATTTCACCAAAAATGACAATGATTGGAGTCATTACTAAAGTAGAAATTAAAACATTGTATGTTTTTAAAAAACCTACTTGGGAACTAAAAATATAAGAAATTAATGCTGATGCAGCAATATTAACAATATTATTGCATATCAAGATGGTGCTTAAGGTTTGATTAAAAAATTTATATTGCTTTTTAATTAATTTGGCACCAAACTCATTTCTGTCAACAATTGTTTCAATTTTACCGCTATTTATGGAAGTATAAGCTGTTTCTGAAGCACTAAAAATAGCTGAAGCAATTAATAAAATTACTAATAGAATAGTACTTACCTGCAGTCACGGGCTCATTATTTTCTCCTAATTATCATTTTTGTATATTTCACGACGCATATCGTCATCTAAATCTTCAAATCTAGAAACTGACATTTTAAATCTTAAAGGAATATCAGCTGTGGGGCCAGAACGATTTTTTCTAATTAATAAATCAACTTGATCTCCAGCATCAAAATTATTTTCATATAGATTATCAGGATTAGATTTTTTATTTGAATGTTTATAATAACTTTCACGATATAAAAACATAATTACATCGGCGTCTTGATCAATTGCCCCAGATTCACGCAAGTCAGAAATCATTGGTTTTTTGTCTTCTCTTTCTTCCACTTTCCGAGAAAGTTGACTTAAAGCTAAAATTGGGACATTTAAATCTTTAGCTAATAATTTCAAGCTCCGACTAATTTTAGCAACTTCTTGTTGTCTATTTTCAGAGCGGTTTGCATTGTTATTATCAACATTAATTAATTGTAAATAATCAATTACAATTAAAGAAATTGGTTGAATTTTATGCAATCTATGACATTTTCAAATTAAAGTTTTTAAATCCGTATTGGTTGAATCATCTATATATAAATTTAATCTGTCAATTTTTACTCGTTTAGCTGCATTAATTTTTAACATTTCGTCATCAGTTAATGTAGAAGCTTTTTTTAATTTTTGACCTGGAATATTAGCAATATTGCTATAAATACGGCTCATTAATTGGTCTGGAGACATTTCGAAACTAAATAGTACTACTCTTTCGCCTTTTCTTTCAGCTACATTTAATGCAATATTTAAAGCAAGTGCGGTTTTTCCCATCGCCGGTCTTGCTCCCAAAATAATTAGCTCATTAGGATGCATTCCTTGTGTAATATTGTCTAATTCGCTATACCCAGTTGCTAATCCACTAATTTGACCGTCTTCCAACAATCTTCTTTGTTGTAATTTTTCATAATATTCGTCACTAATTTCTCTAAAATCTTTAAATTCGGCACTAACTTCGGTTGCGCGATCAGTTGCCATAATTAAAGACCTTAAATTCTCTACATAAAGAGTTTTGTCTAATTTAGTGTTTTTAATATTTAAATTATCAAGTAATGAAATTATTTCATAAGACTTCAAATAAATGCGGCGAATATTAGTGTATTCAACCAAATCTTTAATATAGTCCATTAAAGAATTTTGAAAAGCTCATTGAAAATAAATATGTTTTAAAAAATCTGGAGTAATTGAATCTGTATAACCTAATTCAGCAGCCACTTTTAAAATTTTGTCATCATTAATAATTCAATTTCCATTTGGTTGATTGATCCTATTTTGTTCAATATATTTGAAAATTTTAAATAGTTCACGATTATTTCTAAATCAAAAATCATCTTCAGTTAAAAATTCCACTACTTCAGTTACATTTTTATTGTAATTTAAGACTAATGATAAAACTTGTTCTTCTAGAAGTTGACTAACAAATTTAGCCCCTAATTCTAGATTGTCAGAATTGTATTCAGTCATGTCAACTTCTCCTTTTATTATTATAATTATTAATTATATATGAAAAGCCACTCTTAAAATAAGCGGCTTTTATTTTATTTAATTATTTCACTCTTACATCAATAACAACTTTTAAAATTGATGTAATATCTTTATATAAATTCACAACCACATTGTGAGTACCAGCTGAAATTAAATGGATTTTTCCAAGAGCATATTTATCTAAATGAACGTCTAATTTATTCAATTCTTTTAAAATATCCTTAGTTGAAATAGAACCATTAACAATTAAATTTTGATTGTTATCAATATGTCCATCTAAAACAAATTTTAAAGTAATTTGTTCTATTTTTCTTTGTAAAGCATGTGCTTCATTTCTTACTTCCATTTCATCAGCGACTAAATTAGATAATCTTTTGTCTAATTCTCTTTTAGTTTTGTCATTGTAAGGAACACCAAAACCTTTAGCAACTAAAAAATTTGTTCCATAACCATTAGCTACTTCAATAATTGTATTTGCCTTACCGTCTTTACAATCTTTAATTAGAATAATTTTCATATTTTACTCCCACAATTGCTTGTTTTATATTATCTACAAAGGTTTCTAAGTCTTCATCACTTGAAGCGGCTGCTGTGCCAAAATGGCCACCGCCACCGACTTGTTCGCAAATAATTTGCACATTGGTATCAATTCCACGGGCGCTTAATTTGTATGCTTTTTCTTCTTCGCTATATGCTACAACAAAGCTGGCTTTACGATCTCTAATTCGTAAAACTTCTTCAGCAGCTAACGAAATAACATCTGAAGAAAGAGCAACATCTTTATATGCTAAATAGAAACCTGGTTTTACTTCTTCTAAATTATCTAATAATTCATAAATTTCTTTATAAACTAGTGCATTCATTTTTAAATATTGAGCACTTTTTGTCGAATTAGCCCCTTTTGTTTCCAATCAAGCAGCAATTTGAAAAGTTTTTCCGCTGGTGTGTTTTTGAAATTGTTGGGTGTCTAAATAAATTCCGTTTAATAACATTTGTGCAACATTTTCTTCCAATTTAATATTTGGATTAATCATCATTAAAATTTGTCCAACTAATTCAGAAGCACTAGAAGCACTTTGTTCAATTAATTTATTTTCTTTTAGTCCATAGTTTAAAGGTTTGCTTAGTCTATGATGATCGATGACAAAAATATTGTCTTCATTACTATTATTAAAAGCAAATTCATTGTCTGTTCTCTCAGGGATTACCGTATCAACTAAAAAGATTAATGAATTATTAGTGGTTAATTTTGAAGCCAATTTAGGTTTAATAAATAATTCATTTTCGAAGCCATAAATTTCATTAATAGCATTTTTCGTCGTTAAATCTTGAGTTTCAGAACAAATAAAAGCTTCTTTATTAAAATATTTAGCTAAATTTTGAATTCCAAGTGCTGCACCAACAGCATCTAAATCTGCGTTTTTGTGCCCATAAATAATTACATTTTGTATTTCATGGTTTTTTAATTTTTGTTCAATTAATTTACTAATTGCTTTTACTTTAGTCAAATTAATTGAAGGCAAAATTTCTTTGGTTGAACCAAAATAACGAGGTTTGGTTAAATTTGAAAAAATTGCAACTTGATCCCCACCTCTATTTTGAGCTTGCATTAAAGCACTTTTGGCTTGTTCAATTTTGTCCTTAAAATTATTAGTTCCTTCAGCAAATCCTACTGAAACAGAAATTAAAATATTATTTGAAGTTTTAGATATTTGAATATCATGTAAAGCTTTGAAAAAGCCAAAATTCTCTTTTTCCATTTCATTTAAACTATTTTTATCAGTTAAAATCAAATATTTACCTGAACTATTATATTGACGATAAACAAAATTATATTTAGCAACTAAAGAATCTAAAACTTTGGAAATTTCAACATTAATATTAAAGAATTCTTCTTCAGTTAAAATAGCTTGATACAAATTAAAATTATCAATTTCTAATTCTCCAATTACATTAGACTGTTCAATGAAAGCAAATAAAGCATTTTTTTCTAACGTAATATCTTTGATGCTTAAAGTGTTTTCACTTTTATTAATGTTTAAAGTGTAATAATCATTTTTATGTTTGAAATCAATTTGATTTTCATTGGTTGAAAAATTAGATAAATCCAGATTTAAACTTTTAAATAATTCATCTAAAGTTTTACCGATTCATTCGTTGCCAAAGCGTTTGCGAATAAACTTATTAGTTCAGATAATAATATTATTTAAATCATAAACTACCATTCCTAATAAATTAGCACTAACTAAGTTATCTAAAAAATTATTAAATGAATTTTTAACAATTAAGTTTCTTTCACTATATTTTTGAATCAATAACAATGAACTAATGATCGCAACAATAATGCCACCTATAGCGCCAATAATTGCTAATAATTTTAAAAATAATTCATTTTTTCAATTTAAAACAATAATAGAAACAATAACTAATGACAAAGCAAAAATTAATACACTAATTCACAAAAATAATTTGAGTTTGTTTTTCATATTATTATTTTACCTTATCTATTTATTTAAAATATCTGCTAAATAAATTCCAGTGTAACTATTGGTATTTTGCGCAACTTGTTCAGGGGTTCCAGAAGCAATTACTCTTCCCCCATTTATTCCACCTTCAGGACCCAAATCAATTACATAATCACAAGATTTAATTACATCTAAATTATGTTCAATAACTAAAACTGTGTCTCCGTTATCAACAATCCGATTTAAAACATTTAATAAATTCATAACATCATATGAATGTAGTCCTGTTGTTGGTTCATCTAAAACAAATAAAGTTTTACCAGTAGGTTTTTTTTGTAAATAAGTTGCTAATTTTACTCTTTGAGCCTCACCACCAGATAAAGTAGTTGAAGATTGTCCTAATTTAATGTAACCTAATCCAACGTCCATTAAAGTTTGTAATTTTAATTTGATATTATCTCTAGCATCAAAAAATTCCAGAGCCTCTTCAACTGTCATATTTAAAACATCAGCAATATTTTTTCCGCGATATTTAATTTCAAGAGTTTCACGATTATATCTCGCGCCATCACATTGATCACAAGGAATATAAACATCGGGTAAAAAGTGCATTTCAATTTTAATTGACCCATCTCCTTGACATTTTTCGCATCTTCCACCTGGCACATTGAAACTAAATCTTGATTTAGTATAAGCTCTTAATCTTGCTTCTTCAGTGGCTGTAAAAATATCACGAATATCATTGAAAACAGAAGTATAAGTGGCTGGATTAGAACGTGGAGTTCTACCAATTGGATTTTGAGAAACTGGAATGACTTTATCAATTAATTGAGCACCGGAAAAACTCTTAAATTTTCCTACTTTAATATTATTTAAAGTGCTTTTAGTTAAAGTTTTTTCCAAACCTTTAACTAAAATTTCATTAACTAAAGTACTTTTGCCACTTCCAGAAAGCCCAGTGACTGCAATAAATTTACCTAATGGAATAGTCACATCAATATTTTTTAAATTATTTTCACTAGCACCTAAAATTTTTAAAACTTTGCCATTACCTGAACGGCGTGTTTTAGGAACTTCAATTTTTAATTCGCCTGTTAAAAATTGTCCTGTTAAAGATTCAGGAACTTTTTTAATATCTTCAACTGTTCCTATTGCTACTACTTCTCCACCGTGACTACCAGCTTTTGGACCTATATCAACAATGAAATCAGCCGCTTTAATTGTATCCTCATCATGTTCAACTACAATTAAAGTGTTCCCGATATCAACCATTTTCTTTAATGTGGCAATTAAACGGTCATTATCTTTTTGATGTAATCCAATTGATGGTTCATCCAAAACATATAAAACTCCGGTTAAATTCGAACCAATTTGTGTAGCTAATTTAATTCTTTGACTTTCTCCACCTGATAAAGTTTCGGCATTACGATTTAAAGTTAAATAATTAAGTCCAACGTTTTTTAAAAAACTTAAACGATTAATTAATTCAGTAGTAATTAAATTAGAAATTGCTTTTTCTTCATCATTTAAATTTAATCCTTCAATAGTAATTAAAGAATCTTCAACTGACATTTTGCTAAAATCATTAATATTTTTTGCATCTATTTTGACAGCTAAAGCATATTGATTTAATCTTGCTCCTTTGCAGACTGGACAAGTAAAAGTCCCCATATATTTCTTAATTCAATCTCTGACTTTTTCGCTTGAAGTTTCAACATACATTCTTTCAATTTTGTTCAAAATACCTTCAATAAATTTTTCTCTCCGAACGGTATTGCCGTTAACTGATTTAAGCACATATTGAATTTCCTCTTCTGAACCATAAGAAATAATCTTAATTTCGCGATCTGTAAATTCTTCAATTGGCTTGTTTAAGTCTATATTATAGTAGCTACATAAAATTTCAAATTCTTGTCATTCCAAATTTTGACTATTCACAGTATTCTCAAAATATTTAATACCACCTTGATTAATTGATCTTCATGGTTCAGGAACTACCGCCTGAAAATCAGCTTTTAAATCTACTCCAAGACCTTTACAGTGAGTGCACATCCCAAAAGGGGAATTAAATGAAAAAAGTCTTGTTTCTATTTTAGGCATTTCAAAATCTTTATAAATACATGAATAAAGTTTTGAAAAAGTTAGAATTTCACCCTCTGTGGTTTCAATTTTTAATAAACCTTTGCTATATTCCAAAGCAACTTCAATGGCTTCAGCAATTCGATTACGGTTTTCTTGATTTAAAACTACCCGATCAACAATAATATCAATAGTATGTTTAATATTTTTTTCTAAATTAATAGGCTCATCTAATAATTTAATTTCACCATCTACTTTTAATCGAATAAAACCTTCTTTTTTCAATTTTTCAATCAATGAAGCAAAAGTTCCTTTTTCCCCATCAACTACAGGAGCTAAAATGTACATTTTAGTACCATCTGGTAATTTAAAAATTGAGTCAATAATATCTTTATTAGTTTGAGCACTAATTTCGATATTATGCCTTGGACAAAATGGTTTACCAATTCTTGCAAAAAGCAATCTTAAATAATCGTAAATTTCAGTTACTGTTCCTACGGTTGAACGCGGATTATTATGAGTAGTTTTTTGTTCAATTGAAATTGAAGGACTCAAACCCTCAATTGAATCGACATCAGGTTTAGTAGTTCCACCTAAAAACATTCTGGCATAACTACCTAAACTATCAACATATCTTCTTCTTCCCTCTTCATAAATTGTATTAAAAGCAAGTGAACTTTTACCACTTCCTGATAAACCTGTAAAAACAATCAATTTATTTTTAGGCAAAGTTAAAGAAACATTTTTTAAATTATTTTCTCTTGCCCCTTTAATAATAATTTCTTCTTTTGCTGACATATTATTCTATTAATTCATCTTTCTTATTTTTTAAATTATTTATTTTTTGGTTGAAAAATTCACTTATAAAATTACGTGTTTTCAAATAAGATATTTCACTTTCATTTAATTTATTAGTATTTTCTTTCACAATTTGTCAATTTATACGTTAATAAACAAATATTAGTTTCTTCATTTTAATATTTATTCAATTATTCACTTGCTTTTAATTCAATAATCATATCTCTGAGTTCAATTGCTCTTTCATAATCCAAATTTTTAGCTGCTTCATTCATTTGTGCTTGTAATTGTTTAATGACTTCATCTTTAGTATATTTACCATCTGATTTTCTTTTTTCATTTTTGAAAAAGAATTCAACAGCACCTTCCAAACCATCACCCTGAATTGGTTCAGGAATAGCTTTAATAATAGTTTTTGGCACTATATTGTGTTTTTTGTTATATTCAATTTGCAACTCGCGTTTTAATTTATTATCATCAATTGTCTCTTGCATACTTTTGGAAATTTTATCCGCATAAAAAATTACACGACCGTTTGCATTTCTAGCAGCTCTACCTGCTATCTGAATTAAACTGGTTGTAGAACGGAAAAAACTTTCTTTATCAGCATCTAAAACCATAATTAAAGAAACTTCAGGTAAATCAATTCCTTCACGTAATAAATTAATTCCAATTACCGCATCATATACACCCTTACGAAGTTTTCGTAAAATCTCGTTTCTTTCAAAAGTTTTATGTTCGGAATGAATATAAGCAATTTTTTCATTTCTTTCTAAAAAATAACGAGTTAATTCTTCCGCCATTCTTTTTGTAGTGGTTAAAATGAGAGTTCTCTCGTTTTTAGCTTTTTGTTTTTGCAATTCATCATAAATATCTTCAACTTGGTTTTTTGTTGAATGAATTTCAATTATTGGATCTAATAATCCAGTTGGTCTTACATATAAAGGTATAACTTCACCTTGAGTTTGATCTAATTCGTATTCCCCAGGTGTTGCAGAAATATAAATTGTTTGATAATCAAAATCATTTTCAAATTCGTCAAAACGTAAAGGTCTATTATCTAAAGCTGAAGGCAGTCTAAAACCGTATTCAACTAAGGTTTCTTTTCTAGCCCGATCACCTCGATACATTCCGTGCAATTGAGGAATCATCATATGAGATTCATCGATAATTAATAAGGGATTTTTATTTTTAAAATAATCTAAAAGAGTAAATGGTCTTTGACCAAGTTCACGCTGGTCCATATAAACTGAATAATTTTCAATTCCGGGACAAGTTCCAAATTCAATTAATGAATCAATATCTTTTTCAGTTCTTTCCTTAATTCTTTGAGCCTCTAAAAGTCGATCATTTTTTTCAAAAAAATTAACTCTTTCCACTAATTCCAATTTGATTAATTCAGCAGCCCTTGAAATGATACTTTTATCTACTGTATAGGCATCTCCGGGATAAATTGTAATTTTATCAAAGGACTCGATTATATCTTTTGTAATTGGGTGGCAAGTTTTAATTGAATCAATTTCATCACCAAAAAAATCAACTCTAATTAAAAATGAATCATCATAAGCAGGACGAATATAAACTATATCTCCTTTTGAATTAAATGTTCCCATTTCTTCATTGATTTCATTTCTTAAATAATTACGAAAAATTAATTTACGCATTAATTGTTGGCGACTAATTTGTTCACCAACTTTAATTTCAAAGAATCCGGCTTCATACTCATCTGGACTTAAAGCACCATAAATAGCAGAAACTGATGCAACTACTACTGTATCATTTCTCGTCAAAATTGAATTCACTGTTGACATTCTCATTGCATCTAAATCTTTATTAGTTTTACTAGTTTTATCAATAAAAGAGTCACTAGAAGGAATATAGGCTTCGGGACGATAATAATCAAAATAACTTACAAAATATTCAACTCTATTATTAGGAAAAAATCCCTTCAATTCACTATATAACTGACTAGCTAGTGTTTTATTGTGAGATAAAACTAAAACAGGTCTTTTAAAATGTTTAATTAAATTTGCGATTGTGAAAGTTTTACCACTTCCAGTAACACCTTTTAAAACTTGATATTTCACACCATTTTCAACGTTAGCAATCAATTCTTTTATAGCACTAGGTTGATCTCCGGCCGGAGCATAATTTGACACTAATTCATATTTATTATTTTTAATGTAATTCATATGGTAATTTTACTCCAAAAGAAAACAAAAATAATGAAGTAAAATAAGAAAAAAAGCAAAAAAATTACAAAAAAGTTTGCTTTTTTTTTTTTTTTTAAAATGATTATTGAATTAACTGATTATTTAATATTAATCATTTAATTCAAAAAATATGTTCTATTAAGAGATTGATTATTAATCACTTAATACAGTCAATATAAATATAAAAGTAGAAAGGTGCGCAAAAAGTAAAATGCAAGATCAACAAAAGAATTTAAATCACAAGTCAAATCAAAAAAACTCAAACAACACCAACTTGAGTCACAACAACTCTGCTTATAAAGGTGCACAAGACAATAGATCAAAACAATTGAATCCTAACAATAAAAAATAAGATTCAATTTTGAGTTTTTGATTTTTACCTCCCCAAATGTTTTTTAAAATGTGTAATTTATTTTTAAATTATTTATTTTAATAACAATTGGGGATTTTTAAATATTTCAATTATTAAATTTAATAGAAAAGAAAATTTTAAAAATTGTAGTAATTGCAATACATAATTAATAAAATTTAATTATTGTTAATTTTGATTTAACAGAATTAAATCTAAAAATTTACAAAATAAAAAAACCAAGTAATTTTTGATTTCAAATTACTTAGTTTTTGTTTTAAGCAGGATTAATTTCGTTATTTACAACGCTTTCTAAAATTCCATAATTATGAAATACTTTATTTGAATTACCTCAAATTAATTCAGGTAATCATGGATAATCAATAAATGGATTTCTAATTCCATTTTGAGCTGCTGCTACTGCATTATTTCTATCAACATCAATTTGATCAACACGATCTTTATTGTTTCAATCAATATAAGTTAATCTATATTGCTCATTAATATAAGGAAACGCATCTGAATAAACTTCTGGACCACGTTTTGAATGTGCATTTTTATGGGTAATTTGGAAATACATTAAAGCTCTTGCAACATCACCTTTAAAATAATTAATTGGTTCTGTTGTTTCATCAATTCCAATTCTAGTTCCATTTAAACTTGTTTTGCTTAATCTTGCATCTGAAACATTTCCAAATGGCCCATTCCCATGTCAATTATTTACTTGTTTATCTGAAGGTCAAACAAAATGCGCATCAGCTCTTGCTTTAGGTTCTCTATTAAATCATGATTGTGGCACTAAATGTTCTCTATTATATTGAGTTGATTCACCACCAGCTTTTGGGCTTAAACTGCCTCGACTTCCAGAACCTTCTCAATATCCCATTGGATATTCATATGGATCTATACCAGATGGATTTTCACTATATAAATCTAAAAGAGTACCATTTTGATCTAAATAATTATCCACAAAAGCTGTTTTGTAAGTTTCATATAATTTTGCATAATCAGCGCTGTATGTTTTATGACTTCTTTGAATAGCTAAAAGTGCATCGAATAACTCTTTTCCTTTTAAACCATTTGCTCTTTCATAGTAATTATCTCTAACATAAATATATTTATTATTTACTAAATATCCAGATTCAGTTGGGGTAACTGATGTAGGCAATAAATCATTGTTATTTTGATTAGGATCAGCAGGTTGATTTGGATTTTCTGGAGTTGTTGGTTGTGTTGGTTGTTCAGGTTGGCTTGGATTTTCTGGACTAGTTGGATTTGTTGGATGTGCAGGTGTTTCTGGATTAGATGGTTGTTCAGGTTGGTTTGGGTTTTCTGGATTAGATGGTTGTTCAGGTTGGTTTGGGTTTTCTGGATTAGTTGGAGTAGTTGGTCCACTAGGATTATTAGGATTTTCAGGACCGATAGATTTTTCTAGATTTTCAGGATTAGTTTTCTTGTTTTGATCTTCTGTTTTCTTATTTTCATCTATAGGTTTTGTATTATCATTAGTACATTTTGCAGCTACAAATAGTGGCATGGCAAGTAATGGACTTAAATATAAAATAGTTTTTTTCATATCTTTTTCTTCCTTATTAAGTGCTATATTATTTTAATTCCAATCAAAACATAATTAAAATAAAATTAAGATATAAAAAATTTAAATTATGGAAAAATAATTGCTTTTTTTCATAATTTAATTTGAAATGACTAAAAATGAAAAGGAGAAATTTTTATGGAAAATAAAAAAATTGCGCTTTTAATTGACTATGATAATTTTAATGATCCCAAACATATTCCTTTGCTCTTAGAAGATTTGCAAGAAAAAAAGTTTAATATTATTAGCAAAGTTGCTTATTATTCTTTAAAAGCCAGTGATAAAAATAAAAATGAAATTTTCACTAAGTATAATTTGGAACCCAAAAGTGTAGCAGTTTATGGCAAAAGTAAAAATGCATCAGATTTAATTTTAGCTATGGATGCAATGAATTTAATGAACCAAGATTTTATTGATGGAATTTGCATAGCAAGTAGTGATAACGATTTTGCTCCTGTTATTCATCGTATAAAAAGTAACGGAAAAATAGCTTTAGGTGCAGGCGATGAAAGAATCACTGAGGATTACATTAAATTGTTTGATGATTTTATAAATATGGCAAAAATTGATAAGAATAATCAAAATTCAACTCTTAATAATCAACAAAATGACAATTTGAGTAAATTATTTATCAAAATTGATCAAATTATTAATGATTTAAGATCTGATTCTAATGAAGAATATGTTGACTTATCACAATGTGTGCAAATTTTAAAAGACAATAACAGGGACTTTAATCCTAAAAATTATGGTTGAAAAAATAGCAAAACTGTCCCTTTCTTTCAATCAAATTTAATGACTAAACATTATGATTTAAAAGTTGAAAATAAAGTTTGATACATTAAAATCAAGCAAAACACCCAAACACCTAAAAAAAATGAAAATATTTCAGACGAAATTACAATTTTCAAAACTTTATTATCGAAATTAAAAAGAAAAGATGGGGGAGTCGAATTTGGGTCTTTTATTAGAGAGCTTGGTAAAAATAGCAACTATAAAAATTTACTTATTTTAAAAAAGAAAAGAAAAATTGAATATTTTGAAAATAAACCTTTTAGTGACTACTTTGAAATTGATAAAACTAAAAAAAATAGTATTTCGATTAGAATAAAAGAAGATCAAAATTCGGATAAATCAAGTAAAAAAGACACTAATTCAAATAGTAGTGAAATTGCAATTTATAAACAAACTATATTAAATAATAAGACTGCTGAAATGAATTTTTCTGCTTTCATCGAACAAATTTGAAAAAATCATAAATCATTATCAATTTTTAATAAAAAAGCTAAAAAATGAAAATTATTTGAACAAGCGCCACTTAACAATTATTTTGAAGTTAATAAAAGAAATTCAACGGTTTACATTAAAATAAAGAAATAATTCGTATTGACTATATAATTTATTTTATGAAAGAAAAAATTAATTACCATCAATATTTAAAATCAAGAAAAAGTTGAGCAATATTTTGTTATTCTTTTTATTTCAGTTTAGTAATTATGGTTATTATTGCATTTGGAATCATATTTAATAGTTTCTTATGATTTAAAGATGTTGTTATAAATTATAATTTTCCAATTTTAATTTTGCTTTTTTTATTTTTTGTTTTTACCCTTGTATTTCTTTTGGTCTTTAGACAAAAATTTAAATTTTATGTAATAGCTTCTGCTTTAAGCGCTAATAGTTTATATTCTAATTTTCGTTTGTGAATTACGGGTTATTCAAAAGAGCTTAATAATTATGAATTAGAAGTTTTGAATGATAACAACTTACAAAATAATTCTTTAAATCAACAAGAGAAAAAAATAATTAAAAGAGGTAAATTTTTAATTAGTATCACTTATTTTATTTTCATAATTGCAATTTTAACTCTTTGTTACTTTTCATTTTCTTTGTTTTTTTGGCTATTTTCAAATAATCAAAAAAATAGTACAATTTTGAAATTATTGCCAACAATTTTAATTGCTTTAATACCAATCTTAGCTGTATTATTTAGATTGGCTATTTATTTAATTTATAAACCTATATTAAAAATTAAGTTTTTAAAGCATCAAAATTTAAGTGCTATGGAAAGAATCTTTATTAATAACACGAGATTTTTAGTAGTGATTAATATTGAAAAGTGAAGTCAAGAACTAAATTATAAAATAGAAAATGTGAGATTATTTGATTTGCAATTCTAAAAAAAGTTGATAATTAATCAGCTTTTTCTTTAGGGTATTTATTGATTTTAATTCTTTTTTGTTCTTTGATTTTAGCCACTAAAGTAAATTCACCTTTTAATGAATTTTGTTCTAGCATTGCTTTAATTTCCTGTGGTGTACCTTCAAAACTTTTTTCATAAAGTTTTGTCAATTCTTTAACTAAAAAAATTTGAATTTCTTCACCATAAACTGTTTCAAAATCATCTATTAAATTAAGCAATTTATGAGGAGCTACATAAAAAATGTAGGCAAAATTACTTGTTAAACTTTTAATCTGTTCTAGTCTTTGATTGTTTTTTTCTTTTGGAAAGCCCATAAAAACAAATTGATTTGATAAAGCACTTAAAACAAAAGCGGAAATTGCTGCATTCACACCAGGAATTAGTTCAATTTGAATATTTTTTTCTTTGGCTAATTTAATTAAAGTAAAACCTGGATCACTTATTAAGGGCATTCCAGCATCAGAAACTAAACCTAAATTTAAATCTTTAGAAATAATTTCATCTATTAATTGATGACTAATCTTGGTTTCATTAAATTTATTTAATGAAACCATTTTTTTATTTATTTCTAAATGATTTAATAATTTGGCGGTTACTCGAGTATCTTCACAAGCCAATAAATCTACATTTTTCAAAGTTTCAATTGCTCTTAAAGTAATATCTTTTAAATTTCCGATTGGTGTACCAATAATTGAAATTTTAGTCATATATCTCCATTAATTTAATTAAAGTTTTTTCTGCTAATAATTGAATATTTAAATTTTTTAGCTTTAAATCTTCAAAAAACAATTCCAAAGTTAAATAAAGTTGTTGAATTTTATTTCTATCCTGAGTTAATAAAATTTCTACGACTTTATTGATTTTTTTATTTTCTGTTTCTTTTTTTTCAAGCAAGGTTAAATATAAAATGAATTTAAATAAATTAAAATAAAAAATTAATTCTCCGTAATTA
Source organism: Mycoplasmopsis gallinarum DSM 19816 (assembly GCF_000621085.1). Lineage (GTDB taxonomy): Bacteria > Bacillota_I > Bacilli_A > Mycoplasmatales > Metamycoplasmataceae > Mycoplasmopsis > Mycoplasmopsis gallinarum. The sequence continues at coordinate 204,258 of NZ_JHZE01000005.1, forward strand.
TCTTTTTTATTTAAATTAATAAAAAAATTATAGAAGCTATAATCAAAATGTTCTTTTTTCATGATTAAATTGAAAAAATAATTTAAATTTTCTAAATATTTCAAATTAAATTCAGCATTTAATTCACTTAAAGAAAAATATAAATTGGCTAATAATCAAGCTTCATTTTTGGGAATTTTTTGCTCTGTATTTAAATGATTGAATAATGAATCTTCATTATTTTCATAAATATTTAAGATTAATGATCTTGATTTTATGGTGTTTAAAACTTTTGAAATTTCATCAGTTGTAAAAATAAAAATTACATTTTGACTTGGTGATTCAATTGTCTTTAAAATCGCATTTAAAGCATTAATATGAGCTTGTTCAATATTATAAATGACATAAATTTTAAAAATTTGAGTCGAAAATAAAGCAAAATTAGAATCTTCAAAATAACTAATTAAAGAATCTTTTTGCAAATCTTTACCACTTTTATCAAAATTTAAAATTTGAATATTAGGAGTTAAATTTTCTCTATCTAAATCTGTAAAATCACTATTATTAAAAGTATTTAACATATATAAAATATATTTATTTAAATCAACTTTATGATTACTTTTTAATAAATAACAATGGTGAATTTTATTTTGATTGACAGAGTTGTCAATTATTTTTTTAAAATTGTTGTCTAAATTATTCATAATTTAATTTCAAAAATTCAATAAATTTTGAATTATTTTTTAAAGCATTAAAAGTTTGTTCCAAAACTTGTTCAATACTTTGTGTTGCATCGATGATAATAAATCTTTTTGGTTCTTGTTTAGCTAAAGTTAAATAACCATCATAAACTTTTTGATGAAAGTCTATTGATTCTTGTTCAAGACGATCGTGAATTAAACGATTATTTTCTCTTCTTTTTTGACTTTCAGTAGGACTTATATCAAAAAAGAAAGTGAGATCTGGGATTGTATTATCGATAACTAAATTAGTTAAATTTTGGACATAATCCAACCCTAAATCACGAGCAAAACCCTGATATGCATAAAAACTATCTATATAACGATCGCAAATTACTATTTTGTTATTTTTTAAAGCCGGTCAAATTACTTTTTCTAAGTGAATTCTACGACTTGCAGAATATAAAATAGCCTCAACAACAGGAGAAAATTTATTATTTGAATCTAATATTATTTCTCTTATTTTTTCTGCTTCTCTTAAATCTTTGCCTCCGGGCTCTCTTGTTAAAAGTAAATCTAAATTAGGAAATTCTTTTTTTAACTTTTCTGCTAATTTAGAAATTATTGTAGTTTTGCCACTTCCATCAGCACCTTCAAATGTAATAAACATTAATTAACTCCCTTATTTTTGCGATTTGTAATTGATTCTTTAATTGTGAATTCGTCTAAATAATCAATGTTAGATCCCACTGGCATTCCTATTGAATTTGTACTAATAATTAAATTAGGAAAAATAGCACTTAATTTGTTTTGAATCAATTTAGAAATTAATAATCCATCTAAAGTTGGACTCAAAACAATGATAATTTCTTCTAAATTAGGTTTAGATTTAACAAAATTAATTAAATTAGTTAAATCAATTGCATCATTTTTAATCTTTAATTCTTTTTCGTTTAATACAAAATAAAACCCATCAAAAAAGCCTATTTCATCAATCTTGTTTGCTACATTTATATTTTCTACAATCATTAACAAATTGTCTTTTTTTGTATCTTCGCAATTAAAACACAAATTAGAATTTTTTAAAAAGTTACATTTTTCACAAATTACAATATTAGATTTTAAATTTTCTAGTTTAGTTATTAAATCATTCAGAAAAATATCTTTTTTTTCGTTTAAATCTATAAAATATTTAACTATTTTTTCTGATTGTTTTTTACTAACGCCAGGAATAGTAACAAGCAATTGCTTCAATTCCTCTATTTCTTTAAAAATCATTAGAATCCTAAACCATTAGGCATTGCTGGCATTAATTGTTTTTCTTCCTCATCAATTTGTTCATACAATTGATTAATTAGTAATACCAATAAATCTTCAGTTGTTTCAGCGTCCTCTGGATCAAGCAAAAAAACTTCTTTAAATTTAATTGAAACAATTTTTTTACTTCCTTTAGCAACAATTTCAATACCATGTTTTTCTAAGGTGAATTCTTTTTCATTAAATTCTTCTGTTTTTGCTTCAATTTCCTTTTGCAATTTTTGCATTTTTCTTAACATTCCTAAGTCCATTATTTTCTCCTTAAATTTTCATTAATTTCTCTAGTAACAAATCTGATGAAGTTTTTGTCTGTTTAATCTTAATTTCACCAAATTTCACAGGTTGACTAATGATCCCGTTTTCATTTTCTCTTTTTATTTCATTTATTACATTTTTAATTTCATTTCGATTCCCTGAAATAAAAATGTGCATTTCTTGTCCAAAAAAATTTTTAACAAAATTTTGAATATTGGAATTATTTCAATTTTCTTTTAAATATTCCAAATATGGTCTTTTTTGAGATGAACCAAAAAAGAATAAAAATTCTTCGTTTGCTGCCAATAATTGTAGTGAAGATAAAGCTAAAGCTAAGTCTTTTTGTGCTTGATTTTTAATTGTGATTATGTCTCTAGCAATAATTTCTTTATATTGATCTAATTTATTTTTATTGGAACTTACTAAGATGTTTTTAATTTGTTCTTGATTTAAGTATTCATTAAATTTTTCTTCTTTAGGTAATAAATAGTATTTATCCAATTTAGGAATTCCACCTTCTGAATTAGATAATTCAATTTCTTGAGTACTTACTAATACATCATCGTTCAATTCTTCATTTTGATTTAAAATTACGTTTTCAATCGTATCATTTTCAATTTTTAATTCATTTTGATTAATAACTAATTCTTGACTTTCTTCAATAATTTGTTCAACTGTTTTTTCTATTTCATCATGAGTCAAATTAGGAATTTCATTTTTAATACTTTCTGGTTTAAATTCGTATTTAATTTCTCTTTCTTCATTTTTTTCATTTTGAGGTAATACAGATTTATTTTCTAATTTTTTTTCTTTATTATTTTTTTGAATTTTAATTTCATTATTATTTTTAGCTACTTTAATTAAAGTTAATTCAATTAAATTTAATAAAGATTCTCCAAAAAATGGATTTTTTTGAAGTTGATAGAATTCTTCAGCAATTAACAAAGCATATTTATCATCTAAATTTAATGAACTTAACTCTTCTTCTTGTAAATATTCTAAAAAAATAAAATCATATGTTTTTTTGAAAATCAAATAATCTTTTACTATACCTAGAATTGATTCAATTAATTGTTTAGGCTCAATACCGCCGATTTTTATTGAATTGAAAATATCTAAAACCTTTTTAAGTTCGCCTTCATTTAAATTATTTAATAAATCAATAATTTTATTATTGGATACCAAACCGAATAAAGAAATTACATCATTGAGTTTAATTTTGTCATTTTCATAAACAATTAATTGGTCTAAAATGGACAAAGCATCTCTCATTGAACCAGAAGCTAATCTTGCTAAATAAGGAATAATTTGCAATTCATATTCTATTTGTTGACTATCCAAAATAAATTGAATATGTTTGGCAAGGATTTTGTTGTTAATTCTTTTAAAATTGAATCTTTGCACTCTTGACAAAATAGTATTAGGAATTTTTTGAGGATCAGTGGTAGCCAAAATAAAAATCACATGTGCAGGCGGTTCTTCTAAAGTTTTTAGCAACGCATTAAAAGCACTTTTTGACAGCATATGAACTTCGTCAATAATATAAATTTTATATTTGCCTTCGGTTGGTAAAAATTCAATTTTGTCTTTAAATTCTCTAATATCATCGACTCCATTATTAGAAGCAGCATCAATTTCAATAATATCTAAATTAGAATTTGCATTTTTTTTGCACACATCACAAATTTCAATTAGGTTGTCATTATGACCACAATTAAGAACTGCTGCCATAATTTTTGCCATTGAGGTTTTTCCCACCCCATGCGGCCCACAAAATAAATAAGCATGAGAAACTCTGTGTTTTTGAATTGCATTTTCTAAAGTTTGTACAATATTTTCTTGTCCAAGTACTTCTGAAAAATTGGATGGTCTATATTTTCGATATAAAGCTTTATAAGACATATTTTTTCTCCTATTGAATTATTAAAATTATTACACAAATAAATTTAAAAAGTGAATTTAAGACTTAAAAATTTTTATCTAATTTAAAACCACAAAATTAACATATTGTTTTAATATTTATATTTAGATATTGCTTTAAAAAATTTAAAATATAAAATATCGTATCTTAATAGGAGTTAATATGAAGAATAAAAAAGTTATTTTAGTAGTAATTGATGGTTTAGGATTAAGAGAAGAAATACAAGGTAATGCATTTAAACAAGCTCAAACACCTTTTTTTGATTATTTATTCGCTAATTATCCGCATTCTGTTTTAGAAGCTTCTGGAGAATTCGTTGGACTTCCAAAAGGACAAATGGGAAATTCAGAAGTTGGCCATTTGAATATTGGAGCTGGGAGAATAGTATATACAGGGTTGTCATTAATTAATAAAGCAATTGAAAATAATACTTTTAATGAAAATAAAGTTTTTTTAGAAACTATTGAAAAAGTTAAAAATAATCAAAGCACATTGCATTTAATAGGTCTTTTAAGCGATGGTGGTGTTCATTCTGAAGAAAAACACTTATTTGAATTAATGAAATTAACTCATGAAAAAAGTTTAAAAAATGTTGCTATTCATGTAATTGGTGATGGAAGAGATGTAGCACCTAAATCAATTATTAATTCAATTAATAGATTAGAAAAATTATGTGCTAAATATGGTTATCAAATTAGTTCAATTGGTGGTAGATTCTATGGAATGGATCGCGATAAAATGTTTGATAGAGTTCAAAAACATTTTGATGCAATGTTGCATTTAAATGGAAATATTTTTGAAAATGCCACTGATTATGTAAATAATCAATATTTAAATAATATTACAGATGAATTTTTAATTCCTGCTTATAATCCACAAACCAAAGCAATCAAAAACAATGATTCAATTATTTTCTTTAATTTTAGACCAGATAGAGCTAGACAATTAAGTCATTTATTTTTAAATTCAAATTTATATGAATATAAAAATTTAAATCCTGTTTTAATTAATGATTTTGTTTCTATGATGAAATACGAGGGATTAAACACTAAAATTGCATTTGAAGAAATGAAAATTGACACCCCAATTGGAAAAGTTTTAGAAAGTGCTAACAAAAGACAAATTAGATTAGCTGAAACACAAAAATATGCACATGTCACATTCTTTATGGACGGCGGCAATGATATTGAATTTAATAATTCAAAGAGAATTATGGTTCCGTCTTTAAAAGTTGAATCATATGCAGATGCTCCTCAAATGTCTGCCAAAGAAATTGTGGATGAATTAATTGAAACTAAAGCGAACTTTGATGTTGTAATCATGAATTTTGCTAATCCAGATATGGTAGGTCACACTGGAAATTTAAAATCAACCATTCAAGCAATCGAAATATTGGACAAACAAATTAAAAGATTATGAGAGTGAGCGGAAAATAATGATGTAACTGTTTTCATCACTGCCGATCATGGAAATGCAGAAATTACTGAGGATAGTGCAGGCAATCCAGCCACTAAACATACTGATAGTCCTGTTATGTTAATTACCAGCGATAAAACTTTAAAATTAAAAAATGGTGTTTTAGCTAATGTTACACCAACAGTTTTAGATTACTTAAACATAACAAAACCAGCAGAAATGGATGCAGAAAGTTTAATAGTTAAATAAAATGAAATTAAAAAATACAGAAAGATATATTTTTGTTGAATTTAAAAATGTGTTTTATGACTCAAAAAGTAAATTAATTAATTTGAAAAATGTTGCTGATTACACTAAATTAGCGTTTTCAAATAAAATTAATCTAATTTTAATAATTGAAAGCAATTTAAGCGAAATTGAATGAAGAATTATTCAATTGATTAATCCAACTTATATAATAAATAAGAAAGAAAATCAAGTTTATAATCCAAGTGGTCAAACTCTTCCATTTAATTGAATGTTAAAAGCATATAATGATTTTTTACTTAAAGAAATTTATCTTAAATTTCCAAGTTGCAATTTAATCATTTTTAACGATTTAAGAAATAATAAAAACATCGTGATAACTGATAAATATGAAACTTTAGAATGAAAACCAAATAAATCTAATTCATTACAATTAATGACAGTTGAAGAATGAAGTAATAATCAAGTATCAAAAAAACCCTATAGTTTAATTATTTTAGAGTTTCCTAATGATACTAAGCAAATTAATGAAGTTCTTCAAATACTTAAAACAAAAGAAGATTTAAAATTTCAAATTAAACCTTTACCAAATGAAGTTAATAAAGTAAATATTCTGGTATATAACAATTCTGATGATTTAACTCATTTTTATAATAATATTATTGCTTTTGAAAAAGTGGATGCTAATTTAACAATGTCAGTTGCTTTAACAAAAGACATTTTGCCCGTTTTTAATTTAACTAAATACTCATATGCTTTTGCCAATGCAAAAAAAGAAATTTTAGATAAATCTCATTATTTTGTTTCAGATTCTACACAAAATGGTTTAAAAGAAGCGATTGAAGATTTTCTCTTTCGCTCTAAATGAGATTATGAAAGAAATGCAAAAGAAAACAAATACACTATTCAAAAATTAAGAAAGAAATATTAAAAAGCAGTTCCCAATGAACTGCTCCTACGTTTCCCACTTAGTAGCATAAAAAGGAAAATATCCGTTTTGGCGGATATTATTTTTTATTTTTGGATCTTTTCTAGGATTGTTTGAACAAGTTGATAGTCATTTCAACTTTCTTCTACACTTGTATCTTTCAAATTAAATGTTTTTATTGTTTTTCCATTAAACTTTTCCTCAATTGATATGACATTTTTCATCATTTCAATAAGTCTATATTCAGTAAATTTATCTTTGCCAGATAAACCAGTTAAATCATTTATTTTAAAAACTAAGAATTTAAGTAAAACCAAACTTAAGAAGCAAATGCAAATATAACCAATAATATGTTTTCAAGTTGATAAATACATTGGTCTAAGAGATAAAT
>NZ_KK211211.1:0-67523 GCF_000621085.1 Mycoplasmopsis gallinarum DSM 19816
ATTATTTTATTTATCAAATGTATCCGAAGATTTTGATTATAAATTTCATAATTTTGAAATTTCTAATTTACTAAATGATAGTTATTCAATTGGCAAATTAAATATTGAAATCACTAATAAAAATGATGGAAATAAACAAATTTTACCTTGGTTTACAATTAATTTCAATTTACATCACCATATTTTTGAAGGTTTTTTTATTAGCAATGAACTAGGATTAATTAATGATAAACCAAGAAATAGTGAAAACTATTTTTCATATTATTCATATCCAAAAAATCAAGATAATTCAGGTTTGGATGCAAATGGCAACATTATTAAACCCCAATTTATAGATGCAAATGATTTTATGAATGAAAATTTAATTGATATTGTTAATTTTTTGATTAATCAAAATATTAACAATTTAAATTTATGAAAAAATAAAGTTATGACTGATTTAAGTGTTGAATTTGTAATTAATTACAAAGAGGAATTAACCAAAAAATTAGAATTGCTATTAAATCAATTTATTTTACTTTATTTTATCGGTGATAATCAAAACAAAACTTTAATTAAAAAAGTCAATGTATTTATTGATCCTTTAAATGATTATAGTTTTGAAAAATATGGTTTAGGTAATTTACCAATCAGTTTTAGTTTTATTGATGAAAATGGTAATGAGCTCTTAAATTTGCAAAATAGACAGCAAATTTTTCTTCTTTCCGGTTTTGTTGGCTCAAATAATGAAGTTAGATTACAAAAGGAATTAGAGTTAAAAAGAACAAATAATCCAAATTGAAAAATTGAACCGCTTAAAGATTTAACCATCCCTTATTTATCTAAATTTAATGTAAATTAAAATGAACAATCTGTTTATTTTTTTCAAAGTTTTAGATTTAAAAAAACAAATATACCTTATTTATAGGCATATTTGTTTTTTTATTGAAATTAATTATTATTTTGTATTGATGCTTCAAATTCAGATTTTGCAGTACTTAAATTATTTTTAGTTGATTCTAAAGCTCTTAAACTCACATAATTATTCGCACAACTTTCTTTTGCAAGTGATAAAATTTCTTTTAATTTCGCTAATTGTTCAGTAGCTTCTGGATTATTTGCAGTATCTGGATTTGAATCAATTATTTGTTGGACTTCAGCAATGATTTGGTTTAAATTAGTTTTTTCGGCTTGAATTTTTTGTTTATTATTATTTAAAATTTGTAATTGATCTTGATAAACATGATCTAAATTTACTAGTCCATCTTCAAGCGCTGATAAATCTTGCGAATTATATTTTTCTTTAGCTTCATCATTAGCATTATTTAAATCAGCTAAGGCATTTACGACAATTAAATCTTTATCTTCAACTTCTTCAGGAATTGAATATTCATTGACTAAATTAGTTACTGCTAAAATTTTATTTTTTAAATTAACTAATGCATTATATTGATTTTGATAAGTTGAAAAATGGGTTTCAAGTTTAGTAATTAATTCTTCTAAATTTAGATCATTAATATTTTTAGTATTATCCAAAATCTTTTTTTCATTGTTTAATCAATTAAAAAAACTTAAATTTAGAGCTGTAATTTGACTATCGTTTAAATCATTATTTGCTGTTAATTCAGTTTTGATTTTTTCAATTAATTGATTCATTTTGGCCAAATTTTCATTTTGTTTTGTATTATCAATTTTATTTTTGTTATTTGCAAGTAAATAGGTTAAAGTTCCAATTGTGCTAATTCCCGCAATAGCAGTAATTGTTCCTAAAGAAATTCAGATTTTTTTATTTTTAGCCATTTTTACTCCTTATTTAAACTCCTAAAGTAATTAAATTTTAATCATTATTTTTAAAAAAACTAGAATGCAAATTCTAGTTTTCAACTTATTTTTTAATCTTTTGACCTCAATAAAATTGAATGTCAGTTAAGGTTTTTTCATTAACTGGTTTAATTGGTAAATGATCTACATGATAAGAAATTTTAGTTGAATCAGTAATTAAATTTTGATTGGTGCCTGGCAATTTTAATGTGTATTCATTAGTAATATCATATAGAGATTTCATATAGTCTTTTTCATAAGCGAAAATCTCATTTCATCTTTCATCGCTTATATTTAAATCTTGATATCTTGCTTTCATTTCATTTTCATATGCTTCATCTAGTTGATAATCAAAATAGTGTTCTTTAATAAAATCATAAGCATATTTATAAACCGGAATATATCCAGTATCATCAAAATTTAGCACGAACATATTATTTTCAAGTGTATCAATTACTTTTTCTTCTGTTTCATCTCAATTGGTGATTTGATTACCATTATCATCTAATAAACCGTTTAAATAAGATTCTTTTACTGCTTGAAACACTTTTTGACGATAATAATTATTTGTTTCAGATGAGATTACTAAACCATCTACTAATAAAATATTAGTTTTAGGGCGAATAAAACGAATTGCACCATTTCTAACACTTGGGTGATTATCCGCTGATAAATAAGCATCTATTACATCACCATTGTAAATAATACCTGCATTAATTTGTGAATTTGGATCGATTATTTTATCAACTAGTTCTAAACCGTCGCCAATAAAATTCACTTTTTTACTAGTTAGTGAATAATCAAGAGAATCACGAATTAACTCTTCAAACTGATCTAATAATTCTTTGTGAATTGATTCATCGTTCTTATTATCATATCCATCACCAGTTGCTTGTGAATCTTCTCTTTGTTTAGTTTCAGTATTTAAGCGATAAGAAGATCCATAAACCATATTGTCACGCACTGCGTCAGTGATTTCTCAATTATCAAAGCCCATATTTTTAATAGTTCTTAATACATCATAATCGCTGAAAGTTCGAGTAGTTCATTTTAAATCATCATTTTTTTCACTAATTAATTGATTTAAAATTTGTGTATCAAATTCATAATAAGTTTCAAAGTCGTCTTTATTTAAAATTTTACTTGGATTATAAACTACTACCATATCTTGAGAAAAATATGGAACAAAATATTCTCACAAATGTCTTTCTTCGGCAACTAATTTACCGTTATTATCGGTTTTTAAATCTTCATCATAGCTAATTAAATGTTCTCAAATTTGTTCAGTGTATAAAGATTTTAATTTATTAGCTAATTTGTTTTTATCTTTTACTGTTTCTTCATCAAAATTAAATAAAGTTTGATAATCAATTTTAGCCAATTTATTTTGTTTAATCAATTCAACTGCTAAAGCATCATTTCCAATTCCCGCAATTGCTTTTCTTGTTAGTAAAGCATTTGTAAATTGATTAATTTCATCAAATTCTTTATAGTCAAAATCTTCTTGCATTCTAGCAATCGAATCTTCTGACATATAACTACGATAATTATAAAAAGATGGTTTGAAATTATTTTTATATTTATAAGTTAATGAAACTGTTAAAACTGAAGTTAAACTTAAACCGAAAAATAAAAATCCTGTAGTTTTATTAAAAACAAGATTTTTAAATTTTGTTCAAAATTTACTCATTTTTTAATGTAAATTCAACCTCATTTGGAATTGTTTCATTAACTCGATTAGTTTTATTTAAAGCTTCATTTTGTTTACTCAATTGTTTCATAATTTTTTCATTTTTCTTCACTTGAATAATTTTGTATGAAACATAAATTATATTTGCAAGGAAAATTACAAAAAGTAAGAATGCTCCAACAACTAAACCTCAGGCTCTAAATTGCCCTGCATAAAGTTTGGTACCTAAAGTAGAAACATTAGTTGTAGTACTCAAAATAATAAAGTCATCAAATGATAAAAAGGCAGCTACAACTGAAACGAAAATGATTGAAGGAATCATATAAATAAAGTAAGTTTTAAATCATGAACGCAATTTAGAATAACCTAAATCTTGACTAGCTTCAAATAATGAAGCATTAAATTTTTCACTTCTTGGATACATTAAAGTAATTCCATAAGGTAAGGCCATCACGGTGTGTCCAACAATACCTCTAACCATTCCTTCTTTGGTATTAGCTAAAGCACCAAATAAAATACTAAATACTAAAACCAAACCAATGGCAGTAATATTATCTGGATTAATCAAAGGAATATTATTAACAGATCTTACAATGTTGCCATATTTTTTGTTTCTTTGTCTTCACATTGCAAAAACAGTAATTAGTGAAATTGAAACTACAAAAAGTGCTGTAAAGATGGCAATTATTACAGAATTAACTAATGCGTCTAATCTTCCACCATCACCAAATGTTTTTCAAGCTTCAATTGAAAAAGTATTTCAAGAAGTACTTAAAAAACCTCTATCACTTTCTTTATTAAAGCTAAAAATTGTGGCAAAAACTAAAGGAATATAAACAAGGATTAAAATAAAATAAATATAAGTTTGTCTTAAAAAAGCTGTAAATTTACTCATTTGTTCATCCTTTCTTTAGTTTGATAAAGATTCTTGGAATTGCATAAATAACAAAATATGAACCGATAAAAATGAATGAAACCACTAAAACTAACACTGAACCTGAAGCTAATTTAAATTCATTTGAAGGAATTGTATATTCATTAATTACAGCACCAATAGTTTGCAATTGATTTTTATTTAATAATAATTTATCACTAATTACAAAGGTTGTAGCTGATGATAAGAAAATTAAACCAAGTCCACCAATAATTGCTTTTAAAGAATAAGGAATAACCACTTTTAAAAAAGTTTGCAATTTATTGTAACCAAGATCTAAACTTGCTTCAATAATATTACGTGGCATATCTCTAAAAACTGAATAAAGTGGCATTACTATATAAGGTAAATTTAAATATACTAAAGCCAAAATCATAAATCATTCAGCATTTAAAGAATCTTGATTTTCAGGTGGAGTAATTGCTAAAAAGAAACCTTTAATCGCATAAATTTTTGCAATTGTGAAAATAATCATTGGGCTTAAAATAAGACTAATTCCATAAATTGGTAAAAATTTGTTTTTACTTGTCGCTACAAAATAAGCATATGGTAAGCCAATGATTAAACAAATAATTGAGGAAACAATCCCTATTTTAAGGCTTCTTCAAATTTGCACTCAGGTTTTGGTTTCTTTAACTAATTGGAAAGAGTCAAAACTTTCACGTGGAATAAAGGCGTTGACAATAATTAAAATAATTGGCAAAATAATTAAAAAGATAGCAATTAATGCAAAAGGAATTAATAAGGTTAATCTTTTATTTAATGCTAAAGCGTTTTTAATTTTTGAATTCATCTGATGAATAATCTCATTTACTATCTTTTGCCATTAAATGAATTGAATCAATAGTTCAATTCAATAAAACTTTGTCATTAATGTTGAATTTTTTAGCTGTTTCAACATAAATAATTTTTTGAGTTTCAGTTAATTTAATTTTTAAGTAGTAATAACTACCACGATAAGCGCTGTCTACAATTACACCTTCTAATTTATTCTCTTTAGTAACTAAACTATTGTACTCATAAATATCAATATCTTCTGGACGAATTAAAACATCAACTTCTTGATTAGGTTGAAATTCTGTTTCTTCATGCACAGTTTTAAAAGTAGTATTTAATACACTGACTGTTCCATCAGCATTAAAAGTTCCATTGTAAATGTTTGAATCTCCAATAAAGGTGGCTACTCATTTGTTAATTGGATAGTCATAAATATTTCTAGGTGTATCATATTGCTCAATTTTTCCATCTCTTACAACAGCCACTCTGTCTGAAAGTTCTAAGGCTTCTGCCTGGTCGTGAGTAACAAAGATAAAAGTTAAATTTAATTTCTTTTGAATACTTCTTAATAATACTTGCATTCTTTGTCTGATTTTCGCATCCAAAGCACTTAATGGTTCGTCTAATAATAGAATTTCAGGTTCAATAACTAATGAACGAGCCAAAGCCACTCTTTGTCTCATTCCTCCTGAAAGTTCAGAAATGCTTTTATTTTCATTGCCTTCTAAACCAACTAAACGTGTAATATTTTTAACTTCTTCATCAATTTCTTCGCTAGTTAATTTTCTGGTTAAATAACGATTCTCAAACTGTTCAGTTTGTTGTTGCACGTAATTTTCTCAATATGAATAGTGAAAATCAGAATCATCTAATCATTTTTGTCTTTTATTATAAGCAAAGGTATTAGGTTTTAATTTAGACATTTCAGCTTCATATTCTTTTTGCAACTTATCTAATTTAGCAATTTTGTTTTTCGCCTTAGCATCTCATATAATTTTTTTCTCTTTTAAAATTTGCTCGTATTTATCATTAATTTGTTCTTTTGGTTTTCTCTTTAACTTAAGACCATAACGAATATTTCCTTCAACATTTAAATGTGGAAATAAAGCATAATCTTGGAAAATAGTAGATAAGTCTCTTTTGTGAGATGGTAAATCTTTAATATCAAGTCCATTAAATTTAATTTCTCCACGAGTAACTCATTCAAAACCTGCTAAAAGTCTTAAAATAGTGGTTTTTCCTGAACCTGATGGTCCTAATAAGGTAACAAATTCACCTTTGTTGATTTTTAAATTAACATTATCTAAAACAGTTTTACCATCAAATTCTTTAACTACATTTTTTAATTCAATAATGTGTTGATTTTGTTTTTGACTCATAATAGTCTCTCCTTTCATATTTTTTTCTGTTTAATTTCTCAATTAAAGGGAGGCTAAATCATAAAGATCTTGCTTATATTCGATTGCATAAAAAGGTAATGATGGATTTTGATCATCATTAAATAACAATAAGATAAACTTAGATTTAAATTTCTCTAATTTTAAATTAGTAATTTTTTGAGTAATCTTTTTTGTCATTTTAACCTTTTATTTTCTAATTTTTAAGTTTCAATATGTTTCAATTTCAGTAATTTCTTTTTGATTTACTGGTTCCACCTTATGATGTTGTACAGAATATTTTCCATCATTTACACTTAATAATTTTTGATTAGTTCCCGGAATTAATGGTGTATATTCTGAAGTAATTTCGTAAAGATTTTTTACATAATTAATTTCATATTCAAAAATTTCATTTCATCTTGTATCAGAAATATTTGGATATCTTGTTTTCATTCGATTTCTAAATTCTTCATTGAATTGTTCATCAAAATGGTGATCTTTAATGTATTGATAAACATTTTTATAAGCTGGCACATAACCAACTGAATAGAAATTGTCAACTGAACCTAATTCATCAACATTTTCTACCGTGCTCAAATCAAGTAAATTTCCATTTTGATCGGTTATACCTTCTAAGAAAGTACGACGCAATGTATCATAAATAATGTCAACATATTCTTTAGTGGTATCACTAGCGATTACTAATCCATCCACTAATAAAATGTTATTTTTTGGCTTAATATATCTAATTGTGCCTGGTCTAACATTTTCAAAATTATCTTCTGAAAAGAAAGCATCGTATGCATCACCATTATAGATAATTCCAGCATTAATTGGTCAATCTGGATTAGAAATTCACTCAACCAATTCAAGACCGTTACCATTAAAGTTTAAATTTGGGTTAGTTAAGCTATAATTAAGTGATTTTTGAATCATGTTACTAAATTGATCAATTAAATCTTTGTAAATTAATTTTCCATCAGGATTTACAACACTTCCTGTGGTGTATTGATCAGTATAACTTGCTGTATTTTTATCATAATAAAATGAAGAACCATAAATCATATTATCACGCACAGCATCTGTAATTTGTCAATTATTAAAACCTGCTTCTTTAACAGTTTTTAAGGCATCATAATCAGTAATTTTATTAGGTGTTCAAGCTTTATCCTCAGGATTTTCTTGAGTTAACTTAGCAACTAAAGCTTTATCAAACTCATAATATTTTTCATAATCATCGGTACCTAAAATTTTGCTTGGGTTATAAACAACAATCATATCCTGTGAAAAATAAGGCACAAAATATTCTCATAAATGCTTGTTAGTTTCAAAATTTGCATCATCTATATTTTCATTTAAAGATATGTCATATGAGCTTAAATGTTCTCACATTTGTTCTGTATAAATAGTTTTTAATTTATTAGCCAAATTCCTTTTTGTTTTTACATCTTCATCACTAAAATTAAAGATTTTTTGAAAATCTAAAGGAATTAATTTGTTTTGTTTAATTAAATCAACACTTAAAAAATCATTTCCGATTCCGGTTGCAGCTTTTCTAGTTAAAACTGCATTGGTAAATTGGTTAACTGTGTCAAATTCTTTATAGTCAAAATTTTCAGAGATGATTTCTCAATTCTTCTCTGAAATATAATTTTTAAAATTGTAAAATGAAGGTTTAAACTTTTTAGTATTTTTATAAATTAAAGCTGAAGTTAATACTCCGGCAATTCCTGCACCAAAGAGAATTAATCCGCTTGTTTTGGTAAAAATTTTAGTTTTTAAAAAATGTTTTATTTTAAAAAAAGACATAAATACTCCTTTGTTTTAATTATTTAAACTTCTAAATAATTAAAATCATTCATTGGTATCTACATCAAGATTAATTAAAGTAAAAGGTAATGGAAAATTCACATCTCCATTGTGCTTTCTTTTAATAAATACTCATCGTAATTTTGCTTCTTCTATCACCACAAATTTCATATATTCCTAAATGTTTAAATAATTCTTAAATTTTAAATTTTTAAGATAAAAAAATAAACATTTTTTTATGTTTTTTCTTATAAAAAATGTTTATTTTACATATGACAAAATTATGCCAATTATAGTTATGATTAGACCTCAAGAAAATAAAATAATTAGAATTCAATTATTAGTTTCTCGACTTAATTTACTCATTTGTTGTTCTTTTTTTATTTTTTCAATTCTATTAGTTAATTCTTTGACTTTAATTTTTTGCTCTGGTGTCTGTTTTTTATGTTTTGCATCTTCTAATTTTAAAGATAAATAATCATTTTTTCTTTGTTTGCGATATCTAAAAAATGTTGAACCAAATCCCAATTTCCCTATATATCAAAGAATTGCATAAAATAAATTAGTAACTCCAAAAATTAGAAATGAGTTAGCAATTCAAAACTTATCTTCTTTATATTTTAAAATAATGAATGCAACTACAATTATTAGAGCAATTGTATTAGAAATTATTAAGTGAATTCAATTTCTTCATGAACTAAAAGCAGTAGTTATTTTTTGTTTAAAAAAATAAGACATATTATTTAATATTAGTTTTTAAAATGTTTAAAAATGCTTCTTGAGGTACTTCAACTGTTCCAAGCATTTTCATTTTTTTCTTTCCTGCTTTTTGTTTATCTAATAATTTTTTATAACGTGAAACGTCAGCTGCATGCAATTTAGAAGTAACATCTTTTCGATAAGCTTTAATTGTTTCTCTTGCTATAACCTTTGAACCAATAGTGGCTTGAACTGGAATTTCAAAGTTTTGCCTTGGAATTTCTTTCTTCAATCTTTCACATAAATCACGCGCTTTTGGATAAGCATCATCACGGTGGCTAATAATTGAAAAAGCGTCAATTTTATCTCCATTTAATAAAATATCAACTTTTACTAAATCATTTTCACGATAACCAATTACATCATATTCAAATGAGGCATAGCCTTTTGATAAACTTTTTAAACGATCGAAAAAGTCAATTACAATTTCAGCTAAAGGCATTTCATAGGTTAATTTAGTTCTGTTGTCGTCAATATATTCTAAATCTTTATAAATTCCACGTTTATTTTGACACAATTCCATAATATTACCAATATATGCATTAGGTAAAATAATGGTAGCTAAAATATAAGGTTCCTCAATATGATCGATATAAGTGCGATCTGGCAATAATGATGGGTTCGAAATTAATTCAACTTCTCCATTGGTTTTAAATACTTTATATTCAACTGATGGTGAAGTTGCAATAATACCAATTTTGTATTCTCTGGATAATCTTTCTTGAAGGATTTCCATATGAAGCATACCTAAAAATCCAACTCTGAAACCAAAACCTAAAGCTTTTGAAGTTTCTTGTTCTCAAGTAATTGAACTATCACTTAAAGCAATTTTTTCTAAACTTTCTTTTAGTTCCATATAATCACGAGTATCAACTGGATAAAAACCTGTAAAAACTACTGGTTGTTTTTTCTTATAACCTGGTAAAGCTTTTTCAGCTGGATTATCAACTAATGTGATTGTATCTCCAACATTGACTTCTCTGGCGTCTCTAATAGTAGCTGCTAATCAACCAACTTCTCCAGCTTCTAAATAAGGTTTTTTTGTTTCTTTTGGATTTCTAACCCCAAGTTCAGCCACATGGTATTCTTTATTATTAGACATAAATTTAAATTTATCGCCTTGTTTTAATTTACCTTCAAAAATTCTAATTAACATAATCACACCACGATATTCATCAAAGTATGAATCAAAAATTAAAGCTTTTAAAGGTTTAGAATCATCAGCGTCTCTAGGTGCAGGCACATAATTAATAATTGCATCTAAAACTTGTTCTGTGTTTAATCCTGTTTTAGCTGAAATAGCAACTGCATTATCAGTAGGTAAACCAATTACACTTTCAATTTCATGTTTAGTTCTTTCAACGTCTGCAGAAGGTAAGTCAATCTTATTAATAATCGGAATAATTTCTAAATTATTTTCTAGCGCTAAATAAACATTAGCCAAAGTTTGTGCCTCAATTCCTTGCGTTGCATCAACTAACAATAATGCTCCTTCTGAAGCAGCTAAAGAACGAGAAACTTCATAAGTAAAGTCAACATGGCCTGGAGTGTCAATTAAGTGAAAAATATAATCTTTGTATTTAATTTGCACCGCATTTAATTTGATTGTAATTCCTCTTTCTCTTTCTAAATCCATTTGATCTAAAAATTGATCGTCCATATCATGGGCGCTCACAGTATTAGTTAATTCTAAAATCCGATCAGCTAATGTACTTTTACCATGATCGATATGAGCAATAATTGAAAAATTGCGAATTTTTGACTTATCCATATTTTCTACCTCAAACTAAAAAAATAATAAAAAATTTAAATATATAATTAATAATACTTATTTTACTTTAAGAATATTAAATGAATGAAAATAAATAAAGGAGTTTTATGAAAAAACCAATTTTAGGTGGACATACTAATCGTAGTTTTCAAGATGAAAATTTATTCATTCAAGAAAAGGTTTATACAGGATTTAATCACAAAATCAACTATGAATTGCTTGCACAATTTGATTTTGTACCTAAATTAATTTCAAATAATGAAAAAGAAATTGTTTGAGATTTTATCAATGGTTCTATTCCAGAAATGACAGATGAAAATTTGATTCGTATTGCTAATAATCTTAAAATTTTGCACAATTCTAAAATTAAATTTCCTGCTTCAAATCATGCAGCAAGAGTGAAAAAATATAGAGAAATTTTAAAAAATAAAAATATCAATTTACCGGTTTTGAATGATTATTATCGTCAAGTTAATATGACTTTGGCCAAAATGGAAAAAGGCACTCCTTTACATAATGATTTATGACCTCGAAATATGTTAGTTGATCAAAATAATCACTTATACATTTTAGATTGAGAATATGCAACTTTGGGTGACAAACATTTTGAATTAGCCTATTTTATAGAAGCAAGTAAGCTAAATGAAGCGCAAGAATCTTTATTTTTAAATCACTATGAAAAATATAATTATAAATTTATTTTAAGACACAAAATTTTAGTTAATTATTTAGTAATTTTATGAGCCTATGCTCAAGAAACTTTGCCTTTCCCTGTTGATGAATATATTCAAAAAATTTATGAATTAGATAAAGAATTAAAAAATTATTAATTAAATTTAATTCAATAAAATTTAATTAAAGAGGTCTAATGAAAAATAATGAAAAAGAATATGCAAATCAATACAAAGCAATTTTAAATAATTTATTGGATGTTTCAGCAAGAGATGCGTCCATTTTTACTTCAATTAATAACAAAAAATGATTTGATTTTTACACAGTTTTTGGTTCTGAAGTTTTAAATTTTGTTTTTAAAAATTCTTACTTCGATATTCCAATTATTGAAACTAATTTAAAAACTATTTATGAAAAAATTGAAAAATCTACACAGAGTGATGAATTGATCAAAATCTTGGAAGAATATAATTTAATTACTAGTCAAAATCAAATCAAAAAAATTCAAAGCGATTTTGAAAATTCAAAATCTCTTTACGTTAACACATTTAAGTCACAATTTCAAAAACAAACTATCAAATGAAAATTATTTTTAAATGAAGCTAATGAAATTAATGAGCAAAATAACATTTGACCAATGCATTTGGGGTTTGTTTATATCAAAGTTAGTTTAGATAAAAAGCCTGTTTATGCACCTTTATTTTTAAAAGAAGTGCATATGGCCATTAGAAACGGTAAGCCCTATTTATTTTCAGATAGCGACATTAAAATTAATGAAAAATTATTATTTTTATTAGAAACACATAAATTTAACTTAGAAATTAATACTGATTTTAATGGTTGATCAATTGAAAAATTATTTAATTATTTAAAGCATGAATGACGTGATTTTTTTAATTTTAATGTTAAATTAAATAGTCCTTTTATTCAAATAGATAGCGAAAGCGTTGAAAATGAAGCTTTAGAATTTATGCCAGGTATTGTACTTGGATTATTCCAACCTTCAGGTGGATATTTAAGAAATCGTATGTTGGAAATTATTCAAAATAATGAATTAAATCAAATTTTTGATATTGAATTTAATAAGACTATTTATAAAAATAAAGTCAAAAGTGTTATTGACAATCCAAAAGTCAGCATTTTCAAAATTTCTCCATCTAATTTTTCACAAGATAAAGCTATCGCAAGTAGTTTGAATCAAAATACCATTATTTGAGGTCCTCCGGGTACAGGCAAAAGTCAGACAATTGTTAATTTATTAACTAACATATTAGTAAATAAAAAAACAGCTGTTGTTTGCTCACAAAAAAAAGCTGCCTTAGACGTTATTAAAAAAAGGTTAAATAAATTAAATATTTTCGGACTTTTTATGCTTAATTCTAGAGGAATGAGCAAAAAAGACTTTTATCGTCCTTTAAAAAAATACATTGATTATTTAGAAAATTTTGAAGAAACTGGAACTCTAAAAGCACAGAAATTGATTAATCAATCTCAATTGAATTTTGTTCAAAATATTCATAATTTTTGTAATGATTCTAAATTTGAATCAGCAGCTAAAGTAATTATTTATTTACAAGATAAATGAAATTTATTTACTCAAGAATTATGAAACTTTATTTTAACTTTGCCTAATGATTTAAAATATCCAGAAAGTTTTAATTTTAAAGATGAAAAGGACTTAAAAAATTATCTTTTAAGGCTCAATCATTTAGAATTTAAATTTTGAAATCAAAATTATAAAAAAATCAACAATTCAATTGGCAAAATTTTGTTTGAAAAATTTAATAATTTAAATCTTAATTTAAATTATTTAAAACAATTAGTTAAAAATTTAAATGCAAGCGCCTTTGAATATATCAATGATTTAATTAATATTCTGCCAGAAGAAAATATTAATCAATTAAGTGATATTGATAGTTTAAGAATTTATATTACTAAATTAATTATTAATAAAATTGATAATTTTAATTCACAGGAAAAATCAGAATATGCTGATTTTTCAGCTGCAATTCGTCTAATGACAATTGAACCTTATAAGTTTATTAAACTATTTTCTTCAATGATTAAAAAGCTATTTCCAATTATTATTGTTACGCCAGAAATTGATTTATCTGCCTGAAATAAGGAAGAATTTGATTACGCAATTTTGGATGAATCAAGTCAAATTTTCATTGAAAAAGGATTGCCAGTTTTATATTTAGCAAAAATCAAAATCTTGGCTGGTGATGATCAACAAATGCGTCCAAGTAATTGATTCAATGCGCGCTATGTTGATGAAGATTCTGTGTATGGCAAAATTGATTCATTACTTGATTTCGCTAAATCTCTTGGAGTTTATAACATTTTATTAGATAAAAATTATCGTTCTAATTATGCTGCCTTGATGACTTTTAGCTCAAAATATTTTTATGATAGCGCTTTGGATGTAATTGATTCGTATAATGAAAATTTAAAATATCAACCAATCGAAGTTTATGAAATAAACGGTTTATGAGACGACAATAAAAACATTGAAGAAGCATTATATGCCATTAAGTT
Organism: Mycoplasmopsis gallinarum DSM 19816; assembly: GCF_000621085.1. GTDB lineage: Bacteria > Bacillota_I > Bacilli_A > Mycoplasmatales > Metamycoplasmataceae > Mycoplasmopsis > Mycoplasmopsis gallinarum. The sequence continues at coordinate 14,130 of NZ_KK211211.1, forward strand.
AGCTAAAATTAATTTAAAAGAATACAGAAAAATCATTTTGTTAAGTTTAAACGTTAAACAACATAATTATATTTTGGAAGAAATTGTCAAAAATCATCCAGATTTAGAACAAGCAATCAATGATGAAAAATTATTATTAAGAAATATTGAAAATATTCAAGGTGATGAAGCTGATTTAGTAATTGTTTCTATTTCTTATGATAAAAATACTGCTTTACATAGTACTTTTGTTGGGCGTAATGGCGGAAAAAATGCTTTAAATGTCGCAATTAGTAGAGCAAAAGAAAAAATGATTGTTCTTAAATCATTGAGGGCAGAAGAAGTTAATGTAAACAATGATAATGAAGATTTATTAATTTTTAAAAAATGACTACAATTTTTAGAATTAAGCAATAAAGAGAAGAAGAATTATATTAATAAAAACAAACAAGAATTAAGTCAAGAAGTAACTAATGAATATAGTTTTCAAAATGTCCTAAAGCAACAACAAACTACTTATTTTTCTTCTAGTGAATCAGTTTTATTTGAAGAAATAAAAGCAGAAATTGAAAAAATTATTGAAAACAAAGATTATTTAGAACTCAAATTTAATGAATCAATTGGGACTTTAAGTGTAGATTTGGTAATTCAAAACAAAGGAATTAATACCATTTGTTTTATTATAGATAACTACGATTATCAAAATCAAATTGAAAATTACATTAAAATTAATGACTTGAAAAAATACATTGAATCTAAAAGATACAATATTTATTTACTTGATCGTTTTAAATGAGAAAAAAATAAAATACAAATTTTGGATGAAATCAATCAAATCAAGCCGTTTGATTTATGAGATACTTTAATTCAAGAAGTTAAAGAAGAAAAAAATGCCGGTTCATATTTTGACAATATTATCAATAATATTGATCAAAATACTGAATTACCAACAAAAGTTGAAAATGAAGTTGAATTAATTGATACTCAATTAGATCAACCTGTTTTATCTACTCCGCAATTATTAATTGCTCATGAAAATTTAACTTCAGAAAAAAATGTTTTTTCTGAAAATAATTTAAAAGAAGAAACTATTGAAATAATTAAAGATAATCAAATTGATAATTCGCCATTATTGCTTGAAAATGATTCAAATTTAAAAATGTTATCAAATTCAATAAAACCAGTTTTAGAAATTGAATCAGAAATGATTGAAGAAAATTCAAGCAGTCAAAACAGTAATTTTTTAGCTCCGGATATTTGAGAAGAAATAGAAAAAGAAATTAAAGAAAATTTAGAATAAGCATCAAAAACAAGTTGATGCTTTTTTTAAAATAAAAAAAGAAGCTTGAAGCTTCTTTTTGGACTTTAAAAAGATTTGGTACGTCCTAGAGGATTCGAACCTCCGACCCAATGGTTAAAAGCCATTTGCTCTACCGTCTGAGCTAAGGACGCACATTGGTACCCAGAACTGGACTTGAACCAGCACGAACTAACGTTCGAGGGATTTTAAGTCCCTTGCGTCTACCTATTCCGCCACCTGGGCATCTCTTAAAATGCTTATTTATTATAGACAAAAAAATGAAAGTCAAAAATATTTTTTTTATTTTTTTTATAAGATAAACATATTTTTATTTTTTACATATAAAATTATAAAGTATGAAGGATAAGAAAACGCTTTTTATTGATTTGGATGGAACATTGTTTGATAAAAATGGTATTTCAAGAATTAGTTCCAAAAATCTTAAAATTTTAAGATTAATTAAACCATTTGCAAATATTGTTTTTTCGACTGGCAGATCGTTTGATGATATTAGAGTTAAACAGACTTTAAAACAAACTGGAATTAATGATATTATTTGTTGTTCTGGAAGCCATATTTTTGTAGATTCACAATGTATATATAACAATCTTTTTGATAAAGAAGTTTTAAATCAAATTGTTCAATGAGCTTTTGCAAGAAAAATTATCGTTGTATTATTTGATGAAATTGGAGAGTTAATTTATACCCATAATTGATTTGAATATGCGGTTATTAAATTGGTATTATCAAAAAAATTAAAAAAGATTAGATATGCAAAAAATTTCAATTTAGAAAAATTGGGTGACATAAATAAAATTGCTTTTATTGTTAAAAATCCAAATCAAAATTTAACTTTAATTAAAGAACTAGAAAAAGCTTTTCCTAAAACTATTAATGCTTATGCAGCAAGTAAAAATTATGTAATTGAAATTACTGATTCAAAAAGTGATAAGGGTATTGCGCTAAAAAAATATTGTGATTATAAAAATATCGATTTGAAAAATACAATTCATATTGGCGATTCAATGGCTGATGCTTCTGTTAAAGGTATTGCTAATAAATTAGTGGCAATGGGTAATTCAACTAAAGAATTAAAAGCTGTAGCTGATGAAATTGCTCCTAAAGCTAAAAATGGAGGAATTTATAAATATTTTATGTCAAAGGTGAAAAAGAATGATTAAACTAGGTTCTCATGTTTCTTTTAAAAGTCCTAATTACTTATTGGGAGCAATTAGTGAATCTTTAAATAATGGTGCTAATTGTGCCATGATTTATTTGGGTGCTCCGCAAAATACTAAAAGAATTGAAATTGAAAAATATAAAAAAGATGAATATTTAGAATATTTCGGTAATCGTATTGAACCAATGGATATTGTAGTTCATGCTCCATACATTGTTAATCCCGCTAATCCTACTAAACAAAATTTTGCAGTTAGTTTTTTAAGTCAAGAAATTAAAAGAATGAATTATATTGGAGCTAAATATTTAGTTTTACACCCTGGCTCATTTACAGAATTTAGTCCACAAATTGCTTTAGATACTTTAATTGATACTTTAAAACAAGTTTTAGCTAAAACTAATGATGTTGTTATTTGCATTGAAACAATGGCAGGCAAAGGCTCTGAAATTGGTATTAATTTTGATCAAATGCATTATTTAATTAAAACATTAAATAATGAGAGAATTCAAATGTGTTTAGACACTTGTCATATTTGAGATGCTGGATATAACATTAAGGAATATGAAAATTTCAAACAAGAATTAATTAAATATGATTTACTAAAACACATTAAGGTGATTCATTTAAATGATTCAAAAAATGCTTTAGCTTCACATAAAGATAGACATGAAAATATTGACAAGGGACATATCGGGTTAAAAACTTTAGCCAAATTTGTGCATGATCCTGATTTTGACAATATTCCTATTATTTTAGAAACACCTATTCCAGAAACAGGAAGTATATATAAACAAGAAATTGAAATGTTATTAAAAAATGCATCTTAGTTTGATGCATTTTTTAATAATTTTACTATTGGATTTTAGAGTTAAACGTCATTTTCAACGAGAAAATACTTATTTATGGGATAATTTTATATTTAAGTATCATTATTTACATAAAACAATCAAATACAAAATATAGGAAATTAATATTTCGAGTTTTTTGTATAAAAGAATATATGAAACAACTAAAACAATATTTTATTTTTTTAATTTAATTAACAATTTTGCAAAATCTTCAAGAAGTTTGGTATCTGTAGCCTCTTTTTTCGGATCATCAGAATAGCAAAAACTGATTCTTTTTTCTTTCTTTATTTTTTCGAATAACAAAGGTCTCAATAATTGCGATTTTCTAGTATTAGATTCACTTCTCTTTCAACCTTCTGGATTTAATTTTAGTTTATAACAATAAATTTTATTTGGTTCTTCTTCGTTATTTTTATTCAAATAATAAGAAATTGCAATTTTTTCTTCTAGTGAATTTTCACTGATAATTGTTGGAATTTGTTCATTAAAATAGTTTGTAAATTGCTTTAAAATATCCCCTAGATTGTCTTTATATTCAATATTAAAGAATTCTCTCAAACTTTTAGGATCAATATCTATTGTAAAATTAGTAGCTTCTGCTATTAAAGTATTGTAATCAATTTCATCTTTATTTTTTTGTTTTAAAAATTCTAATTTGGCTATCGAGTATTTATTCTTTTTCTCTTCAATTGAAGAAAATTTTTCCACAAAAACAAAATATTTATTGTTTTTATAAATAAATGTAAAAACTGATAAATTTAAATCTCTTTGTTTCATATCATCTACATAAGATTTCAAGTTATTTAATGTAGACATATTTAATTACCTCACTTACTTCCCGAATTTAAAATGACAAATATCGCCATCTTGCATAATGTAGTTTTTGCCTTCAGATCTTATTTTTCCTGCGTTTTTTGCTCCTAATTCGCCACCAAAATTAATAAAATCTTCAAAAGAAATCACATCAGCCTTTATAAATTTCTTTTCAAAATCTGTATGTATGATTCCAGCACATTGAGGAGCTTGCATTCCGTCTTTAAATACTCAAGCTCTTACCTCAATTTGTCCTGCCGTAAAATAAGTTTTTAATTTTAATAAATCAAATGCTTCTCTTGTCAAATAATCTAAACCGCTATATTTGATTGAATAAGTATCTAATCATTCTTTGCCTTCATTTTCATCCATTTGAGCAATTTCTGATTCTAATTGGACTGAAATTGGAATAATTTTATTTTGATTATTAACTGCTTGTTTTAAGGCTTGATAATTTTTATCATTTTCATAGTCTGCAATTTGTTCACTAGACATATTAGCAACATAAATCATTGGTTTGGCAGTTAATAATTGATAACCCTTAATTAATTTCAATTCTTCTTCATTTAAGTTTTTGCTTATTTCATAGGCAAATTGATTATTTTCTAACACTTCTTTAATTTTGAAAGCTAAATTTTCTTCTAAAATTGCAGTTTTATCGCCGCTTTTGGCTTTTTTATGAATTCGATTTAAAACATTATTAATTGTTTCTAAATCAGCCAGAATTAATTCTAAGTTAATAACTTCCATGTCTGCAACTGGATCGACTTTATCATGCACATGCATAATATCTTTATTTTCGAAACATCTTACTACATGAATAATTGCATCAACTTGTCTTATATTGCCTAAAAATTTATTTCCAAGCCCTTCGCCTTTTGAAGCACCTTTAACTAAGCCAGCAATATCAACAAAATCAAAAGTAGCTGGTACTATTTTTTCAGGATTCACAATTTGAGCGATTTGATTAAGTCTAATATCTTTTAATGGCACACTACTTATGTTTGGTTCAATTGTAGTAAAGGCATAATTTGATGATTCAACTTGATATTTAGTTAATGCACTAAATAAAGTGCTTTTTCCTACATTAGGTAATCCTACAATTCCTGCTTTTAATGACATATTTGCTCCTTATTTATAATATTTTTCAATTCAAGCTTCTTTAATTTGATCTTGATTTATTCAATAGTTTCCACCAGTAACTGATGAATATTTTGGATAAATTAAATTATTTAATTTTTCTTTAATTTCCATTAAATCAAAATTTGTATTAATTTTAATAAAGTGTTCGGATTTTGGATTAGTTATTTCATGTGGAAAACGAACTTTTCCACTATTTCCATTAATTGTTAAATCTGCTTCTGAACTATTTCTTTTAACAAAAATAAATTCTTTGATTTCTAAATTGATCTTATTTTTTCTCAAATTAGGTAAATTTGACATATCATTTTTGATTCAAACAAAAAATGAACAAGGCACATGATAATTTATATATTGATTCTTATCATAAACATAAAAACTTTCTTTAGGCAAGTCAATAATATTAATTAATTTTCATTCTTCCGGAAACAACCTATATGTTTGATTTATTGCTTTTTTGAAAATATTTGGAAGAATAAAAGCTATTGCATTTGCACCTAATGAAATAGATTTTTTTATGAATTTTTTAGCTAAAATTGAACGCGAACCAAAAGGCGGATTTCCAAAAACTAACACTTTTTTATTATTAAAATTTAAGTCTAATTCTAAAAAATCTTGTTTCATTATTTTTGTTTGTTTTGGATCGATATCATAAGCTAAAGTGTTAGCAAATATATTTAAAAATGCACCCTCTCCTGCACTGGGTTCAATAAAAACATCATAATTATTAAACTGCAATAAAGATTTTTTGCATAATTCAACAACATTTTCTTTAGTATAAAATTGATCATTAATTATTTTCATTAAAACTATTTTAGTCCTAAATTATTCAAAATTGTCATTTTTGAAAATTAATTTTTGCAATACTAAGTAAGTTATAAATTCCTTTTAACTTTAGTGACATTCAAAAAATCTAAAATTTGTTTAGAATTTTCTTTATTAATTTTCATAAAAAAATTATATACAAAAACGAGATACATTATGTATCTCGTCTATTTAAAATTAAATTGTTAATTCTATTGTCTGATTTGAAGAAATATGTCAAACTGAAGTTAAATATTCTTTAACTGTTTCAACAACAGTGTCTAATTGTTTATAAATTTTGTTACCAACATTTTCTTTAACTCAATCATATCTATCTAAATCTGAGTGTCAAATGTCTCCTGCAATTACCACATTTTCCATGCTAACGCCTTCAGGTAAGTCTCATAAAACAATATTTGAACCATTTTTAGCTTTTGGAACTAAATTAATTTTATTTCCATCTTTATCTATTCAAGCATTTGGATTGTTGGTTTGAGCATAACCATCATATTCATTAAATTTTGAAAAGACATTAAAATTAGTTGATTCAACATAGGCAATTGGAATATTAGCATATTGGTAGAATGGCATATGGTCTGATCAATCGCCTGTTTCTCCAGCACGATAACTATTTTTTTCAAATTGTGGGTGAATTTCTAACTCTAATTCAATATCATTTTTATCTTTGGCTCTAATTCTTGAAATTGCATTAATTTGATCTCTAATTGAAGAAGAAATATTGCCCTTAACCACATCAACATCAGGGTTTGAATTTGGTGAATGAACATACATATTATCACCACCGGCTACTGTATCGAAATTAATCATTCCAGCAGCACTTAATAATAATTTGTTGGTTTCAACTTCATTTTCTCCTGAAGTTTCTTTTTTAGATTCCATAAATTCTTTTACAAACGCAATTGAACCATATTTGCCTAATTCCTCTGCATCTACAAAAATCACATGCAATCTTGTACCTAATTTAGCTCTATTTTCAGCAGTTGAATAATATTTTAATAATGCTAAAGCAGAAGCAACTCCAGTTGCATTATCGGTAGCCCCTCAAGAAAGGTGATTGGTGCTTGAGGTTGTTGAATCATAGTGAGCAACAATATATAAATCTTTTAATTGACTTTTGTTTTCTTCTGTAATTCCTGGATTTTCTGGCTGAATTGAAACAATTAAATTATTTCCCAAATTATTCGCCATATATTTGCCATCTCTTAATTTATCTTTTGCATGGAATAAAAATCCTTGTCCTTGATATCCTGTTTTATTTAACATATTTTCAATTACTTGATTTTTAAATTCTTCATTTTTGCGAATAGTAATTCCAGTTTCATAATAACTTGATTGAGTTTCAAAACGTGCTTCTTTTAAAATATTAACTACATTTTCATTAGTAGCCATTTTGTAATTTTGATAAGTTTTTCCTTTATAGATTTTACTTTCACTTTGCAATTGAACATCTTGCAATTCAGGATAAGTAATAACATCTGTGCTATTTAAATTAGCATAATTCATTTGTTTTACTTGTTCTTTTAATCATAAAAATGCATGGTAACTACCATAATTGTTTACATCATTTGTAATTGTAGTGTTTAAATCATATTTAAAAACAATATCATTTGAATCTAAACTTTTTTTATTTGGATCTTGTAAATCTCTAAATTTGTATGTACTTTCATCATAATTAGAAACATTAGAAATATTTCCAGCAATACGTCCGTGATTTTCTAATTCAAATTTATTATAAAAATTTCCTACATCAGTTTTTTCATAATCTACATTTGAAATAGTATTTTTACTTTCTTCCTTATCTTTATTGCAACTTACTGCAATAGCAACTGTTCCAAAAACAGCAATTGAACTACTAAGAGTTAAAACTACATTTTTTTTCATATTTCTCCTTCAAAACATTTATATAAATTATAAATTTTTATTTTTTTCTCTTTTCTTTATTTGAAAAAAAGAAATAAAAAAAGCACCTAAAATGGTGCTTTTGCATCTATAAGCCACGTTTTGTACTCTTAAGAGCGCCAACAATTTATCTAATTATCAAAAAAGATAATTCTTTTTCTTAATTGAATTCTCTTGAAAAAGTTCCCCTACCAAAATTTGGGTTTCTAGCTCATGGAGTTTACCGCGTTTCACAATTCTCGTCTCTGTGGCACTAGTCGTCTAAGCTTGGATTTATTAGATCCAACATGAACACTACAATCATCTCAGATTGTGCTAGCGTGGACTTTCCTCTACTTAAAAAGCAGCTGTTGGCCAATGCTTTTTCATTATATCTAATTTAATAGAAATTTTTTATCAAAAGTCTTTCAAATCCAATTTTGGCATCTATTATTCCTTTTTTGATATTTAAATCTAGTTTAGCTAAATCTTTTAATAAGTTTTTAATTTTGCTAATTCCTAAATTTTTTAAAAGATAGTTAATATTTTTTAAGCGATAAAGATTAATTTTCTGATCTCTTGCTAAATCTTCTAATTTTTTTTGAACTTTACTATATCCATAAATTTGATGCGCCAAAATTAAAGTTTGAGCTATTTGAGAAATTAGTAAATTTATTTCTGAACCAAGTGAAAGCTGTTCTTTATATTTTTTTCAAATTGTCGAAAAATCATTAGTTTTAAGTGCATTAACTAATGCAAAAGGATCGTCTTTTATGATTGCTTGAACACTGTTTTCGATTGCTTTAGAATTAATTAAGGGGTTTAGAAGTAATAATTTATTAATTTCATTTATTATTAAATCAATATTTCCATTTAGTTTTTCAATTAATAATTTACTTGCTAAAAAATCAATAGTTCCTTTTTTAGAAATTACATAATCAATAATCAAATTACTTAAATCACGTTCATTTTGAATTTTAATTTCAATTATTTTGGCATTTTCCAAAATAAATTTAGTAAAAAAATTATTATTTAATTTATTTAATTCAATCAAATCAGGAATTACAAAAATTATTTCATTTTCATTATTTTCTATTTGTTGAATAAAAGATAAAAGATCTTTTTTAACTGTTTCTGCGATTTTATTAACAAAATATGGAAAATTTCAAATTGCAACAATTTTGGTTTCATTAAATAATGAATTAGAATTAGTTGCTAAAAATAAATCATTTAAATCAAAATTTTCACTGCAGTCTATTTTTTCAAGATCTTTAATTTTTTTCGTTTCCTTGATTTGTTTAATTTTATGATTAATCAAAAATAATGAATCTCCGATAATTAAATGCATTATTCTCCTTTTTTAAATAATTCAACCTTTTTAGCTAACTTATTAAATCAATAATTTAATGAACTTTTGGAAGTTTTAATATTATTTTTTTCTAATTCTTCAAGAATCATAGACATACTTCAATTTAAATTTTCATGTAGTATTTCGAACGCTTTTATTTCTTTTTCACTAAAATCGCTTAACAATTTATTTTTAAGAGCAATTTCATAATTTTGATTTTTAATTACATTGGCTTGAGCAACTTTTTCTAAATTGCAAATATCCATATTAGTTAATCTGGTTAAAGAATTATTGAAATCTCTTTCAATATATTCTTCCTCGAAACGTAAAAAAGATTTATGAGCTAAAATTCTCATTAAAAACTCAGAAATTTTTTCTCTTTTTTTAACAAAAATTACATATTTATTATTATGTTTTACTAAAGAAAACCCTAAATTATAAGAATTTAATTTCACCAAAATTTCATTAATGATATTTTCATATGGACTGGATAATTGTAAGTGATAAGAAGTTTGATTTAAATTTGCAACTGATCCTGAACCAAAGAAAAAACCTGCAAAAAAATGCGATAAATTTTTCATTGGCAAAGCAAAATTAACTTGATGTTTATAAATTAAAATACTGCTTTTGTCCAAAATAAATTTTAAATTCAATTTTTCCAATATTTTAATTGTTTCTTCTTTAAAGGTGTTATTTAAAAATTTTAAAATTAAATTTTGTTCTAAATCATTGACGGCTTTAGCGCTTAATAAACCAATTAAAAATTCAAGCATTTCTTTTTGTGTTCTCTTGATACTTATAATTTCATTTTTTATTTCAGTTGTAAAATTCATTTTTTATCCTTTTAAATATAATTTATTATATTTATTAAATGTAAAATATATTAAAAATATATAAGTAGAAAAGATTTTTAAAATGAAAAATAAAAAATTAACAATTTTATTCATTGGGGATATTTTTGGCGCTCCTGGAATTGAAATTGTTCAACAAACATTACCTAAATTAAAAAATAAATACAAAATTGATTTTGTGATTGCTCAAGGTGAAAATGTTTCCGGAAGAAAAGGTTTAAATAAAAATGATTATTTAACTTTAAAAGAGGCAGGTGTAGATTTTTTTACTATGGGTAATCATGTTTGAGCCAATAGCGAAATTCTTTCATTTATAAATAATGGTGATTTAGTTAGACCTGCTAATGTTTCAAATTCTTATCCGGGTTTTGGTACAAAAATAGTTAATTTAAAAAACAAAACTTTACGAATTACATCTTTAATGGGGCTTTCTTTTAATCCGCTTTTAAGCCCCTGAAAAGAAAACCAAGCGAATAATTTTTTCGATAAAATAGACTCTATTTTAAATAATGAGGAAAAAGCTGATTTTCATTTTGTTGATTTTCATGCTGAAACAACTAGTGAAAAATATGTTTTAGGCTTATATTTAGATGGTAAAGTAGATGGTTTTGCTGGCACACATACTCATGTGCAAACTAATGACGCACACGTATTGCCTTTAGGGACTTGTTATATTACTGATGCTGGGATGTGTGGGCCAATTGATAGTGCTATTGGTGCAAATTTTAATGATGTATATCAAAAAATGCGTTTTGGTGCTAATGTTCGATTTACTGTTTCTAAAAATAGATCTCAATTTAATGCTGTATTAATGAAATTTAACACTATTAATAAACAAAATAATTCAATTAAGGCAATTAATATTAAATAATGATACATTATTGATTTAATGTGTCATTTTTTACAATATTTAAATTCAATAAAAAAATGGCTCAAGGCCAATTTTTAGTTTAAAATTTCTTGCAATTTTTCTTGGTTAAATTCTTTGACAAATTCTGTAATTAAATCTAATGTTGCTTGAATATCTTTTAAAGAAGCAACTCCAATTGGTGAATGTAAGTATCTTTGAGGGATTGAAAGGGTAATAGTTGGTACTCCACCTTTGCCATATTGTAAAGCTGCACCATCGGTTGAACCACCTTCTGCAATATATTTATAAGTTGGGATATTGTGTTTTCTTGCAATTGACATTAACATTTCTGTGAATTTAGGATTAGTGATAATTCCACCATCTTGAACTAATAATGCCACTCCGTTGCCTAAAACTGGAGTTCCTTTAATAGCTCCTGTTGTGTCGTGGCAAGCACCTGTATCAATCGCAAAAGCCAAATCAGGTTCAATTAAAGAAACTGAAGTTTTTGCTCCTCTACAGCCCACTTCTTCTTGCACAGTTCCAACTAAGTAAATCTCACTATCTAAATTTAAATTAGCAATATTATTAGCTAACATATCAACAATAGTTACTCCAGCACGATTATCCATTGCTTTTCCACCAACTAAATCATTAGGCATTTCAATATATTCGCCAGAAATATAAACGCGATCACCAATTTCAATTCCGAAATCAATTGCTTCTGCTTTATTTTTAAAACCACAATCAACATACATTTCTTTTGTGCTTGGAACTTTAGATACTTTTTCTCTTTCCATAATATGAATTGAAGTGTGACCAAAAACTCCATAAATTATTTTATTTTCGCGATTAGTCACAATTTTGGCTTTGGTTCCAATTATAGCAGCAGGTCATACACCACCAACTACTGAAAGTAATAAATCACCATTTTCTTCGATTGAACGAACTAAGTAACCTACTTCATCCATATGCGCTGCAATCATAATTTTAGGCGCATTAGCTTTTTGAGAAGTTTTTTTAATAATTAATGAACCTAAATTATCTCTTGAATAAGTAAAATTAGGATGATTAGTATTCTCTTTGAGCATTTGAGCCACAGGCTCTTCATATCTGCTCATTGCTTCAATTGCCATATAATTTTTCAATTTATTTTTTAAAGTTTCATAATTTGACATGATTTCTCCTATAATAATTCTTTCGTTTTACGAACATAAATTCATTTTACTAATAATACTAATACTATGTAGCTAATTACTAAACCAATTAGCATTAAATAAAATAATGGTTGTAAAGGTTGCAATTTTAAAGCACTTGATAATCCAGGAATTAAAGGACTAACCGTAATAATAGAAATTGCACTTAATCCTAATAAAATTAACATATTTGAACTTTTTGATTGAATAAACGGAATTTTTTTGGTTCGAATAAAATGCACTACTAATGCTTGAGTTCAAATTGAAAGAATAAATCAACCTGTTTGGAATAAAATTGCGAATTCTGCTGAATTAATATTAGTAATATGCATTACGTTAGGAATAAATACAAATCTCATTAGTAAAAAGAAGCTAATATCAATAATTGATGATACTGGACCAAAACATAGCATAAATTTGACGATTGACATTGGTTGTCATTTTCGCGGTTTAGTAATAAATTCATCATCAACATTGTCTCACGGAATTGCTCCACAAGAAATATCATAAATTAAGTTTAAAAATAAAATTTGAATAGGTAGCATTGGTAAAAATGGAAATCAATTAATTGCGAAAGTAGCAAATAAAATACTTAAAATATTTCCAAAGTTACTACTAATTGTCATTTTAATGTACTTATTCATATTAGTATATGTTTTACGTCCTTCAATAATTCCAGTCGCTAAAACATTTAAATCTTTTTCTAGCAAAATGATATTTGCAGTTTCTTTAGCAATATCTACAGCGGTGTCTACAGAAATTGATACATCTGCTACTTTCATAGCTGGAGCATCATTAATTCCATCTCCCATGTAGCCTACAACATGTTTATTTTGTTTTAAAGCTTCGATAATTCTAGCCTTTTGATCTGGACTTAATTTGGCATAAATATCGTAATCATAAGCAATCGCTTTTAATTCTTCATCGCTCATTTTTAATAAGTCTTTACCAAGTAAGATTTTTTCTGCTTTAATTCCAACTTTTTCACAAATTGCTTTTGTTACTCTAGCGTTATCGCCTGTTAAAATTTTTACATTAACACCTAAATCATGAAGTTTTTTAATTGCACTTGCAGTTGATTCTTTTGGTGGGTCTAAAAAGGCTAAATAACCAATTAAAATCATTTCATTTTCATCATTAATTGATAAATTGCCTGCTAAATTTTCAGTATTTTTGCGTGCAATTCCTAAAACTCTCATTCCGGAATCATTTAATTTATCTACTCTTTTTAAAATTTTATTTGTGGTTTCTTCATTAATCTCAACTATTTTATTGTCGATTTCAATATATTTAGAAATGCTAAGCATTTCCTCAATGGCACCTTTTGTAATTAATTGAATCTTTTCACTTTTATCTTTTACTAAAACAGACATTCTTTTTCTTTGAAAATCAAAAGGTATTTCATCTATTTTTGTGTATTGTTTTTCTAAATTTTGCAAAATTGGATTTTTGTCAGATAGTTCTTCTGTTCGATTAATAATTGAAATATCTAATAAATTTTTAAGTCCTGTTTGATAAAAACTATTTAAAAATCCATATTGTAAAACCTTGATATTTTCTTGACCATTAATATCTAAATGTTTTTCTAAAACAACTTGATCCATTGTTAAAGTTCCGGTTTTATCGGTACAAAAAACATCCATTGCCCCAAAATTCTGAATTGAATTCAAATTTTTAACAATTGTTTGTTTTTTTGACATAGATAAAGCACCTTTAGCTAAAGTACTTGTAACAATCATTGGTAACATTTCTGGTGTTAAACCAACTGCAATAGAAATAGTAAAGAAAAGCGCATTAATTCAGTCATTAGTTTTAAAACCAACAATTAAAAATACAAATGGAGCAATTATTAACATAATTGAAATTAAAATTAATGATATTATTCTAATTCCTTTTTCAAAATCTGTTTTAGGTCCTTTTTCGCTTATTTTTTGTGCAATTTGTCCTAAATAAGTTTTATTTCCAGTCATAATAACAATTGCTCTTGCAGAGCCTGAAATAACATTAGAACCCATAAAAGCAAGATTTGAAGCATCAGTAATGTTCGCATCAGCATCTCTGTTTTGGTTTCGAGAATGTTTTTCAATAGCATCTGATTCTCCAGTTAATGAAGATTGAGATACGAATAAATCTTTGGCACTCAAAATTCTAACATCCGCAGGAATTATGTCTCCGGCTGCTAAAATTACTATATCACCAGCAACTACTTCTTCTAATGGAATTTCATAAAAGATTCCATCACGTTCTACTCTTGTTGTGGTTTGGACTAATTTAACCAATTTTTCTGCGCTTGCAGATGATCTAATTTCATTTACTATATGTAATATGCCACTTACCAAAACCATAATTGTAATGATTATAACTGTTGCATAATCAGAATATTCGATGCTTTGATGTTTTGATAAAGGGATAATAATATTGGTGATTGCTGAAATAAAAGCCAAAATAATTAAAATAATTGAAAAAGGATTAAAAAATGATTCTCAAATTAATTTTCAAATATTTCCTTTTCCTTTTTTAATCAATTTATTTGAGCCATATTTTTTTTGATTAATTTCAATTTGACTATCTTTGAGACCTTTATCACTTGAATTTAATTCTTCAAAAACAGTTGAAATTTTTTGGTCTGAAAAATATTTTAATTTGTTCTTTATTTCATTATTATTAAGATCATTTTTGTTATTTTTTTTAACAAATTTAAACATATGACCTCCAATAAATTAGTATTTATTTAATATTCTTTCGTGATTAATTTTATTTTTTATTTCATATCATTTTAAAATTTCTTCATTAGAATATCCTAAAATTTTTACAGTTCCCAAAGCTAAAGCAATTATTTCAGCTATAACATATTTATTTAAATTGTGCATTGCATTTGTAATACTTGAAAATAACACACTTAATTGATCATTTACATCTTCGGAAGCAACAAGAGGTTCGATATCACTATCGACTTTGTATTGATACCCTAGTGATCCTAAGAAATGTAATACATCAGCAAATTCTTCTAAAATTTTGTTTTCATTGATTTGTTTATTTGCTTTTCAGTATTTAAAAGATTGCACTTCGTTGGCAAATTCTGCTGTTTCAACTAATAAAGCCAAAACTTGGGCTTTTTTTGATTTTTTTGGTTTAGGTAAATTTAAATCAGTTCTTTCGCCGATTTTTTTATCCAATTCTTTTTGCATTTCGTAAATATTTTTTAAATTCATATGTTTATTATATAAATAAAATTAATAATAAAAAAATATCGCAATGACATTCTTAAACATTGTGATATTTTTCCTCTTGTTTATATGAATATATTTGAATACTTTCTGTTTTTTGTTCAATTTTCAAAAAGTAATTAATCAATCTTTCAAACTCATTAATCATAATTTGTTCAACTAAATGTGGAATACAAATTACATTAATTTTTTCCTCTTCATATAAAATTCATTGATTTCAACGCACATCTGAAGTGATGAAATAATTTATATTTAAATTTTGATGAATTTGCAACAATAAATCACTTGGTCCACTACCAGCTAAAATTGCAAATTCATTAATTAAATTGTTTTTATCAAAATTAATTTGTAAAGCTGTCAAATCTAGTTTATTTTTAATTAAATTAATTAATTCAAAAGCCTTAATTTTTTCTTGTACAATGCAAGGATAATTTTCAGAATAAGTTTTGAAATTATTAAATCCCATTTTTTGAGCAATAACTTTTGAAGTTCCTAATTTAGCATTATCAAAATTAGTATGAAAAGAAATAACCGAAATTTTATGCTGACTTAATTTAGCTACTAAATCTTTTTTATATGGACAGCTTTTAAATTCATCATCTCAAGTTTTTAAAAATTTAAAAGGGTGGTGAGTAATTATTAAATTACATTTTTTAGCGATTGCAAATTCTAAAACATCAGAAGTTAAATCTATTGATAAAACTACTCCAGTCAATCTTTGATTTGTATTAAATTTAAGAGAAAAACCAGAAGGATCTCAAATTTCAGCTTCACTTAAGGGAAATTTTCCTAATAAATAATTTGTTAATGTATTAATTCTCATTTTATCTAAAAAAATCTTTTAAGTATCTTCCACGTTTATTGTTATTTTTCAACTTACGTAAAATTTTGTTTTCTATTTGTCTAATTCTTTCTTTAGAAACCCCACGTTCCTTGGCTAGTTCATCTAAAGAATGGATTTTATATTTTTCATTGTTATTATCAGGATCTTCGCCTACACCATAACGTTTACAAATTAAAACGTATTCATCTTTATCTAAAGTTTCTTTTAAAATGATGTTTAAAGTTTCATTTAATTCTTTTTGTGATGCATATTCAGTTGGATTAATAACATTTTCATCTTTTACAAAATCACTAAAAGATGAATCATTTTCTTTTCCTATTTGCTTATCAAGTGAAATTGGATCAATATTAATTTTTCTTATATATCTAACTTTTTCAGCAGTATATCCGTTACCATATCTTTCAGCAATTTCTTCATCAGTCGGATCTACGCCATTTTCTTGTTGCAATTCACGTTCAATTTTGGTTATTTTATTGATGGTTTCAACCATATGAACTGGAACTCTAATTGTTCTAGCTTGATCTGCTACAGCTCTTGTTATAGCTTGTCTAATTCATCAAGTTGCATAGGTTGAAAATTTAAAACCTTTAGAAACATCATATTTTTGAACTGCCTTAACAATTCCAGAATTTCCTTCTGAAATTAAATCGATAAAACTTAACCCTCTATTTTTATATTTTTTTGCGTTGTTAATAACTAAACGTAAATTTCTTTTGATTAATTTATCTCTTGCTCTTTTACCTCTAAGACCACCAAGTTCCATTTGTTGAGCTAGTTGTTGCTCTTCTTCTTGTGATAATAATTTTCCGTATTTACCAATTCAACGCATATATCACTTGACAATGTCATTAGTCTCAGTTAACTTGTTTTTTAATTCTTTAGCACTTTTTCTACCATCACCTAAGTCATCAATATTAATTTCTTCTGTATCGTAATCAATAATTGCTAAATCATCATTTTTAGAATTTTTTTTGTTCTTAACTGGAAAATCATCTTCATCTTCTGCATAAGAACTTTCATCAGAATATTCATCGCTACCAAATGAATCATATTCCTCAAAATCGTCTCCTTCATAATCCAATGATAAAGATAAATCTTCTGTGTCGAAGTCTTCTTCTATGTCATTCTTTTTTGCATTTTCTTTTTCTTCTTTTTTATAATCTTCGTTTTCTTCTTCTAAATTTTCATCAGAAAAATCATCATCTTCATCTTCTATTTCAAGATTTAATTCTTCCTCACTCAATGCATTTAATTCCGCATCAAGATCTTCTTCAGAAACATTGAATAAATCACCTTCATCTGTTTCATCTGATAAAACATTTTCTTTGATTAATGAAGATAAAAATTCATCCATATTTTCATCAGGAATTTCTAAATTATTTTTATTTAAAAAGTCAAAAACTTCACTTTGTTGTAATTTATCAAAACCTTCATGTTTAGCATAGTTTTTCACCAGTTGAATAGCATCATCCAAACTATTTTCAACTAAATTAATAGTTGATTTAACTTCCTTTTTATGTCTCCCCATGATCACTCCTTATTAAAATCAATTTAAATATTTTAATATATTAAATTTAAAATTATTTTTTTGAATAAATTTTTTCCCATTTATCACGATAATCTTTTGTTCTTTTTAACATTTTTTCATTTGTATAATCTGCACTATATTTTTTTTCAATATTTTTATATAAAATTGCAGTTAATCTATCTATTTCATTATAAATTTTGTCAATTAGAGCACTTTTTAAAATTAGTAATCTTTCTTCTTTTAATTTATTTATTTCTTTTAGATCTTTTTCATCATTTTCACTTTTTTCATTTTTTAAAAAATTAGCTAAATGTTGTTTTGTATTTAATTCAAAAAGTTGTTCTTGATATCATTTTTCGTTATCTATTTTGGCGTTTTCGTATGATGAATTAATTATTTCTTTCGTTTGTTCTGAGATAGAATCAAATAAATTTTGATATTCCATTTTTAAAAGTGTAAGTTCTTCCTCTTTTAAAAATTTATTAGTCATTAATCTTGCGTAAAGTTCTGCTAATAAAAATTCTTTTCCTTCACTTTCATTATCTTCAAACAATTCTCAATCATCATTATTATTTAAAAATAAATTAATTTGAATCCCATCATTAAGTTGTAATCTAGGGTATTCCATTTCATAAAAAATCTTATATAAATCAGGATGATTTAATACCATATAATATAATGTTTGTAAAACATTGATCATCTCTTCTTGCTCTTTAATTACATTAAAATTAGATTTTGTATAACTAACAACATTATTTTTATAACTAAAATTTTTATTAATATTCTTTTTACCGATTGTAAATTGATCTTTTTTAATCTTATAAATCTGATTTGTGTGATTTAATTTCGGAATGACTAAATCAAAATCAAAATTGTTTTTAAAATAAGCTTGAAAATACATTTTCATTTCATCATTTGCATATTTTAAAACTTCAACTAATTCAATTTTGAAATTAATAAAACTTTCCATCCCTGTTATATTTTTGCTCATTTGACTAAAGTCAATTTGGTGTTTATTAATCAAATAATAAAATGCAAATTCGAAGGCTGTAATTGTTTTATTAAGCAATTTTTGTAAATGTTCTGCCCCTTTTTCTTCATACAGTTCGTCTGGGTCATTTGTACTTTTATTATTAACAATTTTGGGCAAAATATTGTTTTCTAAAAGAAATAATAAACTCTTATATGTAGCATTTTGTCCGGCACTATCTCCATCTAAAAATAAAATTACTTGCTTATTTTTTAATAATTCTAAATGGTTTTTAGTTAATGCAGTACCCATTAAAGCAACTGCATTATCAAAACCTGCTTTATACAAAGCAATTACATCAAAAAAACCTTCAGTTATAATGATTGTATTATTATTTAAAGATTGATTCGCATTATAAAAGTTATATAAAATTTTTGATTTTTGAAATAACTCAGTTTCTGCACTATTAATGTATTTCGGTTTTTCTTCTTTTTCTAAAGTTCTAGCGCTAAAACCAACAACATGTCCTTCTTCATTTTGAATCGCAAAAGTAACTCTATTTCTGAAAGTTAATTTTTTTGTATTCAAATCATAAAGTGTAGCACCTACAAAAACATCAATATTTTCTTTTAAATCATCATTGAAAAAATCGGTAAATGATTTTTCATCTGCATATCCAATATTGAAATAATCAGCAATTTTTTCGCTTATTTGTCTTTTTTCAGCAAATTGTTTTAACTTTTCATTGACTAATGTTTTATCTAATTGAAACTTAATCTTGTAAAAATTGTTAACTCTATCTAAAAGTTCAATTATCTTTTTTTGTTGTTCTGTATATTCAATTTTTTGTGCATTAACTGCAAATAAATTTGAATCATAATTAATTCCATATTTATCAGCTAAATAATTTAAAGCACTGTAAAAAGGGATTTTTTTATATTTTGAAATAAAAGCGATGGCATTACCGCCTACACCACAAGCAAAACATTTAAAAATTTGTTTACTTTGTGAAATTTGCATTGAAGGACTTGTATCATTGTGAAAAGGACAAATTGCCACATAATTGCGCCCATTTTTTTTCAACTGAATATATTCTTCAATGATTTTTACAATGTCTGCTTTTGATAATATTTCATTTATTAAAGAAGAAATATTTTTCATTGTACCCCTTTATTTTTAATTAGAAATATTTAGTTTTTAAATGAAATTTAGAAAAAATTAAATATTTCTTCAATTTTTATTCTTTTTTGTTCCATTGTGTCTCTATGACGGATGGTTACACATCCATCATTTAAAGTATCATAATCAATAGTTACACAATATGGTGTACCAATTGAATCTTGTCTTCTGTATCTTTTACCAATTGAACCAGATTCATCATATGCAACTGAAATATTTTTATCTAATAAAGCATTATAAATTTCTTGGGCTTTTTCATTTAGTTTTTTAACTAAAGGTAAAATAGCAACTTTATATGGTGCCAATTCTTGATTTAATTTTAAAACTAATCTGGTGTCATTTTCAGTTATTTGTTCTTCATCATATGCATCAATTAAAATAGCAAACATTAAACGATCTAATCCCATTGAAGGTTCAATAACATATGGAATATATTTTTCATTAGTTACTGGATCTAAATAATCTAAAGCTTCACCAGTTGCTTCCATGTGTGATTTTAAATCAAAATTAGTTCTGTTTGCGATTCCAAGAAGTTCACCTCAACCAAATGGAAATAAATATTCAATATCACTTGTAGCGTCGGAATAATGAGCTAATTCTTCTTTTTCGTGTTTTCTTAAACGAATATTTTCATTTTGAAGTCCTAACTTTTTAACAAAATTAACAGATTTCTGAATGTAATATTCATGTAAATCATTTGCTTCGGTTGGATTACAAAAAACTTCCAATTCCATTTGTTCAAATTCTCTTGTTCTAAAAATAAAATTACCAGGAGTTACTTCATTACGAAAACTTTTTCCAACTTGTCCAATTCCCATTGGCATTTTTGCTCTCATTGCTCTTTGGACATTTTTAAAATTAACCATAATTCCCTGCGTAGTCTCAGGACGTAAATAAATTTTATTTTTAGTTTCTTCTGTTACACCTTGCCGAGTTTCGAACATTAAATTAAAAGTTCTTACGTCAGATCAATTAGTTTTAGCATTTTCATAAGTTGGAAAATGTTCAACTATAAAATTTTTCATTTCAACAAAAGACATTGTTTCAGGCACCAAATCCGGATTAATTTCTTGAATTAATTTATCAGCTCTATATCTTTTGCCATTAATTTTGTTTTCGATTAAAGGATCGTTAAAATTTGACACATGTCCACTTGTTACTCATACTTGGGGGTTCATTAAAATTTTTGAATCTAAAAGATAATTATTTTTTTCTTTTGTAATGAATTCTCTTTTTCAAAAATTTTCAATGTTATCTTTTAATAACGCGCCTAATGGTCCATAATCTCAAGTATTAGCTAAACCTCCGTAAATTTCACTACCTTGAAAAACAAATCCAGTGGCTTTTAAATGATTAATTAATTTAACTACATTTTTATCAGTGTTTTTCATTTTTTCCTCACATGATTTCTATATATAAAAAAGTAAAAAAGCCTATTTTACAATGGGCTTTTTTACCATTAAATTAGTTTACTGGGAAATATAATCCTACGCCGAAGTATTGTAATAATGCTAATGTTGCAATTACTACTAAACCGATAAGAATTAATAACAAGAAAATTACTCAGAAAGTAAATCAACCAGATTCTTTTTCACTAACAAGTGCATTTTCATTTGCTTCCCCGTCTAATCTTTGTGCTAATGCTTGATTATTTCAAAAGTCTTTGTCATCGCATTTGCAATTTTCAGCACATGCACATTTAGATTCACATCCATTGCATTCTTCTTTTTTAGATTCACAAACAGAAGCTTTAGTAACTGTTGTAGGTTCTTTTTCTAATACCACAATTCCATAATTAAAATCATTTGCTACATAATCAATTGGATAAGGATATTCTGATCTTGGAACAAAACCAGCATGAATTAAACCAACTAAAACAAATGAAGTTTCATAAGAAACAGGAATATTTAAACTACGTGATTTATTGTAATAGTATGCATTATTTACAGGTTCATCATTTAAATCTTCTTTTACAGTTAAGCTGTTTAAAATTTCTGTTTCAACATTATTTAATTTTTCAATAATTTTTTGTAAATAAGGTTTATTTTTGAATTCTTTGTCATTTAATGAAACAATTTGGTGAGCTAAATCATTAAAATTCTTCTCAATTCTAGCGTATTCAGCTTTTGATACAACAGTTTCAACTAAATTATCTCTAACTGTTTCAAGTTTGTTTAAATATAAAACCAAAGCAGCAATATAATCATTTGAATCTAAATTAATAAATTCTCTATATTCAACTGTATCTTTTGCTTTTGATAAATCATATTCATAGATTGTTTTTACAATAGTTTTTTCAGTAATATTTACTTTGTCTTCAACTTCATTTGTGTGAATTCTTGATTTTTCAAGTTCTTCTTTTAATAATGAAATTTCTGCAGTTTGTTCTTCTCTTGCTTGTAACTCTGATTTTAATTCTTCAATTTCTGATCTTAGTGCTTCAACATCAACAACATCTTTACGTTCTTTTTTGGCAATTTCTAATTCTGGTGGGAAATAAGTGTTTGGATCATGTAACAATACAAAATCAAGATTTTTTAATCTTTTTGCTGCTTCATCATTATTGTGAGTAAATTTTTTAGGATTAATGTTTAATTCCTCACACATTCCTTCATAAGTAGCACCACCATCAAAACCTGCTGTTTTGATGTAGTAGAATCATTTTTTATCATCATTATCAATAGTTAATTGACCTGCGAAAATTCTTTTTTCATTTTGGAATCAAATTGCAGTTTCAAAATTTAATAACATATATCATTCAAGTGCTTCTTGTCTAGTTTTAAATTTTGCTAAACCTGATTTAATTTTTGGGTGTTTAAGTAATCAAGGATATTGTGCATCTTTTGATACTTCATAAGTACAATTAAGTCTTTTCATATTTTGCCTTTCGAAAAAATGCCTATTTTATAGGTAAATTGAATATTTTATTTTTATTTGACTTTATGTTTTTAATTATAAAGTAAAAACTTTTTAAGTTTATTAAATATATATAAATAATTTGAAAAATAAAACAAAAAAACTAAATTTTTGTTTTTTGCTTTTTTATAGGCAGATAAGCTAATTTAACTCCTATTTTTTTGATTTTTTTAATCAAAAGAATTATTCAAAAAAGTTTTTTCAATTAAGACTTTTAGTTATTTTGAAAAAATTAGTTTACTAACTATTATAATTAAATACATTATGTATAAAAAAGGCGATATTTTATTTGGACAAATTAAAAAAATAGCAGATACGGGCTTAAGTGTAAAAATTGGACATAATGTAACTTTTTTTATTCCTTTAGCCAATATTTCGGATAGTAAAAAAATTCATGTTTTAAGTGATTTTAAATTAAATGAAAAAATCAACTTTGTTGCACAAGCTTTTTATCCAGAAAAGAATTTTGGACTTGGTAATTTTAAATTGAATCATCCTAGGTATTGTAATTCTCCATTTACAGATCGATTAAATCACACTAAACATGGTTTTGAAACTTTATTTAATTCAATTGAAAAAGATTTAAAAAGTGAGTAATATAGATGTCAAATCAATTAAAACTTAAGGCATACAATTTTAATTTAAATCTAGAAGACGAATGACTGCAAGAAAAAGTAAATCTTTTATTCAAAAAAATGAGTAATCGAAATTTACCAGGTTATGAAAATTTTATTTTTCATGAAATGTACCTTAATTACAATAAACAAACAATCAAACCGATTAAAAATTTTGTAAAAGAAATTTTAAGTTATCCAATAAAAGATATTGTAATTTTTAGCGATGGAACTAGTGAAAATAATTTTCAAGTTATCGAATCTTTTTTATTAAATAATGATTTATTGCAAAATAATCGCATCAAATTTCATTTTTTTTCTAATACTTACTCAACTAATCAGTTAATCAAGCAACTAAAAACTAAAAAAAATCTTTTTTCAAACAATAATGTTTTATTTTCATTATTAGTTTTGATAAATTTGCTGAAAATTTTAAACAATTTATCTTAAATGCTTTTAAATTAATTAAAAATTTGAATAAAATTACAAATTTAAATCAAAAAATTTTTTATCTTACCAAAGAAAATTTGCAAAACGAATTTGAAATGTTTGATTTATCAAAGAAGCAAAAATTCTTCATTCCTTCTATTTTTAATTCAAATTTTGCTTTATTAAATCCAATTAATTTAATTTTGCTTTATTTAAAAGGAATCAATATTGATGCCTTAATTACTGGTTATATTGAATCCAACACTTATTGACAAAATTATGAAATTAAATTTAACAAAGCTTTACAATTTGCTTTAATAAATAATCAAATTGTGAAAAATAAAAAAATTAATTTAGTTTTAAATAATCAAGAAGCAACTATTAAATTCACTAAATGACAGGCCTTTTTGAATTTCAATAATCAATTAAATCGAATTTTTCCAATTTCTATTTTGGTTAATCAAGATTTGCAAACTTATGGACAAAAAATTATGGAAAATCAAAATTATTTTGTGACATATTTTGCCTTAAACAAAGAATTTTTTGATTATCAATTGAGTGATGAACTGCTATTGAAAGATTTAGAAGTTAAAACAAATGTTAATTTATTTTCTAATTTTAATAATTTAGTTAATCTAAGTGTGCTTGAAGTATTAAGAAATGTTGCTAGATGCCCCATAATATCAATTGAAATTAAAGAAAAAAGCGAAAAAAGTCTAGGAAATTTAATTGCTTTTATTTATTGAAATAATATTTTTCAAGCTTACTTGAAAAATTACAGTCCCTTTACTTTTGAAAGGATAGATTATGAGTAAATCAATTTTAAAAATCAATTTAAATAAAGTTAAAACCAATTTTCTTAATGAAATTATGGAATATCAAACAGAAGTAAATAAAATACATAATAATCTTATTACCAAAAATGTAGCTGAAAATAACTGATTAGGGTGACTGGATTTACCAACCGATTCTTTTAATTTGGAACAAATTAAAAGAATGCAAGAAATTTACAACAAATGAAAATTAATGAAAATTGATACAGTGGTTGTAATTGGAATTGGTGGTTCATATTTAGGAGCCAAAGCAGGATATGAATATTTTTATGGTAATTATGGACAAAATTTAAATGGAATGGAATTAGTTTTTGCAGGAAATTCTTTAAGTGCAGAAGCATTGGTAGAAACTTTAAAATATGTTCAAAATAAAAATTTTGCTATTAATGTAATTTCCAAAAGTGGTACAACTTTGGAACCTTCTATTGCTTTTCGCGAGTTTAGAAAGGTGCTTGAGAATAAAGTGGGAATTAATGTTTCAAAAGAACTAATTGTAGCAACTACGGATGCTAAAAAAGGAGTTCTATTTGATATTGCTAAAACAATGAAATATGAAACGTTAGTTATCCCTGATAATGTTGGTGGCAGATTTAGCGTTTTAAGCCCGGTTGGACTTTTCCCTTTAATGTTAGCAGGATTAAATATTGAAGAAATTTTAAATGGTGCTAGAGCCGCTAATATTGATGCAAATG
The DNA here is from genome assembly GCF_000621085.1 of Mycoplasmopsis gallinarum DSM 19816. GTDB lineage: Bacteria > Bacillota_I > Bacilli_A > Mycoplasmatales > Metamycoplasmataceae > Mycoplasmopsis > Mycoplasmopsis gallinarum. Next base: position 39,570 of record NZ_KK211211.1, read on the forward strand.
TACAGGATCTTAGTCAAAATAATGCATATCAATATGCAGTTGCAAGATATATTTTGGCATCAAAATATAATTATTTAATCGAAATGTTTGTAAATTACGAACCAAAATTAATTTATTTTGCTGAATGATGAAAACAACTTTTTGCCGAAAGTGAAGGCAAAAATTCAAAAGGTCTTTTCACAGCAAGTGCTTTATTTTCTACTGATTTACATTCTCTTGGTCAATGAATTCAAGAAGGTAATAATCAAATTTTATTTGAAACGGTTTTAACTTTTAAAAATAGTAATGAAGATATAACTTTACAAAGTAATAATATTGATCTTGATCAACTAAAGTTTTTAAATAACAAGAAAATGTCAGAAGTCAATCAAACTGCATTTGAGGGTACAATCGATGCACATTTTGAAGTTGGTGAAGTTCCAAATATTTGAATTGAAATTGAAAATAAAAATGAATATACCTTAGGTTATTTATTCCAATTTTTTGAACGTGCTCTAGCAATGAGTGCTTATTTATTAGGTATCAATCCATTTAATCAACCTGGAGTTGAAGTTTATAAAACAAATATGTTTAGAAAATTAAAAGATTTAAACTAAGATTCGCTTAAAAGCGAATTTTTATTTTGCTCTTATTTATACTTTCATGTTTCTATTTATTTTTTATTTTATTATTTATAATTAATTAACTATGCCAGAAATGCCAGAAGTTGTAACCGTTACAAAAGCTTTACAAAGCAAAATTAAAAATAAAACAATTAAAGATGTTCAAGTTTATCGTGAAAAAATGCTAAAAAATGCATCAATTGCAGAATTTTCAGCATTTTTAAAAAATGAAAAAATTTTGAATATTAAAAATTTAGGAAAACATATTATTTTTGAATTAAGTAATGAGAAATATTTACTCAGTCATTTAAGAATGACTGGAAAATATTTCACTCATAAATATTTACGCAATTTAACTAAACACGATTATTTAGTTTTTATTTTTGACGATGATTCAGCGTTATATTACAATGACGCACGTCAATTCGGAACATTTTATATAAAAACACAAGATGATTTATTTGTTGGTAAGCCTTTAGAAAATTTAGCTAAAGAACCAAATAAAACTTCTTTGGATGAGTTTTATCAAAAATTACAAAAAAGAAAAATTCCTATTAAAAATGCTTTATTAGATCAAAGTATTATTTTAGGAATTGGGAATATTTATGCTAATGAAATTCTCTTTGCTTCACAAATTAATCCATTTAAAAAAGCAAATGAATTATCATTGACTGAAGTTCAAACTATTTTAAAAAATAGTCAAATGATTCTCGATCGTGCAATTGAATTAGGCGGTTCAAGCATTCAATCTTATTCATCTGTTGATGGAATAAAAGGTCAATATCAAAATGAACTCAAAGTTCACATGCGTGAAAATCAAGAATGCCAGATTTGTCATAACAAAATAGAGAGAGTTGAAATTGGACAAAGAAGCACTTATTTTTGTCCTGTGTGTCAAAAATAATGAAAACTTTGGATCTACATAGTTTAAAACGTGAACAAGCAATAAGCAAAATAGTTTTATTTATTGAAGAAATTATTGAAAATGAAATAGTTTTTTCTACTATAATAACTGGCAAAGGCACTGGAGCTTTAAGAATTTTAGCTATTGAAGAATTAAGTAATTATAGTAATTTAACTTGAGAAGTTGTTAATGATGGTGGAGCCATTTTAATTACTAACCATCTAAATAATCAGAATACTGATTTTGAAAATTATGCAATTGATGAATATCCTGTTTTGGATTTAGATGATAAATATAATTAAAAAATATGAGATTTTAATTCTCATATTTTTTAATTATTATTAATAAACAAAGTCAAAATATACAGGCGAATGATCGCTAATTAAAGATCTAATATATGAACTTTCTGATTTGTAATTCTTATTAACACTTTTTGCTAATTCCACTCATTCTTCAAAGGTGTTTATGTTTTCAATTATTGGTTTAGCAATTTCTTTAAAATAATTATATAACGGGAAAAAGTTGGCATTTTCTGTTCTTTTATTTCCAGAGTAGAAAATTTTATCATAGGCATTTGCATAGCCTCAATTAGTATTTAAAGAAGTGTTATTTTCTGGAATATCAGGAATTAAACTTTTGAAACCTTTTTTCTTAATAGAATCAAAAGCAACTTCTTCATTTCCGGTTTTAATGTTTGTGTCGCCAGAAAAAATTAAATCATCATTATCTTCATCCAAATCATCATATCATGTCATTAAATTAACTAAGTTATAGGCTTCATCTAATTCTTGTCCACCTTGTTTAAGACGTGCATTTTCCAGTTTTACTGAGTTTTCTCTTTGTCCTTCTCCAAATTTGGTGTTATTATCTGGACTGTCAAAGTGATTGAAAACAACTGTAAAATCTTCAACATTGATTCCGTTTGATTCAAATTTAGCACCGTATGGAGGGCGAACATAACCTATATTAAAATTAGACCATTTTTGTTCATAATTTTCATTATTGTATGAAGTCCCAACTTTATTATTTTTAAATTTTTGTGGTCTAACTTTAGTTCTTTTAAACAAAATAGCAACCTTTTCGTGTTGACCTCTATTTTGATTTCTTACATTTATTCCGCCTTCATCATCTTTCGAAATTAAATAATCTCATTTTGCATTTTCATTTAATTCATTTAATTGTCTAACTAATTCAATTACAGCTTCTTCATTATCAACTTCAACCAAACCTTGCACATCAATTTGTAAATAATTAATTAATGCAGAGATTGCTTTTGTTTTTAAAGCCACTCAATTACGATTAGTGTTAGTTAAACTAAAATTAAGCACATTTCAAAGTCCGATTCTAATTTTATTTAAATAATATTTTTCAAAGAAAATAGGATCATGAAAATCAAAAGATTTGATATCAGAAAAAGTATTATCAATTTTTTTAACTATTTTATAGTTAAAATTAATACTTTTAGTTTCATTATTTAATGATGGTTTGCCATCAATACTAATATCAAATTTTTCTTTATTTAAAGAATAATCTAAATAAGTCAATGGATTAGATAAATTTAAATAATGAATTTTTTCATCTGCAAATTCTTCTTTCAAAGTGAAATTGACTTGCATTGAATTCAAATTTTCTTCGGTTGGTTGATTGACACTTTTCTCAGTTTCAGGTTGAATAGTAGGTTGAGCTGGTTGAGATGGTTGAGTAGAAGGTTCGGTTGTACCTGGATCAACTAAAGCTTTACTTTCTTCTTTTGAACTTTCTTCTTTTGGACTTTCTTCTTTTGATTCATTTTTATTGCAACTAAGAACAATAAAAGGCAAAGAACTAACTGATAAAGCAGAAATAAATAAATTAAATTTTTTTGACATAATTGAGACTCCTATGGATTAAATTTTATTTTTTATAAAATCATAAATTTTATCTTTAATTTCTGGATTAGCTAAAGCATAATCAATATTCGCTTTAACAAAACCTTCCATAGAACCGAGATCATATCTTGTGCCTTCAAATTCAAAAGCATAAATTTTTTGATTGTACATATTTTGCAATTTTTTGAAGGCATCTACTACTTGAATTTCGTTCTTGCCATCATATTCAATTGCACTTAAAATATCTAAAATTTCAGGATTAAAAATATAACGACCTAAAATTGCTTTATGTGATGGCGCATTTGCTAATTTTGGTTTTTCAACAGCAGATTCTATTTCAAAATATTTGTTATTTTTTTCATTTTCATTCAATGGTTTAACAATTCCATATTTGTGAACATTTTCTGCTTCAACAGTTTGCACTCCTAAAATATTAGGTTGATTATTTTCATTATAAAAATCAATCATTTGTTTTATTACAGGAACTTCAGATTTAATTAAATCATCACCTAAAATAACAGCAAATGGTTCATTATTAACATAATCTTTTGCTACTGCCAATGCATGGCCAAGACCATGTTGTTCATTTTGAATAACTCTAGTGATAATTTGAGATTTGTTGGTTTCTTTTACAATTTTTAATAATTCTTCTTTATGTTTATGTATTAATTCATCTTGTAAATCTGAATCTACCGCAAAGTATTTTAATAAATCTTTTTTACGTGGGCTAATTATAATGATAATTTCCTCAATTCCAGATTCTATAGCTTCATTAACTAATAAATCAATAACTGGTTTATTTAAAATTGGTACTAATTCTTTGTGAATTATTTTAGTCATGGGTAAGAATCTAGTTCCTCACCCTGCAGCTGGAATAATTAATTTTTTAACTTTTTTATTCATTTTAATTCCTTTAATTATGATAAATTGCAATTCAAATGGCTTTTTTAGAAGTTTTCACAACTTGATGTTTTAAATTAGGTTGAATTAAGAAAAAATCTCCACTTTTTAATTTAATTTTTTGCTTATTTTCGGTTTCAATTTCAGCTTTACCTTTAATCAAAAACACATATTCATACCTTTTATCGCTTAATCATGTAGTTTTAGTATGATTAGAAAAAATTAGTTCTAATTCAAAATCATCTTTTTTAGTCACTAAATAGTTTATTTCTTGATTTTTAGAAATTTTCTTGACTATTTTATATAAATTATGTACTTCTAAATTTTTCATTAATTAAATTTTACCTTATTTTAAATTGATTTATTTAAGCTAATAAAGTAAATAAGAACGATTAATCAAATAGCAATATTAGATCTAAATGAATAAAAAAACAAAACATTTATAAGTTTTTGTTTTATAAATGTTTTGTTAAATTAAGTTTAATTCTTTTAATTTGTAATAAACGCCATCATCAATTGGATTCATCGCAGCATCATCAGCAATTGTTTTTAAATGTTCATCATGATTTCCAACTCTTACTCCATAAGCAGCATTTTCAATCATTTCATAATCATTACCACTATCACCAAAAGCAATTAAATTTTTACTTGCACTTAAGTTTAATTTTTGAGCCAAAATTTCCAAAGCATTGAATTTAGAAATTCCTTTTGGAGCTACAAATAATCCTTTATGTCATCTTGAATTAACTTCTAAATCTAAATTATGCTCAGCAATTATTTTTTCTACTTTTTGTGCTAATGCTTCTGTTGTTTGTTCATCATAAGAACTGAGGGTAATAATATGAATATGCTCCTTGTCTATTTCTTCAATTTGAGACATAGGTTTCAATTTAGCTTGATGTGGTTTTAAAAATCAAGTATCAATATTCATTCCATCGCTATAATAAACGTTTTTTAAATCAACAATATTAAAACCTTCGCAATTTGGATCATTTAAAATATTTTGATAAATTAGCATCATTTCATCATATTTCATTGGTTTTTCGTATAACATTTTTTTATTTTTATAGTCATAAATAAACATTCCATTAGCACCAATAAAATAATCTAAAGTAGGTAATTGTTCAAGAAAGTTTCCAATTGTAACAAATTCTCTAGCTGATGCAATAATTGAATAAATATGATTTTTTGCTAAATCACTGAAAGTTTCTTTCATTTTAACAGTAAATTCTGGATGGCCGAATGCCATAATGGTTCCATCAACATCAAAAGCTGCCATTTTAATGTTGCTTTTTAATTCATTTTTTGAGAGTTTCATTAATACTCCTAATATTTTTGTAATTTATTTCCGAAAAGTTTTTCTGCTTTCAATTCTTTGCTTGTTAAATTAACTATTCCCAATATTTCTTTTGGATTGATTTCATCTACAAGAAAGTATTTGCTATCAGAAAAATTATTATTAATAAATGTATGAGAAAGACCTTTTTTTAATCTCTGAATAATTTTAAAATCAAGTTTTAAAATAGGCAAAGATAAAAGAGGTTCAACATCAATTTTAACAAATTCACTCTCATTTAATAATTTTTTATCTAGAGTTGAAATTTTAGTTCTTTCTAGGCCACTTAAATAGGCGAAAGTATTTAAATATAAACCTAAATCATTGGCTAAAGAGCGAATATAAGTTCCATTTGAAACTTCAAGTTCGACTTTTAATTCTTGTTTAGCAAAATCAAATTCATTTATTTTTACTTCTGAAACCTTAATTTCTTGTTCTTTTAACTCTACTGTTTGATTTTTTCTTGCTAATTCATAGCCTTTTTGTCCATTTATTTTTTTAGCGCTATAAATTGGAGGTTTTTGTAATTTTTGATCATAAAATCAACTAATTATTTTTTCAATTTGTTCTTCTCTGACTTTCTCATTTGAAATTTTAATTATTTTACCTTCGGCATCATAAGTGTCAGTTTGAGCTCCGAATTGAATTGTAGCCAGATAAGTTTTTTGTTTATTTTTTAAATAAGAAATTAATTTAGTATCTTCATCAGTAGCTACTAATAATAGCCCGGTTGCCATAGGGTCTAATGTACCACTATGACCTATTTTTTTTATGTTAAGTTTATTTGCAAAATCGCGAATTGCTTTAAATGATGAAATGTTTTTAGTTTTGTTTATTAAATAGAACATTTTAATATAGGGTTAAAAAAAAGAGCTAATGCTCTCTTATTAAGATTATCTTCCAGATTTAACAATTTCAACTAATTGGTTAAATACTGATGGTTCATTAATAGCTAATTCTGATAACATTTTACGGTTAATTGTGATATTTGCTTTTTTAAGACCATTAATAAATACTGAATATGATAAATCTTGTGCACGAACTGCTGCATTAATACGAGCAATTCATAATTTTCTGAAGTTTCTTTTTACTTGTTTACGATCTCTAAATGCGTAAGTTCAAGATTTAACAACTGCTTGTTTAGCAACTTTAAAACCGATTGATTTGTGGCCAAAATAACCTTTAGCTAATTTTATTCATTTTTTACGTCTTGCTCTAGTAACTGTTCCGCCTTTTACTCTCATAATTTCTCCTTATTTTGTTTTAAATAAATTTAAAGTACGACAATAAAAAACTAGAACATTTGTTTGAATCTTTTAATGTCAGAAGCATGCATTAATGCAGATTTACGTGCATGACGTTTTTGTTTGGTTGATTTATTTTGTGCCAAGTGTGAACGATATGCTTGTTCACGCATAACTTTACCGGTTCCAGTAATTTTAATACGCTTTTTTAAAGCGCTTTTGGTTTTCATTTTAGGCATAAATTCTCCTTTAATTTTTAACTAAACTATTTAAATCTTATTGTTTAATTTCTACTAAATATTAGAAGTTTGTTATTAAAAAGTTGAATTAATATTTTATGCATATTTTTATTAAATATGTATGAATATCACAAAATAAATTACTCTTGTGATGCTTCACTTTCTTTTTTATATTTAACAATTTTGACTTTATTAGGTTGTAAATACATATCAAGAAAACGATCGGTTAAAGAAGGTTCTTTTGTAATATCAGCTATGTCTTCTACAAATTTATAAAATTTTTGTAAAGTTGCATGTCCTAATTCTTGACGTGTCATTTCACGCCCACGGAATTTCAAACTAACTTTTAATCTATCACCATCAAGTAAAAATTCACGAGCTTTTTTTGCTTTTGTCATTAAGTCATGATCTCCAATCATTGGAGTTAATCTTATTTGACGATTTTGAATAGTTGTTTGTTTTTCTTTTTGTTCTTTTTGTTTTTTCTTTCTTTCGTATTTAAACTTCCCGTAGTCCATAATTTTTGCAACAGGTTTTGGTTCTACTGCAATTAAAACTAAATCTAATTTTTGATCTTTAGCTTCAGTAAGCGCCTCATGAGTTTCCATTATTTTTTTATTTCCTTCATTGTCAACAACAATTAGTTTTTTGAAGGGAATGTTTTCATTAATGTAGTGCTCTGCTGTAGGCTTTTTTGATTTATTGTTAAATGAAATAATCGACTCCTTAAATAGATAAATTAACTTTTAACTACGATTAAAAATTTAATTGTAGCGATTGACCCAAGTTCTTTTGAACATCAGGTGGGATAATTCCACTTTCTGCAATTAAAAATTGCTCTTGTATTTTAGCACATTCCTTATTTTTATTTAAAATTAATTTTTATAATTTCCATTTTGGTCTAAATTGTATCAATATGCCTCATTTATAGTTAAATCTCTCTTTTTAATTTCATTGTAAGCCATATGATTATGTTTTTGACCATAATTGATTGTTCCTGTTATTTCAATAGCAATTCTTTTTTTATAGAAACTATTAGTTTTATTTCAAATTTCAATTTTTAAAATTGGTTTAAATCTATCTTCGTAAAAATCACTAATTTTTCAGTCATATTTTTGACTAAATTCTTCATTAGTAAATTTAAAACTAATTAATTTTCTTGCTACTAAATAATCAGCAGTGAAATCTGCTATTTTTGCCGGTAAAATTGGAATTTTGTTTTCTGCGTCAACTAAATGTTGTCCGTTAAACAATAATTCATTATTTGCGGCTAAATTTTGTATTTGATTTACTTCTTCAGTTAATTTTGTTTGATTTATTTCTATGGCATAAGATTTTTCATTTTCTAATTTGTTCATATCATTGTCAAAATCAGTTTTAGCACTTGAATTATTTCGACATGAAAAACTAAAAACAATGGGTAAAGAAGCGAAAACAGTTCCAAAAACAATTAGATTATTTTTAATTCATTTTTTCATATTTTTTTCCTTTTCTATAATTCACTATTCAAGCTATTATTCGTTTAATTCGACTTGCTGTATAGCGTTTGGAAGTGCATTTATTTATAAAATTTTCATATGTTAATTCATTCAAATTTTTAATTAATAAATTTTCTATTCCTTCTGAAATTAAAGGAATTTTTTTAAAATCATCGGTTTTTAATTTCAGGATTTTTTTCTTAAATTTTTTATATAAGTACTCATTTTTATTTTTTAATTTAATTTTTTTATAAGGTATGTAGTTTTGATAATCTTTATTATTAAAAGCTAATTGTCTAATTAAAGAAGCAGATGCAAAATTATTATGTGTTTCTGTGCTATGAAAACCAATATTTCTATGAATTATAAAAGGAGTAATTGGCAAATCAAATTCAACTATTGTTTTGATATATTCGAACCCTAAAATATCGTTTGGTAAAGTAAAATTTTTACCAGTCAATTCTTTTAAAGCTTCAGAAGTTGCCTTTGGATATGCTAGTTTGTCCTTTTTCATTTTACTTCTAACTAATTCATTATATTTATTTTGATTAGATTTTAAAAATTTAGCTAAATAAATCATTTCATCAACATTATCAGTTTCAGAACCAAAAACTAATTTATCAATACCAAACTTATTTAATCTTAAAATGGAGTTTCGGGCAAAAATGTGTGCCGCTTGACAACTTTCTTCAAATTTTAATTTAAGTACTTTTGAAACACCAAAATTATGGGCAATACTTTTTCTCTTTCGAAAGGAAAGAACATTGTATTCTCCTCTTTGAGTAAATTTATCACTCATTACAATAATTATTTTTTCATTTGGTCATTTTCTTTTAATTCAATTTAATTGTCTTAAATGGCCATTATGAAAGGGATTATATTCAACTACTATTCCAACTGGCATATACTTATTGTAAAATAAAAAGCACATTTTGTGCTTTTTAAATTTAATTATCTAATTAATTAGTTGTTGGTTCACCTGGTGTTTCTTCTGAATTTTCAGTTGGTTGTTCTGCTTCTTGTTGTTTTAATTGTTCAACTTCGTTAATTAAAGATTCAATTTCAGATTTTTTAGCATTAATGTTATTTTCTGCACTATTTACTTCATCTTGATATGAATCATTAATTTGAGAAGGCTTTTGAGTTGATAAATTAAGTAAATTAGATATTTCATTGTCAAATTCTTGATATTTAGCTTGTAATTCTTCGTATTTAGCTTTAGCTGAGCCGCCTTCTTTAAGATCTTCACCTAAAGAAAGAATTCTTCCATTAAGTGAATGTTTTTCTGGTTCTAATTGTGAATATTTTGCTCTAGCCTCTTCTATAAGTCTTTTATTAGATTCATATTTTTCAACATATTGTTCAAATTCACGTTTTGCAGAATCTAAATTAGACAAACTAGCTTCAACATCATTTAATGAAATATATTGATTATCTTTAGCGCCTTTTGCTTCTTGAATTCTATGATTAAATTCTTGCACTTTTGCATTTAATCCTTCATCTTCTTCGTCTGGATTACTATATCTATTAACTAATTCTTCAGATTCAGTGATTAAGGTATTTAATTCATCTTTTTTAGATTGAATATTTGCTTTATTTTGTTCCAAAGCAGATTTTTCTTCTTCATATAATGAATTTAATAATCTTTCTCTGGTTGAAATTTGATCATTATCTTCTGAATTATAAACACTTTCTGCATCAGTAACACCTTCTTGCAATCTAGTTAAGCTATCAACTACAAGTTGGTCTTTATTCTCAGTATCTTCTGGAATTTGATATTCTTGAATTAATGATTGTGTTTTTGCAACTGTTGCTTTAAGTGCATTAAGTAATTGTTCTCTATCATTTGTTTCAGATTCAGATGTTTCAGATTCAGATTTCAATCTTTTTACTTCTTCAATTGCATTTTGAAGCTCGGTTTCTAAATTAGAAATTTCGGTTACTAAAGTGGTTGAATCATTTTGATATGTATCTTCAATTTCTGAAGGTTTTTTATTTGCTAATTCTTCAAGAGAAGCTAATTTTTCATTTAATTGAGTGATTTTTGGACTTACTTCTTGGTCATATTTATTTTTTGCATCACCCTCTGGTAAATTTTTAAGTGATTCTGCATCTGAATTAAGAGTTTCTGATGTTGATTTCAATGGAGTTAATTGAGCTTTAACTGATTCAATTAATGATTTTTTATTGTTGTAACTTTCAACATATTGATTTAAATCATTAAGTTTTTCAGTTAATGCTTCCATAGTTGAAGTAGCAGCTTCTAATGAAATATATTGATTAGCAACTGCAGTTTCTGCTTCTTGAATTTTTTCTTTTAATGCATCAATTTTAGTTTTCATTTCTGCATCATCTTCATTTTCATTGTTTTGTATTAATTCATTTGCTTGTGTTACTGAGTTAGTTAATTCTGATTTTTTAGTTGCAATGCTTGATTTGTTAGTTTCTAAAGCAGTTTTCTTTTCATCATATAATGCAGTTAATAAACGCAATCTTGTAGAAATATCATCATTATTTTTTGATTCATAAACACTTTTTGCATCTTCAACACCTTCATTTAATTTAGCTAAAATTTCAACTACTACTTGGTCTTTAGGGTCAGTAGCTTCAGGTATTTCATAGTCATGCATTAAAGTTTCAACATTAGAAACTATGCTTTTAAGAGAATTTAACAATTCAATTCTTTGTGCTTCTTTCTCATCAATTGCACGAACTTCTTCTGTTAATTTAGTAATTTTAGCTTCAATTTTTGCTATTTCTTCTTGGTATTGAGCAATAGTATTTTCAGTTCTTGTTAATTTAGTTAATGAATCTTTGAATTCGTTAGCTTCTGCTAAAACATCAGCATAAATTTCTTTAGTTAAAATTGAACCTATTAAATCATTTACTAAAAAGTTGTATTTAGTATCATAGGTATTAACAAGAGCATTTTTTTGATTATTAATTTCTTTAATTGAATTATTGAAATTGTCTAAAGCCGCTTGCATTTTTTCAATTTTTGCCAATTTTGATTGAATGTTTTCATTAGGTACTTGATTAGCATCACTGCTATTTGAAAATTCCAAAAGACTTTGATATTGTTTTTCAGCTTCTGGTTCATTTTTAATTTCTTCATTTTCAAAATTGTTTAATGCACTAGCAATTTTTGCTTGTAATTCAGCAAAAATTCTTGATTTAATTTCATCGCCTTTAATTTTTGCGATTCCTTTTACATAATTAGTATATGCAGTATTTAAAGCATCTAAAGCTTCTTTAATTTTGGCTTCATCTTTGGTATTAATTAAAACATTTTCCGCAACATTAATAGCTTGACTAAATTCATTATTTAGATTTTTTTGTTCTATTTGGCTTGCATTAACCACAATGTGTCTTTGCAATTCATCATTTGCTTCAATGATTAATTTTTTCAATTTTAAAGCATTTGTTTCATTTGCTTGTTCTTTTGATTTAGCGTTATTATTTTTAGCCAATAAGATTGATAATGCAGCAACTGCACCTATTCCTGCTACCCCAGTTAAAACACCAAGTGTAGTAAGTAATGCTTTTTTACTTTTCATTTTTTTCTCCACAATTTTTATTCTTTTTATAAATATAATTTCTTTATTTATATACTATTTTATTATAATAAAAAATAAGAATTTTATTTTTTACTGGAGTTATAAATGATTAATAATATTACAAAAACCATTGAAATTAATTTATCAAATAGTGAATGAAAAAAAGTTCAAAATGAAGTTTTAAGTAAAGCTTTACTTGAAAAAAGAAAAATTAATCAAAATCAAATTTTAGAACTTGCAACTAAAACTTATGTAGATAAAATTTTGCAAAATTTGAAGACTGAAATCGATAACGATTATCCTAGGGCTTTGAATCCCATCCAACCATTAGTTTTGGTAGAAAAAATTAATAATAATGAATTTGTAGCTAAAATTTCTATTTCATTTTACCCATATGAAGAGATTCAAAAATTAAATTTTGACAATATAACAATTAACTTTGATTATGAGCCTTTATCAACTGAAATTTTAGATAAAAATTTCAAAGAATTTATTAAAAATTATCCTATTTTAAAGTCAATTTCGACTGAAGCAGAGTTAAATGATTTAGCCTTTATTGATTTTGAAGTTACTAAAGAAGAAAAAGTGGTTGATAGAAGAAGCAATTTTGCAGTTAATATTGTTAAGACTAATAACTTTAGTATTGCAAATTTTTTAATTGGTAAAAAGACAGGCGAAACTTTTTCAATCAATGACCCAGAAAATAGACATTGAAAAATTTTTGTCCGTGATATTCAAAGAAAAGAAAAAGAAGAATTAACTGATGAAAAATTAAAAAATATGAATCTTCAGAATTTAGATAACATTGAAGATTTAAGAGATAGTATTTTCAAAGATTTTAGATTAGAATATGACTTAAATCAACTTCTTTATTTTTACAAAGAAACTATAAACAAGCTATTTTTAAATAATTCTGTGCAATATTCAATTGAAAATTTAAATTTAGAATTATCAAGAATTAGTCAATTAGAGCAAATGAGAAATACACCAATTGCAGGAAAAAATATTACTGAGTTAAGAGAAAGTTCAGATTTAGCAATTAAAAATATTGTCGACAAAATTGACGAAAATACTAAACTACAAATTTTTGAAAATTTAGTTGAGTATTTTGTTTTTAAAGAAAACAATATGACTATTAGCAATGAAGAATTAAGAGAAAATTGGGAATATTTAGAAAGAACACAAAATCTTAGTCAAAATTTAGATTCAAACAGATTTTTAAATCTATTGAAAAGTCAAAAAATTGCTTTATTTTTATGTAGAAAATACAATGAACTTTTTTATAACTATTTAAAGGATGAAATTTATTTAAATTTAGAAACGAAAATAAAAGGGGAGGAAAAATAAAATGTTAGAAGTACAATCATTAAGCAAAATTTTTAGTGATAAAAAACTATTTGAAAATGTGAACTTAAAGTTTACTGAAGGTAACACCTACGGAATTATTGGGGCAAATGGCGCAGGTAAAAGTACTTTTTTAAAAATTTTAGCCGGCGAAATTGAACCTACAAGTGGCCAAATTATCATTGAAAAAAATCGTCGTTTAAGTGTGCTTAGCCAGGATCATAATGCTTATGATGATATGATCGTTACTGATGTTGTTGTAATGGGTAATACAGATTTATATAAAATTAAAGAAGAAAAAGATGCTATTTATGCCAATCCTGATGCAACTGAAGAGGACTATGTTAGAGCAGGAGAGTTAGAAGAAAAATATGGCGAACTAGGCGGTTGAACTGCAGAAAATGATGCTCAAGAATTATTATCTGGTTTGCAAATTCCTAAAGAAAAATGAGATGCACAAATGTCAACTTTAACAGCTAATCAAAAAATTAAAGTGTTGTTAGCAAAAGCTTTATTTGGCAATCCAGACATTTTAATTATGGATGAGCCAACTAACCATTTGGATTTAAGAGCAATTAAATGATTAGAGAGCTTTTTAGCAGATTATCCAAATGTTGTTATTGTTGTAAGTCATGATAGCGACTTTTTAGATAATATTTGTACCCATATTGTTGATATTGATTATAATGAGGCAAAAATTTACACCGGTAATTATTCTTTCTGAAAAGAAAGTAGTGAATTAGCACGTGAATTAATGAAGCAATCAAATGCTAAAAAAGAAGTTCAAATCGAGAAATTGAAACAGTTTATTGCACGTTTCTCTGCTAATGCTTCTAAATCTAAACAAGCTACAAGTAGAAAAAAATCTCTAGAAAAAATTACTTTAGATGAAATTAAACCTTCTAATAGAAAATATCCATACATTAATTGAGATATTAATCGTGAGCCTGGAAAAGATATTTTAAGTGTTGAAAATTTAACTTATAAAGAAAATGGAAAAACTTTGTTTGAGAATGTTTCTTTTACATTATCAAAGGGTGAAAAAATGGTAGTGATTGGTGAAGATGATATCGCCAAAACTAGATTTTTAGAATGTTTAATTGGTAAAATACAACCTACCAGTGGAGAAATTAAGTGAGGTCAAACAATTAAATTTACTTATTTTCCAAATGATAATAAAGAATATTTTCAAGAAGATATGACTATTTTAGATTGAATTTCACAATGACCATTAGAAAATTCAACTGAAGAGACTAAAGATGTTAGTGATTCAAGAATGCGTGGATTTTTAGGTAGAATGCTTTTCTCTAATGACACAGTCTTTAAAAAAGTTGCTGTAACTTCTGGAGGAGAAAAAGCTAGATTGATGTTTTCAAGAATGATGCTTCTTGAAGCCAATTTCCTAATTTTAGACCAACCTTTAGATCATTTAGATGCTGAAAGTATCGATAGTGTTATCGATGGGCTCAAAAAATATAAAGGTGGTGCAATTTTTACAACATATAATAGAGCTTTGGTAAATCAAGTAGCAAATGTAATTTTAGAAATTGCTCCTGATAAAAGTTTTATTTATCATGGCACACTTGATGAATATGAAAAAATTATGGATTATTAATAATTCAAAATATAAACATAAAATTAAAAACCAAGATTTTCTTGGTTTTTAATTTCTAAAAAATGATTAATAAGATTTAACTCACTATCTAATTCATTCATTTATATCTAAATTATATATTTTACTTGCCTCATTACTTTGTTTACTTTCTCCAAAATCATAAATATTTTTTACTTCTGGAAAAACTTTTGAAGCTTCAGAAAGTTTGATTGGATTTTGGCCTGAGATATTTGCACTAGTTAAATACATTGGACCATTTTTTAATAAAAAATCACAAAGCATTTTATTATTAGGCATTCTGAATCCTTGATTATTAATTACTATTGAATAAGCGCCAGGTCAATATTTTTGTGCAAATTGATCTGCTTCAGTATTTCATTCTTTAAAATTTCTGGCTTGTTCAATTGAACCAACCACAATCATAATTTTTTTGTTTTTAGGTCTTTGTTTTAATTCATAAATTTTATCTAAAGTGTTTTGGTTAATAGGTCCGCCAATGCCTGTTACTGTATCTGTTGAACAAATAAATATATCATTCATAATTCACTGTCTTTCAATCTCAAATTTATAAACTATTTTATATGATAAATGTATTAAACATCAATTAAAATGAATTAAAAAACAAAATGATCGCTCATTTTGTCTTTTTTTCATATTAATTATTATTTTGAACTTGACTTTTAACTACACGAACACGATCTTTTGAATAAGGCATTAAAGCCATAAAACGTGCTCTTTTAATAGCTGTTGCAACTTTTCTTTGATCTTTTGCACAAGTTCCAGTAGCTGAATGTGCTTTAATTTGACCTGTTCCAGTTACAAATTTATTTAAAAATTCTACATCTTTGTAGTCAACATAATTAACTTTGTTTTCACATAATTCACATCTACGACGTCTAATAAAACCAGGTTTTTTTTGTATTTTAGCCATTATAATTCTCCTTAATTGATGTCATCGTCATCGTCATTCATAGGAATAAAGAAACCGTTATTTCTGCCATCAAATTCAACTTCTTCTTCATCATCTTCAAATTTTGGAAATTCAAAATTTGGTTTGATATTTTTAGTAGGACTTTTGACTGCTTCATATTGAGATGTTTTAGGTTCAGAGTAAAAATTATTTGCTCCACTAGCTTGTAAATTTTCTTTTTCTCTTTCCTCTCTCATTCTTCTTGATTCTAATAAAGTAATATTGTCTACTACTACATCATAACTAGTAGTTAAACCGTTTTTACCTTCATATCTTGAAACATTAATTGATCCTTCAATACAAATTAATGAACCTTTGGGTGCATAATTATTTAAAGTATCTGCATTAAATCTTCAAGCAATAATTGGAATAAAATCAGTGATTGGATTGGTTGCATCTGTTCTTCTTGAAACAGCAATTGAAGTTCTTGCGTATTTAATACCACTTGGAGTAGTAAAAATTCTTACATCATTTGCAACACGGCCGATTAAAATAACTTTGTTCATAATACTTTGTTTCCTTATTCTATAAATTAATCATTGTTAAATTATTCAGCTTTTGATTCTTTGTTTTCAGCTGGTTTTGTATTTTGTGAATTAGTTCTTGGACGTAAGTTAGTTTTGTCAAAAGATTTTTTAGCACGAACTTTTCTTACTTTTCCATAACCTTTTTCTGTGTCTAAGTTAATTACTAATTGTCTTAAAACTTCTTTTAAGATGTTGCTACGACGTGTAAATTCAGCAATATTTTTGCTTTCTGAATTTACTTCGAATAATAAATAGTGAGCTTTTTCTGATTTTTGAATTCTGTAAGCTAAATTAGTCAATTCTAATTTTTCTGCTTTAGTTACATTAGCTTCACCAAAAACACTTTTTACTAATGAAAAACCAATTTCTGGATCTGCTTTAATGTCAACAAGAAGCATAATTTCATATTTGTTCATTTATTTCTCCTTTTGGTCTATGGGCTTAATTAAGCCAAGAAGCATTTAATTAAGTATTTATATAATTAAATACCTTCATTATTATATTTATATGTTCTTTTTTGACTAATAAATTTATCAACTTTTTATTAATAATTAAAAATTAAGTTTTAAAGCTTTTATCTTTTTGTGGTATCTTTATATTTATGAATAAACTAGTAATAGTCGAATCTCCAAATAAAATAAATGCTATTCAAAAATATTTAGGTGATGAATACGAAGTAATGGCTTCAGTCGGCCACATTTTTAAACTTTCTACAAGATCTAACTCTACTAAAGATATTAAATTTGGTATTCATTTAGATACTTGAGAACCGATTTATATTCTTGATCCAAGCAAAAAAAATGTAGTTAGTCAATTAAAAAAAGCCGTTAAAAACGCATCAGAAGTTTTAATTGCAACTGACCCCGATCGGGAAGGGGAAGCAATTGGAGAAAATTTAATCACTGAATTAAAAATTGAAGATAAATATTATCGTATTAAATATAACGAAATTACAAAAGATGCTATTTTAAGAGCAATTGATAATAAAGGCAAAATTGATAATCATTTAGTTAGTGCACAAAAAGCTAGAAGAATGCTTGATCGTTTAATTGGTTTTGATCTTTCTAATTTAATGAGGAAAAAAATTAAAAATTCAGCCACCACATTAAGTGCAGGTAGAGTCCAATCAATTGCCTTAAAATTAATCGTAGATAGAGAAAAAGAAATTGAAGCTTTCATTCCAGTTCAATATAGTAAATTACATGCTTTAGTTAATAAAGACAATAAATCAATTGAACTTTATTTAAATATTGAATCTAATAATGCTAATGAAAAAACATGAATTAGTTCAGAGCAAATTGAAAGCATAAAAAAAGAACTAGAAATTCAACCACAAAAAGAATTAATAGTAACTGGTATTAAAAGTTCTCAAAGAAAAATGGCAAGCATTACACCTTTAAAACAAGCCATGTTATATCGTAAGTCGCCATACACTTCATTGGCTACTCAAATGGCAGCTCAAAAATTATATGAAGGTTATGGCAATGGAGGTTTAATAAGTTATCCAAGAACCGATAGTACTCGTTTAAGCCAAACTTTTATTGATAATGCAAGAAAATACATTGAAAACACCTATGGAAAAGAATACATTTTAGAAAATATCAAAGGTTTTTCTGGTGATCAAGATGCTCATGAAGCAATCAGGCCCACAGATATGTCATTAACTCCTGAATTGGCAAAAAGTAAATTTAATCTTAATGACTATGATTTCAATGTTTACAAATTAATATATAACCACACTTTACAGGCCTTAATGAATCCGCCAATTAGAAAAAGTAATGCTTACACTTTAAATAAAAATGATTTAGTCTTTAAATATTCTGCTTCTAAAATTGTTTTTGATGGATATTACAAAGTTGTGGCTCCTGAAGAAGAAAAATTCGATCCTGAATTTAAAGTAGGTGAAAAAGTTTTAGTTAATGATTATATTTTTACAGAACATCAAACTGAACCACCCGCTCGTTATTCTGAAGGTGCTTTGATTGAAAAATTAGATGAAATTAAAGTTGGTCGTCCTTCCACTTTTGCATCAACTGTAAAAATTTTATTAGACCGTCAGTATGCGGAAAATATTAATAAATCGTTGCATCCTACAGAAATTGGTAAATTAGTTCTTGAAAAATTATTAGAAGCGTTTCCAACTATTATTGATGAAGGTTATACTGCTAAAGTAGAGGAAGAATTAGACTTAATCGCTGAAAATAAACTTGCATTACAGCCTGTAATGGAAGATTTTTATGAGAGATTCACACAAGTTTATGATAATGCTGAAAACACTTTAGAAATTACTAAAATTGAACCTAAATTATTAGATGAAAATTGCCCTGAAGATGGTGGACAATTATTAATAAGAAGTGGTAAATTTGGTCAATTTATTGGCTGTTCTAATTTCCCAAATTGTCGTTATACTAGGGATTATGGCGAAAAGAAAAAATTTAATTTTAGGAAATTTGGCCCAAATTCAAATAAATAAAAGCAGAAAATTATCTTCTGCTTTTATTTATTTTTTCTTTTCTTTTGGTTTATTTTTAATCATGACAATGTCTATATCAAAAGTTTCTTTTAAATAATTATTTATATTTTCTAATCTTATTTTGTTTTTCTTTTTAGATATTATTAAAACTGAAATTCAATAAATGATTAAGATTAATAATAATGCTATTGAAATACTTAAAATTAAATTAAAAGTTAATTCTTTCTCGAGTGAAAAACCTTGAATAACTTGAAAAAGCGAACATACTCCAAGAAATGCACTTACAATATAGATAATGATGTTAAAAAATAAATTTTTTCCTTTGTTTTTTATTTCATAATAATTGTCTATTTTCTTAGTAATAGAGAGGAGATTGTTCTCAATTTTTTCTATTCTTTTATTAAAATTTAGAAAAATTTCTTTATATTTATTTAATTCATTCTCTCAATTACTAATTGTTTTTTCAATGTTATGAATTTCGTATTTTTTCTTAAAAAAATTATTGACTTGATTGTGTTTAGAAAAAATATTTTCACTGAAATGAAAAAGTCAATTTCTAAAATCTAAAATATAACTTTCAAGATTATCAATATCATTTTTTATTTTTCAAATTTTTTTATTGATGCTCTCATTATTATTTCCATCTAGAAATCAATTTTTATAATCTGTTTCTAATTCGGTAATAGAACTTTTAATTTTATTGGTTTGCATATCTATTCCACTAAAAAAATCAAGTGCTTTTTCTTGTCTAAAAAATTCAAAAATATAGAAAAATAAATGTATTAATTTATAAGTTGAATTAAATCTCTGAAAGGTTTGTTTGTTTATGCCTTTTTCAGCAAATGAAAATATAATTTTGGTATCTTCTATGTTTGATAGTTCTGCAATTATCTTATTTGAATTATTATTTCATAATTCAAATAATAATTCATCATTTGAAATTAAATTTTGTTTTTCTATTTGAAAAGAAGAAAATGTCGGTTCTACGACAATGCCATATTCTTTTTTTATTTTTTTAATTTCTTTATTTAAATCTTCATTGGTTGTTTCTTCATTCTCTGACTTATTTTGTTCCACAAAAATAGCTAAATAATTTTTTGAATTGGTTGAATTGGTTTCATTAATTTTTAAAAAATTTAGATTTAAATTTAAAATGAATGCATCATATTTTTTGTCGTTTTTGTTGTCAGATTCAGCACTAAAATTATTTTTAATTTTCTCTAATTGATAAATAGATTGTATTAAACAATTTTGATTTTTTGCAGTTTCCGTTTCCAAATTAAACATTTTGTAAAGAAATTGTTTTTTAAGAAAATAATCTTTAAACTCATTTTGTTCATCTTTTTGATTATGCGATTGAAAATAAGTAGATATTCACTCCTTTATATCAACTCTATTTTTATCTGAAATATTTATCTTTTTTATTGGGATTAGAAAATACCCATTAATATCATAATTATTATCACTATTGCTCATTTTTACTCCTAAAAATTATTATAAAAAAACTATAAGAAAAACTTATAGTCTCTTAATTAAATTTAATACTTTGATTAATTGGAATTTTGAAAATAAAGTATGAAATTAATAAATAAAATGCTAAACCAATAATTAAAACTACGTTTACAATACTTAACATTGATAGATTTGTTGGATCTTTTTTAATTTTAATTCAAGTAAATAATATTCATACAGTTGCAATTGAACCACAAAAAGTAAATAAGAATAAAATGAATGAAGTTCATAAAATTAAATATCAATATCAATTGTTGAAACTGATTTTAACTGAATTATTGTAAATTGCATGATAAACTGTCATTCTTAAAAAATTAAATGCAAAAAGTGCTAAACCTAAATATAAAGCAGTAATAATTTCTTTAATTATTGTTTCTTTATAATCTTTTAATTCGATTTCCTGTAATGATAAAGCACGTGAAACTGTAATATAAGTTTGTCTAATCACATTGGAAATAATCAAAATTAATACAGGAACAAAGGCAATGACACTTGCTAATAAACGATTTGCATTTAGTGCATCAATTTTAAATAAATCAAAAGTTAAGTGAACAATCAATTGCAAAACAGATGCTAATAATAAAATTACAATGTTTCAAAACACTCTATTTTTAAAAAGTGTATATGCTGAAATTTTTCAGTAATCTTGCTCCTCATTTTTTTCTGCATTAATTCCAGCAATTTTATAAAAATCATCAGTTGCTTCATCATTAATTACATCAATTACATCGTCACTTGTAATCATTCCTATTAATTGCTTTTCACGATTAACAACTGGTAAAACAGACATATCTTGCTCACTAAAAATTTGAGCAGCATATTCTTTTTTGTCATATGAACTAACCGAAGCAACAGGCGAGTAAATCTCATCAATAATTTCAGTTGGTTTGGCAAAAATAATTTCTTCAAGTGTTAAAGAACCAATTAATTTGTTGCTTGAATCCACTACATAATAATAATGCACTAACTCAGCACCATTTTTATTATAGTCTTTTCTAATCTTATTTAATGCTTGCTCACAAGTATAAGTATTATAAATACTTGAAATATCAATTGACATAATTGAGCCTACTTCATCATCATTATAACGAAGTAATTTATTTAACTCTTCTCTTTTATCAGCAGAGGTGTATGCCAAAATTTTGCTTGTTACATTAGCAGGTAATTCATCTAAAACATCGGCTAATTCATCACTTTGTAACTCTTGTAAAAGTTTCATTCCTCATTCTTCTGTGAAGCTTTGAGCTAAATTTTTTTGCGTTTCTTCATCTAAATATGAAAATAAATCAGCTGCATCATCTGTTTTTAATAATCTTAAAAAAGTTAGTTGCTGTTCGATGTTCAATTCATCTAAAACTTCTGCAATTTGTGCATTAGGAACTTCATCAATTAAAGATCTAATTTCATTTAAATTCTTTTGTTGTGTAATTTCAATAATTTTTTCCAATAATTGTACTTCAGTATAATCAGACATATTAATCCTTTAAGTATTTAATTAATTGTTCTTGGAACTGATCTAAAGAGACATCGAAGAAAACACCATTTTTAACAAATTTAACATCTCCGGTTTCTTCAGAAACAATGATTGTAGTTGCGTCACATAACTCACTAATTCCCATAGCCGCTCTATGACGAGCTCCATATTTATTATCAATTGATTTTTTAGTTATTTTATAAAAAGTGGCTGCATAATAAATTTTATTATTTCTAATAATGACTGCTCCATCATGTAAAAGGCTTTCTTTATTAAAAATCGTAATTAATAAAGCGGAACTAATATTGGCATTCAAAATAATACCGTCTGTTCTTAAATTATCTATATTGTCATTATTTTCTATTGTAATTAATGCCCCAACTTTATTTTTAGATAAAGTTTCAACAGTTTCTCTTAATTGATTAATTAAACGAATTTGACTTGAACGACCTAGTTTTTTATATTTCGTTTTATTGAATTTGATTTTTGAAAATTCTATAATTTTAGGTAAAGTAATTGTAATCAAAATAATTACAAGTAAACTTAAAGTTATACTAAGTAAAATGATTCCTATTTGTGTTTCCATTATGATCCAATTTTACCAATTAGAGCTGCTAAAATAGTTAATAAGACTACTATTTCAATTGCAAAAATTACTCCTAAAATACGACTAATTTTTGCATATTTAGCTTCTTTAGGATTAATCAAATTTTGTTTTACCAAACATTTAGGTTCTTGGCAAACTAAATTTTCTTGCACTTCTTCAACTGCAACTAAAGCCGGATTTTGTAATTCTAATTCATTTTCATGGTGTAGCTGAATTAATAATTCACGTCTTTTTTGAATTTTAATTGTGCATTGTTCAGGATCTCTTTCGTTAATAGATGACATAACTCTCCTTTAATTTTTAAAAATTTATTTAATTATATAATTTATTGTCAAATATAAAGTAAGAAAACAAAGGAAGAACAATGTTTAAATTATTTAAATTACTCTCTAAAAAAGTTAAAGGATTTGCGTTTATTACAATTTGTTTATCAATTGTTCAACCTTTTTTAGCGATGCTAATTCCTTCAATTACTAAACAAATTATTTATTCAGTTGCAAACAAAGAATTATTTGATATTCAAATTTTATTTTGAACTTTGCATACGCAAAGTACAAATCAAAGCATACTTTACTTAATTTTAATTACAATTTCAACTGCTTTATTATTAATGTTAGTCGCTTATTTTTCTTCATTTTTTGCATTAAGAGTGGCTATTTATGGTTCAAAAGAATTAAGAGAAATTTTGTTTAAACATTTATTGACTTTTTCAAGAGCAAATTACGATAAATTAACATCAGGAACGATTTTAAGTCGTTTTAGCAATGATATGCGTAAAATCAGAGATGGACTTAATACAATTGTTCGTTCATTATTTTTATCTCCACTCTTATTTATTTGAGGATTAGTTTTTGCTTTAAATACTAACTTATATTTATCAATTAGTATTTTTATCATTATTCCTTTTTTAAGTATTGGAACTTTTTTAATAGTTAAAAAACTTTTCCCTCTCTATGCTAAAGAAAATCGTATGATTGATAAATTAAATGACACAATTAAAGAAGATATACAAGGTATTAATTTGATTAAATCATACAATTTAGAAAATGTCAGACAAGATATTTTTGAACAAAAAAATAATGAAGCTAAATTGATTGCTTTAACTAACAATAAAATTTCATCTTTTGCTTGGCCAATTATGGATTTTATTTCTTTAATGGGGAATGCTTTTTTATTTGTTGTAATTGCTTTTTTAGTTCAAATTCTAAATGACCAAAATATTTCTAAATTAGTTGGAGATATTTATCAATTTTCGACTTATTTAACAATGACAGCTAATTCAATATTTTTTATGATGTTTACTCTTAATAATTTATTTAGATCAAGCACATCAAGTAGAAGATATTGAGATTTATTAAATACTAAATCAGAAATACCTTTAATAACTGAACCAATATTTATCAAATCTAATAGTATTACTTTTAAAAATGTTTCATTTAAATATCCTTTAGCACAAAAAAATAGCCTTGAAAATATTTCTTTTCATATTAAACCAAATGAAAAAATCGGAATTATAGGCAAAACAGGTTCTGGAAAAACAACACTATTTAGATTAATAGCAAGAGAATATTTAATTGAAAATAATAATGGAATAATTGAAATTGGCAACATTCCAATTGAAGAAATTAACAGTGATAATTTGTATAAAAATGTTGTTCCTATTTTTCAAAAACCACTTTTATTTAGTGGCACAATTAAAGAAAATTTAACATTTAGCAATTCACAAAACGACTATGAAGAAGCACTTTTCTATGCTGATGCTGATTTTGTTTATGAAAAAACTGAAACTTTTGATTTCCAATTGTCTGCTAAAGCAAGTAATCTTTCAGGGGGCCAAAAACAAAGACTTTCAATTGCACAAGCAATTATTAAAAAACCAAAAATTTTATTAATTGATGATTCAACTTCGGCTTTAGATAATAAAACTGATTTAAAGGTTAGGGAAAATATTTTTAAGAATTTTCAAGATAGTACAATTTTAATCATCGCACAAAGAATTAATTCAATTAAAAATTGCGACAGAATCATGGTTTTAGACGATGGAAAAATTAGTGATTTTAATACACATGAAAATTTACTTAAATCAAATTTAATTTACCAAGAAATTTTTAATAGTCAAATAGGAGAAAATAATGGCTAGACATGGTTTTCAAACATTATTTGCAAAAAATAACAATTATAAAAAGCTGACTTTTAAAGATTTTTTTAATTTTTTAAAAAAAATAGAATTAAACAAAACTAAATGAATTTTAATAATTATTTTAAGTGCTTTTGTTCCTATTTTTGCTAATATTGCAATCATTTTAATTGGAAAAATAACAGATACTTTTTTTAATCCTATAAGTTTTAATAAAAATAATTTTAATTATTGATTATTTTTCGGTTTTTTAGGCTTCTTCATTCTTTGTATTTTTTTACAAAAATTTTTAACTACCATTCAGCGTTTGATTTTAAATCGAGCAATCATTAATACCGGTTATAAATTGAGAGTTGATTTATACAAAAAGATTCAAAAACTACCACTTAATTATTTTGTCAATCACCAAACTGGAGATTTAATGTCTGCTTTGACTAATGATATTAATAATATTACGGATGCAATGGTGTCAATGTTGGGACAATTAAGTTTAATTTTCTTTCAATTTTTATTAACTTTTACATTAATGTTTCTTTATGCCCCAATTTTGGGTTTAATTGCTTTGATTTTAATTCCTTCAAGCACTTTAGTAATTATTTTATTAATAAAAAATAATCAAAAATATTTTTTCAATCAACAAAAACAATTAGGTCACTTTAATGGTTTTTTAGAAGAATATTTAGAAATTCAACCGCTTGTTTATGTTCATCAACAACAAGATAAAATTTTGAAAAAATTTCAAACATATAATAACAATTTAGTGCCTAATGATTTGAAATCTTCTTCAAATATGGCATTTACTTTCCCTTGGTTTCATTTTTGTCGTTTTTTTAATTTACTTGTCATTATTTCAATCGGTGCTCTTTTTATTATTAATAAAATTCCTAGTTATGGAATTACAGCACTTACTTTTGGTACTTTAATTTCATTTTCAATTTATATTACAAATGTGAGTGAAAATTTATCTAAAATTTTAGAAATTGCTAATACTATTCAACAAGGTTTAGGTTCAATTGCCAGAGTAAATGAAATATTAGAATTGCCAGAAATAGAAAATCAAAAAATGTTAAAAAATTTAAGTTTTATAAAAGGTGAAATCGAATTTAAAAATGTTTCATTTGCCTATCCTTCTAATCCTGATAAATTAATTTTAAAAAATGTTTCTTTTAAAATTAAACCTGGCCAATCTTTGGCTTTGGTGGGTAAAACTGGATGTGGAAAAAGCACAATTGCTAAACTTTTATCAAAATTTTATTTACCAACTAGTGGAGATATTTTGATTGATGGTCAATCAATTTACAAAATTAAAGATAAAAGTTGAAGAAGTCATATTGATATGATTTTGCAAGATACTTACATCTTTAATGATTCTGTTATAAATAACTTGTTAATTGCTAATCCCGATTTGCAAAAATCTGAACTATCTAAAATTCTTAAATATACTAGTACAGAAAATCTAATCAATAATTTGCCTAATGGTTTGGATACAATTTTAGAATCTAATGGTAAAAATTTAAGTCAAGGCCAAAAACAGTTATTTACAATTTTAAGAAGTATTGTTTCAAGTCGTGAAATTACCATTTTTGATGAAGCTACTAGTGATATTGACACAATTAGTGAAATGCATATTCAAAAAGCTATTGATTATTTATTTAAACAAAAAACTACTATTGTGATTGCGCATCGTTTAAGCACAATTGTTGAATGCGATCAAATTTTATTAATTGATAATGGACAAATTATTGAACAAGGTAATCATCAAGAATTATTAAAATTAAATGGTAAATATGCCAATCTCTATGCAATAGGTTTTAATAATAATTAAAAAATAAGCAGTTTTAAGCTGCTTATTTTTATATGGTGCCCGAAACAGGACTCGAACCTGCACGAGTCGCCTCACTAGATCCTTAGTCTAGCGTGTCTGCCAATTTCACCATTCGGGCAATTCTTAAATTATTTTAACATATAAAAATATTTTTAATTATTTTTATAAAATTTGTAGCAATTAAAGAACTAAAAGGAGAATGATGCATCGTTTCTTTGTTAATAAATTAATTGATAATTCATATTTTGAATTAGAAAATGAGCAATTAAAACATATTAAAGTTGCAAGGTTAGAAAAAGACCATTTTCTTTGCAACTATCAAAGCATATTTTATGAATGTTACTTAGAAAATAATCGGGCTTATATTGTGCAAAAGTTAAATATTAATCATGAATATCAAAATGAAGTTATTTTAGCTGCTCCGATTATCAAAATCAAAAGATTTGAATGAATTTTACAAAAAGCAACTGAATTGGGAGTAACTAAAATTATTCCTTTAATTAGTCATTACACAGATAAAAAGTTGCTTAAATATGAATTAAAAACCAAATGAAATAGATTCGAAGAAATTATTAAAAATGCAGCTGAACAGTCTTTTCGAAACATTATTCCTGAATTATTAGAACCACAGGAATTATTTGAGTTATTTAAGCAACATCAAAAATATAACCAATATTTAGCTTATGAAAATACTGAAGACTTAACTAAAAGTCAATTAAAAACTAATTCAATAATTTATATTGGTCCGGAGGGTGGATTTAGCAAAGAGGAAGTTGCTGAAGCGCAAAAATATCAAGTGAAAATTATTAATTTAGGAAAAACTATTTTAAGAGCTGAAACTGCTTGTTTAGCAGCTTTAGCAAATATTGACGAAAATTAATAAGATATTTATATAATAATTAAATACTAAAAAGGAGAAGAAAATGAAACCGGCAAATATTAAAGATGACTTATATTATGCAGTAAATGCTGAATGACAAGAAAAAGCTAAAATTCCTGCTGATAAAACAGCCACTGGTGCTTTTTATGAAATTTATAAAACAATTAGACGTAAAGAAAAAATGTTGGCAGCTAATTTAATTAAAAATTTATCTGTAAAGCCAAATGAAAATGAACAATTAAATAATTTAGCTAAATTTTATGAAATGGCTTTGGATTATGAAACAAGAAACAAGTTGGGTATTAAACCATTAAAGGAAATTGTTAAAAAAGTTACTAATTTAAAAGATTTAAATGACTATATTACTAAATTACATAATTTCGAATTAAGAGAAATTCCTTCATTTTTCGATTTTTCAATTTATTCAGATTTTAAAAATTCTGAAAATCAAATTTTATATTT
>NZ_KK211211.1:68703-199050 GCF_000621085.1 Mycoplasmopsis gallinarum DSM 19816
AATATTCAAGCAAAAAATTTAGATGAATTTCAAAATATTTTTGAAATTCAACCTGAAGACAAAATGTATCTTGCACCTGAAAAAAGAGTTAAGATTTGATAACTGAAAGTGGAATTTTCCACTTTTTTTATTAAAATTAAAGTCAATCTACGACCAAAATATGTATTTAGATAAAATTTAAAAAATCGCGCGCAAATTTTAAACGAGTGATTGCTCGATTGTAATTTCAATCCGACCACCCTAAAAAATGTGGATCGAGCGCACCTCAAGAGTTTTGGAGGTGTTTTAGCAAATTAAACTTTTTGTCCACTTTTCGTGCTTCGGTTTAAGATGTTAATTTTACTATTTCTAAAACCTATTTTTAGGATAAACATCCAAAATTTGACTTATTAGCAGATAATTTTAAAGATGAAGAAAATTATGTAATTTTTTATAACTACCAAGCAGAAAAGAAAATTATTACAAAAATTGCAAAGGAATATATTTTAATGATGATGTTTATGTTTGAGATGGAGTAATTACAAAGGAGTGATAGTAAAAGATGATTAAAAAATATATTTATGAATTAACTACTTATGCATCTAATTTAGAAAATATTGATATCACTATCGATCAAACAAAAAAGTTAGTTGATAATTTAGATGATTTAAATTTGAATTTTTATAATAAAAACATTGTTTTGAATTTATATCAAACATATAAAAAAGTAATTCATGAGGAAATTGAATATAATAAAAAATTTCCTGTTTTAACACTAATGGACATTAACAAAAATATCGGTGAGAGAATTATTATTGATAATGGAAAAATTAGAAAACAAAGTGTCTTAATTACCGGAACTTCTTATAAGCCGCCTGTGGTAAATGAAGAATTAATTAATAATGTAATTTTAGATAGTTTATATGACTTAAATATTGATAGTGTCTTATCCTTGCAATGTAAATTAATGAAATTGCAACCATTTAATGACGGTAATAAAAGAACCTCAATGATTTTTACTAATTTACTACTATCAAAACATTTCAATCAAGTTTTAGTTGTGAAAGATATAGGAAAATATCGCAGTTTATTTGTTGATTATTATGAAACAGATGATAATGAAAAATTAATTGCTTTCTTAAAAAGAAATTTAAAAGGACAAACAAAAAGAATGTTAGTATAAATGAGTAAATTTAAAATTTGACAGTGAAGCACCTATTGAGAATTGGAATAAAAATATTGAAAACAATCATACAAAACTATTAGTGTTAAACGGTGGAAAAATTCTTACTAATTTTAAAAATCATAGTTTTGAAAATATTCCTAAAAAAATTAAAAGCGAGCATTTAGAAGCACTCAGAGAACATATTAATAAGCAGATTAAATTAATAAATAAAAGTAAAAGGAGAAGCAGATAAAAAAATAGACTTTAATGTTCTATCTAAACTGGGACACGAAATATGGACAATCCATATTTCGTGTTTTTTTGTATAGGAAAATATATGAGACAGCTTAAACAGCATGAATGACTTGAACTTTTTTCAAGTTATCATGATTATAAAAAAGGTTTAATTGCAAAAAATGATTTTGAAATTAAATTTCTTTCAATCAGAGGAATTAGTTTTTTTGATAAAAAATTCATAGAAGTGAAAAGGTATTTTATTAGAAATTACAAAAGATATAATTTAGGTATGACTAATTTAGAATCTAAAACAGGTAAATCTTCTAAAAAAGGTAAAGGTGCAGGAAGGCCGAAAAAGAAAAATATAACCCCAATTGAAATTGTTAAAAAAGAATTAGAAAAAATGCCAAAAGAACAATTAATAGAACTTTTGGAAATTTACAAAGATTCTTTTGATAAAAATGGAATTGAAGTTGATATTTCTAAGATAAAAAAATCTTCAATTTCTGTAAGAAAATTAGGTCTTTCATTTAGCAAATCTAAATCAACTATTCATAATTTAAAAACAAAAAATAAACAAAATAAAAATCTAAAATTTAATAATAAATATGACGAATTAGTAATTAAATCATTTAAACAAAATAAATGTTTATTTGGAAGAAAAAGACTTGAAAATTATATAAAAAGAAAATATCAAATAACGCTTAATTATAGAACTATTGGTAGAATAATGAATAGATTAAATTTGCTTTGTTTAATTAGAAAAAAGAGAAAAGACAGAGAACAAAAAAATACAAATGTAAAATTTATTGATTTAGTAAATCGAGATTACAAAGGACAAAAAAATCAAATTATTGCAACAGATGTAACATATATTCAAGCACCAAAAGATTGTGAAAACAATTTTGTTTTCTTGTCGGTTGCCATTGATCATAAAAGTAAATATATTGTTAATTACAATCTTTCAACAAGAAATGATCTTGAATTGGTTATGCAACATATGTCGAAAATAAAATTAAATCAAAAATGAATTGCACATTCTGATCATGGATTTCAATATTCTTCAAAAAATTATGTAGAAACAATTCAAAAGAACAATGGAGTTGTTTCAATGGGAAGAGTTGGAAATTCTTTGGATAATAGGGAGGCTGAATATTTCTTTTCAATTTTGAAATCTGAATGTTTAAAATTAATAGACATATCAAAAATTACATTTAAAGAACTTAAAAATTTAATTACTAATTTTATATTTTGATATAACACTGAAAGAATTCAATCTGTACTGAATTGAAAAACACCTCAAGAATCTTGAGGTGTTATGACAAATTAAACTTTGTCCAATTTTCGTGTCCCAGTTTAATCTTTTACTTTAATTTTTATATGGTTTTCAAATGTTCTTAAGAACTTGAAAGTTTTATTAAATTTGAATTTTTTGCTTAAAATTCACCATTTTTTAAGACTTGTTATCTTGCACACACCCTATTTAAACAAATTAATTAACCATATTCACATTTAAAACAAAATAATTTAATAAAACTTCCAAGCAATATTTAACAGAACTAATTAATAATATTTATATTTAAAAAACAAAATAACAATAAGAAAATCCCTAAGCTGCACACTCAATATGGATTGTTCGTATTTCGTGTTCCAGTTTAAAAAGTCAATTAAAAACCAATTCAATTATTTATATCGGCCAGAGGGTGGATTTAGCAAAAAGGAAGTTGCTGAAGTTCAAAAATTTCAAGTGAAAATTATTATTTTAGGAAAAACTATTTTAATAGCTGAACTGCTTGCCTGGAAGCTTTAGCAAATATTGATGAAAATTAATAAGATATTTATATAATAATTAAATACTAAAAGGATAAGAAAATGAAACCAGCAAATATTAAAGATGACTTATATTATGCAGTAAATGCTGAATGACAAGAAAAAGCTAAAATTCCTGCTGATAAAACAGCCACTGGCGCTTTTTATGAAATCTATAAAACAATTAGACGTAAAGAAAAAATGTTGGCAGCTAATTTAATTAAAAATTTATCTGTAAAACCAAATAAAAATGAACAATTAAATAATTTAGCCAAATTTTATGAAATGGCTTTGGATTATGAAACAAGAAACAAATTGGGTATTAGACCA
Source organism: Mycoplasmopsis gallinarum DSM 19816 (assembly GCF_000621085.1). Taxonomy (GTDB): domain Bacteria; phylum Bacillota_I; class Bacilli_A; order Mycoplasmatales; family Metamycoplasmataceae; genus Mycoplasmopsis; species Mycoplasmopsis gallinarum. The sequence goes on from NZ_KK211211.1 coordinate 72,224, forward strand.
TTAAAGGAAATTGTTAAAAAGGTTACTAATTTAAAAGATTTGAATGACTATATTACTAAATTAAATAATTTCGAATTAAGAGAAATTCCTTCATTTTTCGATTTTTCAATTTATTCAGATTTTAAAAATTCTGAAAATCAAATTTTATATTTGGGTAATCCTTCAATCATTTTACCTGAAAATAGTTTTTATGATGATAGTCATCCAATGAAAAGTAAATTTTTAAATGCATATAAAAAAATGGCAACCAAATTGCTTCAAAAATTTGCTTTTAATCCTAAAAAAATTGCACAAATTGTTGAAAATGTTTTAAGTTTTGATAGAAAAATTTTAGAATTTCATCCAACTGGGCAAGAATTAGTAAATTACATTGCTTTTTATAATCCTCGCTCTCTTGAAGAATTAAATGCTTATGAAGCTGATTTTAAACTTGGAGATTTAGCTAAAAAATTAGTTAATAATCAAAATGTTGATTTTGTTTCAGTAACTTATCCAAGATTTTTTGAAAATTTAAATAAAATTTTAAACAATCAAACTTTTGATGAATTTAAAGACTGACTTTTAATTAAAACATTAAGATTTTATAGTCCGTATTTAGATCGTGAAACTGAAATTATTGGAAAAATTTATACTAAAGTTTCATCTGGAATTAAAAAATTACCTGATAGAAAAAATTCAGCTTTTGATTTAATGCAAAATTATTTTGGAGATGTACTCGGTTTATATTTTGCTCAAAAATACTTTGGTGAAAAAGGTAAAATCGATGTTGAAAATAAAGTGGCTAAAATGATTGAGATTTATCGCCAAAGATTGTCTGCTAATACTTGATTATCTGAATCTACAAAAGAAAAAGCAATTATTAAACTTAATAAATTAAAAGTAAAAATTGGTTATCCAAGTAAATTAAAACCTTATTATGATAATTTTGAAACTAAAACTGAAAAGGCTAATTTAGTAGATAATATTATTTTATTTAATACTGTATTAGAAGATTATGCATTTAGTCAATATGGCACTAAAATTGATCCTGAATATTGATCAATGAGCGCTTCGGCTGTAGATGCTTATTATGCTCCTAATTTAAATCAAATTGTTTTCCCTGCTGGAATTTTAAATAAACCATTTTATTCATTAAAACAATCTTCATCAGCTAATTATGGTGGAATCGGAGCTGTAATTGCACATGAAATTAGTCATGCATTTGACAATAATGGGGCTCAGTTTGATGAAAATGGTAGTTTAAATATGTGATGAACTGAAGAGGATTTTGCTAAATTTAATAAATTAGGTGAAAAAATGGTTGATTTGTTTGAAGGCCAACCAACTCAATTTGGTTTATGTAATGGTAAATTAACTTTAAGTGAAAATATTGCAGATAATGGGGGAATTAGTTGTGCTTTAGCTGCTTCACAACTTGATGCTGATCATGATAGCAAAGAATTTTTCATTTCATGAGCGAAAATTTGAAGAATTAAACAAAGAGAAGAAATAGCAAAAATTCTTTTATCAACAGACCCTCATGCTCCTGATATTTTAAGAGCAAATATTCAAGCAAAAAATTTAGATGAATTTCAAAATATTTTTGAAATTCAACCTGAAGACAAAATGTATCTTGCACCTGAAAAAAGAGTTAAGATATGATAATTGAAGTGGAATTTTCCACTTTTTTTATTAAAATTAAAGTCAATCTACGATTCAAAATATGTATTTAGATAAAATTTAGATATGAAAAGATATTTCAATTTCTTTTTTATTATTTTATTTATTTGTTTTTTAATTTTCCCTATATTAATTATTTATAGAATTGATCCAACACTTGAAACTGCTGCTCCATATATTGTGCCTGAAATTGTAGAAAATTTTTGATTAATTAATGTCAAGACTAATATTAATTTTAAAATTATTTCTTCATTAGTTTTCACATTAATATTAGTAAAAATTATTATCAGCTCATTTTTAGTTCTTCCTAAAAATAGAATTACTAATATTAGCAAATTGATTTGATTTTTTGTAAATATAATTACTTGCTTCTTTATTTTAATTTTAATTATTGATAATACTATTGCAATGAATAAATTGTGAATTAATTTACTTTTAGTAATTAATATACTTTGATTTTTGTTTAATTTGTCAGATTTAAAAATTAAAAGTAAATATATTAAATTAATTGCACTTATGACTTTAATGCTAATTTTTGTAATTTCACTTTTGCCTTCAATTGTGGAAATTACAAAATGAAATGCTCAAACACAAAACTTTGACTTTTTATATTATTCTATTTATAGTTCTAAAAACTTTATTTTAATTCCTAATTTGATTCTAATTTTTCTTTTTGCTACTTCAATATTATTAGTTTCATTAAACTTAAAATTTAAAATCAAAGTGCTTAATATTTTTGTCTTCATATTAAATATTTTTACATTTATATTCGCACTTTGAGCCGCCATTTGAGTTAATTCTTATTTAGTTTATAGCAATAATATATTCTTAAACATTATTAACAATTTTGCGTTAATGATCTCTATAACTTATTTATCTAATCAAATAGTTAATAAATTTAAATATTAATAATTCTTTAAAACTGATGCATTTTTTTGTATTAGTTTTATTTTTATATTAAAATTAAAACAATATTTGTTTAATACATATTTATTTCAATTAATTAATCATTTTTAAGGAGATATATGAAAGAAAATCACATTAATATTTTTGCCTTAGGTGGTCTAGATGAAAATGGTAAAAACTGTTATGTCTTAGAATATAACGAAAGTATTTACATTATTAATACAGGTACCAAAATTCCAATTAATTCAAAAAATGGTGTTGACACTCTCATTCCTTCTTTTGAATATTTACAAAAAAATGCTGAAAAAATTAAAGGTGTTTTTATAAGTGATGTTAAAAATGAATCTTTTAGTGCCTTACCTTGATTATTAATGAAAGTGCCTAATTTAAAAATTTATACTTCAAGTTTTAATAAAATTATGATTTTAGATAGATTATCAAAATATAAAATTGATAACCCAAGTTATAAAGTTGAAGTGCTTAATAAAACTTTAAATTTAGGTGAAATTTTTGTGCAACCAATTGCTTTAGCTGGTTCAATGCCAGGTCATATTGGTTTTGATTTCATAACCCCAAATGGCGACATTTTATTTTTATTCAATTTTGTTGAAGGCGATTTAGGAATTTATGGACGTCTAAATTTTGAAGAATTAGCTAAAAAATTCACTAAACGTAAAATTTTATGTTTGGTTGTTGATGCTGGTAAAGCTAATTATGGTGATCGGGCAATTAATAAAATTAATTTACCACAAAATATTAAAGACATTTTTTTAAGTGCGAAAGAAGATGAAAGAATTATTATCGGTGCTTACGATGAAGAAATGGTGGCAATTCAACAAATTCTTGAATTAGCTATTGAAACTAATCGTCCTGTTATCACTTATGGAAAAACTTACGGGCAAATTTTAAATTTAATTCAAAAGTCTAATCCCACTTTAAAGTGACCAAAAATAATTGATTATAAATATGCTAACAAAACTAAAAATGCCGTTATTTTAGTTACTGGTTCAACTGAAAGATTATATAGTCGCTTTTTAAGAATCACTGATAATAAAGATGTATTTCTAAAACTTATTCCCTCAGATACAGTTATTATGCTAGCACCAGCAGTCAATGGTTTAGAATCTTTAGAGGCTTTAACTCTTGATGAAATTGCTAAAATCACTCCAAAAATTAGTGATGTTTCAAATAATGAATTTTATCGTCATCATCCAACTAAAGTTGACTTAGTTAATTTAGTTAAAGCAATTGAACCAAAATATATTATTCCAGTTGAAGGTTTATATAGATATTTAGCTGATGCGCAAAGATATATTTCTGAAGAAACTAATATTAATAAAAATAATATTTTATTAATTCAAAATGGTAAAGTTGTACATTTTGTTAATGATGAATTATTATCAACTAAAGGGAAAGTCAAAGAAGTTGGTGATACCATTATCGATGGTTTTGGAGTTGGTGATATAAGTAATGAAGTTATCAACGAAAGAGAAATGTTAGGCCGTGATGGTGTTGTCTTAATTAGTTGTTTATACAATCCAAAAAATAAATTATTAACTGGTAAAATGCAAATTAACTTTGTCGGTGTAATTGATAAAGAAGAAAAAAAAGAAGCACAAGATTTAATTAAATCAACTATTTTAAAGTTAATTGAATCTGAAACTTTTGATGGTTTAAAAGATTTTCAAAATCGTGCTCGTCATATGATTAGAAAAAAAATGTTTAAATCTTTTGATAAAGAACCAATGGTAATTGTGTCTTTAAATCAAATTTAACTAGGTTTTGACCTAGTTTTTTTAAAATAAAATTATTTTTTATTTTTATTTTATGTATATAATAAGCGTGTTATGTTGAATACAAGTTTTTATTTAAAAGGATTAATGAATATTACCATTTGCCCATTTGTGACTAAGATGGACATTATTTTTCATTATCAGCCTGCTAAATAAAAATGACTTAGGCAGGCCTTCCTGCTTAAACTAAATAATAGAAATAAATATTATGAAAACTATAGAACAAAAGACATAGTAGGAAGAAACCTATAAAAATATTAGTCAAAATGTGCTATAGTCAATGAGAATGAACTTGTTGGTTATAAGCCAACAAGTTTTTTTAATCAATATAACGTGTAAGAAAAGTTTAAAATAAATAAAAATATTAAATTACTTAATTAAATAATAAGTAACTTATGAAAGGAAAATATGCCTAAATTAAATAGAAAATTGGCTACTTTAGTTCCTCTTTCGGCTGGTTTTGTATCAATTGGTGCTTTAGTTTCAGCCGCTTGTTCGCCAAGTGATAGTTCAACTATTGGTAAAAAAGTGGCTCAAGATAAAGCATTTATTTCATATATTAACAATCCATATAATGCTCAAGCTTTTAAATATGACCCAAGTCAATCTTACGGAGGAAATGATTCTATTACTTCTTTAAGTACCACTGTATCATTAGTTCGTAAAGAAACTTTAAATAGTCCGCAAGTTGTAATTGGTGCTCAAGGTGCTAAATTAATTAAAACCCCATCAATTTGAAAATACTCATTGATGGCTGGTTCAAAAGTTATTGTTACAGATAACAATGATCAAGAACATGTTTTTGACAATGATGACTATAATCCTGAATATATTAAATCTTTAGCTGATTCAAATGGTAATTACAGTCAATTATTGTATAAAGTAAAAAGTAATAATGCAAATAGCATTAACTCAGATGCTTTTGCTGAAACATTAAAAAATGCTAAAAAAGTTCAATTCGAAATTAGAGATAATATTTACTGATCAAATATTAAAAATCAAAAAACTGAATTCAAAGTTGTAGCAGATGATTTCTATATTAGTTGATTAAGAACAGCTTACTTAAATAAACCTTTAAGATTAAAAGCAATTCAAAATGATCAAGCTTTAAGTTCTAAAACTAAGGAAGAAAAAGAAAAATTATTAAATGATTTAGATGATACAGCTAGATCTTTACTTGAAACTGGTGCAACTAATTATTCAGAAAAGAGTTCATTTGGTAATGAATATTTATTTAATTTATACAATGTAGATAGTAGCAAATTTTACAATCGTGATCAATTCATTCAAACTGTAAATGGTGTTGAAAGAGTTACTTTTGATGCTCTTGGTGAAAATGCTGCTGATTTAAATACTTTCTTTGATGCAATTGCAAGTAATGGAGAATTTTTAGCCGCACCTTCACAATTTATTAAAGCAAGAGGTGCTTCAGTACAAAATGAAACAAGAACTTTAGTTCCTCATATTAGTGCTACTGATGTTCAAGCTAAAAAAGACAGCTTAAAATCATTAATTACTCAACTTTCACTTGACAATCCATTAAGATTAGCTGGAATTTATTGATACGGTTCATATATTGATCAAAACGATCCTGAATCATTGTTAGCTGCTGGTCCATATATTTATGCAGGTTTTTCTGGTTCAGCAACAAGTAAAGATATTTTTGAAAAAAATAGAAATTACTATGACACTGAATGAGTAAATAATCCAAATACTCTTAATACTAGAGAATATAAATATATGCCATCAAGCGGTGGAGCAGATCAAACTCAATTTGTTAAAGCGATGTTAGATGACTATCTTAATGGTAGAATTTCTGTTTTCCCATTTGCTAACTTAACTGATGTAGCTAAAAAAGATGCTGAACTTAAACCAAGAAAATACAATTTACAATTTAGAAAAGTTAATTATTCAACAAGTCTTTATGGCTACACAACTTGAAGATATTTTGCTAAAAAAGTTAATACCAATGATAAATTATCTATTGATGGTTATTCAGAAGCATTTTCAAGACTTTACTATGGTAAAGGAATTAATGAAAATGCTGCTGGTAATCAAAAAGGTTTAGAATACTGAACTAAAGTTGCAACTGGTTATGGACCTGTATTTAGAAACTTAATTAATGCTGTCTTTAACCCTGATTATTTTGATGCCGATGTTTGAAATGGCAGCAGAAAACAACTTATTTCAAGTTTAGCTCCCGATGCTCTTATTGGGGGTAGTGATCAAGATAGTGCTGAAAATAGAATTAAAACTCTTCGTGATGCTTATGAAGAAGCTAATAGTTACTTTATTCTTGACAAAGATTACAACAAATTACAAATCAATACAGACAATAATTTAGTTACACCAACTTTACAAGAAGAACATTATCTTGGCTCAAGTTCAGATATCGAAAAATACAAATCAGCTAAATATAATGAAGTTAAAGCCGCGATGAAAGCATTATTAGATGCCTTTTATGCTGAAAATACTGATTTAAATCCAGAAACAGATAAAATTAAATTTAAAATCCCTTATAGATTTAATAACTGAACTCCTGCCAAAGTAGAAGGCGCATTTAAATTATTACCTGAAATTTACAATGCTTTAGATTCTCGTTTAGAAGTTGAATTTATTAAACCAGAAGAAGATAATTTCTATCAAATCTTTTTCAGCGGAAATGGTGTTTATGCTGCTAATGGTTGAGGATATGATTATGATGCCATTGGTTCAGGAATTGTTGGATTATTAAATGATCAAGGTAGAGCTCTATTCTCATTACTTGCAGGAAATGAAGCAATGACTACTAAATTAGAAACTTCATTCCCTAATTTAGCAAAAGCTCTTAAAGCCTTTAAAGCCTATGTGGAGAATCAAGAAAATAATGTTAACCTTAGCGTGCCATTAGATAAATTAACAGAATTAACCAATAATCAATTAGATGTTTGAGCTTCACACCCTAATGTTTATAAATGAGAAGATAATCAAATTAAAGTTAATCCTGCAGGATTTGAAGGTTATGACGACGCATTGTACTTAATACTTTCAAAATTCTTCTTAGAATTTAATGCTTCATTAACCAATCAAGAAAATGTTACTTTAGTTCAAGAACTTAATTCATTCTTTGGCTTTACTGTTGATCCATTTAGACAAGTTTCAGTTACTGAATATACACCTAGTTTAATTAATCCATACTATGTATATCCTTATACTTCAGACAATGGTGAATGATGAAATGACATTTTTGTTTCACTTTAATTAATTTATAGTTAATGTTTAAATATAGTTTAAAAAGAATAGCCTTGGCTATTCTTACATTATTTATTATCACAATTTTTAGTTATCTTTTAATTGTTACTTTCATTTCAAACCCTTTTGAAGTAGCTTTAAAAAGCCGTGCTGAATTAAAAGAACCTGAAAGAAAACTTTTAGAAGCACTAGCTAAAGAATTTAGTGAGCAAAACGCCTTTGAAAAGCTTGGTATTTACTTATCCAACTTATTTAAAGGCGATTTTGGACAAATGTACTTCATTAATAATCCAGAGGCTAAAAGTATTCCAGAATTATTCTTTGGACCACTTAAATGAAGTATTTTAGTATCATTACCATCATTCATTATTAGTGCAACATTAGGAATTTTATTAGGAGTTTGAGCTGGATATAATCGTGGTAAGGCTGCCGATGCCATTATTAATGCATTTGTGTTAGTCTTTATTGCAATTCCATCCTTTATTATTGCTCCTTTTGCAATTAATTTATTTAAAATGCTTGGTTTACCAATGCGTTTTATTGCTCCTGAAGAAGTGGGAAATAATTGATGAATTACTTTTAATTCTTTACTTCCTGCTATTATCGTTATTTCACTATCATCATTATCAGGATATACATTGTATTCAAGAAATCAAATTGTAACTGTTCTGTCTTCAAATTATGTTTTAATTGCTAAAACTAAAGGTTTATCAACTGGACAAATTTTTAGAAAATATGTTTTTAGAAATATTTCTATTCCTTTAGCTGCCATTTTAATTCCTTCATACATAGGACTTTTAAGTGGTTCAATTATTGTTGAAAGATTCTGATTTATTCCAGGAACATCAAACATTATTGCTCAATCTTTCCCTAATGGAGAAATTAATGTAGTTATGTTTAATATTATTTTCTTTACTTCATTAGCTTTATTTACTGAAATTTTAGTTGATATTTCTTATGCATGAGTAGATCCAAGAATTAAATATCAAAGTTCACAAGGATTGAATTTTTACTTACTTTTCAAAGCTTATCAACACAGAAAAAAAGAAATCAAAAAACTTGAAATGAATAATGAATCAAAATTGAAAGGAGTTAACTAATGTCAATGCATTTATCAAATGAAGAATTTAATGCTAAATATAAGTTAAACCAAAATTTTAGTTCAAAAATTCATTTAGCTCAAGATAGAAATTTAACTAATAATATTGCCGGAAAACCGAAAATTTTAGCAGTTGAAATTATTAAAAGATTTTTTAAAAATCCAGTTGTTGTTTTAGCTACATTAGCTTTTTTAGCTTTAATCTTAACTTCAGTTATTATTTACTTCACTTCACCTTATTTAGCAGCACAAAGAATCGATGCTAATAGTCAAGAAAAATTAACTTTTATTAAAAGTTTACCGCCTCTTTTTGATGCACATGAAATCTCATTTGATACTTTAAAAATCAAATCATACAATGTAATTGTGGATAGCCAATATTATCAATATTTAAGAGATGCTGGTTATGGATTAAGTTTTAATACTGAATATTCAGCTTCTGGCTCACAATTTATTGAATACAATGCTTATGATTTTTATACTACTAATAGAATTTTTACAACCATTAACCCAGATCATTGAAATTCATTAGTTTCTGATTCAGATAAAATTGCCTATTTACAAGAACTTGGCCAAGCTGTACCAAAATTAAAAACTTATTTAGGAACCACAGAAAATGGTTATGATATTTGAACTACTGCTTGAGTTGGGGTAATTCAATCAATGAAAGTTGCTTTAATTGTGGCTTCAATTGAATTTTTAATTGGAGTTACAATTGGTGCTTATTTAGGTTTTCACGCTGGAAAATGAATTGATACAGTTGTTATGAGAATCATCGAAATTTTCCAATCTCCACCTTCAATTATTTGATTATTAATGTTCGTTTCTATTTGAGGAACTAACGATTGAGTTTTAATTGGTGGTTTATTATTCGTTGGATGAACTTGACCAATTGGAACTACTAGAATGTTTATTATTACTGTCAAAGATGAAGAATATATCACAGCTGCCAAAAGTATTGGAGCTTCAACTCCAAGACAAGTTTATTTACATGCTTTACCAGCAATCATTGGTAAATTAGCAATGAACTTTGTTAGAAGAATCCCATCAGTTATTCTTTCTGTGGCTTCATTAGCTTTCCTTGGATTCTTTAAAGACGATAATTCAGCTAACATCGGTAAATTTATGATTGATAACATTTCACAATCTGAACTTAACCCATGATTAATGATTTTACCAGCCTCAATTCTTTTAGTCCTATCATTAAGTCTTCAATTTATTGCAGTCGGTATCCACGATGCACTTGATCCTAAAATTGTAAAAGCGAGATAATATTATGAATTTAAATCAAATTAAAACCGAATCATTAAAAGATGATCAATTATTAAAAGTTCGTAATTTGACTGTTGATTTTAAAACTAGTCAAAAACAAACAATTAGAATTATTCGTGGTATTGACTTAGACATTAAAAAGGGGCAAATTGTTGGTTTAGTTGGTGAATCTGGTTCAGGAAAAAGTGTTACAAGTAAATCATTAATTAATGTTAATGATGGCGCTATTATTAATGCTGATGAAATGCAAATTGCAGATTATGATTTAACTAAAATTGGTAAACATAAAAAATTATGACAAAAAATTAGAGGACAATATATTGGTTATATCCCACAAGACCCTTTAACTTCATTAAATCCAACAAGAAAAATTGGTAAACAATTACTTGATGCTTTAAATTTAAACAATGAGTGAAAAAATAAATCAAAAAATGAAAAAATTGATTATTTAGTTTCACTTTTAGAACAATTTGGAATTAGAGACTCAAGACAAGTCTTTTATAGATACCCGCACACCTTATCAGGTGGAATGAAACAAAGGGTTGTTATAACAATGGTCGTGGCTTTAAATCCAAAATTAATTATTGCTGATGAGCCTACAACTGCCTTAGATCCAACTGTACAGGCTTCAGTTTTAGCTTTATTCGAAACAATTAGACAAAAATTAGGGATTTCTATTATCTTAATTTCACACAACATTAGTGTAGTTGCTAAATTTTGTGATTATATTTTTGTTATGTACGCAGGTAAAATTATCGAAAGAGGAACTAGAAAAGATATTTTTACCAAACCAGCTCACCCTTATACTTGAGCTTTGATTTCAGCTATTCCAGAAAATAGCCAAGATCGTCTTTATTCAATTAAAGGTACTCCTCCTGATTTAGCTAATTTACCACTTGGTGATCCTTTTGCGCCAAGAAATGATTATGCTTTAGAAATTGATTTTTATAAAGAACCTCCTTTAATTGAAATTGATTCACACCATGCTGCTGCTACTTGATTATTGCATCCTGATGCACCAAAGGTACAAAAACCAAAAGATTTACAAGATAAATTAGACGCATTTAAAAAGGTATTTAAAGATGAAAAATAAAAATAATGTAGTTTTAGAAATAAGAGGACTTAAAAAATATTTCACCAACAATGGTTATGTAAATAAAGCTGTTGATGATGTTAGTTTTAATTTACATGAAGGTGAAATTGTTGGTTTAATTGGTGAATCAGGTTCTGGTAAAACTACAGTTGGTCGTTCATTATTAAGACTTTATGATGACTTCAATGGTTTTGTAGCTTTAAATAAACAAGTAATTAGTGGTAAAAAATTATCAAAAAATCAAAAGAAATTCTTAAGAAGAAATATTCAAATGATTTTTCAAGATCCACATGCAGCTTTAAATGGACAAAAAAATATCTACTCTACTTTAAGAGAACCTTTAATTGTTAATGGAATTATTCATGAACAAATGAAAGATATCTTTAAAGATTGAGAATTAGTTAAAAAAACTTTTCATTACACATTTCAATATCGTGCTAAAAAAATCAAATTGGATAATTTAAAAGCAATTAATGATTTAGCTGTTCATTTTTTCCCAGACTGAAAAGATAAATTATCTAATTATGAATATGATGCAAATTTAAATTATGAAGACAATTTCAACGCTTTCTATAACTATCTAGAAGAAAAACAAAACATGGAAAGCCAAATTGTCAATAACATGTATTCAAATACTGAAAAACTAATCAGTTATTATTATGCTAAACAAAATCAATTGCGTGCTAATGACTTAGAATTAGACGAACAAGAATTAATTCAAGCAAAAGATGAACGTGAAAAAACTAAAGCTTTATTAAAAACTTCACTTAATGCTTATGAAGCTAATTTAAAACTTATTAATCTCAAAAATGAATTAAAAACTTTTAAACACGAATGAAAAAATCGTGTCCAAGCAAATCGCAATACATTTAGTAACTATATTAAAGAGTTTAAAATGGATAAAAAGATTGATTTCTACAACAGAATTCAAGCCTTTGATTTAAATTTTTATGCATATAGTTTGAAAAAAGGACTTTTAAATAAATTCCTTTATCAATACACTAAAAATATAAGTCGCAATTTAGGTGCTCTTGATTATCAACAAGCACAAAACTTAATGCTTAAGTTAAAAAAATCTGCTTTTGATTTTTACAATCAAAAAATCGAAAAATTAACTTATTCAAAAGACATTAAAAAAGTGATTACTAATTTATTGAATACTGAGTTTAATTTTAAACTTGATAAATATACTCACTTAAATGCAACTGAATTAGAACACAAAAATAAAGTTTTGAGCGACTACCAAAGTCAAATTAATCACTTAGAAACAATCATTAAAAATGAAACTCAACCAGCTAAAACTCAAAGTGATTTAGCTCTTGCCCAAGAAAAATATAATCAAGCACAAGCTAAAAGTCAAGAAGAATTAGCTAAATTCATTGAAAAAGAAATTGATCAAATTTATCAATTGCATGTTGATATTTCAGAAAATGAAAAACAATATCAAAGTTTAAGAGCAATGCAAAGTGAAACTGATGCTTTATTTAAAGTTAATAGCGACAAATTCTTTGCAACTTTAAAAGCTGATTATGAGAAGTTGCTTAAAGAGCAAAAACAATTGACTAAAAAGTCACCAGAGTGAGTGCAAATTAATAAAAAAGTGAATGAACTAAAAAAATTAATTGCTATTTATCACAGTAAAATTAAAAATAAATTAAACACTTTACAATCATTCAAAATTGAAGTTAAGTACTTACAAAAAGATATTAATGCTATTTACTTATTATTAGGTTTAAATAATGATAAAGCCTTAAAACAAAATTCATTAATTAACAAAGTTAAGACTTTAATTTCTAAATTAACTAAAAAAGATTTAACAAAATCAGTTGCTGACTTAACTCGGGAAGACATTGCTTTAAGCAAAACTATTCCAGTTTTAGGTAATGTGCAAATGCTTTGAAATCGTTTATTAGCTTCTTGAAAAGTTAGAAATCTTTTAATTAAAATGACTATCTATAAATCTCTAGAAGATGTTGGTTTATTAAAACAATTTGCTTACCGTTATCCACACGAATTCTCTGGTGGACAAAGACAAAGAATTGTTATTGCCAGAGCCTTAATTACTCAACCAAAAGTCATTGTGGCTGATGAACCAATTGCATCATTGGATATTTCTATTCAAGCGCAAGTGGTTAACTTATTAAAAGATTTATGTGAAAAGAAAAACATTGGAATGATTTTCATTGCGCATGACCTTTCAATGATTGAATATATTGCTGACAGAGTGCAAATTATGCACTTAGGAAAAATTGTTGAATCAGGTGAAACTAATGTGGTTTATAATAAACCTCTTCACCCTTACACAATTAACTTATTTAAAGCGATTCCAAAAATTTCTAATGCAAATGAAAAATTTGAAAACATTAACTTTGAATTAGATTATTTAAAAGATCAACAATTCCCTAAAGTACCTAAATTATATAAAGTTGAAGATGATCACTTTATTTATGGAACAAAAGATCAAGTTACTAATTGAGTGAAACCTTTCAATTTAAATGATTTTGTTTTAGCAACAGAAGATGAAAAATAATTTTAGATATGAAATATTGCTAAATATTTCATATTTTTTTATTTTTTGTCTCTTATAATACAAATATTAATTAAAAAATAAGGAGAAATAATGGCAAGAAAATACAATGGAATAGATTATTTTTTAGATGAAACTGCACAAGTTGTTAAACTTAGTCCTGAATATCATGCTCAATTACTTAATAGCAATTCTAAATTTACTAAATTTAAAAAATTTGGTGGTTCATCTATTGGAGATATTTTCGAAACCGATTCTTTTAAAAGCCCTTTTAATGCTTTCTGTTTTATAGCCAGATTAAAAATGCCCGCTTTACAGATGAAATATATTAATGCTGGGGTTTATTTAGAACCAAAAGTTTTTGATTTTTTACGTCAATATGTTTATACCGATGATAAATTCGATATGCAACATATCGAAGCTGAAAAAGTCAACTACGATTATTTTCAAAATGATGAAATTATAGGTGGGGTTCCTGATGGAATCATTCCTAAATTAAGTATGGTGTTAGAAATGAAAGCTGTTGGAATGAAGAAAAAAGATGCTTGACAAAAGGGCAACTTACCAGAAGATTATAAAAAACAAGCACAATTATATGCTCACTTATTGGGCTATAAATACTATTCTATTGTTGCAACTTATTTAAATGAAAGTGATTATACCAATCTAGAAAATGTTGATTTTAAAACGCAAACTTTTGCTTATAACTTCAATGTTAATAATGAAATGGCTAAAGATGATATTGAAATAGTTAAACAATTTTGAAAACACTATACTACTACCGGAATTTCACCTCAGTATAAATTACCAAGGGATAATGATCAAGTTGCTTATTTAAGATGCAAAAATGAAAATGAATGAAAAGAACTTTTTGAGTACTGAAAACAAATTGGAAAAGTAGATAATGATATTGAATTCAGTAAAGTTAAATAAAAATAAAAAAAATGTAAATATTACATTTTTTGAATATAAATTATCTTTTATTGCTCAACCTTATTTCATTTTTCATCGTGATTTTCCCAATAATGAAATTCCAAATATTGATCAAAACGGGTTTGAACTTTATAAAAAAGCGAATGATCAAAATAAACAAAATATTGAAAACATTTTGCAATTTTTAAGAGAATTAAATGAAGAAGAAGCTGACGAAAATGCAACAGAAATTGACAGTTTTGATTTTTTAGAAGAGTCTTTAAGTGAATTGGAAGTTCAATGGGACTACTCACAAAGAAAAAACGCAATAATTCAAAAAGAAATTCAAAAGCAAGCAGTTGATTTTCTTAAAAACAGTTTAAATCTTAATGAACATGAAATTTATGAACTTTCTCCTTCTGAAAGTTTAGAAAATTCTTTAATTAATTTACAACTTGCTCTTAACAATCCTAATATTTCGCTTATTATTAATCCTAAACTTGGTTTTTATTTAAATAATTTTTCAACTGAAGAAATTGATTTTTATTTAAAAGCAAATTTATTTGCCTATGATAAAGCAACTAAAACTGCTTATTTGAAAAAAAATAAATCTTGAACTGAATCAAGCGATTATTTAAAAGCCAATTTCATTTTTGAAGTTGCGAAATTGACAGGACTTGTTATTAAAAATATTAAATTAATTATTTTTGATGAATTTAAATCAAATATAGAAAAAGGCAAAATTCCTTTTTTTATCACAGATGCAGCTTCATCAAGTAATTCGAAACCCAAAAAAGATGATAATGGAGAAAGAGAAAAACTAAGAAAAAAAATTGTCAATGGAACTTTTTTTAAGTATGAAAATTTAGATATTAATTTTTATTCAATTGTCTCAAGCAACATTAACAAAATTGTTAAGAATCCAATGATTGCCACAGATAAAAAAACAGAAGAAGTTAATTTTAAATGACCAAAAGAATTAAAATATATTGATAATAGCGACTTTGGTAATTTTGAAGATAAAATAAAGCAAATTGTTGACTCATATTTTTCAAAAGCGCCTATTTATAGTAAAAATGGGGAATTTAATTTAGATGAATTTTTAGAATCAACTTATGGAAAAGACAAAGAGTTTAATAAATTAATTCTTTTTTTATATATGAGTGATAAATATTATTTCTCTACTCAAATTAAAAAAATTACTAATATATTAAATACTAAATATGTTTCAGATTTTCAAAATACTGTTGATTTAAGAAAAACAATTCCTAATTATTTCTCAATTGGGGCCATTGAATTATTAAGCAAATATATTAAAAAAGATAAAAGATATATTTGATATGACTATGAAGGTGTTACTTCGATTGTTCCAATGCTTGATAATGCTAAACCTTATCAACAATTTACCAATCAAGTATCAATTATTGAAACAGTTAATGGAGAAATTATTTTAAAAAATAATCAAATATGCCAAAACTTGTTAAAAGATCCTTTAAGTTTAACTTTAATTGATTTAGTTGATATTCTGATTAATGTTTATGCTAATAAGGCTGATTATTATGTTGTCTTTAATAAAACTTACGAAAATTCTCGAAATAATGAACTTTGTGAATTAGTAAAAACAAAATATTTAAATAATGATCTTGAATTTATTAAACAAATGGAACAAATAGGAATTAATGAGTTCACTACTTTTGAATCAATGGTTAATCATATAAACAATAATACTTTAGATTTAAGAGACTTTCTTACTAAAAGAACTATAAATATTGAATATAAAGATGATGTTCTATTTCCTAATAATTTGGTTAAAATCAAAAATAGAGACAAAAAAAATATTGAAACTATCGCAGGGGAAATTGAGCAATTAGATAAATGAATTTATCCGACTATTAACACTACTTCAACAAGCAAACAATCAATCCCTACTAATATGTTAAATTTCAATATTTTTGAACTTTTTGGTTTAACAGGGATTAAAAAAGTTGAAAAACTTATAACTGAATCACAAGTTAAAACTAAATATCATGCTTACTTTAAAGAATATAAAGATTTAGATATTAAAAATGGTAGTATGGCAATGGAAGCTGCTATAAACAGACAGTTGAATATCATTAAAGATAATGAGTGAAGCGAAAAAGAGACGGAATTAAAAAAATATTGTCAAAATGATGTAGTGGCAATGTTAGTTACTTTTGACTTTTTCAAAATGATAATTTTGGATGCCTTACCTGAAATAGAACAATATTTGTTTCAAATTGACAATCAAATTATTTCTTATGATAAAAATTTGAAGAGAATTATATTAATTGATGAAATGTCATTTTAGAATGACATTTTTTTATAAGTTTTTGTAACCAAGAGTGACAATTTAGCATTTTTTGTCTATTAGTTCGAAATACTTTGATTTTTTTTTTTTTTTTTTTAGAATTTCATTAAATAAACAAGGAGTTTTTTATGAAACTATTTAAGAAAAAAATATTTTTTGGTTTTGGATTAGTTGCCACTTCTACTTTACCTTTAACTTTAATTTCTTGTGGTAATGGAAAAGGTGATACACCAAATCCTTCTAATCCTACTGATCCTACTAACCCAACTAAACCAGTTGAAAAAACATTTAATGTTGATTATCTTTTTAATGTTGCTAAAGTATCTGAAATTTCAACTATATCTGATAAACTTGCACAATATGAAAGAAAGCTGAGAGAATTTGAAACTTCAACTAGTGAATTCTCAAAATTAAGATTAAATTCACAATTAAAATTATGAAACTTTAGTTATCCAAATACACCTAAATCAGCAATTTTAACAAGACAAGAATATACAGAATTAGTCAAACCAATTTTAGATAATAATTCACCTTATTTTTCTGTGAATTGAGATTTAGAACTTCCTATTAATTTTATTAATGCTGAAGAAGCTAAAGAATTTGAAAATAATTTCCAAAACTTCTTTAATAATTTTTACGTTAAAGAACAATGATGAAAAGTTGAATTTAAACAACTTACCGATGCAGCAAGAACAGGTAAATTCTCTAATAAGTTGACTCTTGAAGCAGCACAGACAGGAAATAAATTAGCAGAATATAATGCTGTTGTAGCTAAAATTAAACAATTTTTTGCAGACGTTGCAAATGTAGAATTAAATGATGATATAAAAATCATTGAAATTGATCCTGATTATAGTGTTAATTGAGGATTGACTTTGAAATTTCAAAATGCAAATAATATTAAAACTGGAAATGTAAGACTTGATATTAAAAAAGCTAATAATTCTTGAACAGACCAAGAAATTGAAGCAAAAAATGCAAACAATCAATTTACTAAAAAAATTGTAAATAAAGTTAACGAGCTTTTAGCAAGTCCAACACTTATGTCGCTATTAAAAATTTTACAAACTCAGTTTATCATTAACTTTGATGAAACTCAAATTAATGCACTAGCAAATAAAATACTAGATTCTATACAGAATTATCTATTTAATTTTATAGCTATTCCTATTCCAAATTTTGTTATAAACATTATAAAAAATAAAATAAATACTGTTATTTCGCCTATTGTTAGATCTAAATTGCTTACATTTAACAACAGCATAAAATCTAAATTAGTTGAAATAGCAAAAAGAAATGCTAATTAAATCAATTCAATTTACATAGATTTTTAAATCTATGTTTTTTATTTTTTTTGTTGCAATTTCAGTCATATTAAAAATTAAAATAAAAATGAATACCTAAAAAGGTATTCATTTAACTGTTAATAATTTACTTATTTTCTAAAATCAATTACAGCTCTTCCTAAAAATTCGCCTTTTTGCAATTTGTCAAAAATTTCTGCAACTTCATCTAATGAAACTACTTTTGTAACTTCAGATTTTACTTTTCCTTCGGCTGCATATTCTAAAGCTTCTTGTAAATCTAATCTTGTTCCAACGATTGAACCCACTAATTCTCTTTGGAATAAAACAGTTCAGAATACTGAAACACCAAACTCGTCTTTACCTAAATTGTCTTTTGATGGTAGTCCAACAAGTACTTGACGTCCATTACGACGTAAAATTGACATTCCTTGTTCCGCTGCTTTAGTTGCTACAGAAGTATTAATTACTGAATGTGCTCCTCCACCAGTAAATTCAATTAATTTATTTACAAAGTCAGGATCTTTTTTAGAATTATATGCTGCTACAGCACCTGATTTTAAGGCTAATTCACATTTTTCATCAGTTAAATCAATTCCAATTGGTTTATATCCCATAGCTTTTGCATATTGAATTGCTAATTGGCCTAATCCACCTACACCAATAACAGCTACATATTGATCAGGTCTTAATTTTGCTCTCTTTAATGCTTTGTAAGTTGTAACTCCAGCACAAACTACTGGTGCTCCACTGATAATATCTAATTCCTTAGGTACAATACCTACATAATCTTCATGACCAATTGCATATTCTGCAAAAGACCCATCTTTAGTATAAGCTGACATATTTTGATTTGGACATAATGTTTCTTCACCTTGTAAACAAAATTCACAGTGTCCACAAGCATCGTGTAATCAAGCTAAACAAACACGATCTCCGACTTTAAGACGAGTACATCCTTCGCCTACTTTGGCAACAATTCCAATTCCTTCATGACCTGGAATTAAAGGATATTTAGGTTCTACTAATCAATCAAAATTAGCAGCATGTAAATCTGTATGACATATTCCAGAAGTTTCCATTTTAATTAAAACTTCTTTGTATTTTGGTTGAGGTATTTCTACTTCTTCAACACTTCATTGTTTTGGTGCACGTACCACAAAAGCTTTCATTTTTTCCATTGCTTTTTTTCTCCTATACATTAATCATTTTCTATAAAAAGTATATTCTTTTTGAAAATTACTTTCTGAATCACATGATTGCTAGATAAAAAAATATGGAAATTTTCACAAAAAAACGGGTATAAATTGTAATTTTTTTTATTACATATATGGAAATTTATGAAAAAGAAAAAATTAAATAAAAAAAGCAGCTTCCTATTTTCACCTTTCGGCTATCGTCGGCACTAAGATGCTTAACTACTGAGTTCGGAATGGGATCAGGTGAACCATCTTGCTATAACCACTTGTGAATATATAATAGCATATAAAAATTTACTCCAAAGAAAAAAAATTAAAATTTTGTTAAAATTTTTTTATTAAAAATTGAGAGGAGAACAATGAAAAAGAAAATGCTTTTGTTTTTTTCAACAGTTGCAACTTCTACTGCTTTACCATTAATAGCAATTAGTTGTAAGAATGAAAAAGAAAAATCAAAAAATGTTGAAATTAACAATGATAAAAATGCAATTAATATTGAAGCAAGAAATGCACTCTACAGTCAAATTGAAAAAGAAGATGCAAAAATTACTGCTAAACAAAATGAGGTTAATGAAAAGTTTGAATTGTATAAAAATCAAGTACAAGAAGCAAAAACTAAATATTCTGCTTATGTACAAAAACACAATCAGGCTGTTCAGCTTCAAAAGCAACTTCAAGCTGAAAAAGCCAAATCAGAACCAAATCAAGAAGAAGTGACTAGATTAGAAACCGCTTACAATGAAGCTCTTCAAACACGTACTGATGCTTTAAATGAATATAAAACTCTAACTGCTAATTATCAAACATCAGCCACTGAATACACAAAATTAAAAGATGAACTAGCAACATTAATTAAAGATGGTTTGATTAATAAATCAGTAATTGCTTTTAGTAAAAATTATCAAAATAAAGATATAGAAATTACTACTAAATTCATTAGTGGTGTTTTAACAACTTTCGAAAATTATTTAAGTAAAAATAATTTATCAGGTCAAAGTGCTTTAACTAATGAAATGAAAGAAATTTATTTATCAACTTTAACTACTTGAAGTAATTGATTAACCAAAGTTGATTCAAGTAATTTAAACGTTGATTCAAATGCTATTTTGAAAACGGCTTTATTCGATATGGATTTAATCATTGGTAACTTAAAATCTGATTATTTAAGTTTAAATCCAAAATTATGAACTTCTGCATCATATATGTTTCCAATTACATCATATGATAATTCACTTTACAGATTATCTTTAAGTAAGGCTAAAAACTTTGCAGAAACAGCTAAAATAATGAAAGAAAATTTAGCTGAGTCAATCAAATTAAATTTAGTATCTTCAAAAGTAGTTATTAAATTAAATATGAATGGTGTGATTAAGAATTTATTTATGGCTGAAGTAACTAAATTTATTAAATCAGGTGCTCAAACCATTTCTGTTGCAGATTTATTAACTTATAAATCAGCTGAAGATACTTCAACTACAGATGAAAAATTAAAAGAAGCAAAACAAGCAATTTACGATTTTTATAAATTTTATGCAACTGAATATTATCAAGCTGCAAATCACGGTTTAGGTGAAAACGCTGATAGTTTAATTTTAAGTTTAACAAACACTACTAACGAAGTTGAAAACACTTTAGAAGCTTTTGATAATAATCAAGCAGTCAAAATTTATGGGCTTGGTTTAAGCCAAAGTGATTTAGAAGCTAAAGCAGTTGGTTGAAATGGAGCAAATGGAATTGAAAATCATATGTCAGGTAAACAAGCTTATGATTGAATGCTCAATTTAGCTTCAACCAAAAATGGAGTAACAAGCGAAGAAGTTTTTGATTATGGAATGTCTTTAATTAAAGAAAATCAATCTTTATCAAAACAAGTAGCTAATTTAATTGCTGATGTAATTGTTGGTAAGGGCAATGAGTGACAAGAAAGCTTTAATTATGATGCTGATTCAAATGGACCAGCCACACCTGAACAATTAACTTTAGTAATTCGTGATGCTAAAGGTAATTTAAATTGAGAAAACTTTAACAAATGACTTAAAAGTGAAGAATTTCAATTAGGACTTGAAGGAAGCGATGTTTATACACCAGAATTCAAGGCTGCTTTAGATACTAATCCAGATTTAACTGAAATTAAAACTAAATTGGAAAATGCTGGATATGGTACTTGAACTAATGAACAAACTGCAAATAATCCATATGGTTCAATTAACAATAAAGATGCATATTATGGAGCTCTAAGTACCTATTTAGCTTTTAAACAATTTAAAGATTCAACCACTGATAAAGCTGCTAAATTCTTTAATTATGAAATCCCTGATTATTCTTTAACTCCAATTTCTTTTGCAAAAAGAGAGCTTGATGGAGCTGCTTATTATTCAAATAATCAATATTACTTTAACCCTGATCCATATTATGGAGTAGCTAAATGAAGTATTTCATCACTTTCAAACCATGAAGCTGTAATGGGACATCATTTACAAACAACTTATTATAAATACACTTCAGCGCAAGATCCAAACCTTGATGCATATGTTTCACAATCAGGAGCTTATTTAGAAGGGTGAGCTGTCTTTATGGAAATGTTTGGTAATGAAATTGGTATGTATGGTGAGCCTGATTTTAATAGTCAATCTTATTATGCATTGCCAAAAAGTTTCAAAGTTGCTAAATCAGGAATTACTTCTTTCTATAATGGCACATTTACTGAAGAAGCTTTAAGCCAAATTAAACAACTTCACAATGGTATTTATTGAAATTTAATTGCAAGTCATAATCCAAATCTTAGTGATGAAGCAAAATTAGCTAAAGCTGTTGAATTAACAAATATGTTACAGTACTTTGGTATGTTAAATGAGGCACAATTTAGAAATGTAAGATTAGTAGTAGATACAGCTTTACATGGAAAAGTTAAAGGCAATAGTGAAATTCAAGAAAATGCTTCATTACAAGATATTAGAGAATTTATGCAACGTTATACAGCTTTAAGTGTTGGGCAAATTAATACAGAAACTAAACGTTATTTACTTTATCCAGGACAAGCAACTGCTTATATTTTAGGTAAACAAGTTTTTGAAAAAATGTACAACGCAGTTTTAGCAAAAACTGGCTTAAGTCGTGAAGAGTTTTTAAATAAAACTACTGAACAAGAAGGCGAACACGGAGAAGTGAAAAAACTATTTAATTACATGCTTAAATATGGTTCAATGCCTTTAAGTGTTTTAGAAGAAACTATTAAGAAAGCCTATGATATAGAATAATTTAAATTAAAAATGAATATTCGCTTTGAATATTCATTTTTTGTTTTGATTTTCAAGAGTTTTAATTCATTTTAAAATGAATTTTGGCTACTTTTTTAGGGTTAATATTTTTATCAATAAATAGTTTTTGTGCGAATTCTTTTACCTGATTTCCTGCGCCTAAAGGAAAGTTAATTTTATATTCCTCATTCATTTGCTTCATATAATTAAGAAAGAAATTTCTTGCCAAAATTGAAGCACAAGCAACTGCCAATGAATAATTTTCAGCTTTTTTTAACAAATTAATATCAGCATTAAAATTAGGGATTTTAGTTCAATTATTATCAACCATTATTTTTTGATAATAATTTTTAATACTTTTTAAAGTAGAAAATTGATCTATTAAAACAAAATCAGATGTAGTTTCATTAGCCACTTTACTAATAGTATTTAGATGGCAAAACATTTTTAGTTCATTTGAATTATATTGCAAATTAAGTTGATTATAACCATGAGGACTGAGAAAAAACACTTGATTTATAGTATTTTTTTGAATTATAGGAGCTAATTCTTTAATTTTTTTATCACTAATTTTTTTGCTGTCTTTTATTCCTAATTCGCTTAAAAAGTGCATTTTTTCTCTAGGAATAAAAACAGCTGATGAAACAAGAGGACCAAAATAATCGCCCACACCCACTTCATCAACTCCAATAATTGATAAATTATCTAAAGAATTAAGATCAATATCCAATTCTTTTATTTGCATTATTCCTCAATATCATCCATACTTGAACGATGTTTCATCATTTTTTGTCTTGCTGCTTCACTTTTAGCAATAATTTTTTCAGGATTATCCAAAATACTATTAATAAAGTGTCCTACTGCACCTTCATCATTATTTTTAGTTAATTTAATTGTTGCATATTTTTTAACATCTTTTGAAGCATTACCAACAGCAACTGAAATTTTAGCTACCTTAAACATTGGCACATCATTAAAACCATCTCCCATTGCTATGGTGTTATCTAAATCAATTCCATAGTATCTTGATAATAATGATAATGCGCGCCCTTTATTAACTGATACATTAGTAATATCAAAAACAGGAGTTAAACCTTTTCCTTTTGATCAATATGAAAATTCTCCTAAGTCACCAAATTTACGTTTCAAATATGAACGTAATTCTTCAACATCAGTTGAATGTTTAACATCAAAAATAATTCCAGTTGGTTTTAAAGGTAATTTATTAAAATCAAGTCCAACCACAAATTTAGTGCTTTCTCTGAAACCAAAAACACTTTCTAAATCTTTATCTCTTTTTTGTAGTTGTACTCACCCTGGCCCTTCGATTGCAATATTAGTAATTTCTGATTTAACTTTTGGATCACCTAAAACATAAAGCATTTCATTCAAATCTAAATATTTAATATAAGGGGTGAAATTTTCGTCTTTTGGATTATGAATTTGAGCACCATTATAATTACTTACAACTGTGTCTAAATCAAGTCTTTCATAAATTGGTTTTGTACTTCTTCAAGGTCTACCTGTTAATAAACAAACAATATGTCCCTCTGCTTTTGCTCTTAAAATTGCATTAAAAGTAACATCATGAATTGAACCTTGTGAACTTGAAGCAAGTAAGGTTCCGTCGAGGTCAATGGCAAAAAGAAATTTTTTATCGCTCTTTTTTGTTAAATTTTGTTCTTCCATTATGCTCCCATATGTAAATTTTTATAAAACAATTATATATTAATTAAACTTTTATATCTATATTATAGGAGTAAAAGAAAATAAATCTTATTTACAATATGAAAAAACTAATTTTTCAATCAATTTTTAACTTAAAAAATGTGGAAAATAATGAAAAAATGCAATATTTCGATTCATATTGCATTTAGTCATTATTTAATTTTTAATTTATTTAAAAGTGAATCAACGTCCAAATCTAAAATATTTTTTTCTGCTTCTGCTACTAAATTGGTTTCTTTTTTAGTTTCAATTGTATATTTAGTTTCTTTTAATTCATTTTCAAAGCTAATTTTTACAACTGATTTATTTGGTTTAATTTGACTTCAAGACATTTTGGAAATAGGCAATTTCGTAAAGCTTGAACTAAGTTTAGATAAATCAATCAACAATTCATGTAAATTGTCTTCTGTGTCACGATATAAAACAAAATTATTTTCACTTAAAACTGAAATTTCTGTGATTTTATTCGCTTTTTTATCTTCTAAAAGAGGAATTTTTTTACCGAGATTTTTCTTATTAGTTTTAACTAGATTCTTAGTTTCTAATTTAGCTATATATTCGTTAGCTAATACTAATAAGTCATTTTTAAAGTCAATTAATTTAGCAAATTTTAATTCATCACCTGTCGATAAATAGCAAGATTTGGTTCCATTACTTTTAGTGCCATAAATTTGCACATCATTTTCTGTATAAAATGATACAAATCCTTTTTCTGTAACTAACAGAACATCTCCGTCCCCTTTTGTCATTTCTGCTGCTATTAATTCATCATCATTTGCTAATTTTAAAGCAGTATAAGTTTTAGAAAATCTAGTTATTTCAAAATCTTTTAAGCTTACTCTTTTCCCTTGCGCTTGTTTTGAAAATAAGGCTATATAATTATTTTTATCAAAAGTATCTATATCATAGGCATTTATAATAAATTCCCCAGTTTTTAAATCTACAAATTCACTTAAATGATTGCCCAATTCTTTTCATTTACTTTCGTTAATTTTATAAATTGGCACTATTGCATAATTACCTAAATTAGTGAAAATTAATAACTGATGAGTAGTATTAACTTTTTCAAAAAATACAATTTTATCTTCTTCTTTTAAACCATAATTTTCTCAAACATTAGTTTCATAAACTTTGGTTGAAAAAGATTTCAAATAACCATCTCTTGAAATACTTAAATATTTTTCTTCTTCTTGAATTAAATCTGTTTCTGAATAAGATAAATCAATTTTGTTTTCTACAATTTGAGTTTTTCTTGGTTTGCCATATATTTTTTTAATTTCAGTTAATAAATTAATTAAATATAAATTAAATTCATTTTCATCATTTAACAAAATTTCAATTTTTTTAATTTCTTCTTCAAGATTGTTTTTTTCTTCTAAAAAAGCAAATTTATCAGTTTTACTTAATTTATATAATCTTAATTCGGCTATAGCTGTTGCTTGATTCAAAGTGAAGTTAAAATGAGAAATTAGATTATCAATTACCCCTTGCTTTGAATTTTCACTTTCCCTAATTACTTTAATTACTGCATCGGTAATTTCAGCAACTTTTAAGAATCCAATGACAATTTCGAGTCTCAATTTAAGTTTTTCTAAATCGAAAATTAAGGTTTTTCTTTTTACATCTTTTAAATGATTAAGATATGCAGTTAAAAGATTATTAAGCGATAATGTTCTAGGGCGATTGTTTTGAATCGCAACATTGTTATAGTTATAATAAATTTGTAATTCAGTTTTTTGTAATAAATAAGAAACAATGGATTCGGCATTAGCATTTTTATCCAAAGTTATTAAGATGCTAATGCCATTTCTATCAGATTGATCTTTAATTTCTAATAATCCACCAATTGATTCACTAGCAATAATTAAATCGATATCACGCACTAATTTAGATTTAATTACTCCAAATGGAATTTCAGTTATTTCAATATATTTATTTTTTTTGTCTTCCTTAATTTCATATTTCGAAGCTAAAGTAACTCTTCCTCTACCTACTTCAAAGGCTTCAGCAATTCCGTCAGTTCCATAGATAATTCCGCCTGTAGGAAAATCTGGCCCTTTGACATATTTCATTAATTTTCTTCATTCCAAATCAGGGTTTTTAATTTTAGCAATTGCAGCATCTAAAATTTCATTTAAATTATGTGGTGGCATTTTAGTCGCAAAACCTGAAGCAATTCCATCTGCTCCATTTAATAATAGTGTTGGAATTAAAGTTGGAAAAACCGTAGGTTCTTTTTCACTATCATCAAAATTAGGTGCAAATTTAACGGTATTTTTCTTTAAGTCTCCAATTACTAAGTCGCTAATTTTAGATAACTTAGCTTCTGTATATCTCATTGCAGCGGCAGGATCATCATCGATTGAACCTACATTTCCGTGCATTTCAACTAAAGGGTAGTTCATTTTTCAATCTTGCGCCATTCTTACCATAGCTTCATAAATAGAACTATCTCCATGAGGATGGTATTTACCAATTACATCCCCTACTACTCTGGCAGATTTTTTATAATTTTTACTATTTTGTAAACCTAAATCATTCATTGAATAAAGAATTCTTCTTTGAACTGGTTTTAATCCGTCTCTAACATCAGGTAAAGCTCTTTGTTGAATAATGTATTTTGAATATCTACTAAAACGATCTGACATTACAATGTCTAGATTTTGATTAATTATTTTAGTTAAAAGGGCATCTAATTTATCTTTCTTTTCTTGTTTCATAATAGTTTCCTTTTAAAATTCAAAATCATCTTCTAGAGTAAATTGAACATGGTTATTAATTCACTCTTTTCTTGGTTCAACATTATCACCCATTAAGATAGAAACACTTTTTTCTGCAGCTAACGCATCACTAATTTTAACCCTTATCAAACTTCTAGTTTCCGGATTCATTGTAGTTTCTCATAATTGATCAGCATTCATTTCACCAAGTCCTTTATAACGCTGAATATCATAATTTTGCTTATTAGAATTCAAAAGTTCTTGTAATTCATCTTCATCTCAAGCATAAAGTACTTCTTTTTTATTTGATAATTTAAATAAAGGTGGTAAGGCAATATAAACATTTCCATTTTCAATTAATTGTTTCATATGTCTATAGAAAAAAGTTAATAAAAGAATCTGAATATGTGCTCCATCAGTATCTGCATCAGTCATGATAATTATTTTATGATACTGAATTTTATTGATATCAAAATCTTCACCAATTCCAGCCCCAATAGTGTTAATTATTGTTGCAATTTCTTCATTCTTCAAAATTTCAAATAATCTTGATTTTTCAGTGTTAATAACTTTTCCTCTTAAAGGTAAAATTGCTTGATATACTCTATTTCTACCAAGTTTAGCTGAACCTCCAGCAGAATCCCCTTCGACTAAAAATAATTCTTTTTCTTCTGGTTTCTTTGATTGTGCAGGAGTTAATTTACCACTTAAAATTTGTTTTTCTTTAAGTGCATTTTTAGTCACTCTTGATTCTTGTCTAGCTTTTCTAGCTGCCAATCTTGATTCAGCTGCTTTTTTAATTTTATTTAAAATGTTTTTTGCAACTGATTTATTTTCATTTATTCATAGTTTTAATTGTTTAGAAACTACGTCCTCGACTGCTGATTTAGCTTCTGGTGTACTTAGTTTATTTTTAGTTTGACTAATAAATTCCAAAATACCTTCTGGAACTTTGATGTTTAAAATTACAGTTAAACCTTCTCTGATATCATCGCCTTCAAAAGTATTTTTTCCCTTAAGAATCTTTTCCTCATTTGCAAATTCATTAAAAATTTTAGTGAATGCTGTTTTAAGACCGGTTTCATGAGTCCCACCATCTTTTGTTTTTACATTATTGACAAAAGACAAAATAGTTTCGTTGTAACTATCTGTATATTGAAAGCCAAATTCAACTTCAATATTACTTTTAGTTTCTTTAAAGGTTACAGGTTCGGATACAGATTTTTTAGTTTCATTAATAAATAATAAAAATTCTTTTAATCCATTTTCAAAGAAAAAAGTAGCATCTTTATTATTAATTTCATCTATTAAATTTATTTTTAAATTGTTAATTAAAAAGCAACTTTCTTTTAATCTTTCTGCAATAGTTTCAAAATTAAATTTACTGTTTTTGAAAATCGCATAATTTGGTCAA
The DNA here is from genome assembly GCF_000621085.1 of Mycoplasmopsis gallinarum DSM 19816. Classification (GTDB taxonomy): domain Bacteria; phylum Bacillota_I; class Bacilli_A; order Mycoplasmatales; family Metamycoplasmataceae; genus Mycoplasmopsis; species Mycoplasmopsis gallinarum. Next base: position 100,667 of record NZ_KK211211.1, read on the forward strand.
AATCTAACTGATGTACCAGTTTTTGTAGTTTTACCTAATTCTTTGGTTCTTTGCACAATGTCATCGCCATTTTCAAAAATTGTTTCATAGATTTTTTTATCTCTATAAACAGTGGCTACTAATTTAGTACTTAAAGCATTAACCACAGATGAACCTACTCCATGTAGACCCCCAGCTGATTTATAAGCACTATCATTAAATTTTCCACCTGCGTGTAATTCAGTAAAAACAATTTCAACAGCTGTTTTATTTGTGCCTGATTTTTTTCCAACCGGAATTCCTCTTCCGTTATCAATTACTTCAACAGAACTATCATTATGCAATATAACTGTGATTTCATTTGCATATCCCGCTAATGCTTCATCAATTGAATTATCAACAATTTCTCATATTAAATGATGCAAACCATTGATATCCGTGCTACCAATGTACATTCCAGGACGTTTACGAACAGCTTCTAAACCTTTTAGTTGCTGAATACTAGATTCATCATATTTACTCATGATATTATGATATAGAAATATTTTGCATTAAAGAATATTTTTTAAATTTAAGCATTGAAATAAAAAATATATGTCGATTTTAAAATGACATATATTCCTATAAATTAGTTTATTTTGCTACAAAGACTAAATCTAAAATTTTGTTGAAAGTATATTTAATTCTTTCATCATTACTTAGATTATTAATGTTATTGTTATCGTCACTTGGCATTGAAACGTTTTCTAAATCTAAGGCTTTAAAAATAGCGTTTTTAATTTGTGTGATTTCTTTTGTATTAAATGATGTGAATGCTAATTGAGGCATATTAGCGCTAGCAGGTGCATTTTCATATTGTAAATTAACTCTGCTTAAATCAATATTAGCTCTAATAAATAAATCATTAAATTTACTTATGTTATTTTTAATTTCTTCTTTAGCACTCTTGATGCCTATTTGTAACAATATTTTTAAAATCCTGAATGATTTGTTTGTTTCAACAAAATATTGCATTTTTTCATTTACAAATTCATAATTATGAATGTATTTTTCTTTTTGATCAGCAATTAAATAGTCTTTTCAAGGGCGATAATTAATGGTAAATTTCCCGTTTGAATTACTTGAAACTAATAATCTTAAATAATCTTCCATACTTTGAGTGCTATTTGCAGGTTGATAATTACCTTTTTTCTGTAATTCATCAAAAAAGAACATTACTTGTGAAGAATTAGAAACAAATAATTCATCAATTCCCTTAAAGGCTGGCATACTATCAGTCAATCCTGAAGTTTGTCCAAAAGAAATAGCATTTAAAACTTTAGAATTAGCTTTAATAAAAGGATTTGAATATGTTAGAGGTGAAGTACATTCAATTGACATTACCGTAATTGGAAAAATTCCTACTAAACCTACCAAACCACCGATAAAACGATTAAGTAATTTCTTTTTACTTTTCTTCAATGATTTTTTAATAAATCTTTTTATTACTACCATATATATAATTCAAAACGCAAACATCAATAGCAAATTAATACTGAAAATTACAACTCAAAGTGCAATTGTGACTAATTCAGACATTAATGGAGCTATTTCTATATTTAGATTTGATATATTTTTATTTTCTGCAATTCCTTGTTCAAAAACTTGAATTATTTGCTTTTTAAATGCCATCGCTATTAATACACTAGCAATAAAAGAAACAATCATATAACTATTAGTAATAATTGCTCCTTTTCATCCTTTTAAAAAGCTTCATAAGAAATTTAAACCTAAACATAAAAAAAGAACAACTATTGCAATTCAAATGTATTGACTATTTTGAATTTCAAAAAACTTTGAAAATATGTCCATATTTACCCTTTCTATCCGATATATTTTGCGTCTTTGTGTTCAGCTCAAGGATCATTTTGATTAATTCTATCTATAAATAGTTTACCTTCAAGATGATCATATTCATGTTGGAAAACAATTGCTAAATAGCCAGATAAATCATAGGTTTTTACTTTTTTATCGAAATATGAATAAGCCTCTGCTAAAACTCTATTTTGTCTATGTACAAATCCTTCTTGGTTTTTTCATGAATGAGCAACTGATAAACACCCTTCGCCATTTTCTAAGGCCACTTCAGCTGCGGAAGTTGAAATAATTTTAGGATTAATTAATACATCTCTTAAAACTTTGCCATTTTCTTCAGCATTAATATAGAACATTCTTTTAGGAATTCCATATTGAATGGCAGCCACACCAACACCTGGTTGAAAAATGGTTTGAGGGTTAAATTGACTATCGTCAATATGTCAAATCATTTTTTCAGCTAATTCAATATTTTCTTGACTTAAAGGTAATTCTACTTCTTTAGATCTTTCTCTTAAAATCTTATTTGGTAATTTAACTAAATTAACTTTATATTTCATAATATAGTAATATTATATGAAAATTAATTATATGTAAATAACTTATTATAAAAGGACTATTTATGCTAAGAATTATTTCCGGAACTCATCGTCGTTTAACTATTGAGCAACCTTCATCTAATAAAACTAGACCCACAATGGATAGGGTTAGAGAAGCAATTTTTAATACATTGCGTTTTGATTTAGAAAATAAAATTGTTTTGGATTTATTTGCAGGATCTGGAGCATTTGGTTTTGAAGCTATTAGTAATGGAGCAATGAAAGCTGTTTTAGTTGATAATGATTATGAAGCAGTTAATGTAATTAAAAAAAATCAAGAAAAGTTAAAAATTAATAACTTAGATATCTATAAAACAGATGCTTTAACATTTTTAAAAAATCGTGAAGGAACTGTTTATGACTATATTTTTTTAGATCCTCCATACAATGAATATGAATTATTAAATAGTGTTTTAAACATTTTAAAAACTAAAAAATTTTTATCAAGAAATGGTTTAATAATTTTAGAAACTAACAATCCTTCTAAAATTATTATTCCGGATGGATTAACTATTCAAAATCAAAAACAGTATGGCAAAGTCACTATTCTCTATTTAACTTTAAATAATTAAAAAAGAATATCCTAATGGATATTCATTTTTAATATTGTTTTTCCTTTTTAATCTCTTTAAAGGTTTCTAGTTCTTTATCAGTAGCTAAAACAAAGTGATTATTGCCTAAATTTTGTCATTTAGGTTGATTTTCTTCGTCATAATTATGAATATTTGGATCATAAACATAGCCTAACAATGAACCTTTTTTACTTTCAATTGAAGGAACTGCATCAAGTAAACTTTTAGTATATGGATGATAAGGATTATAAATAATTTCCTCAGTTGGTCCGATTTCTAATAAAACTCCTTTGTTAATTACTGCAATTCTATCTGAAATATATTCAACCATTCTTAAGTCATGGGCAATAAATAAAATTGTTAAGTGATATTTATCTTTTAAATCATTAAAAATATTAATAACTTGAGCTTGAATAGAAACGTCTAAAGCAGAAATAGGTTCATCGGCAATTAATAATTTAGGTTGCAATACTACTGCTCTACAAATACCTAAACGTTGTTGTTGTCCACCTGAAAACTCTAATGGATATCTATCAAGTACAGACTCATCAAGTCCCACTTGTTTTAAAATATCTATAATTAAACGCTTTTTGCACTCTTTTTCAGTTAAATTACTTTCAGTAATTCTTAATTCTTTAGCTTTATTATAGAAATCTAATAATTCATCAAAATTTTTCAAATGTTTATATTTAGTTTGAAACTCACTGAATAATTTTTCATAAACATAATCAAATGACTCTTCTAATGTGAAATTTCAATCCAATTGATTTTGATAGTTTTCAACTAAAGGTTCAGCATTAGATGCTTCGAGTCTTTTATTTAATTCAATAAAAAAGTTTTGATCTTCAGTAATTAAATAAATATATTTAGAATTTTTTAAATTAGTTAATCCTTCACCTACAACTTTTTCCACATTTTTATAAGGGTTTAATGAGTTTGTAGGATCTTGGAAAATCATTTGCACTTTATTTACCATAAAGTCTAAAATTTTCTTATGTTTGTTGCCTCATCTGGACACTTTATCAATATTTTTAGGTACAAAAGTATCTAAAATCTTAATATAACCAAATGAGTGTGGAGTTAAACCTATAATTGCTCTTCCGGTAGTAGACTTACCAGAACCTGATTCTCCAACTAAACCTAAAACTTCGCCATCATAAATATTTAAATTCATATCTTTAATAGCGGTGAACTTTTTAGTTCCTTGTCCGTATTCTATATCTAAATTTCTGATTTCAACTAAAACTTTTTTATCTTCAGCTGCTAACATTTCTTCGGTACCTGGTAAAATTGGACGACAATATTTTTTACCGAATTTACCTTTTTCACAATAGTAATTAGGCATTTGTCTCCTCCTTATTTTGGGTACTTTCAATTTCTAAATTATGTTGATTAGCTTCTTTTAAATATTTTTGATAAATTTCTTCAGAAACATATTCATTATTTTTTGAACCATAAATTTTTGATAATGAATTTTCATATTTGGCTCAAAGTCTTTGAATAATTTTTGGTGGTTTGTAAGCCGGTGCATTTTCATTCAATAGGTTAGATTTAACAAAATGCGTTGGTGAAATTTGATAGAAACTTGGTTCTTCTTCAAAATCGATACCAAGTGCATAATCATTCCGCACCGCAAAAGCATCTCCTTCAATCTTATTAAGATTTGATGGCACTGCTCCTTTAATTGTTTGTAATCTTGTATCTTTATTAAAATCAGGCATTGAAACAATTAAACCTCAAGTATATGGATGTTGTGGATTAATCAAAATTTCTTCTTTAGTTCCACTTTCAATGATTTGACCAGCATACATAATGTTAATAAAATCAGAAATTGATGACACTACGGCCAAATCATGAGTAATAAAGACAATCGCGATTTTGAAAGTTTCTTGTAATTCGCGAATAATATCTAACACTAATGCTTGAACAGTTGGATCTAATGCAGTAGTAGGCTCGTCCATTACTAAAATTTTTGGCTTAAGCGAAATAATTGAGGCAATGGCAATCCGTTGAATCATTCCACCAGAAAGTTCATGTGGATAAAGTTTCATAACTTTTTCAGGATTGTTAATTTTAGTTAATTTTAAGTATTTTAAAGCTTCTTCGTAAGCTTCTTTTTTATTTTTTACTAATTTATTAACTAACATTCCTTCCATAATTTGTTTTCCAACTTTCATAGTTGGGTCCAAAATTGACATTGGATTTTGGAAAACAGCAGAAACAATATTACCTCTTAATTTAGATTTTTCTCAATTGTAGGCATTGAAATTTTGTACTTCTAATCCGTAAAGTTTTATTTTTCCAGATTCAATAATTGCATTTGAACCTGTTAATCCATAAAGTAAAGAAGTAATAACTGATTTTCCTGAACCTGATTCACCTATAATGGCATGAACTTTACCTTCGTAAATTTTTAAAGATGAGCCCCGCAATACTAAGTTTTTTTCTTTAGGGTTAGCTGGATTTTTAAAAGTTAAATAAATATCTTCAATTTCAGCAGCTACTTTGGTTGGTTTTCCAAAAACTGTTTCAACTTTAGCATTATCAATATATTTTTGAAATTCCTCTAAAACTTCATTTTTTTCTTTAGGTAGTATTCTTACTAATTGCAAGATTTTTTTGCCTAAAGACACAAAATTTTTAAATAAAGTTTTTCAAAAGTCAATAAATTTTCTGACTAAAGTATTATTTACATCTTTTCTAACTACTAATAAATCTTCAGGTTTAGGTTTTAAGTTTCAAATAATTGGTTTTTTAAATTTTTGTGAATAACCTTCAGCATTAATAATTTCATTATCATTTAGATTTTCATCTAAATGAAATTTTTCATTTTCAACAATAAAATCATTTATTTCATTATTTAATAATTCGTCGCTAGATAAAGCTTCTTTTTGAATTGGTTTAATTTCTTCTGCAACTTTTTTATTCGCTTGTCTTAGAATAGCTTGTTCATTGATTGCTGCTAAATTTTCATTAAAACTATTTGCACTATTGTTTGTTTCTTCATTCAAATTACGCTTGCTTTTATTTTTAGCTTCCATTGCTAATTTTTCGTCTAAAGTCATTTTATTTCTTGAATTAGCCATATAAAGCTCCTATCTTTGTCTTAATAAACTATCTTGCACTGAGGCAGACATTAATTGAATTGAAGTAGTAACAAGCACAAGCATAAATGAAGGAATTAAAACATATCTTGGATATGAAACAAATAAGTTTGAACCGTCTGTAATTAAGTTTCCTAAGGTAGGGATTGATGGGATTGATAAACCAATGAAAGCCAATGAAGTTTCAGATAAGATAACCCCTGGAATTGAGAAAACAATTTGGGTTACCAAAATTGGTACTACCACTGGTAAATAATTAAATAGAACTTTAATTGTTGGAGTTCCTAAGATTTTTGAAGCATTAATTCATTCAAAGTTTTTTGCCCGCATAACTTGGGATCTCATTTGATTTGCCATTCCTGTTCATGAAGTAAATGAAAGGGCAAAAACAATAACTCCGAAAGTTGGTTTAAGCACAATTGTAATTACGATTAAAATAATAATTGAAGGTACATTTGAAATTACTTTGATAACAAAAGTCATAATTTTGTCAAATAATCTAAAGTGCCCCATAGCAATTCCGATTGAAAGTCCTACGATAACTTCAATCATTGTAACAGCAACTGATAAACCTAATGAATATCTAAGTCCTCATCATAAACGAGCTCATAAATCTCTTCCTAAGTCATCTGTTCCAAAAATATAACCATTTGTAAAGAAGGTTCAAAACTTATTTTCTTCAGTAATTACATTTGGATCTCTTGTAAAGAACGGAATAATAATTGCTAAAAGTACAATTATTAATAAAGTAACTAAACCAAAAACTCCAGCAAATGAACGACTAAAACGATAAAAGAATTCTTTCATTGAACTCTGTTTTTTATGTAAAGTTGATGATTCATAATAATCAAGTACATCACCAATAATTTTTCATTTTTGATAGTTAAAAGGTTGGATTATTCTATTTGGTGCCAATTCTTGTGAAGCAACATTATTAGTAGCTTCTTTTCTTTTATTTCAAAATGCCATTTGTTGCTCCTATCCTCTTCTTCTCACACGTGGATCAATAATTTTATAAAGTGCATCACGCAAGGTATATGAAAGAATTGTCATCAATGAGAATATAGTAATCATAAATAAAATAATTGAATAATCTTTTGAAGTAATTGCTTGTAAGAATAAACCACCTGAACCAGTGATAAAGAAGATTCTTTCTACAAACAATGAACCAATAAATGAACCAAAAATTACAACAGGGAAGAAAGTGGCAATTGGGAATAATGATGGTTTAAGCGCATGCACTCAAACAAATCTTCTTCTACTTACACCTTTTAAATAGCAGAATTTAGCATGTTGTGAATTTAATTCACGATTTAATTCCACTCTAATATATTTAATATAAACAATTGTTGAACCAAGAGAAAGAGCTAAACCAGGTAAGATATAGGTTGCAATATCTTTTTCATTGAAAAGATATGGCATATTTAATGAACGACCAATTAATAATAATCAAAGCGCAAAGATAAGAGACGGGATAGATGAGAAAATCGATACTACTAAAGTGGCAATATGATCAGGTAATTTATCTGGATTCATTCCAACATATACACCAATTGGAATTCCAATAACTAAAGTTAAACCGACTGAAAAAATTCCGATGTAAAAACTTTTTAAGAATCTAACTCAAATAAAATCGTTAATTGGAGTACCTGGAAATACTGAATAAGAAATTCCAAAATCTCCATGCAATAGGTTTTTTAAGTATAATCCATACCTTTGAATTAAAGGTAAATCTAAACCTAATTCTGCCTCTTTAGCTCTTTTAGTTGCATCATCTAAGTTTGATAAAAATGCATTTGAACCAGGAATTGAATGTACTAAAAAGAAAGTAATACTTATAACAATTCAGGCAATTACAATAAATTCTAAAAACATTTTTGTAATTGTAAATGCAGTTTTAAATCCCGGTGATTGAGGGCTCAATAGTCTTCAATATCAAGCCACTTTGCGTTTAATTTTTCCTGAAAAATCTACTGGTTGATTATGAATTTGATATTTTTTTCTTTTATTAATTGGAAGCGATTCCAGGGAATCTAAATATTCAAAATTTTGTTTCTCTTTTATCATAATTAATTAGCATCCTTTATTGTTAATGGTAAATTATCTCTTGGTGGTTTAGCAATATCATAAGCAAATTGAAGTGAATAACGGAATAAGCTATCTACTCCATTTACTCTTGAAATATCTCAATAAGTATCAACTTCCATTAATGGAACTACTGGAGCACCATCTCTAACTACTTTTTCAAAAGCAGCAATGATTGCAAATACTTTTCTTTCAGTTCAATGTTGAGCAATTTCTTCTTCAGTAAATTGATTTGAGAAGAATGCTGAATATCTTTTGGTGTAATCACTAACATTTTCATTTGGTTTGATAAATGAAAGTTCAATCATTTTATTTCACACATCTGGTTCAATTCTTAATCTTAATCTTAATTCTTCTGCTTTTTCTGCTTGATCTGTTACAACTTGATTACTTGTTTCATCATATCTATAACCAAATTCTGCAAAATAATCTTTATAAGTTCAAGAACCGGCTGGATTATTTCTAAATCCAGTACTTTTATTATTGGCTGTATCAATTTCATCTGGTTTTAAAAAGACATTAATATAACTGTAAACATCTGTTCCAAATGAATCAAAGTTTTTATAAATTAAATCGTAGTCCCCTGTTGTTCTTGCATCTTCATAAACATTTTCAGGTAAACCTTTAATTTCGATTTGGACAAAATCTCCAAAAGCTTTTTTCATTAAATCTTGTAACGCAAGCCCAGCTTTTTGTTGTTCATCTGTTGAATTTGAAATATATTTAAGTTCCACTTTATCTAAAACTTTACCATTTTTGGCCTGATAATTTGCTTTAAAAGCTTCTAAATAAGCACGTGCTATTTCAACTCTGTGAGCTTTATCGGTTCTGTCAACATTTTCAAAATTATAACTTTTAGCTAAATGATCAACATAAGTGTAATTTTGGACTGGGATTGCTTTTTGTTCATCGGTGTAATTTTCTGGTGCTTTTTCTACATACATGTAATTATGATCAAAAGCTACCTCTACTGGATCTCCAAAACTTGAAGCGGCATTACCAAAAGCTGTTCAAGTAATAACTGGATATGATGAACTTCAGCCAACAATATTTAACATTGCATTTCTATCTATAGCATAATAAATTGCATTTCTTAAATATCTATCTCTTAATAAACTATTTGGTCTAGTTTCATTATCTAAATTAAAAGCTAAAGCAATTGTTCCAAATCCAGTCGATTTATTCATAAAAGGTCTATATTTAGCCTGAGTTCAATAATTTAATTGTTGAATGGCTGGAATTTTTGTTGCTGCAATATAACCATCATCATACATAGCTGAATTAATATTTGGATCTGAACTAAAATAAATTTTGATTTTATTTGAAATAGTTTTATCGGCTGAATAATATTGATTATTTTTAGTTAAAATCATGTGTCCTTGTGGACCTAAAACTAATTCACTTAAATTGAAAGCACCATTAGTTAAAAATTTCTCTTTATTTAAGCCAAATTGAGAAATTCCGCCAATTGATTCAACAAATTTCCGATTAATTGGTACTAATGTGCTAGTCAAGTCACGATAAGCATTACTTAATGAAGCTGGTTGATATTTATCATACTCAATTCTTAGTGAATATTCATCTAAAGCTAAAGTTCTATTTTTCATATATGATTTAGCTTTAAAATTCAAAATTTCTTGATTATTTAAAACATCTTGACCTTTATAAAGTTTATTAACTGCTTCATTATAGGCATTTTCATTATCTAAAGAATATTGAATACTTGCATCTAATGATTCTCTTAATCTTCTACTTTGATTTAATAAATCAGTAAATGTTGCTCCATATTCTTGTCTTGGATCATGATAAAGATATTTTCTAATTCTTGTTGCTATTCTTTGTGGAATATTTTTTAATTCTTCTTCTGTATGTTTAGATAATGAATATTCGGGATTAGGTAACATAACCACAGTAATTTCACTATTTGGATTATAGTCTGGTGAATAAGGAATTGCACTTAAAATTTCTTCATTTGAATAGTTTCAGTATAAACGACCTGAATATAAACCTAAATCTAATGCGGTTTCTTTAATTAAGGCTACATCAGCTTCATCATTAGGATTTTGTGATGCTCAAGGTTGATAATCATCACTTAAAACATCATAAATTCATTCACCTTTATCATTTTTGATTAATTTTGGATAAGCAAATGGATTTTTATAAGCTTTGTTATATTTTTTTGCATAAATTTGTTGTGCATCAACAAATTCCACACTTGATCTAATTTTAGATTTTAATAATTGAGTCTGATTTTGAGATCCAGTGCTTAAGTCCAAAATATAATGGACTGCATCAATATAATCTTCTGCATAAACATTATCATTGTTGCTTCATTTGCTATTTCCCTCATTCAAAAGAACATTTAATGAAATAATGTTATTATTGGCGGTAAAAATACCTGAAACTGATTGGTATTCACTATTTTTTGCCAAAATATTTCCAGTGGTTGAACCAAATTGATCTAATGAATAATATCTATCAGCCGGCGCTGATGGAGCATCATGATTTGTAAGATAGTCATCCATATTATTGCTTTGTGCATCTAAACCATAAATTCCAAAAAGAATTTCTGGTAAATTCAACTCTTTTTTCAATTTTTCATTTGGTCCACCTTTTAAGGGACTTTCTACCAATGAGGGTAACACTTTACTTAATGAAGCAAACTGAATATAGTTTAATGAGTTTAATGGTTCAGTTGCCAAACCTAAGTCATAGTCAAAATTAATTTTGCCACAAGCAGCTGAAATTAAAGTTGATGCCGAGACCATTGGCAAGGCTAAAGTTAATAATCATTTTCTTTTCATCTTGCTCCTTTCTATGAATTAAATTGGTTTTTAACAATTAGAATTGGTTTGTTGTTATATTTACCACCAAATTCAGTATTATCTGCTTTATAAATTTTGGTTGGTGCTTGGCTAAAGGTTTTACCATTTTCAGAAACAGATTCAACATCACCTAAATCAATATCTTTGGCAAAATTACCTTGTTCATTGGTTGCAAAATAAACATAGTATTTATTATTTGGGCTTAATAATTTATTTCTATATTTATTCATAACTGCATAATCAGTTACTCATGCAACAAATCCTTTACCTTCATGATGTTGACCTAAACCATCTGTATAGTTGTATTCTTCATCATCCAAAGTATGTCTTGGATTTTCCCCTTCTTTAGTTCTTAAATACTCTTCTGATTTAGCTTCATTATCCAATCTTTGTTCTTTGTAATAGAACATGTTATTGGTAAAGTCTTTGTTGATTTTAACTGTTTTAATTTCACCAGTTTCTAAATCTTTAAAGGCTAAATAATTAATGTTTTCTGCCACATCTGAAGGTACATAACCAAATAATGCAACTGCATCTTTATGTACATCTCTTCAAATGGTTGACAATTCTCTTTTCCCAACTCCTTGGCTTTGAATATAGAATTGTCAAAAGGCTTCTGGTCTATTAGTTACTCTTTCACCTTTTAAGTTTGTAATTCTAATAGTTTCATCTTCAATTGCTTTTCCTTTATTGTCATAAAGTTCAAAGTCTAAAATTTCACGGTATCATCTATCTTTTAATCAACCATTATTAATTGATCTAAATTCTCCAAAATAATTATTGTTATAGTTGTAAGCATCATTAAAATCGTTTGTATTAGCAAAAATTACATCTTGGTATTTAATGCCTAAGTTTCTTGCTTTTTCTTTTGCTTCTTGGTTGTAATTTAGTTCATAATCATTAATTGTTTTCTTAATGCTGCCTCTTGAATCTCCATCATCATAATGAATAGCATTATCTTTTCATTTTTGTGTTGAAGTTCCATCAACTACATATTCAAGTCCTGTATTAGCTTCAGAAAGATTACTTAAATATGTTGGTAAATTACCGAATTGAGTTAATGAAGGTGAATAAGTAATTTGTAAGTTATCACGGTTAATAATTTCAGCTCAGTTGAAAGTATAGTCACTGAATTTTTCGTTAAATCTTCTATCATTTTTTGAACCATAGTAAGAAATAACATCTTCTGATGGTTTTCCAGCTTTAAATTTAGCACTTACTATAAATGAATAGATTGAGCCAAAACTATATTCTTGATCTACTAATAGAGCAAATTGATTATAAGTTGTATAACTTTGATATTTACCTGTTGAAAGCAGTGCATCATACATTGAAAAATGTTGCATTGTTGGACTGTAAGTTTGTTCACCAATTGTGGTAGTGAATTCTTTTGCCATTGCTTTGAATCCTTCAAGATAAGTTTCTAAATCAAATTCTCATTTATCTTTATTAGGTTTAATTAAATTTAACCCATCAATTTTGTAATCACCATATCCATAATTAGTGTCAAAAATTCATGCATAATCAGGATTATCAATTACATCTTGAATTGTGATGTGACTTGTAAACATTGCTAATTTACTTTGTGTAAATCTTGTCATAATTTCATTTGCCACAATTTGCTCATCATCGGTTGTTGCAATTGTTAAGTATTTAGTTCTTTCCTCATCACTTAAACTTTGGCTTTTTTCAACTGCTGATTTTAAAGCGTTTTGGAAAGCTGCAAAATCTTGAACTTTAGTTTTTACATATTCCACATTTCAATTAACTTGTTGGTTAACTTTATCTAAAGCAGCTTTTTTCAAGTCTACAGACACAAATTCTGCAAATTCTGCAAAATTACTAAAACTTAATTGACCACCAATACCATTAGTTTCATTACCAAATAAATTGTATAAATCATTATTAAAGTTAGAATTCAATGCTCTTAAATTAATTTTTAATTTTGCTGTTTGATCTCAAACTGGATATTGTCCAGCTACATTATCATCTTTAGCTAATAAATTATCATCTTCGTCATAAGTTTTTCAAAGTGCATTATCTCCTAAGCCCATTAATAATCTTTGAATTTCATCAAGAGATTTAAGATATTGCTTAATACCTAATGCATCTAAAGTATCTTTTGATCAACTGTCTGCTTTGATAATTGAACTTGTAGCACCTTCTAATTTAATATTTGGAATATATTGATGTTCTTTATCAAGGAATAAAACATAACCATTTCCACTATTTAATGGAGCACCAAAATTTGAACCACCCCTTGAAAGTGCATACATTCCTCTTTGGAATTCACTTTCTTGAGTATAAATTGTTGGATTAATATATAAGTTAGAAGTTCTAATATTAATATTTCTAAATCTTAAAGTTTTTGAAACGTTTAATGTACCATCATCATTATAAACTCTAATTGCATTAAATGGATTATTAGCATCTGTTGGTAATCCTGTTTCTGGATTTCTTGCCAAAATCATGTCACGATAGTAAGCATTTGCTTTAGCATTGTAGTTTTCTACACTAGACATGAAGTAAAGGCCTTTTTCTGGTCAATCTAAAACAATTTTTGAATCTATACTTAAATCTGTAGAAGTATCATTCCAACCATTTAAATGGAATTTTTCAACAATTAAGCCACTAATTGTATCAACTACTTTTTGAATTTCATTATTTACATAAGTTTTTGCATTTACATCATAAAGAGGTGAGTTTGGATCACCAAATTCAACATTTAAAGGCAAATTAATTACTCCAGTTCCATCACTGTTTTTAATTAAAACTTTTGAAATTGAAATATATCTACCATTAGCATCTTTTTTACCTTCAACAACTTTTGGTACAACTTTGCCGTTTGCATTAGTTTCAAATTCAATTAAATTGCCTTGTCCGTCTTTTATTTGCCCTTTAAGAATTTCTAAAGAACCTGGCATAAATGAATATGATCCATCTGCTTCTTTAACTAAATATTTAGCAATTCCAGAAGCTACTGTTGGATTAATAGTTCCTGAGAATTGATCAAGCGAGTTCATAATTCATAAATCAGATGTTTTGAATTGTTTTTCATTTAAGCCATTTTCTTCTCTAATTAATTTAGCAGCTTCTTTTAAGCCTTCAAGCGTTTGTAAGAAACGACGTTTTTTATTATCAATTGCTTTAATTACATTATCTTCATAAAGTGGAGTTCCTCAGATATTTTCTTCTTTTTCATCAACATAAGTTAATTCGCCATCTACTAATTTAGGCAATTTAAAGGCAGGATATTCACCAAAATCATTTGATACAAAATCACCATCAAATAATCTATCGGCATTAACATCGATATTAGCTCTTGCTTTTAAATACAATTCAAGATCTTTTTTGTTGTAATAATTATTAATATTTGGAGATGCACTTGGTAATAAAGCACCTACAAAAATTGAATCATCACCTTTGTCACCTAAATCACTAGCTGAATTTAAAGTGAAGTGGTGTCCGTATTCATGGGCAGCCACAAATTTTAAGAAGTCAGTTGGTACTCCCTTAAAGTTTTGAGGATCGCTCATTTGTAAAATAGCTCATAAACCAATTCTTGAATCTGTTTTGAAGCCTCAATATGTACCATTTTCAATAACATATTCCACAACACCTTGATCATTGATTTTGCTTACTAAATGTTCACCTTCAATTTTTTCGGCTGCATAAGGAACTTCTTTAAGTAATGTTGATAATAAACCTTGATATGCTTCAGTATAAACTGAATAACCTTTAATTAATTGGTTTGAAATTGGGTCTTTAATATTTCCTTCTTCTTTAATAATTGAAGGCATTACCACACGTTTGTAACCTAGGAATTTAAATAAGTTTTCAACAGCATTAATTTTATTTTGATCTTCATCTTTTGCATCAACATTAAATTTGAAATAATTTTGACTATAAGCACCATCGAAACTTTTTTCGCTACTATCACGTAATTCTCTTAAAGTAATAATTAATTTAGTATTTTGTTTTTCAATAGTAGTTAATTCCATTTTTTTAACTACTTTATTTACTTCTTCAAGTGAAGCATCTTTAGCTAAAATGCCTTGTTTAATTAATTTGTTAATTAATTCAACTTTAGTTTGTGCAGTAATTAGTTGATTTGAGTTTTCAAGTGCAATACCATAATTATTTTCATCATTTAAAGAAGCTTGTTTTGATTCTTTTAACAAGTTTTCATTAGTAATTTTAATAATATTATTTGCTGATAATTCAATTGCTTCAATGTAAAGTGATGCTAATTCTGTTGGATAGTTATATTTAGAAGTTAATGCTTCTGCGTAAGCTTTATATTCAGCCATGTATTGGCTAATTAAGTCTAAACTGTTTTCATATTGCTCTTGACTTTCAATTACCTGAGTTAATTTTTCATTTGCTAAAGCATTGTTTGGTTCTTCATCACTTTCTTCTAAAGCCATTGCTTGACCAAATTCGGAATTAGCTTGTTCGAAAGTATCTTTTAAGGTTTCTAAAGCATAATAATTATCAATGATAGGATTTAAGTTCGCAACTTTAGCTCTTAAAGTTCCTAATTCATTAATTAATTCTTCATTTTCTTCATAACCTTCTTCATTTTCAATTTCTTCAATTCTTTCATTAGCCGCTTCAATTTCTGCATAAGTTTCTTCTGCTTGTGCTTCTTGAGCATCAAATTCCGCAACAATATCATTATTGAATAAAATAGCTAAAATGTCTTTGGCATTATTTACTTTAACACTTTCATCTATAAAATAAGCTTTTAAATTAGTTTTGTAAGTTGCTAATTTAGATGAAATTTCAGCTGAATTTTGTAAATTTTGCACATATTCACTGACATTAGTGAATTTAGTTTTATATTCAGATACTTGTTTTTGTAATAGAGTTAATGAATAAATTTTGTTATTTAAATTGAAAATTTTAATGCCTAATTTAAGAATTTCTTCATGTCTATTTTCATTTTCTAAATCATCTTTACTTAAATATTTAAATGATTTTAAAACCGCTTCTTTATAAATTTCTTTTAGTTTATTTAGATATGCATTTAATTGATTTTCTAAATCACTAAATTTAGAATCTAATTCACTAACGGTTGTATTTAATTTAGAAGCGAAAGTTAAAGTGGTCTCAAGTTTTTGATTAATTTTGTTTAAAGATGAATCTAGATTTTGAGTGTATTGCGCAATTTTGTTATTAACTGCATCTTGATAATCTTCATTTTCAATATTAGCTGTTTCAACTAATTGAGCAAGATAATCTGGATTTTCCCCATTTATTTCTTGAATTACTTCAATAATTGCTTTTTGTTTCAAATTAGTCACAAATTGTGAAGTGTAATTTTCTAATTCTCTTACTTCTTCATTAAAGTTATTTAAAGCAGTGTCAAAATCAATTTCATTTTTCTTAGTTTCGTAATTATTTTTTAAAGTATTTAATTCACTAGTTTCATCACTTAATTCGTTTAAATAACCATTAAATTGTGAAATTATTGGATTATTTTTATAGAAAGAATTAATTAATTGATTAAGTTCAAAACGTAAATTATCAACAACATGAATACTTTCGCCATTTTCAGGTTCACTTGCATCAATAATGGTTAATTCTTTTCTTTTTGCAACTTGTTCTCTGAATAATTGAGTTTCTTTAGCACTTAAAGAATGATAAGTTTCATAATCTGTTTTACTTTGTGAACCATCTGTTAAAAGATGTTGAATGTCGACTAAATTATTTTCAATTGTATCTAATGTATTTTTTGCTGTGGTTAATTGCGTATTTTTTGAATTAAATCTAATTTTAGCTCTTAAATAATCCACTCTTTTGCTTGAGTATTCATTATTTGCATTCAATGCAGTAGTTAAAGCATTATTTTTAGTTTCTAATAACTGATTAAATTCATTAATTAAATTTTTAAGATTTTCATCTAATTCTTCATTAGTTGATAAGAATGCAGAAAGTAAAGATGATATTCTATTATTCAATGTAATTAAATCTTCATAATTAGATATTGAATCATTAATTTCAGTAGTTAAATTGTTATATTGTTCTTTAATGTTAATTGCAAAAAGTTTTTTTAACCCTTCCGCACCTGCTAAACCAAGTTCTAATAATCTATATTCTGTGGTTTTACGTGCAATAGTTTGTACTAAATTAACTTTTTCTTGTTCATCTTGAGTAGATTCATATTGCTCTTTTAAAGGCAAGATTTCATTAACTAAATTATTGATTTTTTCTCTAGTTGTATTTAAATATTCAGCATATTTCTTTTCTGTTTCATCAATTGAATTTAAAATTTCAACTTGTGCCGCTTTTGCATATTCATTTGCATTAGTTGAATCAATTTGGACTTGTTCATAAAGATCTTTTAAAGCTGTAAGTGGCGTATTTAAAGCTGTTTTAAGTTCATCAACTTCAGTTTGTAGTTGATTAATTGCATTTTGTTGCACATTTTTATCATCTTGATAATCTTGAACACCTTTAGTATCTGTGAAGGCAGCATTATAGTCTGAATATTGAATTTGATATAAAGCTGCTTGTGCTCTAGCTTTAAATCATTCTAGTTCTAGTGAAGCCACTTGTGCTTTGAATTTTTCAGCTAAAGTTGCTCTTTCTTTTGCATATTCAACTAAAACTTGATTATATTTATCTAAAATGTTTTGATCTGTAAATGATGGAGAATTTAATAAGAAATTTAATTTGAAGTTAATTAAACGCACGTCCATACTAATTAAAAATGATTGAACGCTTTTATTAATGTATTCATCACGTTGGCTAATCATTTTAGCGATTAAAGTTTTTGAAGTTTCAATAGCTTCTTTAAAATTAATTAATTTTTTAATTTGTTCATATGAAGCTAAATTATTAGTTTGTGCTTCTTGATTAAATGCATTTCTTTTAGCTGTAATTTGAGCTTGATAATAAGCCAAATTCACAGAAGCTTCCATGTCGTTTTCAGAACTTGCTAATCTAGTTCTATAAATATCTCTTTGAGTTTCAAGTTCTTTTAACTCATTAATTTGATTTGCATATCTATCTAAAACAGGTTGTGCAACTCTTGCAAAATAAGCATTAAAACCAGCTTTTGTCTTTTCATCTTTAGCACTTGGATTTCCATCAGTTAAAAGGTTTAAATAATTTTGTAAAACTTCGTAAGAGTGTGAAGCCAAATATGAAAAAGTAAATGATTTTTTAACTGCAAAATCATTGTATCCCAATGGTTGATAATTTTCAGGAAGATTTAAATCAGCTTCAAATAAAGGAGTCATTAATTGAACAATGCTTTTTTCGCCTTCTTCGCTTGATCCTACCGCAATGTTTTCATGTTCTGATTTTTGTTCTGCTATTGTTTGACTTTGTTTTTGTAATTCTTTTAATTCAGTTTGTAATTTGCTAAATTCAAACTTAAAAGGTGAATTAGGATTTTTAGCATTAAATTCATCTTCTAATGATTTTAATTCTGGAGCATATAAGTAAAATTGTTTGCTTGTGGTATCAGTTAATTCGTCTGCTTTACTGCTTAAGAAACCATTAATATTGTAAAAATCTCTTCAGCTTAATTGCGCATTAATTGATTCTTGCACTAATGAATCGATAGTAATTAATTGGTTTGGTAAATAAGCTAAATCATTTACATAATAAACATATGGTTCATATTCAGTCGCACTAAAAGTAACTCCATCTAAAATTGGTGAAGTTATAGTTTGTAATTTATTGTAGTAAGTATGATAAAGTTCGTTGTATTGATTTGCTAAAGCAATTTGTTGACTGTAATTTAATGTTTCATTTTGATCTAAATTAATAACTAATGAATTATTGTCAAAATCATATTCGTCTTTAATTAAATTTAAAATATCATTAATTTTATCTTGATCATTATTTAAATTAGCTAATTGTTCATTTAATTGAGTTTTTAATTGATTTACTTCTTCATTATTATTGGCTGATTTTGCTTTTTGTAATTTTGCATTAAGAGCCTTAATTTCATTTAAATTCACTAAAATATCATATTTTTTAGCCACTTTTTCAATTGAATCTTTATATGATTCTTTTAAAGCAAAAATTCTGTCTTCTGCTTTTTTGAAACCATTCTTAATTGATTCAACATTTTCTTCAGATTTAATTGCAAAATTTATTGAAGAACTACCAGTTTTATATTCAACATCTTTAAATGATTTAAATAGTCTAAATTCAGTTCCATCATCAAAAGTTAAATTTAAATATCTATCTAAAATTTCGTCTTTATTTAATGCTTCATTTGGATTAATGGTGGTGTAAATAATTTCTTTTTCTTCTAAATTATTGACATCAATATTTTTCAACAATTCATATGTATCGTCATTTTGATATTGATTAATTAATTTAGTTAAATTTAATTTCGCTTCTTCTAAATTAGCACCATTAATTAGCAATAAATATGGGTTTTCAATGGTTAATCTAGCTTTTTCAATGTCATTTACAGCTACATTTAGTAAATTTTCTTGTCAATTAGTTTTTCTTAAAGCATAAACTTTACGTCCAATTAATTGTCTAATATCCAAAATATTTCTGAAAAAGTACATTGATAAAGTTTTAGAACTTACATTAGCTAAAGCATTGTATTGTGAAATTTTGCTTAAAAATCCTTCAGCTTGATCATAGGTTAATAAATTTTGGTTAATTTTATACACCAATGAATCTTGTGCATTTCCTTCACCACTTAAAGTTGAATAAATTGGTAATGAACCAAAAAAGGCATCAGGATAGAAAGTAATAGTAGTTGTTTCTTTATTATTGTTAGCATGTGCTCCCAAAGTAATGCTATTACCTTTCATTTCTACACCTTTAACAATTGAGAACGAATTTAAGGTAATAATTTCTGGTCCTCATGAAACGTTTGTCATAAATCAATTAGTGAATTTGAAAAATTCAGCAGGATTTACTGCCTCTATATATTCATTGTAGAAATTAAATGATCCATATCTAATATTTAAAATTGGTAAATTCCCATTTTGTCTAAAATAGTAATTTAAATAATCTCTAACATTAAATTCTTGTTTGTCGATTTTTACTACGTCATTTTCAAAGTCATATTGCGCAACTTCTTTATTTTTTGATGCATTTAAAAATGTTGCTTTTGCTTCTTTTAAATCTTTAACAAAAACATTGTAAAGTTTATCGTTCCCTGTAGGATTAACTTTACCTTTTTTCTCATCTGAGTTGTTTGAATAAGCAAATAAAGCTCCCAACGAAGCTGCAGTTGCGGCAACTATAAGCCCAGCTGATAAAACATATTTTGGTCAAACATGAGTTCTAAAATTGAATTTAGGTTTTTTAGTGCTCATAACTTCTCCTTATTTTTATATAACTATGGTCGATTTTTATAAAAAAAATATGCTATTACTAGCATATTTTAATCTACCTACACTTAAAAAATACTAGTCAAATTTAGAATAAATAAGAATTTCAACTCAGAAATTCATAATAAATCCAAACTTAACTGTCATTAAGTGCTGTGGTTCCATAATTTTCCTTCACAAATAATATAAATTATTTGTTTTATTATATATTAATAATTTCGATTATCTAAATTTTTAGCGAAAAAAGACAATTTCAATTAACCAAATCAATAAATCTATAAATAAGATGTTTTAAATTTTTATTAAAAATAAAAATAAACTAGTTTAAAAGAAATTAAATTTTCTTTTCTAGTTTATTTTGATTTTAGTCTAATGACATAATAATGTCTTGAATATTGCCAATAAGGAATATATCTCTCAAAATGTTTTCTGCGTATTCTTTATCAATTTGTTCTTCAAATAATAATCTATCTAATGTAATTCAAGCATAAATTTTGTTTGTTTCTTTTTGAATAACAAAACCAAATTCTCTATCTAATAAATCATATTCTTTGGCAAATTCATAAATGTTTCTAATAGTATTTACTGAAGATACTTTGCCTGTAGAAAATAAATTGCATTTTTTACATAAAAGCACATCTGCATTTTCTACTGGTCCAAAAACACTATTTTGTGGGAAAGAATAGCCATATTGATATGAATTTTTAAATTGTTTAGATTTAATATCTGCTTCAAAAAATAATTTTGAGTAACTTTTATTTTGATCTTGTGCAATAATGTTTTGAATTGTTCATTTGTCTTGATTATCATTTTCTGAATTAATCAATTCTGTTGTAGTAGCAAGAGTTAATTCTTCATTTTGAGCAAGAATTGAATTTTCTAACGATTCTGCTGCTCAATTCAAAATGTTTTCTTTTTCTTCAACATAATTTAGATTAGCTAATTTATATAATTCAGGGTAAATATCTTCTGGTTTTAATAACTGATAATTGCTTGTATTTTTTTTGATAAATAAATATTTATAACTTCAAGTCATTATAGTAAACAAAATAAAGATAATTACTACTGTATATAATAATCATTGAACTAATTTAACATTACTTTTATTTTGATATGCTGCTTGACTATATACAAATAAAACAGCAATTGCGCTCAAAATTACAATAATAAATAAAGTTAATAAACCGTAATAAAGGATTTTTCCTTTTTTATTTGTTTCTTTTCTTTTTTCTTCAACACTTTTTTGAATATATTCATTAAGTTTGTTTAAATTTTCTTTTTTAAACTCATTAAAATTTTTTTGCATTTTTCTCCTTAATTTTTAAATTTTAATAGAAATATGGAGGAACGTTCATAAATGAACTTACTCAATAAACTAAATATGAGTCGTTTAACACATCATTTACAATAAAATTAACAATTTTGTGTTTATTTAACAACACTACTTTTGGTCAATTAAATTCTAAAATCTCTGAACCAGCAAATCAGCTAAGCACAAGAGGCGAATCATAATATAATCCAAATCCAGGCACATTAACATTTTCTGAAGCTAATTCAATGTATTTTTCCATTGTTAAAGGTGTAAATACATTTCTAATTTTTAATTCATCATTTGAGTATAAATTAAATTTTTTATTAAATTTATTATTTTCTAATTTCACATTGGCTTTTAATGACGCAATAGATAAAGGTCTGTGACCGATAGCAAATTTAAAACCTTCTGCACGATCATTATTTGGATAATATCCCAATACTGCAAAAAGATTTTTTCTATATTCATGAGTTACAATATTCCCTTTATGATCAGTGGTTTGTCTAACTCAGTAAAATGTTAAATTGAATGTTTTTCAAATATTGTTGTATTCATCTACTACAAATTGATTATTGTAATTACTAATAATTTGTGCATCAATTGGAATACCTTCAATACCTAGAAGATTTTTTGAAATATCACCTTGATTAATTTTTCTAATGACAGTCAAAGCGTTTTCAAATTTATAACTTTCATTCTCATCATATTTTGTTGCCAAATATTTAATTGTTTCCGCTTCAGTATCAAATAATTCATAATTGAACGCCTCAAAAGTTTTTGCAAACAATCTATCATTTTTCAATTTAGCAATGATTGATGCATTCACTTTTCTAGTTTTCTTAATCGTTATAATTACGAAAATAATTCCAGTAATTAAAGCTATAAAACCTAAAATAACACTTATGATTGCAAAAACATTTAATAAAGTTCCATTTGAATTATTGATTACAGCCATATAAGCGGCTAAAATAATCAGTATGATTCCCAAAGGAATTAAACCTACACCTATTCAATAGAAAATTTTAGATTTCTTTATATTAATTGTTTTTGTAGCTTCATCAAAAGCATTAGAAACAATTTCTCTTGTTTTTTCTTTATATTTATCTAAAAACTGATGTTTTGTTAAAGGTTCATGAACAACTCTCATTTCGTTTTCTCACTTTCAATTCTTAAATAAATTTTATCAATTTTAAAAGCTTTTTTATTGTAATAAAAAAGTTAACAAACACAACACTTCTTAATATGGCTGCTTCATCTCTGACCTGACCAGGTTATAAGGTTATTGTTTTGTTAACATAAAAATTATAATGAAAACATTGTTTTTAAAAAATCAAAAGAAATTTTTTCATATTTTGCATAAAGAAAATTAAAAAAAATATGCAAAAATATGAAAAAAATAATAGCTAAGATATTATAAAATTAAAGTATGAAAGAATTCTCATATAAAGATATAGCTAAATTAGCAAAAGTTTCTATTACTACTGTTAGCCGTTTTTTTAATGGTGGATATGTTTCAGCTGATAAAAGACAAAGAATTGCTGAAGTTTCTAAGGATTATGGTTATAGACCTAAAAATTCATCTAAATTATCAAAGTCTAAAGATAATGTTATTTTTGTAATTGTGCCCGAGTGAATGAAATCATCACATTTTCATATTATTCATGGACTTGAACAAGGTTCAATAAAAAAAGAAATGCGGACTGTCATAACTTATGCGCCTAATTCGATTAAAGAGTATTTAGATACTGTTAAATTTATGGTGCAATTTAAACCTTCTGCGATGTTATTTTTCTTACCGAATTTACCAAATGTAGATCCAATTTTAAATTACATTAAAAACAATATTAAAAGTATTTCTACTTTTATTTTTGGTAAAGAATATGAAGGAATCAATAGCGCCATAATTGACTATGAATCAGCGTTTTATCAACTTACCAAAGCATATTTAAATGTTAAAGAAGAAAACGAAAAAATTGTTTATGTTGAAGATAAAAATTTAACATCAATTGAAAAAGCTGAAAGATATGCAGGTTTTTTAAAAGCAAGTGAAGAATTTGATATTGCTGTGCAAAAAATCAGTGTTAATCCTTCAAAAATTGAAGAAATTAATGGTTTAATTAAAACTTTTAGAAACAACAATTTAGTAAATGTTGTTTGTTCTTCACATGATGTTTTTTTAGCTTTAATTACTTCAGGTGATAGAAATATAAGACTAACAGATATCGATAAACCTTCTGTTTATGATAAATTAGAAAAATACAAATTGAAAATTTTTATTGATTATGTCTTAATCGGTCTTTATATTAAAAGAATGATTCAAACCAATATTTTGGATGGAAGCAAATATAATTATCGCTACACACCAAAAATTATTGTGCCTAGAAAATATAAATATTAAATTTATTTATAAAATATTTAAAATTAATAAGTAAAATTAAAATAATAATTAAAATAAAATAAAGTAATTATTAAGGAGAAATATGTCAAAAACCAAAGCTGCTTTAATTACAGCCGGAGTTATTTTAGGTACTGCTGCTGTTACAACTGCAATTGCAGTTCCAGTTACAATGCATCTTAATCAAAAAAATCAAGCAAACCAAAAAGAACTTACCTTAGAAGAATTTCTAAATGGTAATGAAGTTCACAAAATTGATCCAAAAATCAAAGCTGCTACATATCCAACTGAATATCAATTAGCAACTGATTTTATTAAAACTGCTTCTTGAAAAAATAAATATGTTATTACTCAAGATAAAGTTGGAAATAATGATTTAAGTGGTTTTATTATTGTTAAACAATTTGCTCAAGATTATGACACAAAAGAAACCCTTCAAAAATTAACAGTTATCCCTGGTTTCAAAACAGTTGATTATGATGTAACTAAAAAACAATACAATCCAGCAACTTTCACTGTTACTAATAAATTTGCAACTAAGGAAGAATTAAATAGATTCTTAGATTCATTAAAAGGTCAAAACATTATGCAAAGTAATGACAGCCATATTACAATAGCTGCTTTACCTGCTACTTATGCAGAAATTTTAAATAGTTATGAATACAGCGAAGATGGTTCAAAACTTATTTTAAATTCAACTTACTCAGTATTATTAAATAATGATTATGTTGATGAAAATGGTGTTTTACAACAAAGAAGCGAAAGATTAGAAAACGTTGCTAAAGTTACTGAAATTGCATTAGATACTATTGTTGAAAATGATGAAAACTTACCAGAGGAAAAAGCTGCAAGAGCAGAATTAAATACTTTAAAAACTGATATCGAAGCTTTTGAAACTACATTAAATGATAGTGCAAGTGATAGCGATACTAAAGTTCAAGCACTTAAAACTAAAGTTGGCGAATTAAAAACTCAAGTTGACACTCTTGGTCAAGAAACTTACTTAAAAGGTAGAACTGAAACAATTCAAGAATACAAAACTAAGTTAGAAGATTTAAAAACTGAATTTGCAAACATTCAGTCATACAATACATTAACAAATAATATTGCTACTTATGTATCAGATTTAAGTGATGCAAATTATGAAAATGATAAAAAAGTTACAGCTTTAAAAAATAAAGTGACTGCTTTAAAAGAAAAAGTTGAAACTCTTGGTTCAGAAGAAAGTTTAACTGCTAATGCTTCAACTCTTCAAGAATACAATACTGAATATGAAGCATTAAAAGCTGAATTAACTTCAATTGAAGCATTTAATACTTTAAATACTAATACTACAGAATTAGAAACTAAAATTAATGATACTCAATACGATTCAAACGAAAAAGTTCAAGCTCTTAAATCAGAAATGACTGCTTTAAAAGCAAAAGTTACTACTTTAGCAGAAAAAGATGAATTAACAGAAGAAGATAAAACATCACTTACTACATTAAATAACGATTTAACTGCTTTAAATGCTAGATTTGAAGAAGCAATTAAACCAGTAACTCCTCCAGCAGACTCAAATACAGAACCTACAACATCAGAAACAACTGAAGGTAATTCAGAAGGCACATCACCTGCACCAAGTGTAAGTGAAGCTGGTACAAATGCTGAAGCAACTACACCAACTGATAACGATACAACAACTACAAATAATCCAGAACCTTCAACAGATTCATCAACAAATAACAATACTGATAGTGCTACTGGAGATTCAACAACTTCAACAACCGAAGCTGAAACTTCTCCTGCAACATCAGATGAAACTACACCAAATGCTTAATAACAAAAACCATACTTTAAAGTATGGTTTTTATATTTTAACTTTTTAAAAAGTTTTTTATTAGTTTTTCAAATCCTTTTGAACTTACAAAATAATTATTTGGATTCTCTTTTAAATTAAAGATTATATTTTCATATTGCGCAAATATTTTGTGCTCTAACTCATTTAATTTTAATTTATTAAATCAATAATCGCTGTCTAATAAACTAATAAAATGAAGTTGATTAGAATTTGTTTTTTCTTTGATTAATAAAATTAATTCATTGATTGACATATTTTGAGAACCGCCACTATCTTTAATTAACTTATGTTCTACAATAAAATAATTTTTGTTAATTTTAATAAATGAATCTGGTAGTTTTGCATCTTTTATATTATTAAAATCATATTTAAAATTCAATTTTTTAATTGTTTCTTCAAAAAGAATTCTATTTTCTCTATCAGGATTAAAAAATGCTAAATTGTTATTCTCTAAATCTATAAAAGTGTTTACTTTTTTAAAATTAAGACTTAATAATTGTTTTGATATTTGATTGATTCCTCTTTCGCCTTTTCTTCTACTTGATGAAAGATCGGCTGCAGTTTGTAAGGCTATATTAGAATATCCATGATTTAAATATAGCTCATGTCTATTTATCAAATATTCCTCGACAATTTTTATTATTATATTTTTCTTGACATCCAATTGATCATCTTTTATTCTTTTATATAAAGAATAAGAATAACCTAAAACTTGAAAATATGCACAAAAGGGTGAATAATTAATCAATTTAGTATGGAAGTGTGTGAATATGTGGGGAGTGGATTATCAGTCCATAAGAATTTATCTTAACAATTACATTTTAAATCCAATTCATAAAACCAAAAAGAAAAATTTTGATTTTTTTGACTGCTTACTTTTCTCTGCTAATTAAAGTTTAATGCTTTAGCATTAAACTTACGCGTGCGCGTACGCCCGCACCTTGTATAGGACAAGATAAAGACTGCTAAAAAATGCTTACGCATTAGCAGACTCTTAAAATGTATTAATATTTACTATGTAAATATTAATAAGTTTCTAAAAATAGTATGCTAAATAGTATGCTCTGCTATTTACCATTTCCCAAAAGCGCTTACTTTTTAGCATACACCAGAGCAAACAATAGCAAAATTACTATATATACTATGTATATATAGTAAAACTTATCTAAATTAGCAAACTAAAAGCAAACTTTTTGTCAAAACTTTAAAAAATCTGCAATTTGATATTTGTTGGTAATTGAAAATAAATTCTATAAATTAAATTATCAATTTTAAAATTAGCAAATTTTTTGACTGCTTTTGATTTAATATAATGACCGACAAAGCATTCAGTTTTACTTCCTAAATAGTCATTTGAAAGAAAATTGTTTTGAATTGCTTTTTCGTTATTCTTTCATAATTTGATTAGTTTATTGATATTAATTTTTTGCTTTTGACTGCCATTTTTCAAAATAAAAGTCTTTGATTTATTTAAAAATTCAGATATTAAATCTCATTTCTGCATCAAAATTAAATTGATAAATTCATAATATTTTTGACAATTTCTATCATTTTCTTTTTGTCAAAGTTTGTAATTATCTTTATTTCTTTTCATTGAATATCCAAAAACATCATATGCATATTTAGCAAAATGATAGAAATCAAAATAACGCACACCATTAATTTTTTCAGCAAATTTATTAATTATTCGTGCTCCATCACCATTAATTCCAAAACTCTTTTTATCAAAATCAGGTAAAAATTGCCGTATGTTTTCAGCTAAATAATTAACTTTTTCAACTAATTTTTCACTTTGAAAATTCAATAATAAATATTTTGTTTCGCAATGTTTCACACTCAATGCTAACATTCTTATCATCATTTTTTCAACTTTTCTATTTAATTTCACTTTTAAAAAAGTATCATCAAAGTCAATTTGAACTTTCTTTTCAGCAAGAAAAATATCTTTCTTTTTAGGAATAAAAATATCTAAATATCTTATTCTCTTTCAATAATAAACGACATCATAAGGGACTTTTTGCTTTACAAATTCATTATCATTTTTGCCTCTTCGTCTCAAATTATTTGTACTTAAAGCACGAATTACATCTTCATATAAGTAATTTTTCTTACCTTTAATTTTTAGCATTTCATTATGATAATAGACAAAAGATTTCCCTGTTTTCTTATCTCTATAAATTGTTAAATTGTATTCATATTTTTTACCTTCAATGATTATTAATCTTTTAACTGTTTGCTTAACTACTCAATTTTTATATTTAGGATTAACTTTTCTTTCAACTAATCTAAAATATTTTTCTTCCTCATTTAATTTTTCAACAATTAAATCGCCCTTTGATGGTAAATCATCAAAATTAACTCCATTAACAAATACACCTTCCATAATTAAATTTTATTAAAATATGCTATTATTCCTGCTATCTGTCTATATTCAGTTTTTAATTTTTTTATAAAAAATTATAAAAATTTATAAAACTTTTTCTTTTATGATATAGTTATTATGTAAATAATCTAAACATATAAAGAATGGATAATAAAGTCGGTTGCGAGGTGATATTATCTGTTAAATATCTTTATATGGCGCAGTATCCTTTAAATCAGGCTATATCAAATTTTCCCGGAATTAGTATAGTGTTAAGAGATTTAAAGACGCCGGAGTGATAAGTGAAGGTATTAATTACCTTCTTTTTTTGTATAATGAAATTATAAGGAGGTCTTATGTTCGCAGTTTTTCAATGATGAAAAAAGAATAAAATTACCAATCAAAATAGAAGTATTTTCTTTGATCTTTATGGAAATCTAATTAAACCTTATGGAAAAAATAGTAATCAAAATATACGTCCAATTATTGTTTTTGAATATGGTGATGATGTTTATTATTTAACGTGTCGTTCTAAAAAAGAAGGAAGAAAAAAATATATTAGTGAAATTGAAATTGCAGATCCTAATTTACCAAATACCAGTTTTATTACAACTAATGTCATTCATAAAATGGATAAAATGCTTTTTAATTCAATTTATAAAGAAAAAGAAATATTGAATTTAAAGTGTTTATCATCTAAAAATTCTAAAAAAATTATTCAAAAATTACATAATACTATTATTCAAAACCAAAAATACACTTTCGTTGACGTTAAACTTAATAAGAACAAATATATTATTAGTGATGTGTTATTTTCAACAATTACCAAAGAAAATAAATCTAAATTTAATTATCAAGAAAATAAAAATTTAATTGCTAAAATTCAAAATTTATATGATTTAACTTTCAAAGAAGAATTGGCTAATCAATATATTAAATCAACAAATGATGACGACTTTTGAAAAGCATATCACGAATTAAAATTAACTAAGCAAGAATTGAAAGAATTAGAAAATTCACTAAATGAGAAAAATAATGAATGAATAGATGATGATCCCATAATTCAGTACGCTAAAAGTTTAGAAGAAGATGATTGAATAACTGATGAAAAAGAAGATGAAGAGAATTATATAAATCATCACAATTACTATCTAAATGAAAATGAAGAAGAAAACGAAGAACAAAAAGAAATTCCTTATGAAGAACCAACCTTATCACTTTAACTAAAAAATAGCCTTTTTCAGGCTATTTTTTCTTTTTTGATCCTAATTTTCTTTTGTTTGCTTTCCCAAAAGTTCAACCATTTTTTCTTTTATATCAAATATAAAGTCCCAGTCCTAGTCCAAATGAAGCAATAATTCCAAAGAATACACCAACACTAATTCATATATTCCTTTTAATTCTTTGTGCTTTCTCATTTTCTATTTCCTCATCTATTTTATGACTATTATTATCTTCTTCACTATCACCGTTATTATCATTATTATTAATTTCGTCTATGACTTTTTTGTTATCTTCATCATCTTTAATTACATCAATAATTGTTCTATCATCATCAGAACTATTTAAAGTTATTTTAACAGTATTAAAGATATTCCCATAACCAAAATCCTCAACATTTTCACTATTTGGTAAGAGAATAAATTGTTTTCAAAAATGATAATATTTATTTAATTTATTTAAATCTAAATTACTTTCATATCTCATTAAACTTAAAATATTTTGTTTTTGTTGACTCAATTTAGCATTTAAGTCTAAATTTAAAGTATTGAAAGGTATTTCTATATTTCTATAAGTTTTATGCGCTTCTAAATAAACTTTTCTTTTTTCAATTGCACTTCTAATTTCTGCATATTCATCATCATTTAATTTTTCATCATTTAAGTCCATTATTAAATCTAGTCAATATGGTTCATAATTAATCATATAAATATTTAAGTCACTATCTAAAATTAAATTTAATGACTCTAACTTACTTTTCATAAATTCGACTAATTGCTTTTGAATTTCTTTAATTTTAATTGTCTTCAAACTTAACTTTTCATCTAATAATAAATATGACAAGTTTTGTAAATTAAATTTACCACCATCACCTATATTTTTAAAGTATAAAACTTTTTCATTTTTTAAATTTGCATTAAGTCCTTTTAAACTAATTTCAATTGTTTTATCTAATGCTTTTCCACGCATAAGATATGTGATTTGTGATGCTAACTTATCAATATAAACATCTTTATCTAATCATATTTCAATTTCTTTACCTTCATTTCTAGTCTTATTTTGATAATTTAATAATTCAGTTTCAATTAACTCTCTCACTTTATTCTCAACTGCATCACGATATCTTTTATCAATTTCTCAACTAAACAACCCTTCTTCCACAAAATCTGCTTTATTTAATTCAAATTCAAAATAATCATTTATCTCTAATGTACTTAAATCGATCGGTGGATTATATTCGTGTCAAGCAGTATTTTTTAAATAAATCTCTTTTTCACTATTCGCATACTTACCTTTCCCTTTTAAAAGCAATTTAACGCCCCTATAATCAGCAAAGTCTTCGTCAGTATACAATTTTACCTTTGCTAAATTTTCATAAAACCTTTGCTTATTTAAAAGCGAACTATCAAGGGGTAAAACCACATAATCTTCATTTCTAATCAAATTCTTTGTTTGTAAATTATTTTTTAAATTAAAGTCTAATCACTCGTTAACTTTATTTTCAATTTCTGTAATATCGGTTAATCCATTTAAATTATCAAAATCGCTTCATTCATAATCATTAAAAATATCTTTTGCATAATCAATTTGACTTAAATTTTCCACATTCGCACTACTTATTACCATTTCATTATATAAAGGTAAAATTTCATTATAAGTTAAGTTATTAATTACTTCACTATTAAATGATTTAGCTAATCTTAATCAATTTTCAAAATAAGTCCCCAACTTACTTTCTCAAAAATTAGTAAAGTGCAAACTTAAAGATAAATTTTCATTATCTTTTTTATTGTCAATTTCATCTAAAAAATAATTATAAGGACTATTATTTTTATCAATTAAAACTAATTCCATATTTGAAATTGTGTGCTCAGTTTCAGCAGTAATTAGTCATATTCCTTCATTTGATATATAAGCATTTTCACCTTCTGCATTTTCTACATCAAATGTTTCTCATTCCTGCTCTTCGGCACTTAATCACTTATTTTGTGCTTTATCATATAACTTAATCCGTGCATATGATGTTTCAGCTAATCCTGTTTTCTTAATGTTTTCATCAATTGTTAAACTTCTTAATGCACCCTTACCTAATACAGACGCATTCGCAAAAATTCCATAATCATTCAAATTTTGCATATTCGGGTATCAAAATTTTAGTGTTCTAGTTATTTTTTCACTTAATGCATTTTGTGGTATTCACACTAATTGTTGTTTAGTCCCAGTTTTTACATTAATTTCGGGATCATATTTTGGATTTAACACCTTATTTCCATATTGATCTCTTAATTCATTTCCATTTTCATCACTTAAATATTTAGTAATTAACTCTTTCTGTTTTGGATTATTCTCAGGATCTCACGCAAAATATTTAATATTTTGATTTAATGCCTGCTCCACAATTACAAACTCTATCTTATAAGTACTTACCGGCTCATCATTATTATTCGAACCTGCTCTATATTTTTTAATCTCAACTACATAATGATTTTTTGCTTTTGGTTCAGTTTCACTATCACTATCATTTTCATCATCACTATTATTTGCACTATCTCTTAAATCTTTTAAGTCATATTCAAACACTCGATTTAAAACATCAATTTTCTTTCCATTAATGAATAGAATTTCACTTTCACTTTTATTTGTATTGAAAATTACTTTTAAGGGACTATGAACTAATCATTTCCCACCATAATTTCCACTTTTATTTTTAAGTTTTACAGGTACATCATCTGCAAATTGATGTTCCACACTTCAATTTTCATTTTGGATCTCTCATAAAGAAACATCTCTTACAACTTTTCCATAATTAAAACTCAACCGACTCACAAATCCATTTTCACCATAAGTGTCATAAATTGCACTCGGACTTAAAGCAACCGGTATATTTTGTATTACACCAATTCCATTTTCACTTAATAAATTATGAAACAAATAATAAAGTCTTCTTAAATCTTCTTTTTGACTATTATCACTATGACTATTTACAAATAAAAATTGTTTTTCTTTCGCACTTAAATTCTCTATTGAACTAAAAGCATAATCACCATTAATTTCTTTATTAATTAGACTTAAAAAATCATTTGATATGTCACTATCACCCTTAAAAATATTCTTTACTTTGAAAATTAAATCAAATGCATCTCCTGCTTTATTTACTTTCATATCATAACTATATTTCAGTCTTAAATTACTATTAGGGATTGTCATTTCACCATTCATTGTTTGAATAATTTCTAATAACTTTTCCTTATTGCTTTTACCATTAATATAGATTGATTTATCAATTGAACTATTCAAAGTCCCCATTGTATCACTCTTTAAAATAATTTTTTGACTATTATTTTTAACATTAAAAGCATTAAATAATTTTTGTTTATGATTAATAACATTTAAATTATTTAATGAACTAATTAATTTAATTGCACTATTAATTTCTAATCCATTTCATTTTTTAACTTTCGCATTAAAATTTAAATTTTGACTTTCTATATTAAAAATTAAAGTTTTATTTTTTTTGAAATAAGGTAATAAATAATCTTTACTATTTGGGTGATTGCTTTCTCAATCCCGGCTACCAGCAAAAGCAGTTTTAACATAAATATCACCAGGTAATTTATTTTTAATTTGTACCTTTGGATTAATTTTTAATTTTAAATTAATACTATCAGCAATTAATTCGTTTTCTTTCATATATTGATACATTTGTCATAACAAAATTTGATTACTTATATTTTTAACATCACTATTATCAATAATAATTTTTTGTCTTCAATTTAGTTCCCTATTCCGTTTTCGATAGTCATATTTACCTAAATTAATTTGAAAATCACTTCCTTTTGTTTGATTTCATTGATAAGGAACTTGAAAAGAACTATCAATATTAGGTATATTCGCTTTCCCCGTTATTTGCATTGAAAAAGGGAAATAACCACTATTTAATTGATCTTCATTATAGATAAATTGATTAATATGTTTTTCTAAATAATTATCATAATCTTTAATATCAATTAAATTTTCAACTCCATTAACCCCTCAAAAAATATCATTTCTATCTAAAAAATAATTGAATTGTTTATTGATATTAAATGTATAGCTAAAATTTGAACTTCCTATTAATTGTTTCACATAATCACTATCTGCATATCGACTATAACTATTATTAATTTCATAATATTTTTGACTATTATTATTTGTAATTGATAAAAAAGCGACAGGAATTAACCCACCGCCACCAACTATTAATATCATTTTAGAAAGTTTATGTTGTTTTTTTGTTTTCAAACTTCACCCCCTCATATTTTTTTACATTTCAATATTATATGTTTCAATAATTCTTTGAATTTCTGCTTCCTGCTCTTTTAATTTATTCATTTCTTTTTCATAAAGTGCTTCTTCAATCATTCGGTCTTTCTTATTTTTGACACTATAAACTATTTTTTCAGCGACTATTTGCATTCCATATTCAACTTTTCCATCTTTTTCATATATACTCGTTTGAACTTTTCCTTCGACTTCAATTAGATCCCCCAATTTAACATATTGAATAAAATTATCAGCAATTTTATCTCAACAAAACACCCTAATAAAGTCAGTTCGATTATTTTTATATTCTTTAACTGCTAAAACAAAAATTAAGGGATGTTTTTTCGTTAGTCTTTCATTAAATTTTTCACTCGCTAATCTTCCAGTTAAAACAATCTTATTCATTAATTCTCACCTCCCGCATCTTCTTCAAAGTATTTATCATCATAAATATTGATATCATTCACTAAATCATCTCACTCATTCTCTCCTAATTGACCTAGGAACTGTTCGAATGTTTGCTTATCTTTTAAAACTTTCTTTTGCATCTTATTTAGTCACTTATTATTCTCTTTACTTAATTCATTTCGCATATATTTTTCAAAGAAATCAGGTTCCTTCAACAATTCACTCCCCGGATTGTTTAATGTTTCTTTATTAAATTTCACCCCAGGCAATAAAGCATTTAATACCATATTTAACTTTTGATGTAATATCACAATTTCTAATTCTAAATTTTGAAATCTCCGGGTAATTTGCATTGAAAAAGGAGTTAGTGACGCTCAATTCGCTTTTCTTAATGCGTAAAATAAGTCAGTTTTAAGTATTTTCAATGAATCGTTTTTCTCTTCATTTACCATATAGTCCTTCACGATCTTATTTATCATTTGATAAGGACTTTTACCTTCTTTTTTTCATTTCTGTATATATTTATCATATAAATAAATATCACTTTCATCTACAAAGCGCCCCGTAAAACTAATTGCTTTTCTCTTACTTTCTTTTTCTAATTCTTTATTTTCAACTGCTCTTAATTCAGCCAATTTTAACCTCCATAATATTTAAAGAATAGTTCTTTTTCTATATCGTTATAGTGTAAATTAAGTTTTATTCTTTGATTACTATTCAGTGCGAATAAACACTTACCTTTTTTCGCATCATTTAGAAATCTAATTTCACTTCTTAATAATTGATTATTATTCCTAAATAAATTTTGAATTTTATCTAAATCACCACTTTTAAGTCCAAAAAATACTGCATATTGACTATTCTCAATAATTCTTTCTGCATCACTACTTACCTTATGATTAACAGTAAAGTCGCCCGGATTTTGTGTTGTAAAAATCATCCCAGCATAGAATTTTCTATATGTTTTGGTATTTGCAATCATATATTTTAAAATTGCAGGATTATCAGGATCAATATATAAGTGTGCTTCATCTACAATTACTGCCGCGAACTTTACATTTTCCATAATTTCATCATTACTTAATAATGATTTATTTGTTTTTTGTCTATATTCATTTAAGCGTTTTTCATTTTCTAAATAATTATTGAAGACAATTTCATTAACAAAGTTTAATAAACACATCGACGCTAATTTAGACGCTAAATCATCAGCACCATTAACTAAATTTTGTGTATTAAATACCACAAAATCATTTTTCAAGTTAATATTCGTCGGTCTATTGAATAACTCCTCATATTTCCCGTTATTTGTAAATAGAAAACTTAATACTTCTTTAATTTCATTTAAAAAACTTTGTTTTTCATCACCATTACTATATTGTGATACATCATATTTTTTAATAAATTCAATTAAGTCGCTAATTAACGGTCATTTATCATTTTCAATATCATCTAATTTATTAAGTCGGTAAATTCCAAAACTTTCATATAACTCTTTAATAATTTGTTGGAGCAAAATTCACTCTCTGTCATTTAAATTTAACAACATCTTAAAATAAGTTTCTAATCACGCTAAATGATTATTAATTAAAACTGTTATATGATTAACGTCACCTTTTACACTATATCTTACCTGCAAGGGATTAATATTTGTTTGATAACCTATTCCTAAATCGATAATTTGACCGTTTAACTTTTGCGCCAAATCAATATATTCTGCCTGTGGATCAATTACAATCACTTTATTATTTGTTAATAATTGATTAACTAATAATTTTTTAGTAAAAGTTGTTTTTCCTTTCCCAGATGTGCCTAAAATAAACATATTGAAATTTGTTCGATTTGTATATGCTAAATTAAAGAGTTTAAAGATTACCGGCATTCCATCTGCACTATTTTTACCTAATAATAAAGCAGAGTCATCATTATAATTTTCATAAATAAATGGATAACCTATTCCTAAATTTAAAGAAGTCATTTGGTATGCTTCCTTTTTCATTTGCTCGAACGGACAATTCATAGCTTCCATCATTGCGATTAATTGACGATATCTTAAATCATTCAATTTAATTTTGTATTTTGATGCTAAATTGCGATTATATCTTTTTATATTCAATAACTCTTTATAATCATTTGCTTTATTAATTACATAAATATTTGTATTAAATGCTTTTTGATTATCTTTATTAATTTGATAAATTAAATTACTTATTGCCTCTTCATTCACCGATCCAATTGTTTTTTGACTATATGAATTTGTTGCCGCCTGTCGATCTAAACTATTGACAAATGACTTATCTAAATATTTATTAATTAATTCATTGCTTAATGGATAACTATTCCAGATAATCGTCCCCTGCATATTGAAAAATGCTCTTAATCATCCCTCATCTAGTTCATATGGTAATTTCGCAATTGAATTCAGTGCATAATAATCATTATCAATTATTAAATGATCTTTTTTGAGTCTTACTTCATCATAAGCAAAAATTGTATCTAAACTATGTGCTTTATTAAAGTTTTGGCTTAAATGTTCGATAAATCATAAATACTTATCTCAGTCTAATTTAAAGTTATTTAAACTTACTAAAAACTCTAATAATTTATCACTTTCTAAAATTTCATATTCCAATCCAATTTCATCCATTCTCATTAATAATGTATCTGTATTTTCATATAAATTATTTAAAGTTAAACCATTAATAATTAGATAGTAATTTTCAATGATTGTGTCATTATCTAACATTTCAAGATCATTTTTCACACTTTGATAATATTTTTCTCATATTTCATCTTTATATTTAATCTTTTCATATTGTTTTAAAAACTCAATATTCTTTTTATAATCTGCTTTTTCATCTAATTTCACAAAAGAAATTTTTGCTTTTGCCTGTTTTAATACATTTGCGAATAAATATAGAAAGTTTTCTTTCGTTTCTGCATCCTCATTATAGATATTAAGTCCTTTAATTTTAATCACACTAAAATAATTTGGTGTCGTGTTAGTTTGAAGTGCTAAATATTTATTTAACTTATGTGCCACCACTCTTTCATTTGCTAAATGTGAATAAGGATTTAAATTCTGTGTCATACGTCCTTTAACATCACTTCTTTTTCACTTTTTCGGCATTGTTAAATATAAAAACTTCCGATAGATCAATACATAATTTTTACAATTATTACGGTAATTAGGAAGAATTAATGGACTAAAAATTACAGCTAATCCCAAGGTAATTACAGGTAAAAGTCACGGAATTGTAATTTGAAAAATTTTAATCACTAAAACTGCAATAATTAATGACAAAATTAGAATTGCTAATAATTCAACTGCCGTTCTTAATTTTAGTCACCGTGTAATAAATACTTCTTTTTTCGTTAATCTTTCAGGTTGCAACTCACTCACTTTATCTTCCTCCTATTTTCTAACACCCAAGAATTTAGCTACTTTTTGCGCTCTTCCTATTCTCTTATCATATCTACCAACATTATCTAACATCTTCTGTGCTGTTTTAGTATCGCCTTTTTCCATTGCTTTATCAAACACATCATCTGCTTTTTTAGTTTTGTGTTGATTTTTATCTATTGAATTTTGTGTCATTTCTCTTCCTTTTTGTACTCCTTCTTTACCTTTTCTATATACATTACCAACACTATTATTACCTCAATTTACCTCAACACCCACAAAAGAAGCAAACAATTCAGGTAATTTATCTAATGATTTCAATACACCAACTCATACTAAAATTAATAGAATTGCATTAATTAACCCTTCGAAAATAGAAAGTATTGTGTAAGTTAAAGGGGGGACATTTGATCTCGCATTTTGCATAAAAGGAGTAAATAAATTATTAGTCACTAAACTTACAAATATTCCTACAAAAATAAATGCTAATAAAATGATCGGTCCAACAATTAAATTATTGAAAAACTTTTCTTTTCATATTTGCACCCGTTTTCCGCCATCAATTAATGAGAACGCTGGCATAAATGGAAAGATAATAAACAAGATATAAACAATAAACATCTTCTCTAATACTAAATAGAAAATTTTTACCAAAGGAATAAATAATAAAATACTTCCTGCTAATAATAACAATCCAGATGTCAAACCAATTCCAAACGCATTATCATTAAAAAAACTCCCATTCTTTACAAAATTTCCAGTAAAACCTCCACCCAATCAAAAACTAGCAGAATTAGGATCAGGATCTAATTTTCCCTGTCAATTCAAAGGAAATGTGCTTTCAGCAAAATTCGCCACAAAATCTCACCCCAACATTGTTCCATCACTATTTTTCAAAAATGCATTTAATAATTGACTTAAAATCACATTAAAGAAAAGAATTAATAATTGAAACACTAATAATAGTAAGACAGACTTCCCACTCGCCTTTGCCGCTTCTCGTACCATTACATTCACTTTTCCCGAATCACTTTCTAATGATGTCTTAATAATCAATGTAAAGAAACATAATACTCATATGACAATTGACACAATTAAAAACTGCATATATGGTCTTATCGTAATAAATGAATTAAAAATATCACTAGTCCCACTTTTAATTCCAAATAGTGCTAAAACAGGTAAATCAATCACTAATAATTTAATGATATTTATAAATAACACCATTAATAAAAATAATATTGCAGCAATTCAAGCACAAACCGTTCAAATTGCTCCACCAAGAAGCAATCCAAATCCATTTATGATCGGATTAACTATTGCCTTAATTACTCAACCAAACATTTATTTCAACCTAACCACTAATTTTCATCATCGCATTAATTACTTCATAAATCGCAAACGCCGACAAAATTAAAATAATTGTTACTCCACATCAAATCATCCGTTTTCAATTTTCAGCTCTTTTCTGTGTGTCCTGTGCTTCTAATTTTCCATTTTGGAATGAAATCACCACAATTTGAATAATTGCAACTAAAACCATCACCCCAGATAATGCAATAAATATAGAACGCACAAATGTCTCTGCAAAAGTTCCTAATGCACTATATGTATTATTATCAATTTTTGTAATCATTCTTCCTCCTATTTTTGTATAAAAAAGGAACTAATACCTAACTATTAGTTCCTGTAAAATCTAAATTTGGACTAA
The DNA here is from genome assembly GCF_000621085.1 of Mycoplasmopsis gallinarum DSM 19816. GTDB lineage: Bacteria > Bacillota_I > Bacilli_A > Mycoplasmatales > Metamycoplasmataceae > Mycoplasmopsis > Mycoplasmopsis gallinarum. The sequence continues at coordinate 139,959 of NZ_KK211211.1, forward strand.
ATTTGTTTTTTATATGTCGATTATATTTCATCACATAACCATTTCTTACACTCTCACTATCACTCCGTAAGTTTTCAATTTCACCTAAATATAGCACAAAATGATTATTGCTATCTTTTGCAACCTCGCTATATCATTTAGGATTAGTCTTAGAATTGACATTATTTTTCGCCGCAATTTCAATTGCTTTCAACATATAACTATAAACTAAATTAGCCTTCATTGTTTTATTAGTTAAAAATAATTGCGTCTCCATATTTAACTCATCCACACTTTGATTAGTTAATTTAAAGACAGGTAAAAGTCCTTCATAAAGTAAATTATAAGCGAATAATCAAGTATTCATTACATCACTCTCTTTTTGTGTAGCAAATACTTTGCTTATTGTATTCTTACTATCATTATATGCCTCATACTCGTGCAATAAATGATTATTAAAGTCGATAAAGTCCGCAGTAATCTCAATTAATTTTTTGCTTAATTTTTCAAATCTCGTTTTTAATGAACTATCGATATTTTCATATCTTAATTCTTCACCATCTCTTTTTTGCTTATTAATCTTAATTAAACTATCTAATCAATTCAATAAAACACCATAAAAGACAATTTCTTTTTTTCTCTGTTTAAATAAATTTAATGGAGTATGGAACATATCAAAAAGTAATGGATATCAAGTCCCTCATACTGTCATATCAGTATTACTTACTCTTTCAACATAATCCGTATCATTACTATCACGGTAGTCATAGAAATTAACTGCACCATATTTACTATTTAAATTACTGTTACTTCCTAAACTAAATGGTAATAAAAAGAACTTCGCACTTTCACTATTATATTTAGTTTCCATTGACTCAATATAATTCGTTAATTTATTTTTTTCTTTACTTTTACTATCATCCATTGAATCAATTAAAAACATTCTAAAAACAAAATTTATATTTGGACTAAAAAGAATATCACTATTCCCGATATTAAGCAGTTTCAATTCATTATTATCAAAACCTAAAATTTGAATTTTTCCTAATAGGAATTCAATTGCCTCTTCAATTTCATCTAAATTCTCTCTATTATCACTATCAATATCATAATAAAGATTTCTTATAATATTTCATAAATAACTTTGTGTTGAAATTGTATCAAACTCAAATCTATTATTTGGATTTGTCGCATTTCATTTAAATTCACTATGACTATTCAATCAATTTTCTATATCATCACTGCTTTTTTCGTGACTCGCACTATAAGATGAAAACACTCTAAATCGATAATTGTCATTACCTCAATTTTCTTTTACTCTCTTATAACTTAAATTTGGACTATCTATGTAATCGAAGTTTTGGAAGAAATATCTATTATTCGGCTTTAAAAATCTTTCACCCTTTGATTGATACTCAACTAAATTTAAAGTTTTCTTTAATTGTTGAATTTCTGCGCTTTCAGGACTCTCAGGCTTCGTTTGACTTCCAGACCCCCCAGAACTCGTCCCCCCTGTATCTTTCTTTGGAGGTATTAATACCGGTGGCATTCCAATTTGGCCTAGTCCAAAACAGCTCATCGTTATTGATGGTACTAAAACTATTGAACTTACTGCTAATAATTTATTTCATTTTAGTCTTTTTCTCATCTTTTTTCATCCCTTTATTTCGACTTTTTTTAACTAATAAAATTTTACAAAAACCATTCAAAAATTTATTTGTTTTCCTTACTTTTTAGCCTTATTTTTAATTATTTTTCTGCGTATAAAGAATATTAACGGGTAAATCCACACCAGTCCACAAATCACCACCAACCCAATTTTGATTTTATTAGCAGTTTCTAAATCAATTTCTGCTTTTTGTACTGTTATATCAAGTCCTATTCAATATATACCTATGAATAGCATTAAAATAATTATGAATCCTAAATATCATCCGAAATACTTTCATTTTAAATATTTCGGTAAGTCTAAAAAGCAATCTCTTTTTTTCTTTATTTTTCTGCTCCTTTCATTAAGTCAAGAATTGTATGTTGACTTATAGATGCGTAAATATTAATTAAGTCTATGAATTTTTTATAAAGGAGTTCATTTTTGCAAACAATTTTTTAAAGACAACAAAATAGAAAGGAAAAATAACTTATGAAAATTTTTAAATTAATGATTATGGTGTATGTGTTTTTGTTAAAAAAGTCTTATTTACGCATCTATAAATCAACATTTAAAATGTTAATTTATTTAATTATCGATTTTTTCCCGCATTAATGTATATGCATCATCTAAATCATCATCGATAATTACCACTTCTTCCTTTTCTTTATTATTTGATTTATTTTTTCATTTTGACTTATTATTGTCTTTTTGTTGATCTAATTTTTCTTTTTGATTATTAATTTCTTTCTTTTGATAAAGCACAATTGCAGGATAAATTTTTTTACCAAAATTTTCAATATTAAACACTTCTCTATCGCGGTTAGAAATTTTTAAATTGTCACTATTCTTAAAGAAATAATTATCATTTTTAACATATTTAGCAATAATATCGACTTTAATTAAAGACGGCTTAAATCCATTTTTAGTTAAGACAATATACTCATTTTCTTTTGCTTTTAAATCTGCAATTGACATTAATTCTTCGTTTGTATCACTTTGCGTTGTTGATGTTCCATTTTTTGAAGTCGAAGTAGAAATTTTTTGCACTGTTTTCTTTCCTAAACTTTGACTAAACACTTTTAATGTTTCATCATCACCCGATGATAAGAAATAATTAATTTGACAGTTTGAGCGAATGATTTTTGCTCCCTGTTTATTTTGACTATCATAAATTTTCAATTGACCGTAGTCCTGCAATATCAACATAAAGAATACATTCCGTGACCGACAAATACTTAATTTATTATCAAAGTTCGCAATTTTAGGTAAATTCCCAAACTCCTCCAATATGAAATTTACTCTTCTTTCTAGTCTTAAATCACTATTCTTATTCGCTTTTTCAATGAGTGCCTGATAAATTTGATCTATAACTAATGAAATTAAGAAATGATTTGCCACTTTATGGTCGGGGTAATGAATAAAGACTGCATATGGACTATGACTATTTACAATCTTATCAATATCAAAAGAAATCGTGTGTCTCAATAAATTTTTGATTTTTTCATCATTGATAAATGGAGCAGTCGCCGCACTAATATTCGTTAGAATACCACTTAATGTCACATCAGCCATTGTTTGATATTCTTTTAAGTCATTATAAATTGACGCTCAATAATAAAGTAAGGGGTTACTTTTATCTTCTGCTTTATATTTAATTAAATCTAATCATTTTAACTTAAAATTTTCTTCCTTTTTATAGCTATAAGTATTATTTCCTTTAAATGACTCCAGATTAACTAAACTTAACACTGTTTCAAAATTAAAATAGTCTCTTTCAATCTTCAATTTCTCATCTTTCTCAACTGCTAATAGTAAGAAAAATTTTAATAGACTAATTAATAACTTTTTCGCTTGATTGCTCCACATTTGGTCGTTTTCGCCCTTTGCTCAATTTAACGACGCAACAATATTATTTAATGACTCATAAGCATTAACTAATTCATTTTCAAAATGACTATTTAATACATCATATTTATTAACTAAATCATAAGCGTAAGATAAAGGATTTCACGCCATCGATAATTCAGGATTATCAAAGTCTAAAACGTAGAGATCATAACCATTATTTGTTAAATTTTCACCCACATATTGAATAATTTCTTTTTTAGGATCAGTAATAATTAAATTTGGCTTTATATCATTATTCAATAATGACATATAAAGTAAATTTGGAATTAACACCCTTTGCGTTTTTCCAGAACCTGCCGCTCCATTAACTAATACATTCTCATCTTTATTATTCACATAAAAAGTTTTTAAGTTTTTCTCATATTTTATTAGTCAATTATTTCTTAAATTATCTTTTTTATTAACTTTAAATACTTTATCAAAGACTTTTTTATCACCCTCATTTAACTTTTCATTTCACAATCAACCTTCATTATTTGCTTCTTTTTTCTTACTAAATTTCTTATCAAAAAACTTAATTACTTTGCGGTAGTTAAATAGAACTATTCAAAACACTAAACAAAGTGCATAACAAACTGCTAAAACATTTAGATTTTGCTTATTAATAATTAAATTTTTTCATTCTGTACTAAATCTAGTTCCATCTTTTACATATTTAAATAGATATAATCCCTGCTTAAAAATTCCTAAATAAAAGATATAAATTATGAATGATGATAAAAGCGTTAAAGTTAAATAACCAGAAATAATTAAAATTCACTTAAAAGTAGTTTTAACATTTTTATTCATAATTAAGTATCTCAACTATAAGATAATGAATTATTTAACTGTTCTATAAAGCGCTTCATATGATGTTTAAACTCGATCTTAAAATAATTATTTAATGTATTTCAGTCCATAAATAATTTATTGCCATCCGTTTCTATTTCTAACGCTTCTCTTAATGGAGTTTTTAATTTATCATCAACTTCAATAAATATTAATTTCGCAATTGCACTTTTATTTCGTTTTCTATCATTTTTATTTAATTTTTGCACTATCAATCAATATTGTTTTCACTTATAGCGAAATATAGACAACGTACAATTCATATCATTTCGTTTTAGATAACTTAATAATGACAATAAATTAATTAAATTGTAATTCTTATGTTTAGTTTGCTTTTTCATTTAGATCTCACTTATGATTTAATTTCAGTCATTCATCAACTGCATAATTTTCTGCTTTTCATAATTTATAGTCATTACCTTTTCATCAATTAATGTCTTTATCAAATAAATTATTGCATATTCATATTGCGCCAAACATCCCACGATTTACTTTATCTAAATCATAATTTAAATGGTCTTTGGTAAATCTTATGCGATTATGCTCCATTAATACAATTTGCGGATTATTGAAATATTCTAATCATCAATTAATAAAATTTTTGCTTTGCAAACAAGTCGTAGTCATTAAAAGCGCAAATGGACGATCTTTCCCAAAATCTCACATTCTTCTCATCAATTTTGATTTATTCCTATATGGCGGATTAGAAATTAAAATATCTCATTTTTCAGGTTCATATTGATAAAAATCTTTCCCATCTTCAATATGTGATGCAATCACTGTATAACCATTTTTTCTAAATTGCGTTACAAAATTGCTATTTTCTCAATCAAACGGACATCATATGATCTTATCTTTGGAAATATTAGCATTATCAATGAAAAACTGTATGTCTTCTTTTAATGTGTATCACTCATCATCATTATTAACTTTGAGTTGAATTTTTTTCTTTTTCATCTTTTCTATTTTTTAGTCCAATTAACACTAAAAGCAAGACAAGTAAAGTAATTGTACTAACTCCTAATCCCACACTTCATCAATTAATATTTTTCTTAACAGGTGCATTTTCAGTTTGTACTTCAACATTAGTTGATGATGAATTATTATTATTATTTTGATTTTGATAAACTAAATAATTCCCGTTTGCTAATTTTTCGACTTTCTCAATATTTTTATTTTTAAAAGGACTTTTAATAGTAAATGTTTTTATAAAACTTTCACCTCTTTCATCAGGCAATCAATTATTTATATCTTCGGGTTCTTTAAGTTGTAATCAAGATTTATATAAATAAACATTTTTATCATCCATTTCACCTCACGATATATAAGGGAACGTTTTTACATTTAATTTGAATTCAATATCACTATCTTTCGGAAAATTTTCATAGTTAAGTTCTCTATTATCTTTAATTGTAAAAAAGATTTGAAAACTTTTATTGCTTCATCTTCTATCACTTAAATAATATGATACACGTCTGTCTTCATATATAACTTCAGCCATATCATTAATTGACAATCAATACTTATTATTAGTTTTTTGAATGTTATTAAGTAAAAATCAATTATCATCAAATCATTTTTGTCAATCTTCATTAGACATTTTAAAAAAATCATTATCTGTTGAATCATTTGGACCATTGAAACTATCTACAACAATTAATTTGTTATCAGGGTAAATGAAAGGTGAATTTCAATCTTTTTCAAATTGTAATGTAATATATTGTGCACCATTAATGAATAAATAAACGTGATGGATTTGTTCGAAATCATAATTTTTGCTTTCAATTAATTTTTCGATTTCCTTAATTTCTTCTTCACTTTTATTTTGTATTTCATTTTCTTTTCAACGATTAATTTTTTCACCAATTGTTTCATATTCAATAGTAATTAATGATTGATATTTAGAAGGTATTTCATAATAATTAATGAGTTTATTTTTTATATCATTGCCTACTCTTTTTGTTTCTTCATTGTTTATATATTCAAAATTAGAATTAAAATTTACACCAGTTTTATTATGTATTCTACTTAAAAAGGGGAAGTCCCCTGTTTTTGTTAATTCTAAAAGGGGATCGTGTTTTCCGCTAAAAATAATGCTATTATTTAAAAGTCTGTAATTGTTTTTATATTCATCTTTTAATTCAAAATTGATTTTATATTCATAAGCAAAAGGAATACCCATTTCATCTAAACTTAATCCTTTAAACTGTTCGATACTTATGATATTTACATAATTCATTTTTTCATTTAATGGAAATATTTTTTGAATTAACTCATTGCTTTTTTCAGGTGAATATCTATAATAAGGGCTCAAATCTCTCAAAAATTCCATTAACTGTATTTTCCTATAATAAATATCAAACCACTCACTGCTTAAATTTAAGTCAATTATTTCTTTATTATCATTTTCATTATTAACTGCTTCACTATTAATATCTATTTCTTTTTCATTTTCTCTATTTTCTGTATTTGCACTTAATGTCACGACACAAGCAGGACTTAGTCCTATTGCGGGAACTAATGATAAAAGTCTATATTTTCTTTTCATTTGCCTCCTAAAAAATTTTGACTTTTAAATATTTATCAATATCTTCTAATTCTTTTAAATCTTTTGCGTGATATTGTTTATACGCAATATACATTAGCTTCTTATGAATACTTTTAATGACTAAATTGTTGTTAAAATCTTTAAAGTAATTATTAATTTCTTTTTTCTTATCAAGCGCTTTTTCTAATCTTTCCAATGAATACATCGATTTTCTAATGCTTTTAATGATTTTATTATTTGTTTCATACTCAAACTTAACTAATTCTTTTTCTAATTCTTTTAGCATTATCATTTTGCTTTTTTGACTATTAAAGTCCATTAACATAATTTCATTAATTAACTTTTGATGTTTTCTTACACTTTCACTGTAATCATTTTCATAACTTAATAAAAACTCTTTAATTTCATTAACTGCTTCTTTAACTTTTTCATTTTGTCTTTTATATGAAATATTTCTTAATCCTTTAATTTCTTTCGCTATCACAAATGATGCATTAAGAAACTTTTTAAATTGTCTTTGTTTTTCTTTAAATGCAATTTTTCAGCTTTGACTATGTAAATTTTGAATTAAGTTTTTCACTTTTTGATTGCTATTAATTTCTCATTGTTCTTTTTTGACTTCTCTAAATCTTTTTAAGATGTCACCATCAGTCATTGACATTAATAAATTGTTTCTAAAATCTGCTAAATGTTCTTTCTTTAAAAATGAATCCTTAAACTTTTTCTTTGCCTCTTTTTCATATCAATATAAATGAACGTGTGGGTAATCAGTGTTCCCGTGTATTACAAAATACGCATTAACATTTTCAGCTTCAAACTTTGATTTATTTAATAAAATTGCTAAATTATCTCTAATAATATTCGCTCATTGTTCTTTATTTAAGACATTATGTGTAATTGCTAAATCACCAGGATTAATAATCATTTCTCACACGTTTTGATTGATATTTTTTAGATCATTTTTTAAAAAATCAATATTTAGATTTTGCACCTTACCATCAAAAACATCATAAATACCACTTTGCGGTTCTTTTTGATTTAATTTCAAATGACTTCTATATCAATCAATTTTTGCTTTATGACTTTTTAAATTATCATTCCTTATATTTTCATTATCAAAGAATGAAACGCATTTTTTCTTTTGAGTAATGTAATCTAACATTTTCCCATTATTAATTCAGTCTTTTAAAGTATGTAAATTTCCTAATCCTGTTTTATAACCTCGTTTTGGAGTTATAAAATTAACTTTCACTATCATTTTTAACTTCTGATTGACTAACAATTTCTCTAATTAACTCTAATGGAATATCACTTCTCTTTTGCCGATTTAAATCTAACACACTCTTATATTTGGTTCGCTTTTGATAATCACGCTCTAAATTCAACTCATAATTACTTAAAAAAATCGTTGGTTTCAAAGAAAAATTTAAATCATAATTAGAGTAATAAGTTTTATTAATGTAATTATTATCATAAAAGTCTAAATATTTAATAACGTCCCAAATTTTCGATGTTTCAGGATTCTCAATCACATAATACTTCGGCTTAAAATAATTAATTATTTTAATTAATCCAGTAATGCAACTTAATCCATTAAGAAATGATTGCATCCTTTTAAAAGGGTCTCTTTTCCCTTTTGTAGGATCTAAATTATTTTGATTATAAAAGTTAAATTTTCTTAATTTAAAATAACTAAAATTATTATCGCTTTCACTATCAACACTTTTTACCAAGCAAAATGCACTATCTGCAATACTTCACGCCATACAAGGGGGAGAAGCAATAATTAAATCAGGTAGCGGTAATTTTTCTAATTCTTTAATTAAATTATGATTTGTAATTGATAAGTCCAATTGTAAATAATCTGTTTGATGACTATTAATTCCTATTCCAATTACTTTATGCTTATCTTTTAGTGCTTCATAATAACAACGCGATGCATCATCATATAACGCTCAAATTACCATTTATTTTGCTAATCCATTTTCGTTTTCATATCAATAATTATTAACAGATGTATTTCAGATTAAAACAGTTAATTGTTCTTATAAGTATTTAATTTTCATTTTTTTTAATTTGTTTTCATTAACTTCTTCTAATTTATTCTCATTATTAAATTCATAATAGCTCTTATTAATGATTTGACTTCGTTTTATAATTTTTGTTAATAATTCGTCACTTATATCGTTTGTATATGCAAATAAACCACTAGCTTTTAATTTTTGCAAATCATTTAATTTTTGAACTCCGTAAAAATGCATCACTCATTTTTCAAATTCCAATTCTTTTTCTTTGGAACTACTTACAAACTCTCTTATTAACTCTGCATTTTGAGGATTTAAATTTACTTCTCCAAACAATCAATCATTTTTCCTATTAAATTCTCGTAATTCTCAATAAATCGTATCTTTATAGAAATCGCTTTTTAATTTGAATTGAAATCCGAAAATATGCTTTAAGTTTTCAACATATCTATCAGTAAAAGCATCTAATGGTAATTTTTCAATGTGGTGCAATTGAAAATCTAAATAATCATTATCAAAATTTAATTTAGATTGTTTTAAATCATTAAATAATTTAATGATTTTGTTTAAATTTTTCTCATTATTTGTCATTTTCTATTTTTATAATCCCAACTCTAATTCTGCTTCTTTGATGTATGCTTCAAAAGTATTAAATTTAGTTAAATTAACAAAATAATTGAACTTTTCTTCTCACATTTGTTGTTTATATTGCTCTTTTATATCATCCTCACATTGTTCGATATCACCATAAGGAGAAATTTTCACTAAAACATCATCACTTAACCTATCTAATTGTTTAAAAAATGCTTCATATTTAAATCTATTTGCATATAAGTCATTAATACTTTTTTCATTTTTTAAATCATCAAATATTAATTGTTGATAATGTTCTCACTCATAAATATCATCTTCATATAATCTTTCTTCCACGTCTTCAGCCATATATTCAAATGTATTGTTATATCAATCTACTAATTTTTCAATATTAGCCGGAGTTAAATCCATTTTTAAAAGTAAATAACCGCTATCAGTAAATAAATCAATTAAATCACCACCCTCATATGTTGTATATTCACCTTCAAACAAATTGTCTAAATTGTCTACATATTTATTAGTAAAAGCACCTAATGGTAATTTTTCAATTCCCATTAATTGTTTTTCTGCATATGCTTTGCCGAATTGTATTTCCAAAGTGTCATAATTAGTTTCTAATAAATCTTTAACATACTCATAATTCTTTTTAAAATCCATCATTACCTCCACTTATTTTAAAGTCCCAACCCGAAATCTTCTTCCTTATCAGCAAAGTCCTCAAATTTTGGAAATTCAAATTGCACTTTGTTTTTGGTATCTAAATTTTCATAATGATTAATCTCATTATTAATTGATTGTTTTTCTATATTTTCTTTTTCTAATTCTTTTTCTTTCTTATATAAATAAGAATTTCAACTTCCATAAGTCACAATATTTAATAAACGATTATTGAAATATAAATTTGTTTTTTCAAAAATAGTCATCTCCTCATAATCTTTAATTTCTTTCTTAAATTCACCTAATGTTGTAATTTTTATATCATTTGATTTTCTTTGTTTAGTTTTAGTTAAATTATCATAAACCTCACGCAATCATTCTTCCTTAGGACATCTTAAATCACCTTCATAAACCATAAACTTTAACGTTTTAACATTATCAGGTGTTAAGTCAATAATGTTTTTAATATCTGTATAAAAAGAAAGATCAAAGTTGTATTGTGCTTTTGCTCTATAAATTGCTTTATTAAAATTCAACGCAACATCTTTAAAGTCATAATAAAATTGTGTATTTAAATCTTTATTGCTTAAACGGCTAATATTTTTTAATTGTCGATTAACTAATTTTTCATCCCAGTAATAAAAAATATTTAAAAGTGTTTTAAAGTCTTTAAGTTTAGCGTTTTTATCTAAACCATCAAAAATATTTTTTTCTGCTTTTATTTCTTTATTCATATCTAACTCCATCTATTTCTATCTTCAATTTAATTATCAATTTCTAACCATTTATATTCACTATCGCAAATTATTTAAACGATTGCCATCGCAATCTGCCTTCGGCGCCTGCTATTCGCAGGAACCAAACAAAAAATTTATTAAGAACAAACATTAATTAGCCCTCTATATGAAACTATCAATTACTTTGTAAAATTTAATTTTCTTTATTTCGTATTGAACGCTAAAAGTAGTTTTAGTAATAAGTAGTTATCGATAAAAAATAAAAAATTGATTGAAATTTCTTTTTGTTTAATTTTTTTAGAACCCTTAACTTAACTATGAATTATTAGGATGTTTTATAAATCAATCTAATATCAATCAAATATATTTAGTCTTTTTATTTTTAATCAACAATAGATAACTTTGATATTAATTTTTAATAATTAAATAAGTTAAAAAAAGAACTCTATATATAGTTATTCATTACTATATAAGTATTTATGTATGAAATTTGGTTCTCATTTTTTAAAAAACAAAAGAATCTTATTTCTTTCTCAAACAAAGCAATAGCAAAATAAGTATTTATGCTAAATACCAGTAAATAATTTTTATTTCAGCAGTTTTTTCATAATCTCTCCTTTATAGTAATGAAACTAGAAATAATTTTTTATACTTCCACTTTCATTACTATAATTTTGACTTTTATAAATGAAAGATTAAAATTCCGCAAAACATAAATAACGATTTGATTTGAATTCAAACGCTTTTTTAAAAAAACTAATACCTGTTTCTGTATCAATTTTTTTAACATTGACTGCTCTTTCACGAACAATCTCAAACATCTTTTTAAAATTAACTAAAAACATTTTTTCGATAATTTGTTTAAATTTCAAAAATCCAGTTCTAGTCAAATTTAAATATTTATTAGACACAAGACATTTTTTATTTTTTGATTTTTTGCTAATTTTGTGTTTAGAAATTAAGAATTTAATTCTTCTTAAAGCAATAGCATTTTTAACAGAACTTATAAAAATTAATTTTCAAATTTCAGCTCCATTAAGCATCACAAAATTTTCTTTTTTGTCTTTTAAATTTAATTTAGAAACTTTGATTTTTTGATTTTGAATCTCAATTAAATTTAAATCGACCAAAAATTTTAAATTTCTCCTCAATGTGTTTTTATGTAATTCAAAAACAGAATTTAATTCTGCAACTTCCATAATTTTTTTCTTTCCAATTTTATTTTTCAAATAAACAAAAATTAAAAATGCTAAATTATGAAATTTAAATTTTTCAGCATATGAATCACTCACTTTAATTTTGAAATTAGCAAATTGACTTAAAACAACAGGATTAATTTTTTTATATTTTTTAGCTTCAATAATTTTTTGAAAATTTTGACTAAGTAAAAAATCTTTTCATTCTTCCTTATTTTCAATCTCACTTAAATATTTCAAATTGCTAAATGTACTCATAATGCCTTCCTGTTAAAATAAAAACCCGGCTCTTACGAACCGGGCCGTCCCCATATCTTCCAACGCTTCCTTTAGTATTATCTAAAATATCAATAATTTTAAATATAATTTCTTCTTTTAATTTTTTATTATCAGTAACATTATTAATAATTTTATAAGCAGCAATTAATTCAATTAATTCGTTGTTTTTAATAGTCAACTCATTCAATTCATCTTTATTTTTTGGTAAAACTATTAATTCACTTGTAAAATCAAAATCAAAATTGTTATTAGATTTTGCTATGGAATAATTAAATAAATCGATATTTTTCATTTATTTTTCTTCCTTTATTTGCATATAAGCTTCCTCTAAAATAGCTCTACATAAATTAAAATCAAGTCTTCTGCGTCTATTACCAAACTTATTATTACCTTTAAATGGAGTTAAAATAATATCTGAACTTTTTTCTCTTAAATCTTTCAAAATTTTATTAGCTTGATTAATAAGTTTTAATTTTAGGTGTTCTTTAATTTCTATTGCAATTAATGAGTAATGTCTTGAAGAAATAGTTATTTTATTTTTTCAATCATAATTAATATTTGATGGAAAATCAAATTTAATGTCTTTATTTTCTTTAATTCCATCCACCGCTTTTATTCCGAGTCAACCATTTAAATCATTAAATTTAATTTCAATATTATTTTTTGGTTTTAATCTAATTTTTAAAATGTTTGCTAAATTGTCTATAAAAATGTCATTTTTATAAACTAAGATTTCGTTATTTGTTTTATCTTTATTATCAAAACAAGCAACAATTACTGGATTTTCAGTATCAGAAAAAATTTCATCTTCGATGATTGTGATTGAAGATAGATAATTTTTCAATTTGAAATTAGAATTAATGAATGATTCTGGAATTATGGCCACCACAGGTAAATTAGTTTGAAGCATTTTTTCCAGAGCAATTAAATAAATATCATCATAAGTTGACAATTTAAAATAATCATCCATATTAATTTTTTTTCTTTTAGCTGATTGTTTAGATAAATAAGGTGGATTAGTAATAATTAAAGAATTAGCGACAAGTGGAATATTTTTTAAAGAATCGTTTATTTCTCAACTTAATGCTGGATCTATATCTAAACCTTTAATTTTTTTAAAATTTAAATCTTCCTTGGCTAAATTTAATAAATCTCCGTTGCCAGCAAAAGGATCATAAGCAATTTCTTTATTTTGCTTTTTTATAAAATCAATAATTTGCGGCTTTAATCATAATTTTTTCACTGTAAAAAATTGTCCTAATTTGATTTTCTTATTTTCCATATTTCTTCCTTTTATTTAATTATTATATTTATTAAAACTTAATTAAGATTTAAATTTTCATTTTCTATTAAATAGATTTATTTATCTTTTGTACGTATATAATTATTAAATATGAAAATTATTAGCGATAATAGACGTGGAAGACATGGTTATAAAATTATTGATACATATGAAGCTGGAATGGTTTTATTTGGCTGAGAGGTCAAAAGTGCGCGTGCCAATAATGTTAATTTAACCAATAGTTATTGTTATATTAATAAAAAGAATGAAATTTATTTATATGGTGCCAATTTTAAAAGTTATATGTTACAAAAAAATAATGAAGAACGCGATAGAAAACTTTTAATGCATAAGAAAGAAATTATCAGACTAAATAATAAATTAGAAAAAACTACCAGTTCAACTTTAATTCCTTTAAAAATTTACTTTAATAATAAAAGTAAAATTAAATTAGAGATTGCTCTTGTGCAAGGTATGAATAAAGCTGATAAAAGAGAAGAAATTAAAAGAAAAGAGAATGAGGCTTATATTAAAAAAACCTTAAAAATGTATTAAAAAACATGAAAATTTAACTTTTCATGTTTTTTTGTCTATTTTTTATTTCTTTTGATCAATATACCAAGCATTAAGGTTGAGCCTACAACTCCGGTTGCTAAAATTAATCATCATAATCATTTTAGATTATCTTGGACATTAGTTTGTTTTCTAATAATTTCCTTGAAGACACTTTGATCAATTTTATCAATGTTAGTTAATGGAATATTTAATAATGCTTTAGCATTTTGAATATTAACTTTGTTATTTTTATCACGTTCAAAGAATTTAGCATTAGTTAAATTATTTAAGAAGTTTTGATATTGATTTAAACCATAGTCAACTAATTTTGATGCTGCTTCTTGAGCTTGTTCTAAATTACCTGTTTCTAACGCAATAGTAAAGTCTAATTTAGTACGTGCAAAATTAATTTGTTCAAGAGTTTTATTTTTAAGTTGATTAATAGTATCTTGTAAAATCGCATTTGGAACATTATTTAAATATTCATTTAATTGATTTTCAATATTATTAATGTTATTAGCTAAATCTTCATTTGAATTTTGAGTATTAACTTTGTTTAATTTTTCACTTGATCTTCATTGATCGACTAATCATTTTAATAAGTTATCTAATTCAATGATTTTTTGAGCTAATTTAGCATCATGTGTATTTGTATCAAGATCATTCAATTCATTAATAATTTTGTTAATTTCTTCATTCAATGATGGATTTGGATTTTGATCTAATTCTTTAAGTTTTTGAGCTAATTCTTCTTGTAAATCAGTTACTTTTTGAACTTTTTCACCTGCAATTTCATTTTCAGCAAATTTAAGTTTATCAATTAATTTTTGCACTTCTGCTTCAGTAAGATTTGCGGTGTCATAAGTTTCAGGATTTTCATTATTAACTAATTTTTTAGCACCATTTAAAGCATTTTCATAGTTATTACGTTTTTCTTCAGACGCTTTATTATAGTAACTTAAACCTTTAATTTTGTTTTCTTTTGCAATTTCATCTTTTAACTCTTTCATCTTATTATCAAGATTTTGAGCTTCGTCTAAAATTGCTGGATTATCGACCAAGTCATTATTCTTAATTCTGTTAATTAAATCATCTTTTTGACTTTGGTTCAGATTTTCAAGATTTTGAATAGCTTTAATATTATTGTTTTTATCAGCAATTAATTTATTAAGTTTATCTTGCAATGTTTCTACTTGACCTGCTTCATCATTGTGTTTATCAATGTTATTTACTTCAGCAATTAAAGTAGATTTTTCATTTGGTGATAAAACTTCTGAATTATTAATTTGTTCAATTAAATCATTTTCTAAACCATTTAACTCTTCATATGAGTGTTGTAATGATTTGTCATTATTTGATAATAAATCTTCTAATAATTTATTATCAACGCCATTATCTGAATCTGATGTTAACAATTTTTTAGCTTCAGCTAATTTATTATCAAATTGTTCTTTATTATCAGCTTTATTGTATTTTGTGTTATTTGGATCAGCAATTGATTTTTCATAGTTTTTGACTAATTCATCTAAAGCTGCCATTTTTTTACTTAAATTAATAGCATCATCATAAGCTTTTTGTGCTTCTGCTAAATCAGTGGCATTATTAATTGCTTCTTTAGCTTCAGCTAACTGTTTTGGATTAAGAATATTTGGTAAATCAGGTTGATTTACATTATTTTCTAATTTATTAATTAGAGCTTCTTTTTGGGCATCAAAAACAATTTTGCTAAATTCCTCTGGATTAGTGATTACATTATTTTCATCTAATGACATTGGTTTATTAATGATTTGATTAATGTATTTATCTTTATTACTTTGATCTAAATCATTATTGTCAATTGCTTTAATTTGATCTACATAAACTTTTTTAGCATCATTAATAATTTGTGCTTGCTCTTTTAATTTAGCAATAGTTTCATCTGTGATTGGATTTTTATTAAGTTGTTCTTTGAATTTTGTTTTTTCATCTGCACTTAAATATGGTGCATTATCAACATATTTAAGGGCTTCATCACGATTAATATTAGTATTAGCTAATTTAAGATCATCAATTGCTTTTTGTACTTCATCTAAGTTTGCATTGTAATTAAATGTATCACTTGGATCAGTGTTTTCTTTACCATTTTTAATTTTGTTTGCAACATTTAATGCATTATCAAAAGCATCTTTATTATTTTGATCTGCATTTTGATAGGCACTTGAATTAGGTACATCTTTAACATTTTCAATTGCTTGTTTTAACTCAAGCATTTTGTTATCTAAAGTAGTCGCATTATTTTCAATGGTTTCTAATTGATCATTGTCGCTTGATTTAATTTGATTAATATATTCATCTTTTTGTTGTGGATTCAAGTTTTCATATGCTTTAATCCGATTAATTGCTTCTTTTTTAAGAGCTTCAATTTGCGCAATTTCATCTTTAATATCATTTAAAGTTAATTTGGTACCATCATCATTAGTTTTATCTAAAGTATTAGGATCTAATGAATTAAGTTTTTTAATTAAATCTGCTTTTTGTTTTGGAGATAAGTATTCATTATTAGTTACTTCTTGAATAGCTTTTTGAATATCGCCATCTAAGGCTTCATATTTAGTTTGAATTTCACCTTTAGTATTAGTTTCTTCATCACCAATTCAATTATCTAAATTATCTGTACCTAAATCGGTAGCATTAGTTTTATCTAATAATTTTTTAGCATCTTCAATTACTTTATCAAAAGCATTTTTAGGTTCTTCTGAAGCATAAGTATATTTATCTAATGGTTTTTTAGCTTCATAGTTTTTAACTATTTCATCTAATTTTGCCATTTTATAATCTAAGGTTTGACCATTGTTTTTAGCTTCATTTGCCTTATCTAAGTTTTCAGCAGTTTTAATATTATTAATTACATCAGTTAACTGTGCTTTGTTTAAGTGAGTAAATTCTTTTTCTGCTTCATTAACTAAAACTTGTTTATCTGCTTCTAATCCGATTTTGCTAACTTTATCGATAGAATCAGTTTCATTACTATCAATTTTATTTTTTAGTGCTTGTGCTTGTTCGCTAGTTAATTTATTATTTTGTACTAATTCATCAATTTTAGCTTTTAAATTATTTTTAGCTTCTTGTAAATTAGTTAAGAAACCAGAAATTACCACTGTATTTTCAGTATCTGAATTAATATCAGTTAAATTATCTTTGGTTGATTGCAATACATATTTAACACTTAATTGACCTTTTTCATCATCGGCACTAATATCTTTAATAATAATTTTTGCTTTTGAAGTGGCCGGATTTTGAATTAAGGTTGTAAAGTATGAATCGCCATTATTTGCAAGTACTTCGTCTTTTTTGGCAACTAATGAACTTGCTTTGATTTCAGCTTTATCGTTTGGAACATAATTAATTGTTTTAGATACTTGATCATTAACAATTAAAGCATTTAATCTTTGTAATTCAGTTTGTAAACCAGTTATTTGTGCAGTTTTATTAACTACATGAATATCAGTTAAATCAGCACGTTTTGAATAAATGTTGTATTGAACGTTTAAAGTTCCTGTTCTATCATCAAAAGTTGTAATTACAACATCTTTTGCTTGATCATCATTAGTTGAAACTGGAGTAATATTACTTAAAATAACATCAGATGGGCTTATAGTTGATTTATTTTGAATTGCATTTTCTCAACTATAAGTTAATTCATCCAATCTTTGTAACTCGGTTTTGAAACCTGTAATAGTATTAGCATTTTTACTTCTAGTTTGATTAATTTCAACTTCAACAGCTTGTCTTGAATTTGAAACTAAAGTATAGCTAACAGTAATTTCACCTTTTCTATCATCACGAGTAACAATTTTCATTGAATTTTCTTTGATTGAAATATTTTCGGCACTTAATTCACGATTATCACTTAATTTTACTTGTACTCCAGAAGGAATAACATTGGTTTCATTATAAAGAGGTAAGTATTGTTCTTTACCAGGATAATCAATTACTAAATCAGCAATTAATCTTTCAATTCTATTCTCTTCTTCGTCATCATTAGTTACATAACCATCAAAACTTAATAATGGATTTGAAGTTTCAGATTTAATTGTAGGTGCTTGTTCAGGCGCATCATCTCAAGTACCTGAAATTAATCCATCTGTACCAGTTAATGGACGTGTAGAAATTAATTTATATCCTAATTGAATTGTTCCTGTTTCATTATTAGCATTTTGAGTGTCTAAAATTGTTTCAATTTTAACATTTTCATTTTGCCCGTATTCTGTTAAAGCTGCATTAAAGTCATTAGAAGTTAATTGTGAAGCTTTTTTCTGATTTGTTCCATCTTTTTTAGCTTCATCTTTAGCAGTTATAGCAACTGGTTGATTAGCTTGTTTTACTAAATCATTCAATCTGCCTAATTCAGTTTTATAACCTGTTAAGGTTGCATATTTATATTCTGATTTAACATCGCTTAAACCTGTTTTAGTTGACTGTAATTTATATCTTACTCTTAATTTACCAGTAATATCATCATAAGCAATGATTTCTTGGTCGCTAAAAGTATGATCGGTATTTGGTTCTACACTTCAAGTTCAATTTTGATCGCTAATTTGCACTTTTGAAGCAAGAATTTGATTTCTATTTGAGTAATCAATTGTGTGAGTATAACCATTATCAGTTGCATTTGGATTAAGATTGTCTAATCTTTCTTTTTCGGCTTCTGCCACAGTTTTGAAGCCAGCTAATGATCCTAATTTAGTTGCTGTTGATGTAACAGTATTTAGATCGTGGCCACTAACCACTCCTCTAGTTGAAACTAAACGATATTTATAATCAATGCTATTAGTTTGATTATTTGGTGTTTTTGAAACAATTTCTACCCTAGCATTTTCTAAATCAGCAACAGCTAAAGTTAAATGATCTAAAACTTCTTCAGGTAAATATTGTCTGTAGTTTGTACTATCAATACCAGTTAATGAAGCTGTAGCAACTTTATTTAAGAATAAATCATCCAATCTTTGTTGTTCAGTTTTAAAGTTGTTTAAAACAACAGTTTGTACATCAGTGTTTACATTTTCGTAAATTCCACCTTTAGTACTATGAATTACATAAGCTACTGTAATTGAACCATTTAAATCATTTTTATCAGTAATATTTTGAATAATAATTTCTGCATTATTATCGGTTGAATTGATTACAGCATTAATTCCTGAAATTTGTGAACTTGAAGCTAAAATTTGATCACTATCTGGATAAGTAATTTGTGCATTAGCAATCAAATCAGTTAATCTTGCTTTTTCAGCATCTTGATCAATTTTGTTTTGTTCAGCTTGTGTTCTGAAACCAGTAATTACTAAATCTTTATTTTGGCTTTCTGGTGCTTCATAATTAGTTACATTTCAATTTGAAATTAATTCATCTTGAGTTTTAGTTGTCACTAATTTTAAGTTTAAAGTATTTTGACCATTTGAATCATCTGGTGTAATTGAGTTAATAAATGCACTAGCTTTATTTGCAGTTTGTTTAGTTGCATCATATGAATAGTTAGCTGTATCATTAGCCGGACTAACTGAAGGTAATTGATTATTTTTAGTTCCGTTGAAAGTAATATCAGCTTCAACCAAGTTATTTAAAAGTGTATTTAATCTTTGTGCTTCAGTTTTAAGTCCAGTAATAATAATTTCTTTTGGTTCAGAATAAACATCTTGGCCATTTTTATTACTTTTTAGTTTATAAGTAAGTTTAATTGCTCCAATTACATCATTGTAACCTGTAATTGTTTTTTCAACAACACTAATAGTATTATCTTTAGGATTTAATTGAATTTGATCTGGATTGAAACTCGAAGCCATTTTAGTTTTATCAATAACTACATTAAGATCATCATTAGTTTTGGCATCTAATTCTTGTTTTTCACGATCTAAATTACTTTGGAATCCATTCATTGAAGAACTTAAAGTTTTAGAAACTACAGTGTTGTTTTGAATATCACTTCTAGTTGATTTTAAGTGATAGTTAAAAGTAATAGTTCCATCCGGATTTCTATTAGTAATTTCATCAATTACTAATTCAACATTATTTTGATTATTAATATTAGTTAATTGACCATTTAATTGTTCTGCTAAATAACCTGAAAGGTTATCTTTAGTAACTTCATCAACAGTAGTTTTATCTTTAGCTTTTGTGCCACTAAAGTTAAATTCTTTGTCTTTATTGTCAATTAAATTATTTAATCTTTGTTCTTCTGTTAAATAACCAGCAATAGTAATTTCTTTTTCTGTTGAAGTTAATACTTCACCATGTTTATTGCTTTTAACTACAAAAACAGCAGTTAATGTACCATTAACATCATCTCATGATTTAACTGATTTAATTTCAATAGTTTCATTTGCATGATTTGCATTATCATTTGTTGCAAAAGTAATATTAACATTACGTGGTGATGCAACAAATGAAGAAGCTAATTTAGTACTATCTGGAGTTCCTACAAAGTTAGCAGTTGTATAAGCATTAATTGTTTGTTGTTCTTTTTCTTTGTTGCTCATAAAGCCGTCAATTTTAACTTGTTTAGTTTTTGACACAACTGTTTGATTACCTAAATTATCTTTAGTTGATTGTAATTTGTAAGTTACAAGTACAGCATGTTCATCATTTGGATCTGGTGTAACAGATTCAATAATAATTTGTGCTTTATTTGCAGCATCGATTGTTCCTGTAAAACTAGAAGTATTTACTTCTTCAACGGCCACTTGATTTTGATTATTACCATTAAATGCAATAGTTTTTGCAACACTATCATTATCGATTAAATTATTTAATCTTTGTTCCTCTGTTAAAGTGCTTAAAGCATTATTGTTATCTAATGTATAAACTTTAGTTGATTTAACAGTTTCAAGATTTTCTTTAGTTGATTGATATTTATAACTTAAATCTAATTTACCTGTTACTTCATTTGGATTTGAAATAACTAAATCAACAGGAGTTACATTTTCAGGCATAGTTGAAGAATTGAATTCAACTTCATTAGTGTCAACTTCACTTGCTGTATCTGTCGCTTGTTTTGCATCTTTAACTTTAGCTAAAGCAAGAGATAAAGCATTTAATCTTGCTAATTCTTCATCATAACGTTGTTGACCATTTAAATTATTAATTGCAGTTTGAATTTTGTTATTTAATGAATCAACATTAGATTTATTCATTAAATCATCATTATTGTCAGTATTTAAAGCATCTAATAAATCTTCAGCTTCTTTAATTACTCCGCCTTTTTGGTTTCCATCTTTAGTTGGATTACCATCATAGGCTTCTCTTAAAGCGTTAGTAGTATAAGTATAATTATTGCCTGCTGTTACAGTATTTTGATTTGTTATATAATCGCGCAAGGTTTTCATTGATGAATTTAATGCACTATTAGTTGCATCTTGACTAGTAACGCCAGCAATTGTTGTTTGTTCATTGATTAAAGCAATTGCTTTTTCTTTTTGTTTTGGAGTTAATGATGAGTAATCAGAATTAATTTTTGCTATTGCGTCTTCTTTAGCTTTTTGTAATCTTTCATCACCGTTTAAATCATTAATTGCATCTTGAATTGCTTTGGTTCTATTTTTAACCTCTTCTAATGATAAATTAGTTCCTTGAGTTTTATTAACATCAGTTTTTTGTTGAGTTACAGCATCATCTAATGCACTTTGATTATTTGCTTGAGTATAATCTGTACTTTGTTTAATTGTTTCAATATTATTAGTTGCATCATTATAAGCTTTCATTGCATCATTTAAATCACTTGCATTTTGTGCAATTTGATCTAATTCATCTAGATTAACTTGATCAACTTGATTTTTAAGCGCTGTTTTTTGTGCATCATTTAAATATTTATAATCATCAATCGCTTTTTCCGCTGCATCTTTTTGATTTTTCTCATATTGGGCTTGAGTTAAAAAGCCAGTTCTAGTTTGTGATGCTGAAACATTACTATAAATATTATTGTTATCGACTGCTTCATCAGTAATTGTTACTAAATCTTCTTTAGTTCTTGTAGTTTTTAATTTATATGTATATGAAACTGAACCATCAGTATCATTAGCTGTAGGAGAGGATAAATCAGTTAATTCAACTTGATTAGTAGTTCCATAATTATTTGCTAAAGTGATTGTGTAATCAGTATTTAAAGTTGAATCTGAAGCACGTTTAATAGGATTTGCAGAGATGTTAAGAATTGTATTTTGGTTAGTATCTGTATCTTGTTTGACCAAATTATTTAATCTAGTTGATTCTGTTTGAAAACCAGTAATTTCTGCGGTTTTTTCATTAGAAATAGCACTTGCATCAGTAGTTGATTGCAATTTATATGCAATTTTAATTTTGCCAGTTATATCGTTATAACCGAGATATCTAACACTACCTTGATAAATTTGTGTTCTTTCTGGCAATACTCAAGTAATATCTTCAGCATTATCATTTCTTTTTACAACAGTTGACGCTTGAATATTTGGTTTTTGACTCGCATCTTTATAATCTGGAGTAGCATTTAGATTATTAACTATATTTTGTTCATTAGCAAAAACAGTGATATCATAGGTTTTATTCTGAGTATAAACATTAGTTTTATCGCTTGATTTTACTACTCTATAAGTAACAGTTAAAGTTCCAGTGTCATTATTACCCTTAATAAAAATAATTTCAGTTTCTAAACCGTTTGCATCAGGAGAAATGCTTTCTTGAGAAACTAATTTTTGTTGAGCAGCTGTAGGTTCAATATTTTTATCTGGATAATCAAAAGTAGCGGTATAGTCTTTAATTCTTGCTCTTTCATTATTGATATCAGTTCATTTATCAACAATTGTTTTAATATTTTTATCTGAACCAATTAAAATTTTGTCAGTAAATGGTTGAGTTTCATCATAACTATCTTTGTAAAGAGCAGCACTATCTACTTGTTGTTTAACTTGAGTTTTTTCTGCGTCGGTTAATTCATTCAAACCTGAAATTTGATTTTTAGCTGTTGTTTTTGCAGTAGCAAAAGCGCTAGCCATTTGATCATTAATTATTTTAAGGTATTCACTATCTACACTTAAAGTTGCTGTTTTTTCAGTATAAGTAAAAATATTATTTCGGCTTAAAGCTGTTTGTAAAGCATTTTTAGCAGCTGCTTTTTGTTCTAAACTTAAATAAGTAAATTTATCTATTTCTGTATTAAATTCATTTGTTGCACCATCAAGAGCTTTAGCTTTTTCAATTCATTGCTGAGCAAAAATGTCATTGTTACTGTTGTAGAAGTTAGTAAGAATAGTTGTTGACACAAAAATATTTTGAATGGTCTTATCTGTAGCATTAGTCAAGTTTTTATCAAAAGTATCAAGAGCATTTAAATCAATTTTATTTGCTTGAGTAGCAAATTCAAAAGAACCTAAATTATTAAAATCATTTTGAGGTTGTTTGTAAGTTTCAATTTGAGTTTTAACTGAATTTTTATCATTGTTTAATTTATTAATTTTGGCAATTAAATCAACAATTCCTTGAATTTGACTATCTGTAGTTGATAAATTAACAAATGGATTTAATTGACTTTTTGAATTAAGGTCTTGAACTTGAGCCTTAATGGTATTAATCATTAGTTCTTTGGCCTTATCGTAATTTTGAGGATAAGTACTTGAATTAGCAGTAGTAATAGCATATTGATTTAATTTTGCAAAATATTTTTCTAGTTCTGCTTTACCACTGTTAATTACACCATTTAAATAAGTAGTGAATCCATCATAAATTGCATCCATTGAACCTTTTAAACTATTATATGAAGCATATGATGTACTAGAAGGTGCATATTCATTTGAAGTTGTTCTATCAATAGTTCCAGATTCAGTATTGTAGTCATTTGAACGGAAATTAATTTTATTAATATTTCTATTAATAAAATCATCTAATGATTTTTTAGAAGTTTGTGAAGCTAATGCATAAATGATTTTATTGGTTATGTTTGCATCAAAATTTGAATCATAAATGCTGTTGCTTAGTGGAAATTCACGAATTGTTTTGTATTTTGCTTCAATATCTTTTTGCTTAGTATCAAGCGCATCAATTTTGGCAATTCAATCATCATAAATTCCTTTGTTAGAATATTTTTCTGCTTGAGTAAATCTAGAATCACTATCAATTGCTAATTTTAAAAAATCTTTTTGACCTTTATTTAATCATTGTTTTGTATCAACATATCTTTTTGCTTTTTCTAAATCGGTATATGTATAAATAAATTTTTCAAATTCAATTCCAGTGTTATCAAAAATTTTGCTAGAAGTAGGTCTTACATAAGAATTCGCATTTTTGATTTTTCATTTTTTCTCATCTGCTGTTGAAATTGTGCTAGTTAATCTTAAATTACTTACATTTTTTACCGCTTTGGTGTCTTGGAAAATGTTCTTAGTACTAATAACTTTTTTATTTCTACTTATTTCTACACGATCTTTTACTATGTCATAGCTAATGTTTGAATTACTATCTTCAGTAACTCTTAATGTTGTGACTGGAAATAAATCAGTATTAGGGTCATAAAGATTGCCTAAAGTTGTATCTATTGATTCTAAAGTGTAAAACTTCTTGAGTTCAGATTGAGATCTATCAGCTATTTTTCAAAATCCAGAAACAATTCTTTGATTAGTATCATTATTTTTTTCACGATATTCTGCTGATCCGAAGAAAGATTTTTTAGCTGTTGATGAACCAGTATTACCAAAAAATGTTGTATTGCTTGGATTAGCCACATCATTATATGGTTCAAATTCTGCTTCTACTACTGCTCCGGCAACTAAATAATCAAGCTTTTTATTCATTTCAATATTGAAAACAAATAAACCACCTTGATTGTTATATATAATCTCTGCTGGTCTCGCAGTATCAATAAGGTTTTTTTGATATAAACCAAAATTTACTCATGAACCACTGTTATTTGATAATTGAAAACCATTTGACCTAACACTTGACATATTGGTTGGAGTAGATACCAAAATATCATACATTCCATTACGTTTGTCTGATGTTTTGTAATTATCTCAAGCTCTTTTTTTATTTTGTAAATCAGTACTTAATCCATTTGTATATGCTGTTGGAATATTTTGGTAATAAGGTAAGTATGCATAATTAGTTAATCATGCTTCTAAAGTATCTCCACTTTTAGAAGCTTGAAGAGAATCTTTATTTACTCTTTGCACTTTTCCAATTCAAGGTGAAATATCATAGTCAGATAAAGTAGCTTTTTTGTCTTCTTTTAATTTGATAGTATAAGTTTTTTGTTTTAAAACAGTTGAATCATTTCTATCATCAACTTTAATATACAAGTGAATTTTAATATCACTTGCTAATTTCATATCATTTGAAAAATAAAATGCTCCTGTATAGAACGTTGATTGCGCTCATTGATATGTAGGATTCTTAACGGGTTTGTTAATTAAGTTGTAACCTATTTTAAATCTTTTAGTACCTGTTCCTGGATTATATCCATTTCCATTTCATCACGGTCCATAATCTACACCTTTATTACTAAAACCATCTACTTGTCAAGAATAAAGTGTTCCGCTTTCTGTTCTATAATTACTACCTGTTCAATCGGAAACATTTACATTGTTTGGAAAACCTGGATTTGAGGCATCAAACAATCTAAATCATGAATCACCGACATAATCATATTGTCATTTATCATTTCCATCACTTATTCCTTCCGCTGACATGTCATAAAAATTTCGATTACCTGATGAATTAAAAACATTTATATATCTATATGGTGCATATCTATTATTATGATTTGAAGTTGGAAGTGAATTATAGTTCTTTCAAAGATTATCTTGCACATTAGTATTAACTTGATCAAAAGTTCAACTAGCACCTGAAGTAGTTTTACTTGACACATTGTTTGAACTCGTAGTTAATGAAAGAGGCAAAACGAGTCCTATTAATGGTACTGATGCGGGTACAATTAAAAGACTCCTTTTTAATGCTTTATTTTTCATACATCTCTCCTATTCTATATATATATATATATATTAAAATAAACATTTTTAATTTTAAGATAAAGAATAGAAAAAAGAAATAAAAATAACGAAAAAATGAAATTTATTTAAATTTTTTGCCTTATTTAGCCAAATTTAGAATAAATTTCATTTCAAAATAAGAACTTGTAGTTTTTAGATGCTATTTTTTCATATTTTAATTGAACTTTTTTACAAAAAAGTTCTCGCATATATATATATATATATAATAAAGCAAAATTTACTTATAAATTTTTCAATTTGGAGATATAAATATGAAGAAAAATAAAAAATTGATTTTGCTTTTAGCGTCTTCATTATCTGTTTCAAGTTTAATTTTGCCTATTTCAGCAAATTATTCAAAACAGAATGTGAATATTGCAATTAATGATGTGAATTATGTGTTTGATAAAGTTAATTCTAATATTTCAGATGATATTTGAACTGGTTATGATAATTATGGTAATGGCACACTTCATAGGTGATACAACTCTTTAGATTCAAAAGGAGTAACTAATTTAAGTCAAACTGGAAATAATAAGCTTAAATGAAGTGCAACTGGTGATGCATGATATAGATTATTCGATGCTTCAACCCCAGGTTTACCAACAAATATTAATCAAACCAATTGAAATGGTGAAGGTTTTGCTAATGAAATTGGTAATATGTATTCTTGAGAAAGAGATGGTGCCTCATCTTCATTACCTGCTAACACTGGTTCTTGATGAAATGGAAATGGATTTAATCCATTAACTAATAGTAAAAAAATTAAAGTTGGTATTAACTTAACTAATGCTGACACAAATAATGACTTTTTTACTGCTGGAATTTATTTTTCAGACGATATTAGGTTAGTTGGTGATATCAAAATTCACTTATTTGTTAAACAAGATAGTAGCAGTGTTAACATTGATCAAAGTGAGGGTAAATTAACTACATATACTATAAATATCAATGATGATCCAAAAGCTAATATTGACACAATGGAAATAAGCCCATGAATAGGTAAAACGCAACAAGTAACTGGAACAGGTAAATCAGTTAACACAACTATAAACGGTAAGTCAAAAATGGCTTACATTAGTGACTATGCCTATTTACCATATTATGACCATATTCCTGATGAGTACGAAAATAATATGTCAGAAGCAAATAGAAATCAAAGAAACTGATGACAAAACACTAGACGAAATGGAAGTAATGAACTTTATGATGTTTTAATTAGAGGTTATACTCCACAAGCAGTAAGAAATTCTAATTTTACTTTCACAACCAATAAATTTAATCAAGTTGCTTTTGGTTTATTTCAACACTCAATAATTAGAAGTGGTACTCCTGTTATTACTAAAGATAATATAACTCAAAATCAAGGGGGATTATTCGTTTTTAGAGTTAATACAAGTACATCACATAATGAAATTGTTGCAGGGGCTGTAGTTGAATTAGAAATGAAACCATTTAATAATTCAACTGAACCTTTTAATCAATTATATGCTGGTAATGCTGGTTCTACCGCTGGAAGTAAAACATATTTTGGAGTTTCAGAATATAGAAATTTAAATAGCAGAGATGATTACAAGGTTATTGGTGGATTTATTAAAATGGCTGATCGGAAACAGTCATATTTAAAGAAATTTAATACTGAAGAAAAAATTCAAGATAACCTTAAATTTTACAATCAAGCAACTGATGGAATTCCACAAGCTAATTTAATTATTTCTGAAATCGGAAATAGTGCTTTTACATACAATGTTGACAAAAATGGTATTTCAAACAGCAATAAAAATAGCATTAGAACCAGAAATATTTATCAAGATTATAAAAAATACAATAACTTGGATAATTTACGTCTTACTGCTTCTTTCGCTTCAGGTACAGATGTTAAAAAATGAAGAATGATTACTAAAACCTCGACTGCTTCTGCCTCAACAATTTTTGGAAGAGAATATCTAGATTTTGCACCAATTGAATACACTTTTACTGACTTGGAATATCTTAAAAGATATATTCAATCTAAAAAATGACTAACTAAAGGTGAAAAAGATGCTTTGACTAGATTTATAGAAAATGATACTTCTTTTAACATAGATAACCAATTTACAGATACAAATGCTAAAAATAGATGAGAAACCAAAATTGATACAATTGATGAGTTACAAAAAAGTATTGAAGAAAAATATAAGGAAGTCCGTGAATTTCCACTTAATACTCAAATTTATGATAGTAATTGAAATACAGTTGCTACCAATAAAATGCTTTATGCTTTAGCTGATATCTCAGTTAAAAATAGTTTAGAAAAGTATATTAACGACAATTCTAGCGTTATTAAACTTAAATCTACTGAATATAATGATGATGCAGGTGCACAAGATAGAAATACTTCTACTCAGTATAACAGGACTCCAGGTTATGATGATTTAAATGAACTTCTTCAAGTAGTTAAAAAAACTGTAACTGATAGATTTGATGCAATTCTAACTTCAGGTAAAAATAATTTAAATTCTCTATATAGTAAATTGAATGATTATGAAATTACAAAAGCTAATTCTCAAACTTATTCAACCAATAATACAAGAGCAACTAATTTGTTAACTAATAATCTTATTCAAAATGTTATTAATAAGTTAACAACTGCAGAAGAAGTTAAAACTTTTGACTCAACAACATCAATTCCGTACGAATCTAATATTAAGAATGTTTTAGATACTATTGCAAATTTAAATTCTCTTGTAACAGAAAAAAATAATTTAAAAACTCAAATTTTAGAGCAACAAAAACCTCAAAATGATTTTAAAAATTATGCTGTTTTTACAAAATCAACCAATTCTATTGATTTAAATTCTTTTGATACTTTTGATGCAAATTTAAAAGATGCAAATAATAAGACAATTCCAAACATTTTTGAATCAACTAGCACGTTGACAAGTTTTTACAATAATGGTAAAACTACTTTACAACAAAATTGAATTAATAAATTAACTGGTGCGGAAATTGATGGAGCTTATGTAGAGTTTAAAAAAGAAATTAATAATTTTCAAAACTTAAGTGGTACTGAAACATCAGGTGAAAAATTTGAAATTGTTAATAATTTATTAGCCAATTTAGGTTGAAATGGGCCATTTACTTATGACACTAAAACCAAAACGTTAGCAATCAATGAAACTTATTACAGTGAAATTAATAAAGCAATGAATTCAGCTTTTTCTACTGCTAAAACCAATGCTAAAAGCAAAATTGATAATCTTACATATTTAAGCCAGTCTGAAAAAACCAGTGTTAAAAGTTTAATTGATCAAGCAGAACTATATAAAGATACATATGTAGCAAATCAAGACTACTCAAATAAAGTATTAATTGGTTCAGATAAAAATATTCAAACAATTGTTCAAAAATGAACTGATATTAATACTGAAAGAGAAAAAATTAAAGACTATACTGCAACTTTTGGTTATCCAGACAAAAACATTAAACCTTCTACATATAATAGAGATTCAATTACAACAGATAGCATTAGTCCTAATTCAAATGATGTGGAAGCCGAAATTGTTAATGTCAGTGCTGATGATAGTCAAGGAACTTTAACAATCACTTATAAAATTGTTAAAAGCACTGATAAAGATAATGTTTATACACAAAACAAAACTTATACAATTACTGGTTTTAGTGATGAAAGAAACAGAATCAATAATGCTAGTGCAACACCAGAATATAAAAATGTTGCTGAAAAATCAACAATTCAGGCTTCAACCGTTGTAATAGCAAATAATAACAGTAATGATATTAAATGAACTTTACCTGCTAATACTCAAATTTACCCTGGTAGCGTTAGATATCTTGGTTACAATGACATTACAGGTAAAATCAAAGTTGCATATAAATTGCAATCAACTATTGATAATACTGCTATTTCAGCTGAAAAAACCGCTGAAATTACTGGATTCCAAACTGAAGAAGATAGATTAAATGGTCTAATTACTCAAGATACTAATGATACTCAAAAAACAATTCTTAAGATTACAGCTAATCCAATCAAACGTGCTTCAGATTCAACTTTGAATACTGACTATACAATTTCACTTATTAATAATTTTGGTAATGATAATAATGTCGCATTAACTGATTTATCTAATCCCACAAATAATGACACTAATGGATCAATTTCATATACTTACAAATTAAAAACTACAAGGGAAGCAAATGATTTAGTTACTATTGCTGATGAAATTCCTTCATCTGTAGATATTAAAAGTAATGCTTCAGCTTCTCAAACTAGAACTGGTTTCTTAACCCAAGCACAATATGAACAAAATCAAAGAGATGCTAAAAAAAGAGAAATTGATAATTATCAATATTTAAATAATGCACAAAAAGAAGCTATAAAAAATAGTATTCAAAATTCTCCAATTGATCAATTAGGCCAAAAAGTTGCTGATGCAAATAATTTAAATAATGCAATGAAAACTTACATTGAGGCAACTAATAATATTGAAACAATTAAACAGGGAATTGATTACACTCAAGCAGATAATCAAAGTGGATTAGATGATGCGGTAACTCAACAAAAAACTGATGTTAATAAGACTCAAGGCTCTAATTTATCATTAACCGAAGTAAAAAATAGAACTAAAACAATTCAAGATGCAATTACTGATTTGAACGGTGAAGAAAGATTACAAAAAGCTAAAGATGACGCAATAAAAAAAATTAAGTCTGATTATTCATCATTAACTGACAAACAAAAAGAAAAAGCAATTGATTTAATTAATGCTAAAAATACCATTACGGATGTTACTACTCAAGATGAATCTAATAATGCATTAAATTCATCAATGAAAACCTTGCGTGATTTCATTACAAATCAAAATACTGTAACAGCAGGCAATAATTATACTTATACTACTAATGCTTTAAGAGAAGCCTATGATGGTAATCCAACTAAAGATGGTAACCAAAAAGGTGGAGCAATTAAAAAAGCAGAAGATTTATTAGCTGCTTTAAATACTGACAATAATGATAATTTAATGAATAAAACTAATGTTGATTCAATAAATACTGAAATTCAAAAAGCAATTAATAATTTAAACGGTGAACAAAGGTATAATGATGAATTAACTAGATTAAATTCATTACAAGCTGCAACGGCTAAAGTTAAAGATGCTTCTAAAAATTCTAAAACTGCCAGCGAAATTACTAAAGACGATATTGAATTTGACAAATCTACAATTCCTACAGATGTAAAACCAGTTAATTTAGATATTTCAAATCAAAATGAAGTAACAGGTAAATTAGACTTAAGCTATAAATATCAATCAACTAAAGAAAATCTGGAAACTCTTCAATCTAATACCACTTATACATTAAGCGGAAATAATGCTTTAAGTACTTTAACAGAAGAAGCAAGATTGAATCAATTAATAGATGATAATAATATTGCAAAAACTATTGATTTTAATGGAACTAAAAATCAAAATGCTATTGAAGACTTAACTAAAGCACAATTTAATGGTACATTAGCTAATAGTGAAAACAATAAAGCTCAAATCGTAATTGATTCTATTGCACCTGATCCAACTGATGAGCATGCTGTAATTGTAACTTACAAATTACAATCAACTAAAGATAATTTAGGCAATCAAACTATTGTTTCAAAAACTGCTCAAACTAAAATAACTGGCTTTATGAGCAATAAAGAAAAAGAACAAAATACCATTAATGGCTATGATGATGCTAATTTTGTAGGTACACCAGATAGCACAAAATTAGCTTCATCATTTGGACAGACACCAAAAAAAGTAAATATTACTTTTGCAGATAATGATAATGCAAATCACACAAATGAAACAATCGAAATTAAATCAATTAAAACATGAGATGATGTTAATGGTTCATTAACTGCTGTTTTTGTAGTTAAAAGCAATAAACACGGTGAAGTCTTAACTTCTACAGATAAAGAAATTACTATTACTGGTTATTTAACTGAAGAACAGAGATTAAATAATTTAATTGATAATAAACAAAAAGAATTTAACTTTAGTGGAACAAAAACTAAAGATAAAACAACAGTTAATGAAGTAGCTAAAGAAAATATTTCAGGATATTTAGCAGAACAATTAAATGGGCAATTAACTAATATTAATAATCAAAACAATGTTGAATTAGTAATTGATTCAATTTCAGAAACAAACCCTGATGGTAGCGTTAAATTTACTTATCACTTAAAATCAACTAGAACTGATATTGCCAATAATACTGTGGTTTCTAAAACTTTAAGTGCTTCAATGAGTGGTTTCCAAAGCAATATAAGCTGTGAAAAAGCTGATTTAGATGCCAAAACTGATGCTGATTTAGATGTAGTTATTGATAAAACTAAAATGGCTTCAAGTTTCAGTCCAGATCAAATTCAATTAAATCCTAAAGATGACACTATAAGTGTTGTTAATAAAACAATTACAGGTTACAACGATGTAATTGGAGCAATTAAACTTACTTATAAACTAAAAAGTAATAAAAATGGGCAAGATGTTTATTCTGAACCAAAAGAAATTATTATTACTGGACTTAAAACTGAAGCACAAAGATTAAATGCACTTTTAAATAACTTAGTTGAAGGTGATATTACTTTTAACGGAACTAAAAATAATCAATTACCTTCAGTTAGTCCGGCTAATGATAAATCTAATTATTCATATGATGCAACTAAACAAACTACAAATAAAGCTAGTGCATTTATTAATTCAATTACACCTGATAATTCAACTGGTCAAAATACTTTAAACTTAAAATTAGTGACAACTAAAACTCAAGATCAATTAATTTCAAATTGAAATGTAACTAATTATGAAGCCCCAGAAAGCCAAAACAAAGATTTAGTAATCACTGGTTTCAGAACACAAGCTGAACAAAACAAAATTGATCAAGCTGCTGAAAAAGCAAGATTAACTAAGTTAATTGCTAATGCACAAATTACTTATCCAGATAGTGATCAAATTTTAGCTTCAAGTTCAGAAATTTCAGGAATTAATGCTGTAATCAATTCAACAGATAATAACGCAGAAATTATTATTCAAAACATTACTGATCAAAATGATTTAAATGGCGCAATTACAGTAGCTTATGTAATTCATAGTACTAAAGGTGGAATTTACGAAAATGTAAACACTGATGCACAAACTGTTGTTTTAAACAACTTTAAAACTGAGCAACAAAGATTGGATGCTTTATTTGCTAATAATCAAGCATCTGCTTCATTAACTGGAATTGATAGCACTGATTATTCTAAATATTTACCACAAGAAGCATTAGAACATTTAACTTTAACATTGAATAACTTAGAAAATGCCAGAGTAGAAATTGTTTCTAAAGTGGCCAATAATCAAACTAATAGCATTGATTATACATATCGTTTAGTTTCAACTAGAGGAGTGGTTAGTGGTCATAATTTAAATAACGTTACATCAACAGAAACTAAAACAGGCTCATTAACAGGTTTCAAAACTTTAGCACAAGCTGAAAAAGAAAGATTAAATAATATCAATCCTGATGATAAAAATGATGGTTATACTCATACAATAAATTATTCTGATAAAGATCAAATTTTAGCTTCAAAAGTTAAAATTAATGATTCTAATTGAACTTGAGAAATTTCTCCGGCTACTGATCATACTTTTAGCAACCAAGAAATCATTGCTTATGATGATATTACTGGTAAATTAAGAGTTAGATATAAATTGCAATCAAATAAAGAAGGTTTAACAGATGTTAAATCTGATTACAAATATGTAACTTTAACAGGTTTTAAAACTGAATTAGATAGATTAAACGATTTAGTAGCTCAACAAAATCAACCAGTTTCAATTGCTGCCAAAGAAGATAGAAAAAATGAAGGAACTAACGAGAAAAAAGCTTCACAATTAACTTCAGATGACTTTAATGTTGAATTAACTCAATATGGTCAAGGGCAAAATGTACAAGTAGAAACTATTTTGGATACACAAAATGCTAATGATGAAACCGGAACAATTGAATTAGGATATAAATTAATTTCAACTCGTCCATTAACTGGTACAAATGGTTTAATTTCAGGAACTTGAGATGATGCACCATCAAAAGCACCTGTAATTAAATCTAACACTTCAAATCCATTATTAAGTTTTACAGGTTATGTAACTAATGATGAGGAAGAAGAAAATAGAATTGAAAGATTAATTCCAAACTTGGTAATTGATTATCCAAACAAGCAAAATTATTTACCTGATTTTAATATAAGTGATGTTATAGCAAACAATGTTCAAGTCAAATTAAGCGATAATCGTGAATTAAATGAAGCCCAAATAGAACTTAAATCTGGTTCAATGCAAATCCTTAGTCGTGATGATAGAAAAGGTGAAATCACTGTTAGCTATACTTTAGTATCTCAATCAAGAAACAATGTTGAAATTGTAATTAATCAAACCAGAAGTAAAAATGCTAATACTATTAAAGGCTTTAAAACTGAATTACAAAGATTACAAGCTTTAAATTATGATTGAGCAAATACAATTGCAAATAAAGCTAATATTAGTCCATCTGATGTTATTTTAAATAACATCACACCTTATGCAACTGATAACGATCAAGCAAAAGAGATAACAATTACTGGTTCTGATGATAGAAATGGTACATTGGATATTCAATACAATATCTATTCAAAACGTACTGATTTAACTGATATTCATGTAGTTAATAAAACTGCACAAATAACTGGTTTACAAACTGAATTACAAAGATTAAATGCTTTAGTTGAGAATAATCAAGTAACTAAAACAATTAATTATGTACCAAATGATAAAGCCGAAATTAAAGCAAGTTCATTAGTTGCTAAAAAAGACGAAGTACTTGCAAATAATGATAATTCATACTTTACAACCTTAATTCAAAATCCAGCTACTTCAAAAGCGAAAATTATTATTAAAGATATTACTGCTGATGATGAAACAGGTCAATTAACTGTTACATATGTATTGCAGTCAACCAAAGATGGATTAAATAATATTGATTCATCTACTCAAGGCACAATTGCAATTTCTGGTTTCTTGACTAATTTACAAGAAGCTAAAAATAATTTAAAAGCTAAAATTGATGAATTAGTACAAAATAATAAATTAACTAGCGAACAAGCACAAGCACTTAAAGATAAAATTGATAGTACAGATACTGATTCTATTGATAAAGTTAACAAAATCGAATTAGAAGCAGATAAACAAGTTTTAGTTAATGAAGCTGAAAAAGAATTTACTCACTTAAACAAAGCACAATTAACTGATGTAATTAATAATATTAAAACTGCTGAAAACTTAGATAAGGCAAATGAAGCTAAAAACAATGGTCAAACATTAGATGATAAAATGGCTAAATTAGATGAAATAGTTAAAAACTATGAAGCTAAAAAATCATTAGATAAATATACCTATGCTTCAGAAACACCTAAAAATGCTTTTGATAAAGTAATTGAAGATGCTAAAAAATTATTAGATAAAACTAATGCTACCGATTTAGGTGCAGATAATTTAGATAATTGAATTGGTATTGAAGAAACTAATACTAAAGGTGAAATTCAAACTAAATATGAAGCCTTAGATGGTGATATTCAAAAAGCTATTCAAGAAGTAACTAATAATGAATACTTATCTCCAAAACAAAAAGCAGATTTAATTAATAAACTTAATTCATTAGATTCTAATACTTTAGATAAAACTAATGATGATGGTACTAAATTAACTTTAAATGATATTAAAGATGAAATTGCTAAAATTGAAGCTCTTAAAAAAGAAGCAATTAATCGGATTAAAGCATATGAAAACTTTAATCCACAACAAAAAGATGCATATATTAATCAAATTAAATCAAGCGACAATGATCAATTAGAAACCATTGAGAATAATGCAATTGCTTTAGATAACAAAATGCTTGAGTTAAAACAAGCAATTGAAAATGTTAAAGATGTACCTAATTCAAACGCATATCAAAATGCAGATCAAAACAATAAAGTTGCTTTTGATAACGCATTAAATGTTGCAAACAAAATTAAAAATGGTAAAGAAAACACTGATCCAAGTGATACATTTAATTACAATGCAAACTTAGGTGAAGTACAAAAAGCAATTGATGATCTTAAATTAGCTAATACCAATATTAATCGTGATGAAGCTCTTAAATATGTTGATAATGCGCCATATTTAAGTGCAGAGGAAAAAGCAAAATTCAAAGAACAACTTAACAAAAATCCAATCACAGATGAAACTATTGCTAAATTAAAAGAGCAAGCACAAATTATTAATGATGCTAAAAAAGTTTATGTAGATCAAATTAAAGCAATTGACAATAATGATTTAGATCAAAGTGATAAGGATAAATACATTAATCAAATCATTAATAAACCAATGACATTGGATGAAAATAATGTAATTACTAATCCAGAAGACTTTAGCAAAATTGTTTTTGATGCGCAAAAAGAAGGTTTAATTAATAAATTAGAAAATAATGTAAATCAACCTAATTTACCAAATATTCTTAATCCAAAACAATTAGCCGAAGCTAAAGAAGCAATTAATAATGCGACTGATTTAGCAGAAGCACAAAAAGCTTATGATGATGCAATTAAATTAAGTAAAAAAATGGCAGCTTTAGATGAATTAGTCAAAAACTATGAAAAATCAATCGCTAATCCAAACAACACAAAATACAATAAAGCTGATAATAAAGAACAATTTGATAATAAATTAGCTGAAGCTAAAAAATTATTAACATCAGATTCAGATAATGGTGTTGATAATAAATTATTGGAAGATTTATTATCAAATAATGACAAATCATTACAACACTCATATGAAGAGTTAAATGGTTTAGAAAATGATTTAATTGAACAAATCAATAATTCAGAAGTTTTATCACCAAATGAAAAAGCTACTTTAATAACTGAAGTAAATAACATTGATAAACATAATGATGAAGCAGGTCAAGTAGCTACATTGCAAGATAAACTTAATAAATTAATTGCTGATAAAAACAATAATATTCAAACTATTCAAAATCTTGAAAATCTAAATCAAAGTCAAAAAGATGATTTAATTAACAGAATTAAAAATAATGACTTGGTTGATAATCCAGCAATTTTAGACGAAGCTCAAAATCTTGATAATAAGATGAAAGAGTTAAAAGATGAAATTGCAAAAGAAAACAAAATTAAAGGTTTAAGCTACTATAATAAAGCGTCAGAAGAAAAACGTAATAACTACGAAAATGCTTTAAATGATGCTAAAAAATTAGTTAATAATGAAAATCCTGAAACTTATGACACCGCAAATCTTAATGAAGCAGAAGTGCAAAAATTAATTGATAAACTTAAATTTGCTGAAAATGAAATTGCAGGTGAAAAAGTTCAAAAAGTAACTGATTTACAAGAAGAATTAGCTCAAAAACTTAAAGAATTAGATCAAAATCCAAATCCATCATTGAATGAAGAAATTAACAAAATTATTAATGAATTAAATGATCTTGATATAGATACTCATGATAGTGAATTAGCAACCAAAATGGTTACACTAAATAATCTTCTCAAATGATTAAGCGATCAGTGAAGACAAAGCAGTCAAATTGACAAACAAAATACTCAAAAAGCATATGATGATTTAAATCAAAACATTAATCAAGTTGAAAATATTCTTGAACAATATTTAAATAATGTGCAAAATGAAGTTTTAAAAAATGCTATTAATGAATTAAAAAATAAAACTATCAATAATCTCGATTTTATTAAATCTAAACTTAGTTTTACTTTAGCTTTAGAAGCAAATAATTTAGAACAAGCTGAACAATCAGCAAATAAATTGGTTAATTATGGTTTAAGTCAATATCAAAACTTCTTAAATAATTTAGTTAATGCTAAATTCTTTGAGCGTGATAAAGATAACAAAGTTAATATTGAAAATGCTAAGTCATTATTAAATATTCCATTAGTTAACATTGATAAAATTGACCAAAGTACATTTAAAGAAATTATTAAAAATCAAACTAATGTACAAGATAATCTAAAATGATTATGATGATTAATTTTAGCAACTGGAGTTATAGGTTCAGCCTTAATGCTCAGCATTTTAATCAAAAGAAACAAAAAATAAAAATTAAAAGTATGAATTTAGTTCATACTTTTTTGTTTTTAAAATTAAATTATGCTATATACTTCTAAAAAGTTGATTTTTGGCTAAAAAAACACTAAAAAATTAACTTTTTGTAAAAGAGGTGAAATAATGAATTATGATTTAATTATTATTGGTTGAGGAAAAGGCGGTAAAACTTTAGCTTCTCAATTGCCAGAAACTTGAAAAATTGCTTTAATTGAAAAAGATCCAAAAATGTTCGGAGGAACATGTATTAACATTGGTTGTTTACCTTCAAAAAGTTTAGTGAATGACGCACATTTAATTGCAAAAATGAATGATTTTCATATTGAAAGAAATTATGAAATCAACAATAATTTTTTTAAACAAGCAATTCAACATAAAAATGATTTGGTTTCGTTTCTAAATCAAAAAAATTATGAAAAACTTGCTTTTAAAAGTAATGTTGATATCTACGTTGGAAATGCTTCCTTTATAAATGAAAATCAAATTCAAATTAAAGAATTAAGCGGAAAGATTTTAAATATTTTTGCGTCTAAAATTATTATTAATACAGGAGCAAAAACCAGAAAACTAAATTTTGATTCAAGTTGAGACACCAGAAACATTATTTATAGTGAAGAAGCGCTTAATTTAAATGAATTACCTAAAAAGTTATTAATTGTAGGAGCTGGATTCATTGGCCTTGAATTTGCTTCTTTTTATGCTAATTTCGGTTCTGAAGTAGCTATTTTGCAAAATAATAATTTATTTTTACCATCAGAAGATGAAGACAATGCACATGAAATTTTAAAAACTTTAAGCGATCAAAATATTTCAATTAATTTTAATTCACAAATTTTAGATTTAAGTGAATTTAATGAACAAACTAAAGTCACTTACACAAATGGTGATGAAGTTATCACTGAGATTTTTGACAAAATTTTAATTTCAATTGGAAGAATTGCTAATGTTGAAGATTTAAATTTAGCAGCTGCCAATGTTGAACTCAATGAAAGAAAAGAAATTAAAGTTAATGACTACTTACAAACTTCTAATCCAAATATTTATGCAATTGGAGATGTTAAAGGTGGCCCACAATTTACTTATATTTCACTTGATGATAGTAGAATTGTTTTTAATCATTTAAATAATGATTTATCTTATTCTTTGAAAGAAAGAAATTTAATCCCTATAGCTACTTTTATTTCGCCAACTTATGCAAGAGTTGGATTAACTGAAAAGGAAATAATAAATAAAAACATTCCTTACAAAAAGAAATTTTCTAATGTTGCTTCGATTCCAAAAGCAAGAGTAATTAGAGAAACTGAAGGTTTTGTTAAGATTTTAATCGATGAAAATGATTATATTATAGGGGCTTCTTTATTTATGCCTAATGCAGAAGAAGTAATTAATTTAATTGCGGTCGCAATCAAAAATAAAATTAAATCTAAAGAATTAAAAAATTTTATTTACACTCATCCAACAATGACAGAGTCACTAAATGAAATTTTGTAAATATTTAAAACTGAAAAAAACAAACAAAATTTAAGAAATTGAAAATCTTCAAATTTAAACTTGGTTGCGAAAAATTGGTAAATCAATTTTTTGTAACCAAGTTTATTTTTATATTTTCTTATAAATATTTCTTTAATTAATCTCAAATTTTTTTACCCGTGTTCGCAAATTTAACGCTCTTTTGAATGTTAAAATTGCAAACTCGGAAATTAATAAAAAAACATGAAAATTTTTCATGTTTTATTTTAAATATTCTTTAAATTTTTGGCTGAAAACAGGGTATGGTTCATATCCTAAACCTTGTTTAACAATTTCTCCGTTTTTAATGATAAATCAGTGTGGAATTGAATTAACTTTATATTCTTTTGCTAATTCAATATTTTTATCAATGTCAATTCTATAAACATTAACATTATCTTTTTCACTTAATTCATCCAAAGTGTGTTTAAACATTTTACATGGACCACATCAAGTTGCATGAAATACTAAAACATGGTCATCTTTTTTTGGCACGACAGTTTCTAAATATTCTGTTGCATTAATTTCATGAAGCATTTTTCTCTCCTTTATTTTTCTAATTATAAAACTAAAAAGTGCAATTTTTAATAAAAATTAATTAAAAATTGCACTTTTTTATTAAATATCGATATTTTTTACATATTTAGCGTTTGCTTCAATAAATTCTCTTCTTGGTAAAACATCTTCTCCCATTAAAGTAGTAAAAATTCAATCTGCTTGCGCTGCATCTTCCACTTGAACTTGCAACATTTGTCTTGAATTTGGATCCATTGTGGTTTCTCACAATTGTTCTGGATCCATTTCCCCTAGTCCTTTATAACGTTGAATATTAATTTTGATATTTGGATTTAGAGATTGCATAATCTCTTCTTTTTGCTCGTCATTATA
Organism: Mycoplasmopsis gallinarum DSM 19816; assembly: GCF_000621085.1. Taxonomy (GTDB): domain Bacteria; phylum Bacillota_I; class Bacilli_A; order Mycoplasmatales; family Metamycoplasmataceae; genus Mycoplasmopsis; species Mycoplasmopsis gallinarum. Next base: position 180,736 of record NZ_KK211211.1, read on the forward strand.
TGCATAGTGCACAACTTTATTTTGTTGTATTTTATATAATGGAGGTTGAGCAATAAAAATGAAACCATATTCAATTAAAGGCCTAAAATAACGGTAGAAGAAAGTTAATAATAAAGTTCTAATATGCGCTCCGTCAACATCCGCATCAGTCATAATAATAACTTTATGATATCTTAACTTATTAATATTAAAATCTTCGCCAACTCCTGTACCTAAAGCTGTAATCAATGATTGAATTTCAGCATTAGCAAAAATTTTCTTTGCTTGATTTTTTTCCACATTAATTACTTTACCTCTCAAAGGCAAAATTGCTTGAGTAACTCTGTCCCGCCCCATTTTTGCTGATCCACCAGCTGAATTACCTTCGACAATATATAATTCACTAATTTCAGCATTTTTTGAAGTACAATCTGCCAATTTTCCTGGCATAGATCCTGTATCAAAAACTGTTTTTCTTCTAGCTGCATCTCTTGCAGCTAAACCTGCTAATCTTGAACGTTTAGCAGCTAAAGCTTTTTGTACAATCAATTTGGCTTCATTAGGATTTTCTTGTAAATATCTTTCTAAAGCTTCTGAAAAGACTTTATTCACTGCAATTCTTGCATCTTTGTTTCCTAATTTACCTTTGGTTTGTCCTTCAAAAATAGGGTTCGTATGTTTAACTGAGATAATTGCAACAATACCTTCTTTGACATCTTCTCTTGTTACTTTATCATCATCAGTTTTAATTAAATTAGCTTCTAAAGCATAATTATTAATTAATCTTACCAATGCATCATAAAAGCCACTTTCGTGAGTTCCACCTTCAATTGTAATAATGTTGTTTGCATAAGAAACAACATTACCGGTAATTTTTTCATTATATTGAACGGCAACTTCAACTTGAACCGCAGGTTCATCATGATAAGAATATTCACCATCAGCATAAATAATATCGTGATTAATTATTTTTTGACCTTTATTTAATTCAGCGACGTAATCAACAATTCCACCTTCAAAATAAAATTCATTGAATGAATTGTCTCTTTCATCTTTAACACTAATTCTTAAACCTTTATTTAAGTAGGCAATTTGTTTAGCATGATCAACAATTACATCTTTGTCAAAATCATTTTTTTCCATTACACTGAAATCAGGATGAAATTTAACTTTTGTACCAGTTTCATTAGAAGTTAAATTTTCTATCACTTCGAGCTTGCTTACTACATTACCTCCATTTTGGAAATGTGTGTAGTAAAGCTTATTATTTCTTTTAACTCAAACTTCTAAATCATCACTCAAAGCATTTACAACACTAGCTCCAACTCCGTGTAATCCACCAGAAACTTTATAGCTTTCTGAATCGAATTTTCCTCCAGCATGTAAAACTGTGAAAACTGTTTCTACTGTTGATAAACCTGTTTGTGGGTGAATGTCAGTTGGAATACCACGACCATTATCAGAAATTACAATGTAATTGTCTTTTGTTATTTCAATTTCAACTTTATTAGCATAACCAGCCATTGCCTCATCAACTGAATTATCAACAATTTCTCAAATTAAGTGATGAAGACCCTTAATACCGGTAGTTCCAATATACATACCAGGTCTAACTCTAACCGCTTCTAATCCTTCTAAAACTCTAATATTTGAAGCATTATAATTTGACATTTTGCCTCCTTATTTAATAAACTTATAATTAGTATATAAATATACTAATTATACAGCAAAATTTGTTTTTTAGTCCTTGTGACACTTCTCGAGATAATAAAAATCACGCTTGCACGTGATTTAAATTAGAATTTGTTTTCAGGTAAATATAGATTACCATCAATTGAATCAACACTACTAATTGTAATTAGAGCATTTTTGTCCACTTCTCTAACTTTTTTAATTAAACGTGGCACTTGTTTATACAAAGTAATTGATGATAAAACTTTGGTTTTTGCTCCTGAATAACCACCGATTCCTTCGGTAATGGTAAAACTATTAATGGTTTTTTTATCTTTAATAATTGCTTTTTTAATTTCTGACATATGTGGAGAGTGAATTTTACATTGCACAATTTTATATTTAGGAAATAGTTGATTAAGCACAATAATAAAGACAAAATTACAAATAAAAGTTGAAATTAAGTTAGGTGAAAAATAAAGCGCGGTATTTCATCTAATTTTAATTAATTGACTTAAAACTGCCACATCTTCTGCTGGTAATTCATAAGGCATATTATTTAATTTCAAATTAGATGGATTATTTAATAAATTATTAATGTCAGTTAATAATAAACTTCCGGCTAAATAAGTTCCAATTACCACTGAAAACACAATAATAATTAAATTAATATAACCGTTAATTGTTCCAAAGTTTTTGTGTTTAACTGTTGAATAATACTCGCCAATAATTCCTGTAACTCCCGCTGAACCACCAATAATTGCAATTACAGCAAAAAAGAAAGCAAGCATTCATCCATAAGCACAAGAGAAAATAATTTGGGCAATAATGTTACCACCATCATTTCATTGAATTGGAATTAAGTTTCAAATATCTCTTTTGCTATATCAAAGAGTTTCAGCTATTGCATTTCTTGTATTTTCACTAATGTTAGCATGATCAAAATTACCAATAATATAAATTTGGTTAGCAGCTGGAATTTGTCCAATTAAGAATGAAACCAAACTACTAATAACTAAAAATTCTAAAGTTAATAAAGTAAATTGTTTTCCAACTTTTTTTCAACCTAAAATAAAAATTGGAATTGACAAAATCAAATAAGCAATTCAGAATAAAGCATGGTCAATCGCATTATAAATTGCAGGCGTAATTGCCTCATTGTGTCTTAATAAAGTGTTTGTTAATTTTGAAATGGCTTGTCCTAATGCAGCTAAACCAAAATTATAAATCCCAGGATTTTTAACAAAAAAGACACCTATTACACCAAAGATTACAGCTAAACCTCCTGTAATAGTTACAATTTTTCATAATTCCATTGGTGCATAAAATCTTGAAAATTTTAAAACAAAATTAGATAATTTTGTGTACTTGTAATGAGTATTTTTTTTAGTAACTATTTCTTGAAAAGGTTGATCGTTTTCTTTGGTAAAAATATCAATTGAAGCATCATAATATTCTTCTTTTTTGGAAGTTTTTGGTTTTTCTTCTTTTTGATTTGAAACTTTTGTTTCTAAATCTTCGTTTTTCATTGAACCTCCTTCTTTTAATAAATCAAAATAAAAAACATTTCAAAGTAGTGAAATGGTTTTTATTAAATGATTATTATTAAAAAATGAAAATAAAAATTAATTATTTATATAATATATTATTACTTAATTTTTTGTAATATTTTTATATGCAACTTAACTATTTAGATGTGAAAAATTACCATATTCCTGTTTATATTTTGGATAAAAAATCTGATACAACTTTATTATGTTTACATGGTTTAAATTCAAGTAGTGATTTTATAAAACCTTTAATTGAATTTAATAATAATTTTAATATTGTTGCTCTCAATTTTCCTGGTTCAAAATATTTTGCTCAAACAAAAGTTGATGAATTAACTTTAGAGTGATGAACTGAAGTCGCTAAAGAAGTTTTAAAGAGAATTAAAACTAAAAAAATTGTTTTATTAGCTCATTCAATGGCTGGTGGAGTGGCTGTCGAAATTGGCAATGATCCAAGAATTGAAAAAATAATAATGCTTGCAACTATTAATCCAAACATGGTTAACACTTCTGCCTATTCAGTTTTAGAAAAAATTATTTCGCCAATTAATACCGTTAATAAAATATTAGGCAAAACAATTAGTACTATTTCTTCTAAGTTTAAAAAAACAGCACCATTATTAGAAACTTTTGGTAATCAAAGTCTTTGAGTTAATCTATTAAAATCTTATGTTTTAAATTCAGAATTTATGAAAGAATTAGATGATAAATATCATCAATTAAGTTCAAAAATGATTTTTATTGTTGGCTCAAAAGATAATATTATTGGCACTAAAGAATTTATAGATTATGCTAATAATTTAAACGTAAATCATTTAATTATAGGAACTTCTCATTCGCCAATTAAAGAGCAGCCAGAACTAATAATGAATTTTATTTCTCATCTTTATAACGGAAAAAAACGTCTTTTTTGACAAAAATTTTTTATTTTAAAAAAACATGAAGAAAAACGGAATATAAATATAAGTGAGAATAAAACCGATATCAAATTTTCATATGAAGAAAGGGACATTGAGTAATGAATTATCAAGAATTTGAAATTAATTTAAAGAATAAATTAATATCTGGAACTGGACCTAAAATGTTAATGAAAATTTTAGATGCCCCTTTCAGATATGACAGTTTATTAACTCCATTTAATTTAAATTTAAAAATGGAACAAGGATTTTTAAGATCTCAAGAAAATAAATATTATTCATTTATTAAGGAATTGTGTAATTATTTCTTTTTAAATAATCAATTTGATTCATTAGAAAATAAATACACTTTTATTAAAAAAGAGGAAAATTCCGAAACTAAAGAATTAGTTTTTACTGAAATAAAAATTAATTTTGATTATGTTTATGCAAAAAATAATGAAATTATTGTGATAAGACAAAAGAAAAGAGATATTTTTTCTAAAAAAGAAATTTTAAAAATAGTTGATAAATTTTTTAATGATTTGGAAAATTTTGCACAAAATAATAGTGAAGTTAAAATTAAGGGATATTTGTGATTTGTAGACAATGAATATCAAAGAAATTTTGATATATTACAGGAAAAATTTAAATTTGGTCTAAAAAATAATTATGAAGCTAATTTTGCATATTCAACTAATTTATTTGCTTATTTAAATAATGAAGATTATTGATTAGAAGTAGAAAGAAACTTAGAAAAATTTAAAAAGAATAATTATGATGATTTTCTTAAGCTTCCTAATTTAGACAGTGATAAAGAAACCTTAGAATTTATGACTAAAATGTCTAATAAATTATGAGAAAAACTAACTTCACCAGAAGAAATTTATATGAAAATTAGATCTTTGATTTTCAATTTAGAAAATCCTCAATCTAACTTTTTTAAAGCTATTAAATTAAGAGAAATTGCAAATCAAGCATCTGATGAAGATGAATTAAAAAATAAATTAATTGAATATGGCCAAAGTGAGAATAATTATGAAAAATAAACATATTATTACAAATTTAATTAATTCAACTAAAATCGAATATGATCAAAATTTATTAAAAAAATATACTAATTATTTAATTAATTTTATTCAACAAAAAGTTAAAAGAGCTAAAGCAAAAGGGGTAATTTTTGGCCTTTCAGGTGGAATAGATTCAGCCCTTATTGCTGCACTTGCAAAAAAAGCATTTCCTAATAACTCTTTAGGAATTATTATGCCTATTGATGAAATGAAAAAAGATTTAATTCATATCGAAGAATTGAAAAATAATTTGAATTTGAATATTCAAACTTTTGATCTATCAAGCCAGTTTGATTCTTTTATGAATTTAATGCCAGAGCTTAACAAAATGGCTAAAAGCAATATAAAACCTCGTTTGCGTATGACAACTTTATATGCTCTAGGACAAAATCTAAATTATTTAGTTTTAGGTACTGATAATTTAGATGAATATTTTATTGGTTATTTCACTAAATATGGAGATGGAGGGGTAGATTTATTGCCAATTTCACATTTATTAAAAAATGAAGTAAAATTAATGGCAAAATATTTAAATGTGCCTGATTCTATAATTGATAAAGCTCCTTCCGCCGGATTATGAGAAGGTCAAACAGATGAAAATGAATTAGGATTTAAATATCAAGATTTGGATAATTATTTACTAGATCCAAAAAGTATAAAAGATAAACATATATTAGATAGAATAAAACATTTAAACAAAATATCACAACATAAAAGACGGGGAGCATATCGTCCTTTGTCTATTCAACAATTTATTTATAAAAAAGGAGAAAAATAATATGGCTGGTCATTCAAAATGAGCTAATATTAAACACCGTAAGGGGGCACAAGATGCTGCCAGAGGAAAAATTTTTCAAAAATTATTTAAAGAAATTTATGTTGCTGCAACTGGTCCAGCAGGCGCAGATCCTGATACAAATCCAAACTTAAAATTAGCTATTTCAAAGGCAAAAAGTAAAAATATGCCAAAAGCAAATATTGAAAGAGCATTAGCAAAAGCTAAAGGAGAAGCTAAAGATGGAGCTGCTTTTGTTGAAACAATGTTTAATGCAACAATCACTGGAGGAGCAACCTTTTTAATTAAAACCTTAAGTGATAATATGAATAGAACCAAATCAAATATGGCGGCTTACTTTAACAAACAAAATGCTGTTTTAGGTAAAACTGGCCAAATTCCTTTCCAATTTGATCACAAAGGAATTTTGGAAATTGCAAAAAACTTGATAGGTGAAGATGAATTAACAATGGTTGCTCTTGAAAATGGCGCTGAAGATTTAGAAGTTAATGAAGATTCATATATTATTACTACTTTACCAGAAGATTTTGCACAATGTAAAAATGCGATTGAATCACAACTTAATATTAATGACTTTATTCAATGTGAAGTAACTTATATTCCAAATTCAATGGTTACTTTTGATGAAGAAAAAAGCGCTAAAATTAGTGAATTTATCAATAAATTGGAAGATGACGATGATGTTCAAGAAGTTTTCCACAATATTGAATTAATAGACAATGAAAACTAATGATTTAGATCTTTGATTAATCCAAAATTTTGGATTTGGTAATGAAAACTTAGCAAAGTTTACCTTCACTTTATTAGTTTCTTTAATTATTTTAACTATACCTATTTTAATTAGTTTAATTTTTCCTTTGATTACTAAAGGTAGATTAAGTAAAAAAACGACAGTTTTAATTTACGCTTTTGTAACTGGTTTTTTTATTTGTATGGCCTTATTTGGTTTTGCCAGAGAATCATTAGAAACTGTTACAACAAGAGGATTTAGTGATAAAAATTTAATCAATGCGCCAAAATGACAGCTATATTTAGTAAATATTACGATAGTTGGCGGTGGAATAGCTTTAGGTTTATCAATTGCTTATGGTTTAAGAAAACTTGGTACTATTATTTCAAAAAATAAAAATTTGATCAATGACCCTGAAGCTTCAGCTTTTATTCACTCTCACGAATTAAGTCATGACAATGATCATATTCATTATGCGCACGGAATAGCTCCAGATCATTCAGTTAAAAGACCTTATAAAGTTGATAATGCTTCACGAGCTGAAAATAAAGTTTTAGCTTTATTACTTCTTTTAACTCATAGAATCCCAGCAGGAATATTGATTGGCTATAGTCTTAATGCTTTTTTTGTTAGTTCTAATACTTTGCAATTCGGAGGATTAAGTTTAGCTTTTATGATAAGTTTCATACTTCATTTAATTCCTGAACAAATTATTTTTTATTATAGACAAAGAGAAATGGGAATTTCAAGATTGAAGGCAAGTTTATGAACTATTGGCAGTTTGCTATTGTTTTTCCCACTAATGCTTATTGGAATTTATTTAGGTAAATATTTAAATGAATATTGATATTTAAATGCTCTAATTAGTGCTATTGTTGCTGGAATATTCTTATTTACAGCAGTTGTTGAATTTTTACCTGAATTTTATCATTCACATCATGACAAGAAAATTTTTAGACTTGTAATGTTGATTTTTATGCTTGGAATTGTCGTATGTGCAATGATTTTAAGCTTTCACGAACATGGAACTTTTAATTTTTAAAGTATGATTAGTCATACTTTTTTTATTTAAATTTTTCAAAATCTATAAACACAATATAAGGAAAATAGTCGCGAAAAGAAAAAAATAAACTAGTTCATCAAAAATGGACAAATAAATTTTTGTCCCCTAGTTTAGTTGGTTTTATTCTGTTTATTATTTTTCTTTATTCTGTAGAAAATTTATTTTTTAATTCCTAAATACAATTTTCTATTTCCAAAATAGCGAGTATTTCTTTAATGAATGTTTCTTCAATTTTTCCTGTCTTGTGTGTTTTATTTCCTTGCAATCCTTCACCTAAATTTAATAACCATTTTTCATTATCTATTTTCTTTATTTTTGTTAAAGATTATTAAATTTTCAATTACATTTTTATAAGAAAGTCTATGAATAGGACAAATTCCAAATTCTTGAATCTTTAAATTATGCTCTTTTGTGGCATAGCCTTTATGTTTGACAAAATTTCAACTTGGAAATTTTTTATCATATTCTTCTATCATTAAATTATCTCTTGTAACTTTAGCCAAAATTGAAGCTGCCGCAACACTTAGGCTTAATGAATCTCCTTTTACTAAATTCAATTGTTCAGTTTCATTAATATTTTTTAATTTTTCAAAATCTGTAATTACTAAGTTTCAATTTTCTTTTAATTTTGTTGTTATTTCTTGCATTCCTCAAATAGAAGCTTGTTTGGGGTTCATTTTATCTACTGTTTTGGCATCAATTACTAAAATTTCATATTTTAAAGCTTCTTTTTTTATTATTTCAAAAACTTCATTTCTTCTTTTTTCAGTTAACTTTTTACTATCATCTATCATTTCATTTTGATAATTTATGGGAAAAATTACACCTGCTACAACCAATGGTCCGGCGCAACATCCTCTGCCAGCTTCATCTAAACCTAAAATGTATTTTGATTCTTTTCAATATTTTTCATCTATATTAAATTTCATAATTTAAAAAAGCATCAAATTATTCTGATGCTTTATCTCCTGTTGAATCTTCATTTTTCATTACAATATCTAAAATTGCGTTTATTAATTCTTCTTTTTCTAATTTTTCAGGTTGAAAAATATAAAGTTTATTTGCAATTTCATAAAGTTTTTCATTTGGCACATTAACCAATCTATCATATTGAGTTTTTCTTTTTTGTTCCGCTTCATTTAATTCAACTGTTTCTCTAATTGAACCTTGTTCATTTTTGTTATTTGAAACATTAATGCCAAGAGATGAAAACAAATTATTTAATTCACTATTATTTTTCAATGAATTCATCATTTCTTGAGTTTTTTCAAATTGAAAACTAATCATAAAAATTACAGTTAAGAAATTTAAAGCTCTAATTATTATTAAATATAAAAGAATGTTAACTATTAATAAAATTATTTCAAAAGACAACAATAATTTGTAAAGCAACAAATCAAAAAACGTTCTATTCATTAATAAAACAATTAAATTTCAAATTTCTAGGCAAATTATAAAAAAGATCAAATTAAAAGAAATTCTTGGTAAAAATTGAAATGATTTTTTTTGATAACTTTTGACAATCGATAAGATTACTCTTGCCATAATAATTAACATTAAAATGAATTGAATAAGTGGCTTTCTCATTAATAAATCTCAATAAACAACGACAGGAGAAATTTGTGAATTTTGTATATAAAAACTAATTTCACTTTGAACTGATTGCATTGTAACTAGACCATAAATAGTGTAAAATCCATATAAAGTTAGTACAATAAAAGCAATTGCTAAAAATAGAATTATTGGTAATCTAAAATGCTTTTTTTCTAAACTTCATAACTTTTGAACACTTTCTGGTTGTTTGACTTCAGAAAGTTGTTTTCATTTATTAATAAAAATCATTAGTCTTTCCTTTCCTGAGTTAATTGAGAAAAATCATAATCACTAATAGAAAACTCTGCTGGAATTGGCGCGAAAATTGTTAATAATTCATTGGTAATAGGGTGGTTAAATTCTAGTTTATATGCGTGTAATCTTTGTCCGAAATCATCTACTTTTTTACCATAAGAAGCATCCCCATAAACTGGATGTTTTATGTATGCTAAATGCACTCTAATTTGATGAGTTCTTCCGGTTTCTAAATCACATTTAACTAATGAATATGGTTGCTTTTCGTAATAGAAAGTTTTTAACAATTCAACATTTGTGATAGCTTCTTTCCCATCTTTTTTCACTGAAATTAATTTTCTATCTTTTTTACTTCTGCCTAAGGGTAGATTAATTTTTAGAAATTTGTTTTCTAAAATTCCATCTACTATTGCAACATAAGAACGCTTGATTTCATGAGTTTTTAACATCTCTGCTAGTTTTAAATGAGCTTCATTATTTTTAGCTATCAATAATAGTCCACTTGTATCTTTATCAATTCTATGTACTATTCCTGGTCTTAGCAAACCATTTTCATTTGAAAGATTTTTAAAATGATAAAGTAATCCGTTTACCAAGGTATCATCAAAATGACCAGGCGCAGGATGAACTACTAAATTAGAAGGTTTATTAATTACAACTATATCATTGTCTTCATAAATTATTTCCAATTCCATTTCTTTAGCATCAATATTAGTAATTTTTTCAATTAATTTATAAATATTAATCACATCATTTTCTTTAACCGTAAAATTCGGTTTACGTACTTGAATTTCATTAACACTAATTGCGCCCTCTAAAATTAAAGTTTTTGCATCATTTCTAGTAATTTCACTATTATCAGAAATATATTTATCAATTCTTTCTTTGTATTTAACTTCTAATCTAATCATTTAAATTTATTCCTCTGTCATTTCAAAATATTTTTTAATTGTTTTAGCAAATCCACCTTTTTTATAATTAAATTCAGATACAAAATCTGCTTGAATTTTAAAATTTTTCGAAGCATTTTTCATTGCGATTAATTTATTTACTACATTTTTAGCACTTGCATCATTCATTGAATCACCAAAATGATATGAATTATTTAAATCTCAATTTAAATAATTACTCAAGATTTTTTCAGCATTACCTTTTGAACAATTTTTAGCAGTCACTTCAATTAAAGAATTGTTTTTACCAGAAAAAGCAATTTCTAAATCATTTGCATAAAGTTTTTTTAATTCGGCTTCAAATTTAAACAAATTCTTTTTATTTTTGTGCATAAAAATCAATTTATAAATTGGTTCTTTGTAATTAAACTGACTATATCGATTAATTTTTCCTTTAAGTAATTTTAAAATTGTTTTCAATAATAAAGTTGTTGGATATGTTTTATTATAAAAATCAGAATTTACAATAGTTGAAATTTTACTTCTACGTGCAAAATTAATTATATTAACTACTAATTCATTAGAAATTGACTTTTCAAAAATTAATTTACCGTTAGCATAAACTTTAGAACCATTTCATAAAATACAATTTTGATCTGAATTAGCTGTTTTTAAAATATTTCAAGTTTTAGGTAAATCCCCTCTGCCCGTTGATACAACTACATTTATATTTTGTTCTTTTAATTCATTAATAATTTGTTTGTTTTCATTTGAAAAATAGTTTGGCTTTTTTCCTTTTGTTTTGCCATCTAATGTTGTCCCATCAAGATCAATAAAAATTGTTTGTGGTTTGCTTATTTTTTTCATTTATTTATTATATTAAATTTTAAATTTAAATTACTTTACAAATTCGCCCTTTAATTGATGCTTAGTTTTATCAATTTCTATGATTTTTAAAGTAATTTTTTGATTAGGTTTTAATATTTCTTTGAAATTTTTAAATGGTATTTTTGAACTATGAATCAAAACACTTTCTTTAATACCTATAAAAACAAATATTCCAAAATCAGTAATATTTAAAATGTTTCCTTCTAATTCATATCCGAGAGTTAAATCATCAAAAGTCATAATTTCACTTTTTAAAATTAAGCCTTCTTTTTCATCACGAATGTCTTTAAGCGGATTAATTAGAGCTTCTAAAATTAAATTAATATCATAAATTGAAGTGTTTAAATCTTGTGCCAATTCTTCTTTATTTACATTTTCTAAATCTTCATTATCAATATTATTTAAATCGAGATTTAATTTTTTAACTATTTTATAGGCTAATTCATAACTTTCGGGATGAACTGAAGTTTTATCAAAATATTCTTTTGAATTAAAAATTCTTAAAAATCCGATAGCTTGTTCATAAGATTTTTTACCTAATCCTTTTACATTTAATAATTCTTTTCGATTAGAAAATTCTTTAATTTCATTTCTATAATCAATAATTGATTGAGCTGTTTTTGCACTTAAACCTGAAACATAAGTCAAAATACTTTTTGTAGCAGTATTTAAATTTACTCCAACTAAGTTAACAACTTTATCAACTTTAAATTTCAACTGTTCTTCAAGCTCTTTTTGATTCAAATCATGTTGATATTGTCCAACTCCAATTGATTTGGGATCTATTTTTACTAATTCATTTAAAGGATCTTGAAATTTACGGCCAATATTAATTGCCGATCTTTCTTCAACACTTAAATTAGGAAATTCCTGAATCGCTACTTCTGATGCAGAATAAACACTTGCGCCAATTTCAGAAACTAAAGCAAACTTAAGATTTAAATTATTTGATTTGACAATTTTAGCAATTAATTCTTCTGTTTCTCTTGAAGCAGTTCCATTGCCAATAACAATTATGTCTATTTTATAGTCCTTTATTAAGGTTAAAATAACTTTTTCATTTTTATTATATTCGTGAAATAAAAAGATTTTGCTAATGTTTAAAACATTGCCCTTTTCATCTAAAAGAGCAATTTTGCATCCAGTTTTAAATCCTGGATCAATTGCTAGAATTTTTTTATTTTTAATGGCAGGTGCTAATAGCATTTCTTCGACATTTGTTGCAAATAATTTGATTGCTTCTTTTTCAGCCTTTGCAAATAAATCAGATTTAATTTCTCTAATTATCGAAGGATAGATTAATCTTTCTAAACTGTCAATTAGTGCTTCATTCAAGATTTTTCCTGTGGTTTTAATCTTAAAATATTTGTTGTTTAAATCAAACAATATTTTTTTCTCATTAAATTGGATATCATAACTAATGATTTTTTTATTTTCAGCTCTTGAAATTGCTAAAATACGATGGTTTTTAATGAACTTAACTTTTTCCGAGTAATCATAATATTTTTCGAAAATCTTCTTTTCATCTTCTGCATTTTTCTTAATTTTAGTTACTATTGTGCCAAAATTAATTAATTGATTTTTTACATATTCTCTGGTAGTAATATCCTGAGAAATTATTTGACTAATAATAAATTTAGCCTGTTCAATTGCAAAATCAATACTACTTACTTTATCATTTAAATATTTTTCAGCTTCTTTAAACGGATTAAATTTTGGGTTTGTTTCATTAAAAATGCTTAAAGCTAATGGTTCTAACCCTAATTGAATAGCCTCAGATGCTTTAGTTTTTTTACCTATTTTAAAGGGTTCATAAATATTTTCTAATTCAGACTTAGTTGTTGCTTTTTTAATATTTTTTAAAATTTCTTCGTTTAGCAAATCTCTTTCTTTTAAAATTTCAATAATACTTTCTTTTCTTTTGTTGAGTTCGACATTATAAATATATATTTCATTAATGCGTTGAATTTGTTCTTCGTTTAGTCCTTGAGTTTGACCTTGTCTATAACGTGCAATAAAAGGAATTGTTGCACCTTCATTAAGTAAATTTAAAGTCACTATTGCTTGTTCTTCAGTAATTTGCAATTCATTAATAACTGTTTTTAATGCTTCTTGGTTAAATGTTTTATTCATAATTGAGAATTTTAAAAAAATTAATAAAATATGAAAATTATTTTCCATAATTTATATTTATTATTTAAGGTATTTAATATATTGATTTTAATGGAGTATAATATACAAAAATATAAGTGTATATGAGGTATTATGAAAACATTTACTGTTAAAGTTAATAATCCTGCTGGATTACATGCTCGTCCTGCAACTTTCATCGCTGCTGAAGCTTCAAAATTTAAAAGTGATCTTCAATTAGTAATTGATAAAAATGGCAAATTTGCTAATTTAAAATCTGTTATGAATATCATTGCATTAACTATTAATAAAAATGACACAATTACAGTTAAAGCAAATGGCGACGATGAAGATAAGGCAATTCAAGCGCTTCATGAAGCATTCAAAGTTAATGAAATTATTTAATTATTTCATGTAGAAAGATACAAAATGAAATATTTCACTTATGTATCAAAACAACTTTTTATTTATTTTATTATTTTAATCATAACTATTTTTGGTAGTTATATTTTTTTATATTCATTTTTTAATAAAAATTATGAAACTAATCTTTTAAATCAATTTTTTAGTTTTATAAAAAACATTTTTAACCAAAGCCTTAAACCTTCTTCTATTTTTTTAAATAATTCTGGTTTTGAATCTGTAAATTTTTTAGTTTATAAATATTGAGAAATTTCAATGATTATTCTTGGTATTTCTTTTGGTATTTCATTATTTTTGGGAATAAGTATTGGTTTATATTTAGGATTTAAAGTTAATTCTCTAACTGAAAATGTTGTTTCTTTAATAATTTTTATATTTGCGGCTGTACCAACGTTTATTTTTGCACCAATTTTATTAAGTGTAGCTGAAATTAATGATATTCCTATTTTATATGTTGCGGACTCAGGTGCATTATTTTGGTTTCTATCAATTCTTTTGCCTATTTTGCTTTTGTCAATTATTCCAATTAGCTATATTGCTACAAATATTAAAACTTCTGTAATTTTAATTAGCAAGAGAGATTTTATAACTCAATTAAAAAGCAACGGAATGTCAAATTTAAGTGTCTTTTTTAAAGGGTATTTAAATCATCTTATTGCAAATTTAATCACTGAATTAATCCCCATTTATTTATTAATGAATTCTTTTTTGATTATTTTAGAAAAAATGTTTCAGATACCGGGACAGTCAATGCTGATTTTATTAATTTTTGAAACCAAAGATTTTAATGTTTTAGTATTTTTCATATCTATTCAAATAATTATCTTTCTTTTGTTTTCTTTTATTAGTACAACTATTTTTAATTACCTAACTTTAAATTATTTAAAAAATAACAAATTGATAGTTTTTAATTTGCAATTAAAATTTAAAACAACGTTTCAAAAAAGGAGAATTTAATGGAAAGATTAAAATTTGCTAAATCGCATGAGGTAATTTCGCCAACTGTTCCAACTAATTCTTTTAAATCTTTTTTGCATAGATTTTTTAGCAAAAAGATTAATATTTTAACATTTGCTATTTTAATTGTTCTTTTGCTATTTCTAATTTTAAGTGCTTTATTTTACCCTTATAGACCAAATGAAGAAGTTAAAGATAGTCCTCTTTTTTATAATCTACCCAATTATTTTGATCCTCTTGCTTTAAAGAAAGTTGAAGTTGATTCACCTTTTGCAACTTTATTAAGAGAGTGAAACGAAATTGATTCTAAAATTATTATTCAAGAAAAAACGGCCGGAGATAAATTAATTTTTTATTATAACCCTTATCGTTTGCTTAATGTTATTTATGGAAAAGAATTCATTTTGTTTTTCGGGACTGATAATTATGGTGTTTCAAGATTTAGTTTTTTAATTAATTCTTTGGTTATTACGCTGTTTTTAACATTTATTATATGCATAACACAAATGTTAATTGGCGCTTTTTTAGGAACATATTTAGGTTATTATCAAGAAAAAAATTGAGCTAAAATTAGCTATTTTACCTTTGGATTGTTTAATATTTTGCCTTATGTATTTTTAAATCTTTTTATTTTCAAACTTTTAGGTTTTAGTTATTGAAATTTTTATTTAGTTGTGAGTTTATTGGGATGAATCAACTTTTTTTACTCATCATATTCATTAACTCAAGAAATAAAGAATAATGAATACATTAACGCTTATAAAGTATCAGGTTTTTCGAATCAAAGAATTATTTGAAAAATTATAATCCCGCAAATTTTATGAAAAAACTTAAGTGTTTTTGCAGAAAATATTTCTTTAACTTTACTTGTGGCGTGTTCTTTAAGTTTTTTTAAAATTGATAATTTAAATTCATTTTTAACTTTAGGAAATGTTTTTAAAAAAATATTAGATGATTTTAGTAATATTCCATATTTAATTTTTGTTACTATATTTACTACTTTAATAATTGTTCTATTTAAATTTCTAAGTGTTAATTTATATTTGGCTACTATTGTAAAAAATTAGGAGAATAATGAAAAAAATAATAAAAAAAATGATACCAATCGGAATAATTAGTCCTCTATTTTTTACAATAAGTAATAGTTGCGATGTAAGACAAGCTAATCTTAAAGATATATATATTAAAAATTATAATGAGTCTAATTTTGTTCAAAATAATTATCTGATCAATAAAATTGGTTATCCTACTAACGATTTTGAAATTTTATTACATTCTCCTTTAATTAAATGGACTTTCCAACACAAAAGCAAATATGATTCATTGAATAAAGTTTTTTTCAAAAATTCTGTTAAATTTTTAACTTTTAATTTGGCTGAAAGAATTCAATTAATTATTGAAAAACCTAATTCTGATAATTTTGAAAGTTATGATTTCTACAAAGATGAAGTCGATCAAAGTTCGGTAGATCAAAATACTAATAATGGTATTGTTCGTATTTATGCTAATGATAATGAAAATATAAATAGCTTATTCTTTGAAGAAACCTTAAAAAAAGCTACTAAAATTAGGTTATTCATTCGAAATACTAATGAATCTTTAGATTATGTAAATTTTAACAATCAAAAAACTGGTGCTTCTGTTATTGCTAAAGATTATTGAAATTCAATTTCTCAAGCTTCTAATTATCAACAATATTTTGAGAAAAATTTAATTGAAATACCAACTTTAGAAAATTTGCTTAATCTTGGTGATAATTATTCCTTAACTTTTTCTCAGAAACCAGAATACTGAGATAAAGGGATGCAAAAATTCGTATTAAAAGAATTAACTAATAATTTAATTTTTAATCCTCTTTCATCTGCTGGTCTTGATAAATATGGTTCTGACTTTGCTACTAAATTAGAAAATACTTATTTTATAGGCAATTATATTGTTGCTGAATCTTCGCCAACTCAGTTAAGATTTACTAAAAATTTTCATTATTGAAATTTAACTTTTAGAAAACTTTTAACTAAATTAAGAGACATAGTTTTAAATTTTAACCCTGTTGAAATCGATATAGAAAGTTTTAGATTTCAACAATTTAAGGCTTTTAAGCAAAATTTAGTTTCAGAAGTGGATTACGATATTTTAAATTCTTCTCAAAAAGAAGAAGTAAATTTAAAAAATGTTGCTTTTGGTTTAACTTTTAACACTTCTTTTTTAAGTAATTTCAATACAAATAAATACTTTTATGATTTAGACTATCTCAAATCAAAAACTAATTTTAGTTTATTTGAAAAAATATTTTTTGGTATTGACAATTCTTTTGAATTTGAAAATTTCTTTAATTCTGAAGCTTTTGAACTAAGAAATTTATTAAATGTAATTTTAAATCCATATTCTTATGTTCAATTATTAGATAAAAATAATTATTGAAATTCCTATACACCACAAAATTTGGAAATTAATCAAATAAAAATAGTTGATTTAAAAGACACAATTAATAATCAATTACTTTATTTTAATAACTCATTAAATCAAATTAGTTTTTATGAGAATAAAAAATCTTTTTCTAGCAATTTACTAAACAATTCAGATGCTTTAAAAAACATTAAATATCAAGAAATTAAAATAAGAATTAAAGAACTTCTAGATGAATATTATGAAAGACACAACATTGATTTAAATACTAAAATTGAATGAATTATTCCTATTTATAGTCAAAAAACTTGATTAAGTGAGAAAAACTATCAACGTTTGATTGAATTAATTAATGCTTTGGATTCAAGATTAAATCCAAAATATCAATTTGTTAATAAACAAACTAAAACTTATTTACAATATTTAACTATCGATAATTTTGATAATTCTTTTGGGGAATATGTCATTAATTTATTTAAAAATTCATCATTACATTTGAGTGCATTGATAAATTCTTTTGAAAATAATTTTCAAACTAATAAAAATTTCAAATTACTTTTTGACAATTTTGTTATTTTAAAAGAAACTTTGTTTAATTATTTTTCTATTCAAAATTGGCAAGAATTTAACTCGTTAATAAAAAATTCTTTTGATTTAAATTCAAATAATGAACTTAAATCAAAATTGAATAACTTGTCTATTGATACACAAATGAATTTCATTAAATTGATTGATTTAATTTTAAACACTGGATTTAATGAAACTCAAATTTTAATTCAAAATGATTATAATAAACAATTAGTACAATATTTTTATGATAAGCCTTTATCAGATGAGGGATTAGTTTACTTCCAAGATATAAATGTGTATTAAAAAACAGGAAATTAAATTTCCTGTTTTTTAATAACAATTAAATTAATTAGTTTGTTGGTGCGTCGAATAATGGGTTAAAGAAGCTTTCTTGAACTTTTTCGCCTGCTGTATCAAATAATTGGAATGATACTCCGTATTTTCCATC
>NZ_JHZE01000008.1 GCF_000621085.1 Mycoplasmopsis gallinarum DSM 19816
ATAAAAAAGTCCCTAAAGGACCTTTTATATTTTCATTATAAATTTCTTTTTTGAAAAGAAAAGAAAAAATTTACTTTTTGAATAAAATCACTTTTTATTTGATTAATCTTTGTGGTTGAATAAAAATTTTTAGTTTTTAAATCTGATGATAAATATTTACAATAAGGATCTTTTTTAACATCAACAAATTTAATTAAATTTTTAATGTCTGTAGCTTGAATTTCCTTCTCTATATTGTTTGAGGCATCTTCATCTATAACATAATATAAATTGTCAAAATCAATAAATCCCAATTTAGGTTTTTTAGTTGTTGAAGTAGAAGATTTAATTTTGGACATCGTAAATTTTTTTACAACGGAAAGAAGAAAAGAAGTAAAAGAACATTTATCTAAGTGTGGTTTATATTTTTTTAAAACAGAAGCTACAATCATTAAAAATTCTTGATAAATATCATTAATAGAATAATAACTTAGCATCAAAAGTTCTTTATATAAATTAATCATTGAATAAATTTTTTCTTTATACCAAAAATCAACAATTAAAATTAACTCATTATTTTTACAATCATTAATAAAAAGAATTAATTTATCATTTTCAAAATTTTCAACTAAATTTTTAAATATTTTAATTTTATTTAAAATCAAAATTACTCATTCCCCTTTTTAACAATAGAATTCAAAAGAATCCCTGTGGCAACAGAAACATTTAAAGATTGAACGGTTCCATATTGTTTAATATATATTAATTCATCTGCTTGTTTCAGTACGGGTAATGAAACTCCATCACCTTCATTTCCAACAATTAAACAAATAGGAAAATTATAATTAACATCATCAAGTTCTTTTGCTTTTTCGCTTAAAGCAGAAGCATAAATTCAATAACCAAATTCTTTTAATTTTTTAATACTTGAAACTAAATTAGCTGATTTTATTATTTTCATACCAATAAAACCACCCGAACTAATCTTTAACACACTAGAAGTAATATCAGCACTTTTCTCTTTAGTCATTATTATGTGTTTAACCCCAAGAGCATTAGCTGTTCTAATTATTGCTCCTAAATTATGAGGATCTTGAATTTTATCAAGCATCAACACAAAATTTGGTTTATCTTTTTGAATAACTTGTAAATCATGTATTGGAAATTCTTTTAAGAAAGCAACAATTCCCTGATGATTTATATCTTTGAAATCAAGAAAAAAAGTCTCGTCTTTTGTTTCTATATCAAAATTGCCATATTTTTTAATTTTGTGTGCAAGAACTTCATTATTAACAAAAATTTTTTCTAAATTAAAGCCATTTTTTATTGCATCAAAAACAGAATTTTTCCCACACACAAATAATTTTTTCAAATTTTGCTCTTTATTTTTCCATTTTTGTGTTTTTTCTTTTTTATATAAGTTTTTCATCAATTAATTGTTTTCTTAATTTATCAGCATTAAGAAAATCCCTTTCTTTAAGGTATTTTTGTCATTGTTCATAAATTTCTAACGATACTTTATATTGTGATTTATTTGTTAATTTAGGGTGAATAATAGAAAGAATTTTAAAAATAATTGAAGCGGTTTCATAATTTGTGTCTTTATTAAAATCTTTTATTAAAGAATTTAAAATCAAATTAAAATCTGCAAAATCAAATTTTGAAAGAGATTCCATTGCTTTTAAAAAAATCTCATTTTCTTTAAATTTAATTAAATTTTCTGATTGAGTATCAATGTTTAATATAAAAAACTTAAAAATAAATTTTTTATATTTAATCAAAATCGCTTGCATATTATCTATTAATGAATCTGTAATGTTAATAGGCGCTGAAATTTTTGAATTTAAAATAATTAGTTTTAAAATTTCAGGCCCATATTTTTCAATAAAATCATTAGCTAAAATGATATTCCCTAGAGATTTAGACATTTTCAATCCATCTAAGTTAATTTGACCAGTTCTTATTCATTCTTTTGCTATATTTTTATTGTAAAGTGCAAAATGTTGAATATTTTCATTTTCATGATGTGGGAATGTCAAATCCATTCCACCTCCATGTATATCCACCCCTTCAGAACCAAAATGCTTAGAAATTAAAGCACAACACTCAGTATGTCATCCTGGCCTACCATATCCAATTTTTGTTTGATATTTAATTCCTATAGTAGTGTTTTTTCAAAGAGCAAAATCTGCTTCAAACAATTTATTAGAATCATTTTCTTCAAAATTCATATTAATTAATTTTTGATTAGAAACAATGCCATAATGATTTTGATTTTTTTCAATATTAAATCAAATATTATTTTGATTGTCTTTATATGCATTATTTTTTTCTAATAATTTTTGAACATAATCAGCAATAAATTCAATATTATTTGTTACTTTTTCTATTGAAGTAATTGTATTAACGTTAAGATCAGACAATAATTTTAAATAATCTTCTGCATAAAATTCAGATATTTCTTTTTCAGTTTTATTTTCATCAAGTGCTTTTTTAATTATTTTGTCATCAATATCAGTCAAATTATGAACAAAATTAAAAGAATTGCCCAACTCTCTTCAACCTTTTAACATTAAATCATAAGTTAAAATCGGCCTTAAATTTCCGATATGAACATAGTTATAAACTGTTGGCCCACAAACATAAATATTTAAATTATTTCTTGATTTCATATATTTTCCTTATTTATTTAAAAATTTATATAGTAAAAATGATAAATAAAATAATAAAATTTAATTATAAAAATTTAAGGAGATATATATGAAAATTGTTGTTGTTGGTGCAAACCACGCAGGAACTTCTTTTTTAAGAACATTAAAAACAGTAAATCCAGAAGCACAAGTTGTAGCTTATGAAAGAAATTGAAATACATCATTTTTAGGTTGTGGAATTGCTATTTGAGTAGCAGGACTTTTTAAAGAACCAGGTGGATTATTTTATTCATCACCAGAAATTTTAAAAAATGAATATGGTGTTGACTTACACATCGAACATGATGTTATTAAAATTGACAAAGAAAAAAAAGAATTAACTGTTAAAAATCTTAAAACTGGCGAAGAATTTATAGATACATATGACAAATTAGTTTTTGCTGGTGGAACTTGACCAATTGTTCCTCCTATTAAAGGAATTGATTATAAAAATATTGTTTTATCTAAACTTTATCAACATGCTCAATACTTAGTTGAAAAAGCTAACGATCCTAAAATTGAAAATGTTGTTGTGGTTGGAGCTGGATATATTGGAATTGAGCTTGTAGAAGCATTCCATATGAAAGGCAAAAAAGTTACTTTAATTGATTTAAATGAAAGAGTAGTTTCAAATTATTTAGATGAAGAATTCACAGAAAAAATGGAAGAAAATATGCTAAAAGACGGGATTGAATTAGCATTAGGCCAAAAATGTGTTGAATTCAAATCTGAAGATGGCGAACATGTTTCAGCAGTGGTTACTGACAAAGGCGAATATAAAGCTGATTTAGTAATTATGAGTGTTGGTTTTAGACCAAATACTTCAGTTATTGAAGGTGTTGAAAAATTACCTAATGGAGCTATAAAAGTTAATGAATTTCAACAATCAATTTCAGATGAAAACATTTATGTATTAGGAGATTCAGCAGCATTAAAACACTGTGTAAGCAATAATTACTCACACGTTGCTTTAGCGACAAATGCTGTTAAAACCGGTATTGTTGCAGCTCTTAATTTAGCAGGAATGAAAGTTGCTTTCCCAGGAGTTGTTGGTACTAATTCTATTAACGTATTTAATTGTAAATATGCTTCAACAGGATTTACCGAAAAAATGGCTAAACAAAACGGGTTTGATAATGTGGGAGCAATTTATTTTGAAGACAATGATAAATGTGAATTTGTAAAAGACTACGAAAAAGTAGGATTTAAAATCGTTTATGATAAAAACACATTAAAATTACTTGGTGTTCAAGTAGGTTCATGAGGAAAAGCAAACCACACAGAAGTTGTTTATATGTTTGGTTTTGCTCTTCAAAAAGGCGCAACACTTGTTGATACAGCATTAACAGACGTATTTTTCTTGCCACATTTCAATAAACCATTTAACTTCATGTTAATGCCAATGTTAAAAGCATTAGGATTAAATTACAAAAAATAATTAATAAATAAAAATTCTGGCTATGCCCCAGAATTTTTATTTAAAATTTCCTCTAATTCTGTTTTATCAATTTCAAATTTATATCTGTGTAAAACTTTTTGATTATTAAATTCTCATTTAAAGTCAATAATAAATTCAGGATCAAAAGTGAATTTATAGAAAATTTTACCTTCAGAAGAAGGAAAATTTTTAATTACAAATTGAACCAAATTAGGAACAATTTTTTTATCTCAATAGACTTTACCATTTTCATATCTTATGTATTTATAATAATTTTTGTAATCAATTTCTGGAAAATAAATATTTTCAACATTTAAAGAATCTTTTGGAGATTCTTTTTCAATTTCTCTTCCTGTTTTAGGATCCTTTTTAATAGGTTTTACTTTTGAAGTATTTTTTTGCTTCTTTAACGAAACAACAGAAACGGGGACAATTATTCCAATTAAGCCAGTTATCGCTAGAGAGGAAAAAAGAAAATTTTTAAGTTTCATTTAAAATCTCCATAAATTTTATATCTTCAAAATTTAAGTTTGATTTAAGTAAAAAGTCATTGGTATTTTCCAAAGCAATTGAATAATTTCAATTTTCATCTTTTGTTTCAGTTATTGTTTCATTAAAGTTTAATTTTACATATCCTAAGTTATCTGAATTTAAAATTGGTTTTTCAATAATATTTGTATTTTTTATATTTAAATTTATTAACTCTTTTTTATTGTTATGTCCATAATCAAAAAGAATGTGATATTTATTAGTTAAAATTCCAGAAAAATAAGGAGGCACTATATACCCTTTTTCTGTTGCTTCATCAGAAACAGATAAAGTCATTTCATTAAAATCAAAAGTTAAATAATCATCAAAGAAATAATCTTTAATTTCTTTAAATGCATTTTTATAATCCGTTTTATTAGTCCAATTTTTTACGATTTTCGTTGTTATGTTAGGCTGAAAACCTAATAATTGATTTTTAAAATCTACAAAGTTATATTTTGGAGGACCTTGACTTACTTCATTCATTCTTTTAATTTCTTTAAAAATTTCTCCAAAAGCAAAATGAGATGGTCCAACTCCATAAACTGAAGGATTTGGATGCATTCTTGCAGAATATTTGTGCTCAATATATGGAAATGACAAGGTATGTTGATAATCAATTTCAACTGTAAGCAATTTATTATTAACTTCAAACTGATTAGTTTTGGGAATTTTGACTTTCAAAATATCGAAATTATTAAAATAATTTCTTTTGTGATTATCATCGTCAATAAAGAAAACAAAAGAATTTGGAATTAAAAAGTTTACTTCGTTTTCTTGTGTATTTACATTGAAATTTTTATTGATGATAGGATTTTTTCTCAAATGGCAATAATATGGACCCTCTGTGCTGTGTTCACCAAAATATGATAAAGAAATAGTTTCTAGTTCTGAGTATTTGACACCAAGAGCCACAGAAGAAAGAGTGAACGAAAAAGTTTTAAACATCGATCCTTCAGGATAGGTGCCTTCTACATCGTATCTATCAGGAAATGCAACTTTCTTCATATAAATATCGCTCATTTTATGTGAAACTACTTTATCTTCATACAAATTATTATCTACATATTTGTTATTAATTGATATTGCAAATTCATCAAAAACCGATTCATCCCATAAATTTTCGGGAACAAAAATGTTAAAATTTATTCAAAAATTATCATTGTTGTATGATTTTTTTACAATAATTAATTCTTTTGTTCTAATTCTATTTCCACCACGATGGGTTGAATTTTTAGCATAAGGATCCAAATTTGTTGGAAGATGAATATAATTATAATATTTATCAATTATTCATTCTTCCTGTGCAATATTTATTGGATTTTTAATTTTGTATTCTTGAACTATCTTATCTTGATAATTAGAATTTAAATTGATTGAAGTAATAATAAAGAAACTCCTCCGTAGCTATTTTTCTGAATTTATAATATGTTGTGCTTGAAAAATAATCCAACATTCAATCCTTGTTAGTATTTTGGTTAATAAAATCATTTTCAATAATTAATTTGCTATTTGTTCCAAGTAGATTAAGAACTTTATTTAACCTATTTATAGGCTCATACTTAATTTTATTTTTGTTATTGATTTTCTCTTTTTCTTTTCAAAGACTTCTATTGATTTTTTCCATTTTACAAATAGTTTTGACTATTTTAGCTTGTTCAATAGAAGAAAGTTTATTTGAAAAATAATTGTTCAACGAAATCATATATCTCCTTTCAAATTTAAATTGCTAATTTAAATCAAAAAGGCGAAAAATAAAAAAATAATAAAAAATTTAGTCTTTTTTGTTGGTAATCAAGTTGAATTATTAGCCATTTTTAATATTAAAAAATACCTCTACAGAAGAGGCATTTTCAAAAGTTCAAATTAATTTGAAAAAAAAGGAAAACATAATTATTTTTTATAATTCAAAATGTTATTTCACTTTAATGGCCAGTTTTTTGGTGTATTTTTAGTTTTTTTAATTTTTACAATATAACTTAATTTATTGTCAAAAGTTAAATACTTAAAAATTTCAATATCCTTAGATTTCTCGGGGAAAAAATGTAAAAACTCGTCAATTTCAACTTGATAATTTTCTCCCTTTAATAAATATCAATAACCATTTTTTTTAAGTAAATGATGAGACATTAAAAAAATATTTTTAATAGAACTTAATGCTCTTGCAGTAATGAAATCAAAAACATAGTTATGATTATATTCTTCTGCTCTAGAATTAATTATTTGAAAATTTAAATTCAAATCTTCAGAAACATTTTTAAGAAATTCGCATCTTTTCTTTTGACTTTCCATAATAGTCAATTTAAATAAATTTTGATTTTCAATAAGAACAGGCACAGAAGGAAATCCCGGGCCAGCGCCAATGTCTAATAAAGAATAAACAGAGTTTAGATCAATTTGATTAATTAAAGGTTCAAAAGCTAATAAAGAATTAATTATTCCTTCATTTAATATGTCTTCTTTGTTTTTAAAGCCAGTTATATTCATTACTTGATTTTTACTATAAACAAGTTCTAAATATTTATAAATTTTAGAGTCAAGTTCTTTTTTCATTAAATTAGTTCCTGGAATCTATTGTAAAGTGTTGAAATTGACGAACCATTTATGTGACAGTCAATAACACCAGCTAAAAATTTATCTAAAGATACTACTTGCAATTTTGAAAATTTTGAAACTAAATGTTCATTATTAATTGAATCAGTAATTATCACTTTTTCAATATTTGGATTATTTTCAAACATTTCAAAACCTTTAGTAAATAAGCCATGAGTTGCAGCAATAATAATTTTTCTTGCACCGTTATCTTTTAACGCTTGCGCTGCTTTTAAAATAGTTCCACCTGTATCAATGATATCATCAATAATAACGGCATTTTGATCCTTAATATTTCCAATTAAACCTAAAATTTCAGTTTTATCAGTATCAATTCTCCGTTTGTCAATAATGCAAATTTTAATACTATTAGCAATCAATTCAGCTAATTTACGAGCACGATTGGTGCCTCCGTGATCTGGTGAAACAACAGTGAAAGTTTCTTTAGAATCAATAATTGGTTTAGCAAGAACAAAAGCGCCTTTTAAATCATCAATTGGAATATCAAAAAAACCTTGAATAGCCGGATTATGTAAATCAACAGCAATAATTTTAGTTGCTCCAGCGGTTTGCAATAGATTTGCAACAAGCTTAGCACTTATAGGTTGACGACCACTTTCTTTGCGGTCTTGGCGCGCATATCCATAGTAAGTTAAAATCACAGTGATTGAATTAGCAGAAGCTCTTTTTAAGGAATCAAGAAAAATTAAAAGTTCCATTAAATTTTCATTCACAGGCATAGATGTGCTTGCAACAACAAAAACGTCTTTTTGCCTTACTGTTTGTTGGCTAATTAACATGCTTTCTGTATCTGCAAAAGTGATTCTTTTAATTTCTGATAAAGGAATTTCTAAACGATTAGAGATATTTTTAGCTAATTTATAGCAATTAGGCATTCCAAAAAGGATTACATTTTTTTTATTCATAAATTTTGTCTCCTTATTTAAATTATATTTTTATTAAGTTATTTAAAAAAATAAAAAAATCGCGAAAAATCGCGACTATTTTGTAGCTTCATTAATAACAAATTGATTTAAAAGAATGTCAATTTTGTATTTGTGGTCTTTTTTAATTGAACCATCAATAATTTTATAAGCAATAACACTTTCTAGATTATTTTGCACATAACGACGAATAGGTCTTGCTCCAAAATTTGGATCATATGCCTTTTCAGCTATAAATTCAGCAACTTTGTCATCATATGCAAGGTTAATATCTTTTGCACTTTTAACTCTTTTAATTAATTTATCAAGTTCTAATTTAACAACTTCCTTAATAGCTTCTTTTGAAAGCGGTTTAAATGTAATAACTTCATCAATTCTATTTAAAAATTCTGGACTTAAAAATTTGAGTAATTCAGCCTTAATTGAAGGCATATCCTCAAGTTCATTTAAAATTTTTTCTGAAGCTATATTACTTGTCATAATAACAATTAAATTTCGACAATTGATAACTCTACCTTTTGAATCGGTGATTGTTCCATTATCGAGAATTTGTAAAAGAATGTTTAATACATCACGATGTGCTTTTTCAATTTCATCAAAAAGTAAAATTGTGTAAGGGTTACGACGAATTTTTTCAGTTAATGAACCAGTTGAATCATAACCGATGTATCCTGGAGGAGCACCAATTATTTTAGCAACACTATGTTTTTCCATGTATTCTGACATATCTAGTCTAATCATTTGTTTTTCACTGTCAAAAAGTGAATAAGCAAGAGTTCTTGCTAACTCTGTTTTTCCAACTCCAGTAGGACCAGTGAATAGAAAACTAGCCAAAGGTCTATTAGGATCATTGATATTAGCTTTTGCACGAATTACAGCTTGTGAAACTAAAGTAATGGCTTCATCTTGTCCTTTTACTTTAGATTCTAAATCATGTTTAAGGTTTAATAATTTTTCACGATCAGTTTCTAAAAGTTTAGTTACAGGAATATTAGTTCATTTAGCAACAATTGCAGCAATTTCTTCTTCAGTAACGGTGTCTTTAATTAAAGTATTGCTTGAATTATTAATTAAATTTTCAAGTTCCTTAATTTTTAATTTAACACTTGGAATTTCATCGTACATAAGTTTAGATGCTTTTTCATAGTCAGCTTCATTTTGATAAATAGTCAACATATGATTTAAATTATCTAATCTATGTCTTAGATTAGAAAGTTCATTTAATCTATTTTTTTCAATGTCTCATTTATGTTGTAGTTCATTAATTAAAGCATTAATTGTAGCTATTTCTTGTTCAATATTTTTAATTCTTTCAGCATGTTTAGTTTTATCTTCTTCTGATAAAGCAAATTTTTCCATTTCAAGTTTAGCTAATTTTTGTTTTGCTTTTTCCAATTTTTCTGGTTGAAAATTAATTTCAGTTTTAATTGTGGCGGCAGCTTCATCAACTAAATCAATAGCTTTATCTGGTAAGAAACGATCTGAAATATATCTTGAACTTAATTTAGCAGCTGCAATTAAAGCGTCATCTTGAATTTTAACATTGTGAAAGTTTTCAAAACGATCTTTAATTCCTCTTAAAATGGTAATAGTGTCGCCAATTGAAGGCTCTTTAACATCGATTTTTTGCATTCTTCTTTCAAGCGCCGCATCTTTTTCAATGTACTTGCGGTATTCATCAAAAGTAGTGGCGCCTATAAGATGCATTTTTCCTCTTGCCATTAAAGGTTTAATAATATTGGCTGCATCCATACCGCCATCAGAATTACGACCAGCTCCAATTAACATATGAATTTCATCAATAAATACAATAATTTCACCATTAGATTCATCAATTCTCTTAAGAATATCTTTTAATCTTTGCTCAAATTGTCCTTGATATGAAGCACCAGCAATCAAACTACCTAAATCAAGTTCAATTACATCTTTACCTTTTAAATTTTCAGGCACTTGACCTTCAACAATTTTTCTTGCCAATCCTTCAACAATAGCGGTTTTACCAACTCCAGGTTCACCAACCAAAACAGGATTATTTTTAGTTTTACGACTTAAAATTCTAATCATTCTTCGAATTTCATCATCACGATTAATAACGGGATCTAATTCATTTCTAGCAGCTAAATCAGTTAGATTTCGACCATATTTTTTTAAGACATCATCTTCATTCTTCTTATCTTTTTGATTATTATTAATATTATTTAAAAAGTCATCAAAATTGAAATCCATTTTTTACCTCCCAAAATTTAATATATATATTTTAGCACTTAAATAGTTAGAGTGCTAAAAAAAATAAAAAATTTTTTGTTTGATAAAATAAATTTTATGAGATTAAGATTTGATAAAAATGCAGAAGAGAAAATAATTAATTCAGGTTATTTAATTAATAATAAAACTTATCCAATTAAATTGAATGGAACCGAAGTTATTGAAATAGGTATGGGAAAAGGAGAAATGATTGTAGAATTGGCTAAGTCCAATCCTTCAATTCAGTTTTATGGATTAGAAAAATATGCAACAGTTGCATCTAAAGCAATTAAAAAAGCACAAGAATACCAATTAAAAAATTTTCATTTAATTTTAGATGATGCGACAAAATTAAATGAAATTTTTGAAGGCAATTGTGCCAAAATTTGACTAACTTTTAGTGATCCTTGACCTAAAAATCGCCATGAAAGAAGAAGATTAACTTATAAAGATTATTTAAGTAAATATTGTTCAATTATGAACGAAAACACCATTTTATTTTTCAAATCAGACAATGACAAATTATATGAATACTCATTAGAAAGTTTTAAAGAGAATAATTGATCAATTGTTGACAACGGCACTGACTTACATCAAAGCAAATATAACAATGAAAATGTCAAAACGGGTTATGAAATAAAATGAAGCAGTTTAGGTAAAAATATTAATTTTATAGTGGCTAAAAAACCACAATCTATGGAAAAAAAATAGCTTTTTTTCCATATTTTTATTTTTTAGCTCTTTTTTTAATTTTGACACTTAATTTATTAACTTTTATAATATATATTAAGATATTAAACAATATCTTTTCAAACAAACTAAGGAGTATTTATGTTTAAAAAAACATGATTAAAAGGTGTTTTATTAGCATCTATGCCAGTGGCAGTATCTTTAACTGCATTATCAGCAGGTTGCAATAATTCAGCACACCCTAAAAAACCTTCAGTGTTAGTTAGCGATGTTGAACCAAATGAAGCATTAAAATTAACTGCTGAACAAGTGCAAAATATGCCTAAAGTGGCAGTTATTACTGATGGTGGTGAATTAACTGATAAATCATTTAACCAATCATCATGAGAAGGGTTAATTAAATTTGGTGAATTTAATGAATTGCCTTTCGAAAAATATGGTGTTTATGAAGTAAAAAGCAGCAACTTTATGCAAATGTATGAACAAGCTTTAGCTGATGGAGTAAAAATCTTTGTTCTACCTGGATTCCATCACGAAGATCATGTAAAGGCTTTTTATGCAAAACATAAAGCTGAAGTTGATGCAAAAGGAATAATCTTTGTAGGATTAGACTTTGCAATGCCAGCAGAAGTTCCAGCAGGAAAAGGAATTTCAATCGAATTCTTAACCAAAGAAGGGGCATTCATTGCAGGATATGCATTAGCTCAATATCTTTCAGAAGTTTTCCCAGGTGCAGAAAATGCTGCTAAGAGAACTTTTAGTACTTTTGGTGGTGGTACTTTCCCAGGAGTTACTGACTTCAATGAAGGACTTTACAAAGGTGTAATGCACTTTAATTCATTACAAACTGATGTAAATAAAAAAGTTTCTTCAAATGATGCAAATCCAGTTATTCTTAACACAGGATTTAATGCTAATGACAACTCAATGGTAACTAAAGTTTCTTCAGATGTTATTGATAGAAATGGAACTGCAATTTTACCAGTTGCTGGACCATTTACATCAGTTGTAGTTAAAAATGAAAACTTCAAATCAAACAAAGATAGAATTGTGATTGGAGTTGATTCAAACCAAGCTTTATCTGAATCTAAAGAATACAGACACCGTTTCTTCTCATCAATTCTTAAAAATTTAGGACAAGCTGTATTTGATACAGTTTCAGGAATTATTTTAAATAAAGCGGAATTATTAGGTGGTTTTGTATCTGGAAGAACTAACGGAACTTTAGTTAAAGGGGTAGCCGATAACTGAGTAGGAACAGCTCCAACTAATATTGAAGGCACAAATAAAGCAATCGCAGAAAAAGCTTTAAGTGATGCAAAAACAGTATTTTCAAGTTTAGATGCTACAACTAAAGAATGATTAATGTCAAACAAAGTTCAAAAAGATGGACAAGAAGTTAACGATAATCAAGAAAGAATTAATCAATTATCTGTTGCAACTAAAATTACAACTTCTTAGTTGTAAATAAAATTATTCTAATTTATGTCTCAAAACGCAATTGAATTTAGACATATAACTAAGGAATTCCCTGGTATTAAAGCTAACGATGATGTTAGTTTTAAAGTTAAAAAGGGAACAATTCATGCTTTAATAGGTGAAAATGGGGCCGGAAAAAGTACTTTAATGAGTATGTTATTCGGTTTATATGAACCAACATCAGGCGAAATTTTAATTAATGACAAAAAAGTCTTTTTTAAAGGACCAAATGATGCAACTAATTATGGAATTGGGATGGTTCACCAACACTTTAAACTTGTTAAAGTGTTTTCAAACTTAGACAACATTATTCTTGGTTCTGAATGGACCAAGAATAATTTTATAGACAGAAAAATAGCAACAGATAAGATTATTTCCTTACAAGAAAAATACAATTTAAATTTTGATTTAAAAATGTTAAGTGGCGATTCAACAGTTTCAACTCAACAAAAAGTTGAAATTATGAAGATGCTTTTTAGAGATAATGACATTTTAATTTTCGATGAACCAACTGCGGTTCTAACTGACGAAGAAATTCAAGGGTTATTAAAATCATTTGAAATTTTTAGAGAAGCTGGAAAAACAATATTATTTATTACCCACAAATTAAGAGAAATTCAACAAGTTTCTGATTATGCGACTGTTTTAAGACATGGAAAAGTTATTGGAACTTATGATGTTAAAACAACTCCAATGGATGAAATTGTTAAAGCGATGGTTGGATCAAATGTGGTAATGGCTAAAAATAATTTACCAACTGAACGTAAAAAAATAATTTTTGAATTACAAAATATTTCTACTAAAAATCAAGTCAAGAATCTTCAAAATCTTTCATTAAAAATTCATGCAGGTGAAATTTTTGCTATTGCAGGAGTTGAAGGAAATGGACAAAGAGAATTAGAACAAATTTGTTCAGGAATGATCTTGCCTTCAGAAGGAAAAATTTATAAAGCTAATCAAAATGGCGAATTAATTGATATTACTAAAGACAAAGTTTTAAAAAGATCAAAAAATGGAATTTCATTTATTCCAACTGACAGACATGCACATGGTTTAGTTTTAGATTACAATATTCAAGAAAACTCAATTTTACGTAGATTATGAGATAAAAAATTTCAAACATTTACTTGAATTAAAAATAGAAGTAAAAAAGAATTTACTAACGAAATTATTGAAAAATATGATGTAAGAGGTGCTTTGAATGGCTATGCCCAATCAAGATCTCTTTCTGGTGGAAATCAACAAAAATTTATTGTTGGTCGTGAAATAGAAACTCCACATGAATTCATCATCATAATGCAACCAACTCGTGGTTTAGATGTCAAAGCAATTAATAATATTCATCAACAAATTATTAAAGAAAAAGAAAATGGCAAAGGAATTTTACTTATTTCTTATGAATTAGATGAAGTTCTTGCCTTGGCAGATACAATTGGAGTTATTAACGAAGGTGAATTAGTTGCAATTAAAGATGCTAAAGAAATTACAAGAAGTCAAATCGGAGAATTTATGGCCTCAAAAAAGGAGAATAAATAATGAAAGAAAAAATCTTAAATTGAAGCCAAAATCTAAGATCATTTATAAGATTAGATCAAACTAAAAGCACAACAAGAAAAGTTTTTTCATCAGTTTGATCTGTAGTACTTGGACTTTTTGTGGCAATTATTATTATTGCAATTTTAGGACAAGGGAATCCTTTTGTTTTCTTCGAAAAATGAGGAGAAGCATTTAAAGGAACCAAAGCAAGCAATTTATTAATTTATTTAATAATTTTCGGATTTGCAGGACTAGCTTCTGCTATTGGATTTAAATCAGGCCTATTTAATATTGGTATTAGTGGCCAAATGATGATTTCGGGATTAGTAGGCTTTAGTTTATTAATGGTTATGGGAGTAAATGGAAGCAACATTAATCTCGGACATCTAATTATGATAATGGTACTTTCAATTATTTTAGGTGCCTTTATTTCAATGATTGCCGGTGTGCTTAAAGCTTATTTAAATGTGCACGAAGTTATTTCAACCATTATGCTTAACTGAATTATTGTTAATTTAGCAAAATATTTATTTAATGTTTCAAGAGCCAAAATTATTTGAGGTGAACAAATTTTCAATAATTATTTCAGTACCCAAATTACAATTGGAACTAAACCAGAAGCCTTTGGAATTCTTTCAAATGCTATGGTTACTGGATTTTCTGTTTTCGGAATCATTTTATTCATAGTTGTATCTATTGGAATATTTTTAATGTATAAACAAACTACATTTGGTTATAAATTAAAAATGCTTGGTTTATCAAAAACTAATGGAAAATACATTGGAGTTAATGAAAAAATTTCTATAGTATTGGTAATGAGCGTGTCTGGAGCTTTTGCTGGATTTGCCGGATTTATGTACTATTTCTTTAAAGAAAGTATGTTATTCCAAAATTTAACAGTGCCACTTGGAATAGGATTCGACGGAATCGCAATTTCTTTATTAGCACTTAATTCATCAATTGGTATCATTCTTTCATCATTATTTTATGCGATGCTATATACCATAGCCCCTTCATTACAATCAAATCCGCTTTATTTAAAACCTGATGACGTACAAATAATTACAGCAGCAATTTTATATTTAGCGGCGCTTTCACAAATGTTATATAACTTCAAACCATTTAATTTTGTTTGAAGATCTATTGTGAATGTTTCTTCAAAAAAATGATGACTATTATTGAAAATTAAATATTTAAACTTGCAAAAAGAAAAATTAATTAAAACTTATTCATTGAAAAAAGCCAAAATTGAATTAAACATTAAAGAATCTAATAAAGATTCAATGTTAAATGAGTATAAAAAAGCGAAAGAAATTTCATTTATAAAATTAAGTAAATTAGATAATCAATTGGATTATTACAAAGAAATGTTGAATTTACAAAAAGGCAATCAAACAATTGATAAAAACGTAATTCAACAATTAAAAACTGATTTAGTTTCTAAAAATAATCAGCCAGTCGAAATTTATTATGATTTAGCACAATTTAAAGCTAAAGAAAAATCAAAAATTGAATTGGTTAAAGAATTAAACAAAGAATTCAAACAAGAACAAGATAAATTCTTAAATTTAGTTTATACAACTAAAGATAAATCTGCTCAAATTAAGGCTTTTGAGCAAATTGGATTATTAAAACAAAAACACTGACAAGCTTTGAATGAAATTAATATTGATGCAATCAAAAACGTCAAAATGCAACACAAAGCCAACATTAAAGAATTAAAAAATCACTATAAATTAGATGTAGAAAACAATTATCAATCAATGATGAATGTTTATATCAAACCTTGATTTAATAAAGCATTTAATTTCAAGAAAGGAGCTAAATAAAATGAACATTTCAATTTCATCAGGTTCATCTTTATATAACCTTATTCTTGTGTTCTTTTGCATTTTAGCTCTAGGAGCAATTAGTGGTATGTTTTCAGAAAAAGTAGGAATTGTTAATATTGGAATTAACGGAACTATGATTTTTGGAGCTATTGGATATTTAATGTTTAGTCAGACAGCAATTAATAATAATTGAGGGAATAGTCCATGATTAGTGATTCCAGCTACTTTAGTAGCAATGTTATTTGGATTTGTTTCATCTTTATTATTTGGATTTGCGACTATCAAATTGAAAAGTTCACAAACAATTTCTGGATTTGCTTTTAACCTATTAGCAGCAGGAATTGCATTATTCGTAATGCGTTTTTATGGAGAACAAGGAAGTACAAATTTAAATAATACAATTAATCATTTACACTTCGCATTAGAACCTACAATTGATGGGGTTAAAGGAACATTTCCAATTATTCCATTTAACTTGATTATTACTTTAATAATAATTGTTGGTGGTTATATTGTTTTATACAAAACCAAATGAGGTCTTAGATTTAGAAGTATCGGGGAAAATCCACAAGCAGCTGATGTGGCTGGAGTAAAAGTTAATAGTTATAAATGACAAGGAATTTTTATTTCAGGAATTATCGGTTCAATTGCAGGAGCATTTTTTGCTCAAAAAACTTCAGATGGAAGTTTCACTTTTAATGGCGATGTGTTAGGTCTTGGGTATTTAGCACTTGCTATTATGATTTTAGGTCAATGAAATATATTAATTATTACTGGAATTTCATTTATTTTCTCAATTTTATTAAGTCTTTCATTCAACCAATCAATGTTCCCTGCAATCAAAGATCATGCTGGAATTTTAGAAATTCTACCTTATTTATTAACCTTAATTTCAGTCATGTTTTTTGCTGGTAAAAAATCCAAAGCACCAGCAGCAGCTGGAATACCATATGATAAATCGCAAAGATAAAATAAAAGGTTGTTATCAACCTTTTATTTTTGTTTAAATCGATAAGAAAAAAAGAAAAAGACAATCTTGGATAAATTTTATAATTCTAAAAATACTTTATTTATAGGAATTTTATGTTTGTCTTAATGGGTTCATTAATACTTTTAATAATTTATACAATTTTATTGTTTCCTTTTTCTTCAAATATTTATGCGCATGGAAGAGTAAAAGATTTATATGGAGAGAATCATCCATACACAATAAAAGATGAGAAAAAAATAAAAAAAATTTATAAATTTTATAAACCTTTTTTATTTATACTTATTAATGGCGTTATTTTTAATACTATTATATTTATAATTGCAGTTTCTCACAAAATGAAAATAGATTCTTCTTTTTTTGTTTCAATAAATTTATTAATTATTGTTATTTGAATAAATATTTCTTTAATATCAAAAACAATAAATTCTATTAAATGAAAAACAAAAAACAAAAATTAAATTTTGTTCAAAATGATTAATTTGTCTTATTAAAAAAGATAAGGAAGAAATGATAAATATAGTTTTTTATTCAATACTAACAGTTAATTTATTATTTTTTACAATTGTTAATTTATTTTTTTGAAATTATCAATTTAAAAAATTGAAGAAGAAAATGCATACTAAATTTAAAATTTTTGAATTTCCCAAACTAAGAAAAAAAATAGTAATTTATTATTTAATAACAAATTTAATTTATCTATTTTGTGCGATTACATTGAGTTTTTTATTTGAATATATAGCAAATTGACAGAAATGAATGGAATTTTTATATTTGAATTTAACCAATTTTATTCTAGCTTCATTTTGTTTTATTTTTGGAGCTATAAAAATAAAAACTATTGAAAATAATTTAATTCTAGGGGAAACAAATTAAAAATGTCAATAACATTACTTGCTCTAATTTTTTCAGTATTCTATCAAGTTTTAATTTTTCCTCGAGTTCTTATAGGAAGAATGAAATTAACAATAATAGCTAGATATGGAATCGATGATCCATATCTTGATGTTATAGATAAATTCAGAAACAAAATTTATAAAATTTACGACCCAATTGTTTTTTGCTTTTTCATAGGCCTTATCGCAAATTTGAGTATTTTCATCTTAAAAATACTAAATATGATTCCTATTTCTACATTATTTTTTGTTTGAATGAATATATCAATAGCATTTTTAAGTTTCAATCTTTTTATAATATTAAAATGTATAAAATCGATTAATTTCAAAAAGAAAAAATAATTTTATATATCGATCAAAACCAATCAAAAAAAGAGAAAGTAAATTCTTTCTCTTTTTTTTGATGTTAACTATTCTTCGTCATCTTCATCATGGATATCATCATTGATATCATTATAATGATCTAATAGTTCAGATTTAAGTTCATTTAATAATTTAGAAGTTTTAGACACTTTTTGATTTTCAGTATTATTTAAAGCATTTTCTTTATTAACTTCATTTTTATTAAATTGAATTGGGCTTGTTTCAAATAAATTCTCATTTTCTTCATCAGTGAATAAAATGATAGGGACAATAATTGGATTTCTTCTTTTTTGATTGTGAAATAGATTTTCAAGTCTTTCAGTAATTAATTGTTTTAATTCAACTACATTTCAGTCAGGGGTGTTTCTGATATAGAATAAAGCACAACCATGAGAAATTCTTTTAGCTTCTTCAACTAATTCAAGAGAATTTTTTACATAAAAACTTCCTCTTGAAATTAAAGTTGGTCTACCAACAATATTATTCTTGGTTTTATCAATATTCAAAATTAAAGCAACAAAACCAGATTCAGATAATCTTGCTCTATCTTTAATTATAGTTGCATTCGTACTTAAAGTAGTATAACCATCAATATAAATTGGACCAAAATCAATTCTTTCATCAGTTTCATAAACGTTTTGCTTATGCATATTATAAACATGACCTAAAGCAGGAATAATAATGTTATGCGGATTTACACCATTTTCAACTGCAGATTGTCCATGCACCATTGACATACGATATTCGCCATGATAAGGCAAGAAATATTTAGGTTTAGTTAGTTGAAAAATTTTGGCATGTTCATGTTTATAAGCATGACCGGAAGTGTGCAAGTAGCCATCAACACCATTTTCCTTAATGATAGCCCCTAATTTAGCTAATCTATTAATAAGTAATTCTATTTCGCTTCTATTACCTGGAATTGGACTTGATGAAAAAATAATTAAATCGTTTTTTTCAATTTTAACACTTTGGTGTTTGTTATAACTCATTCTAGAAAGGGCAGCAAGTTGCTCTCCTTGACTTCCTGTTGTTAAAATTACAATATCTTTTGATGGATAATTATTAATTTCTTTTTTCTCAATGAAAACATTATTTGGTGCATTAATATAACCTAATTTACGTCCGATTTTTACTCCTTGTACCATTGAACGACCAAAAGTTACAACTTTCTTTTTCAATTTAACAGCCAACTCAATAATTGCTTTTACCCGAGTTAAATTAGAAGCAAAAGCAGTAATTATAGTTTTTTTAGTTGCCTGGCGCATATATTTTTCAATATCAGTCAGAATATCATTTTCGCTTGGAGAATGAAATGGACGCATAGCATTAGTTGAATCTGATAAAAGGATTGTTAAACCTTCTTTTCCAATTTGATCTAAACGTGCGAAATCAGTATATGAGTGTCCAATTGGATTATAGTCAAATCTAAAATCCCCAGTACACATTAAAGAACCATTTGGAGTAGTGATTCTGATTCCAAAAGCATCTGGAATAGAATGTTGAGCAGTTCAGAAATCAACTTTACAATTTCCAAAATGATAAACCGCATTTTTTTCAATTTCAATAAATTCAATTTTTTGATTAATTCTGTGCTCATCAAATTTTAATTTGAAGTACTGAATAGCAATTCTAGGTGCAAAAATTCTTTTAACTGGTACTTGTTTAACCAAATGAACAACGCCACCTATGTGATCTTCGTGGCCGTGAGTAATAAATAAACCTTCAATTTTGTCACGATTTTCATATAAATATGAGTAGTTTGGAATAATACCTTTAATACCAGTTGTCGCAGTATTTGCAAATTTAATTCCAGCGTCAATAATAAAAATATGATTATCTTGTTCAACAATTAAAGTTGATTTGCCAATTTCTTGTACTCCACCAATAGGAATTATTCTTGTAGGATTCATTTTTCTCCTTTATTTTTAAATTAATTTATGAAATATAAAACGATTTTTATTTATTTAAAAATAAATAATACTAATAAATTATAATTTTAATTATTATTTTAGGTAAATAAATATGAAAAGAAAATCAATAAATGTTAAAAAAATTATTAGCAAATTCAACATTTCATTAATTAATGGTGAGAAAGAATTGATTTACCGCAATATTTTTAATCCAGCTATTAAAAGGTTAGGGTTAGAATTGGCAGGTATTATTGATAACACTCGTTATAACAGAAATGTAATTTGTTGAGGAACAACTGAAAGCGTATTTTTTAAACAACAAGGAAAAATACAGGCTTTAAAAACTTTAGACAAAATTTTATCTGTTGAACCCCCACTTGTTATATTATCAAAAGGAATTACACCTTTAATTAGAAATTGAATTGTTTCAGTGGCTAATAAATACAAAATTCCAGTTTATCATGCAGCAGTAAGCACATCAAAAATTACAACATCAATCGGTACTTATTTAAGTGACTTTTTTTCAGAAGAAGTCCAAGTCCACGGATGCTTAGTTTCTGTTGGTGGGACCGGAGTTTTAATAGTTGGTAAATCTGGAGTTGGTAAATCAGAAGCAACTTTGGAATTAGTTTTGAGAGGCCATATTTTTATTAGTGATGATGCAGTATTAATTAAACATATTGGTGCGAATTTTTACGGTACTTCGCCAGCGATTACCAAAGATTTAATTGAAGTTAGAGGAATCGGTTTTACTAACATTAAATATACTTATGGAATTAAAGCCATAACTGAGGGTTGTGTAATTAATTTAGTAGTAGAATTAGTCAATCAAAATGAAAATGTAATTTTTGATAGACTTGGTGTTGAATATCAAAAATACGAGATAATGGACGGTTCAATTCCAAAAATTCAAGTGCCAGTAAAAAATGGTTTTTCTGCTGCATCATTGATTGAGGCTGCAGTAAGTACTTATTTAGCTAAAAAAGACGGTTTAAATGTTATAGATTTAATTGAAAATCGAAGAAAGGAGATAAATAATGCCTAGTTGACAACCAGAAGCAGGAATTAAAGCAAATACTCCTTCAGTTTTATTTCAAATTGGAAGCTGAAGTTTTCATACTTATTCTTTAACCTTATTATTAGGTATTTTAGCTGCAATTTTAACTATTTCAATTTTTTGATATAGAGCAAAATACAAATGAGAAATTTTATGAACTTTAATTTTTATTACCATTCCAGCTGCAATTATTGGAGCTAGATTATGAGATTTAGTTGAAGAATGAATTTATAAAAGAGACACATTTGATTTTAGTCGTTGGTATGCGATTTGAGAAGGTGGATTGAGTATTCAAGGGGGAGTTGTTTTAGCTTTTATTTGTGATTTAGCATATATTTATGCTAAACGAGATTTAATTGATATACGGAAAGTTGCTTCAATTATTGTACCAACTATATTAATTGGGCAAGTAATTGGACGTTGAGGAAACTATGCTAACCATGAGTTATATGGAAAAGTCGATTGATCAGGTAATTCAGTTTTAATATTTGGACATAATTTTGCTCAAAATATGTTTATTTCAGATGCAGTATCTGATAGTTATAATCAAATTGCGCTTTATAGATATCCATTATTTTTATATGAAGGTTTAGCAAACTTAGCGGGATATTTAGTTTTAGTTTGAATTATTAATTGATTTGGATTACTTAAACCAGGATCTTCAGCCGGCTTATATTTCATTTGATATGGTTTAGTTAGATATGCACTTGAACCATGAAGAGAAAATTCATATGCAATGTATAGTGTAGCTTCAATTGCTTTCATTATTTTAGGGTTAATTGCTTTTATTTACTTCCAATATTTATCAAAAATTCACTATATAAAAATCAAAAGAAAATACTATTTTGATTACAAAATTGCTCATCCTGAACAATATATTGATTGAATTAATTCAACCAGATTCTTTAAAACTAAAAGAACTAAAGAAAAAATTACTGAATTAGCTTATTAGGTGGAATATGAATAAAGTTTATGATGTAATAATAATTGGCACAGGACCAGGAGGATTAAACGCTGCTTTATACGGCTCAAGAGCTGGATTGAATGTAGCAATTATCGATAAAGGTGCCCCTGGAGGAAAATTAAGTCAAACTGCTAAAATTGAAAATTGATTAGGAACTGAAATAATAGAAGGTTATGAATTAGCTATCAAAATGTTTGATCATGCAATTAAATTTGGTGCTGAGTATAAATACGGCAATGTAAAATCTATTCAAAAAAATAAGGAATTATTTGAAATTTATTTTGCCGATGAGTTTAATGAAACAATGTATGCTAAAAATGTAATTGTAGCAACAGGAATGAAAAACAAAGAACCAAATTGAATTGAAAATTATGAAACATATAAATACAAAGGAATTTCTTTTTGTGCAACGTGTGATGGACCGATTTTCAAAGACCAAAATGTAGTTGTAATTGGTGGCGGAAACAGTGCAATTGAAGAAAGCACTTTTTTAGCTAATATTGTTAACGATGTTTACTTAATTGTTAGAGATAATCAAATAATTGCAGAGCAAAAATTAATAGAAGATTTAAAAAAACACACAAATGTTCATATTCATATGAATTCTGAAGTGATTAAAATTTTAGGTAATGAAAATCAAATTAATACTTTTGTAATAAAAAATAATTTAGATAATTCAATTTTTGAAATTAATGCAAATGGATTTTTCCCTTTTATTGGTTTATTGCCTAATAATCAATTAGTAAATAATTTTTCAGAAATTTTAAATGAATCAGGTTTCATAAGAACTGATGAAAATATGCAAACTAAAGTAAAGGGGCTCTATGCTGTAGGTGATATTAGAGAAAAGCATGTTAGACAAATAGTTACAGCAGCTGCAGATGGAGCTATTGCAATAAAAAATATTGTAGATTCTAAAAATTAAATTAAAAAAAGATAGTGAAAATGCTTTTTTAGTTATAATTAAAGCACTTTTGTAAAAAATATATTTTTTAATAATTAAAGAAAGGAGAACCTTATGTCAAGAGTAGACCAAATTACAGGAAAAGGGCCTATGGTAGGAAATCTTCGTTCACACGCTATGAATGCTACAAAACGTAGATTTAATGTAAACCTTCAAAAAGTAACAATTTACTTAAATGGTAAAAAAACAACCTTAAGAGTAAGTGCAAAAACAGCTAAAACACTTAAAAACAAAGGTTTTTAATCCTTTCTTATCTTTAATCAAAATATGGATTTTTCCATATTTTTTTTGTTTTTATAACCTTTGAAACTTGGAAACTCAGAAAGTCTGTTAACAGTGAATTGCCGTTAAGTGCTCTGGTTCCTGAATATAAGAAAAAGTATATGGATGTAGATGGTAAAACAGTCGGAAGATTAAATATCGAAAAAATTAAAAAAGTCGCTAATGAAGATGACTTTTATATGATTGAAACCAACATAACAAACATAGATTCAAAAGAAGTGAATGAAATATATAAGGAACAATGAAAAGTGGTAGAAGGTTTGAGAACCTTAAAATCAACAATCGAAGTTAGACCGATCTATGTTTATAAAGACGAGCATATTCAATCTCATGTATTTTTATGCTTTTTGTCTCTAATTGTTTTATAAATTAAAGAAATTTTATAAAGATAATGGAGAGAACCAAGAACTCACAATGAATATGTTTATAGATGCATTGAAACTTATAACAATCATAACAAAGATTCTGAATGGTAATGTTGTAAGTGAAATCAAGAATAATTTAGACCCAGAACATAAGGAATTAAACAAAATATATAGTGATTTTCAATATGTAGTTGAAGGTCTATCATTGTAATTTAAAAGCGCAAAAAAACGAATGTGCCTTATTTTTAGGCATATTCGTTTTTTTCTTAATTACAACTTGGAAACTCAGGAAATTAAAAAATTTTTAAATTTCTATAACAATGATATAACTCAATCAAATTTAAATTGAAAAACACCAAAGTAATAATATGCTTTGGTGTCAAATATCTAAAATCTCAAATTTTTATGCCCTTGTTAAAAATCCTTATAATCTTTAGTTGTGCTTACTACTAAATATATTAGAGCTATCGGAAAACAAAATATTAATAACAATATAAAAACTATTATACTAAATCCCTTTTTATCTTCTTTTATTATTATTTCAGGTTCCAAGGGGCTTTCTATATTTATGCTTTCATTTGAATTTAGTGAATTATCATATTTTGATTTCGTCTCTTCATATAAAGGGTTGAGACGTTGACAATATTGACAAAATTTAAATTCATTAGATAATGAAGCACCACAGCCTACACATTCATTAATATTTTCTAACATCTTATCTTCCTATTCATTCCTTTGTACAGGAATTTGTTTTGCTTGATATTTATTTTCAGATTTTAAGTTATTTTTAATTCAAAAAATCACACAAATAAATGCAACCACAATCAATAAAATCGAAATTATTGAATATACTGATAATCATACAAGCGATTCAGTAAGTAAATAAATCGCTCTTATTGATTCTGGAATTAAAAGCAATAAAACCCCTAAAAAAGTAAAAATAATATAACCAACATTTACTGGTTTTAATCAAAGCAGATATCCGATTAACACAATAAAAATAATAGAACATAAAGCTTTTACAACAATATAAAGTATTAAGTGATCATTTCCTATGAAAAATGGGTTTCTACCAATGCCTATTGGAATGATTATAGAAACCATTAAAAGAAACACGAAAAAAATAATTCAAAGTATTTTGTTTTTAGTCATTTTAATCCTTTAATTTAAATCCACATTCACTACAGAATTTAGGATTATATGCTATTTTATTTTGACAATTAGGGCATTTTGCTGTATTGGCAGTTCCACATTCACTACAAAATTTAGAAGTTGACAACATCGGTGAACTGCATTTATAGCACAACATAGTTTGAGATTCTTTTTTAGGTTCATCAGGCGGAATAATGGGATTACTTCCATTTAAACTTTGTCCTAACCCCATCCCCAAAATCATATTTGCCGACCCATTATTATTTTCAGCTAATTTTTCAGTTACATCATAGCCTTTAACTAATCTATAATTATTTTGTAAAATATCCAATTCAGCTTTTTTAGAAAGATAGGAATTGATTTTTTCGCGATCTTCAATAGGAATATTTAATGAATCTAACGATAAATTAATAAGATCAAAACCAAATTTGGTCATTTCAAATCTTAATTTATTTTCAAGTTCAGATTGAAATTCATCAAGGTGTAAATTTAATAAATCATAAGATATTTTGTCTTCATTCATCTTTTTAAGAAGAATTGATTTAATATATTGTTGAATTTTTCCTCTAAATATATTAAGAACAAAATCAAATTCTAAAAAACCATTTTCTCTTATTGAGCCAACAAGTTTTTCATATAGAAATTGATAATTTTCAACCTTAAATCCTAATTGGCCTCTACCACGAATTCTAATAATAATTCCATAGATAGGATCTTTAATTTCAATTGGTGATGACGTTCCTCATTTAGCATCTAATTTTAATCTTGTATTAATAAAATAAAATTGAACAGGTCAAGGAGTTTTTCCTTTATGAAACGATTTTTCGATTGAACTCAAAAAAGGAACTGTGTTCGAATTAATTTTAGTTGTTCCTTCTTTAAAAATTGCATCAATTTGCCCGTTTCGTACAACTATTGCTACTTGCCCTGGGTTAACAATTAATTTAGAATTATTTCAAACTTCAGTAATCGGATGTTTATAAATTAATCAGTCAATTTTTCCATTACCATAAAAATCTATTACTGAATAACCTTTTTTCATATTACTCCTTTAAATTTGAATCTTCACAATTAAAATTTTGAAGAATATGCATAGTTTATTAACTTCTTTAACTAATGTTAATAAGCGATTAATAAGTACACATTTTTATCTTAAAAAAAAAAAAAAGAAGCATAAACCGGCAAAATGCACAATAAATACAAACAAATCTGCATTTCTTGTTTTCTATATAGGAAAATAAACGAGGTACTCAAACAGAATGAATGGCAAGACCCTTTTCAAGTTATGATAATTTGGTATTGCAATTATTTAAACAAAACAAATGTTTATTTGAAAGAAAAAATTAAAAAGTTATTTTAAAATGAAGATCAAATAGTTCTCAATTATAGTGTTATTGGCAGAACAATTATAGAATTCAATCGTTTTAAATTGAAAAACACCAAAGCAATATTGTGCTTTGGTGTCAATTATCTAGTTTATGCTTCTAATTTATTTTTATATCTTTCGATATTTAGTTATTTAGTTCTTTTTAAAAATGCTCTCATATCAATTCATTCATTTTGATTTGGGAATGAACCAGAATTAATAAAGTATTCATAAACAGCATTCATTGTTTCTTTGTTAGCTTCAAAACCTTTGTCATCATCTTTATATTCAATATCTCTTGTAACAATATTAAATTTATTTGAAAGTGGGAAATTTTGAATATCTACAAAACTTTTAATTTTGTCATCATTTCATTTTAAT
The DNA here is from genome assembly GCF_000621085.1 of Mycoplasmopsis gallinarum DSM 19816. GTDB lineage: Bacteria > Bacillota_I > Bacilli_A > Mycoplasmatales > Metamycoplasmataceae > Mycoplasmopsis > Mycoplasmopsis gallinarum. The sequence goes on from NZ_JHZE01000008.1 coordinate 26,644, forward strand.
TCAGTTTTTAAAAAAGTCATTGTAGATAAAATGGTTGTTGTAGTGGCTTGAAGTCCATATAACTCTGTTTTGGAATTTTTATTATTATCAAAAAGAATCGATTTATTATTTCTTAAATTAGTAAAATCAACTGCCAACATGTTTTCTCAAGCAATTTGAGAATTTAAAATTAGTGCATAATTATCACTATTTTCTCCTAATATCATATTGATATATTCAACTGATTGTTCGATGTTATAAACTGGATGCAATTTAAAGAAATAATTGTATTCACTTCTTGGATACAATTCATGAATTTTATTAAAGAATGAGCGAATTTCATCTAAGGCATATTGTTGATAACTCAATCTTCAACGACTATCTTTCTCATTGTGTCTAAACAATGAAGACCCCATAAAAATAAGGTTTTTCTTATTTGGATCGTAATTATTTTGACCTTTTACAATAAAGTCTAAAAATGTTTTATTTTCTAAATTATTAACCTTATTAAATTGTTGAATAAAATTTTCACCAATTTCAGGAAAATATGAATAAAAAGCAGTTGGAGTTAAAGGATATTGATTAATATTCAATTTAGCTCACCCAAAACCTTTATTTTCCAAATCTTGATTAAGAGCATTAATATATGATGAATCTAAATTGTAAATTTTAAATTTGTCTGTTAAAGTTAAAAAATATCTTCAATCTAGTGTGAGATTATCATTATTTGAATTTTGAAACTCTATTCATTTAGCAGTTAATTCTTCTTTACTATAGAAAGTTTTTTGATTTACAACCCAAGATAAATATTTATCACGAATAAATTTATAAGGTTGAGCATTACCATCGCTTAAAATAACTATTTTATTAGCTCTTTTAATAATTCAGTTACGAACATTTTTATTCATTCCAGTAAAAGAAATATCAGGGATGTAAAAATCAAACTTAGTAACTCCTGAGTCTAAATATTCTTTCAAGTAATTTTGAATTTCACTTACTGTTCTAGGAAAAACAAGATAATTTGTATTAGAAGAAGAATCTAAATATTTAGTATTTTCAAAAACTTCTAATTTTCCGTTTTGGTTCAGATGTTTATCACCATATGAATTTAATAAATAATTTAAATTAAATCTTTGATTAGTGGCATCAAGCTCACGATTTTCATATTGTCACACATTGTGATCAATCAAAAACATGTTCTTATTTGTAATTGATTGATCATTTTTTGATAATTCAAGTTGTCCAACAAGTTGAATAAAACCTGAAATAAAATATTGAGCAGCATTTCTTGAAACAAAGATTGAAGGAAATTCATTAGTTGCTGAATCTTTTAAGTCATCAAAAAATGGTTGAAAAATTAAATTTTTTTCATAAATTATATTTTCTACCGGCTTTTCTGGTTTAGTTTCATTTTTCGTAATCTTGTTGCAATTAGTAGCAACAAGAGGCAAAGATAAGCTAACAATTAAACTTGATAAACAAAATAACTTTTTCATTTTATACCCCTTATTTTCGTTAATTTCTTTAATTATATATATATATATATATATATATATATATATCGGACTATAAAAAGCCTATAAATAGGGTAAAAAATATGAAAAAAAGCAGCAAAAGCTGCCTTTGTAAAAATAAATTATCTTTTAATTTCTTTAAGTCTTGCTGCTTTACCGCTACGATTTCTCATGAAGTAAAGTTTTGAACGACGAACTTTATTTGAACGAAGAACTTTAATTTCAGCAATCAAAGGTGAATTAAGTGGAAAAGTTCTTTCAACACCAATACCGAAAGAAATTTTTCTAACAGTAAACATTTCTCTGGTTCCATTGCCTTTTCTTGAAATTACTAAACCTTCAAAATTTTGAATACGCTCTTTTTCGCCTTCACGAATACGAACTGAAACAACAACATTGTCTCCAACTTGAAATTCAGGGTGATCTAAACGTAATTGATTGTTTTCAACCAAATTCATTAATTTATTTTGCATTATTAATCCTTTCTATAATATCAGGACGATTTTTTAAAGTTTTTTGATATTGAGCTTCTCTTTTTCATTTTTCAATTTCTGCATGATTGCCACTAAAAAGCACTTCAGGAACTTTCATCCCCTTATATTCACGTGGTCTTGTATATTGTGGATAATCTAAATATCCTTCCCCTTGAAATGAATCATTTTGATGGCTTAATTCATTAATTACTCCTGGAATTAATCTAATAATAGAATCAGCAATTACCATTGAAGGTAATTCACCACCAGTTAATACATAATCACCAATTGATAATTCAAGATCAACTAATTCAGTCACGCGTTCATCAAAACCTTCGTATCTACCAGAAATTAAAGTTATTTGATTATCATAATCTTTAATTTTGCTAGCAATATCATTTGCCAATTCTTGATTAAACACTTTGCCTTGTGGACTAACTAAAATTTTATAGCCTCCACGGTTTTTTAAACTTTCGAGTGCCAAATCAATTGGTTCAACTTGTAACAATAGTCCATGACCGCCACCATAAATTTCATCATCTACTTTATGATGTTTATCAAGACTAAATTGTCTAAAATCAACTACATTAAATTCAATTAAGTTACGTTCAATTGCTTTTTTAATAATTGATTCTTCAATAAAAGGTTTGAAATATTTAGGAAAAAGAGTTAAAAAATTAATAATCATTATTTTTTATTTGCTTGAAATTTAGCGTTTAAACCATTTGCTCTAAATAAGTTATAAACAGTATCTGTTAATTGTGCACCTGAATTAATTCATTTTCGTGTAGCTTCTTCATTGATTGTCAATACTTTTGTGTGAGGATTGTAATTACCTAAAGCTTCGATAAATCTTCCATCACGTGGAGCACGAGAATCAGCAGCTACAATTTTATACATAGCATTAAATTTGCTACCAAGTCTTTTTAATCTAATTTTTACCATTGTAGTCTCCTATTTTTTAATGTCAAGCAAAAGTGCTTGACAGCAATGAATTTATTTTATATTAAAAGAAAAAAAACAAAAGTATTTTTAAATTAAAATACTATTATTAAATTTAATATAATAAGCACTATGATAGGTGTAGACATTGTAAAAATAAATCGATTTGCAAATAAATCAGATTATTTTGTCAGGCGCATACTATCGAATAGGGAATTAAATTACTATAATCAACAAATTGATATTGATAGTAAAACAAGAGTTTTAGCTTCGATTTGAGCGATCAAAGAAGCTATTTTTAAGGCAGACAACCAATATGCAAGTTTTCAAAAAATTGAATTAGAACATACCGATAAAGGGTGAAAAAATCAAGATTTTGATATTTCAATATCGCATGATGAAGATGCAGGGATTTTAATTGCTTTTGTAATAAAAAAAAGATAAGGAGTCAAAATGAGCTTTAAAGCAAAAATGTTCTTTTTATTTCCATTTTTCTTATGACATGTATGAAGAATTAGGGTTTATGCGCGTAAATATCGTAGAACTCCGGAACAATATACTTTGCAACAAAGAAATGATTGATTATTAAGAAAAGCTAAGAGATTAATTAAATGATTCAACATTAACTTAGAAGTAAAAGGTTATGATGAATTGCCAAAAGCGCCAGTTTTATTAGTGCCAAACCATAAATCAAATTTAGATGCAATCTTAATTTTAGCGGCTTTAGCTAAGCAAACTAAAGAAGAAGGTGTTAGAAATAAAATTCCTACATTTTTAGCTAAAAATGAACTATTAAAATCTAAAGTAGCAAAAGCAACTTTAGAATTATGTGATACATTTTTCATTGATAGAAAAGATATTAGGGACTCATTTAAACAATTAGCTAAATTCGGTAATTTTGTAAAAGAAAATTTAACTTATGGAGTTATTTTTCCTGAAGGAACTAGAATAAAAGGCGATGAATTAGGTGAATTCAAAGCTGGGGCATTCAAGACTGCAATTAGTAATTATATTAGTGTGGTTCCAGTGGCAATTCATAATTCTGAAAATGCTGATAATAAAAACAGAAAAGAAAAATTAAAAATAACAGTGGAATTTTTAAGACCAATTAGAGCCAATGATGTTATTACTTCAAATCCTGAAGGTCTAGCAAAAAGAACTAAAGAAGCAATTAGTGGAGCTTTAAAAAATGCCAAAAACTAGTATGTATGATACTCCTGATGGTAAATATGACATAAAATTAGAAAATTTTGATGGGCCATTAGATTTATTACTAAGTTTAGTTCAAGATAAAAACATTGATATTATGGAAATTGATATTGTCAAATTAGCTACAGAATATTTGGCAATTATTGAAAGATTGAAAGAAAATGAAATTGATGTAGCTGGCGATTATTTAGTTATGGCAGCTACATTATTAGCATTAAAGACTAAAATGATGCTTTACACTCCAGAAGAAAAACCAGAAATCGAAGAAGATAAAAGAGAAATTTTAAGAAGATTATACGAATATCAACAAATCAAAGAAATTTCTAAAACTTTAAGAGAACAAGAAGGTTTAAGAAGAGAAATTTTTATCAAAAAACAAAGTAATATTGATGAATTTATGATTGAAGATGATAAAAGCGCTTTAGATGGTAATTCTAATCCATTAAAGTTAATTACTACTTTAAGAAAAATGTTTGAAAGAACTTTTGCTAATCAATTAAGAAGAACTAAATTTGAACATTTTGATTTAACTCCAAAAGATCAAATCCCTTTTATTTTAAATTTGTTTGATCAAAATGAAGTTGTGACTTTTGAGATGATTTTTACACAACCTTCATTAAGCCACTTCGTAATTACTTTAATGGCAATTTTGGATTTAGCAAGAAGACAAATTATTAGAATTAAACAAGAAGAACAATTTGGAGAAATTCTCTTTGAAAGAGGACCTGAGTATGAAAAATAAAATTATTGAAGCCTTATTATATGTGCAAGGGGATGAAGGCCTTACTCTTGAACAAGTTCAAGAAATATTTAATTTAAATACAAAAGCAGAAGCAAGAAAAGTAATGAACGATTTTTATAAATATTACAATGACTTAGATGGTGCTTTAAAAGTAGTTAATTTTAATGAAATTTATAAATTAGCAACGAGAGAAACTTTTAAAGAGTATATTGTTAAAATGGTAAGTGTAGTAAGAAAACACCGTTTATCTAATGCAGCTATTGAGGTGGCTGGAATTATTGCTTATAAACAACCTGCAACAAGATCAATGATTAATAATATTCGGGGAGTAGCTAGCGATCAAGTTTTAAATACTTTATTAGCTAAAGGAGTGGTTGAAGAAGTGGGGATTAGTCCTACTCCTGGCAATCCAGTTTTATATGGAATTACTAATAAATTTTATGATTACTTTAGAATAAAATCTTTAGCTGATTTACCTAAATTATCTGAATTTAATTACACTGATGGTGTTGAAAATGAAGATGAATTTCGCCTATTTGATAGTCAAAGACAAGATAATTATGAATAAGGTGTACTTTCGTACACTTTTTATATTTTAGGAATTTATGGCACAATTGAAAGAATATAAAATAACAGAGGCAAATGAGTCTAAAAAGTTATTAAATTTTATGAAAAAGATTTTACATAATTACTCTTTATCATTTATTTATAGGCTTTTTAGAAAAAAAGAAATAAAAGTTAATCAAAAAAGAATTACTGATTTTAATTATCAATTAAAAACTAATGATATTGTCAGTTTTTATTTGAATGAAGAGAATAAACTTGAAATAAAAACTGAAAATTTTAATACTTCAGATATTAAATTTTCAATTATTTATGAAGATAAAAACATTTTAGTGGTTAACAAACCAATTGGAATTAGTATTCATTCCGAAAAGGATTCTTTGGACATGCAGGTTTTAAAATATTTAAATTATCAAAATAATTTAGAGGATTTTAGACCAAGTCATATTGGAAGAATTGATAAAGAAACCAGCGGATTAATGTTATATGCAAAGAATCATTATGCCTTGTCGCAATTAAATAAAAAACAAAATGATTTTGAAAAAATTTATACTTTTAAATCAGATTACAATGGCAAAGATAGAGAAATTATTACTAAAATTTTAATAAAGGATGAACGTAAAAAAAATAACAAAGCTAAAGAAGCTATTACTCAAATCTATAATCGTAAAAATCAATGATTTGCCAAAATTTTAACAGGAAGAAAACATCAAATTAGAATTTCATTAGCTGAAATCGGCTATCCAATTTATGGTGACAGAAAATATGGTGGCAAGAATGCTGATAGAATGTACTTACATAGTTACAAATTAAAATTACAAAATTTAGATGGAAAATTAGATTATTTAAATAACACAGAATTTATTGCAAAAATTCCTTGAAAGGTATAAAAATGGAAAAAATAACAAAAGAAGGTATTAAAAATATAGTTAAATCTATTTATCTTGAACCTAAAGCAGAAGTAATTGAAAAATTATGACAAGAATGACAAAATTTGCAAACCGAAATGAAATGATTAGATGAGCTTGCTTTAGATGATTTAGAACCAATGACACATATTAATGAAGAATATTTAATAGATTTTTTAAGAGAAGATGTTGTAGATTATAGTTTTGCCATTTCTAAAGAAGAAGCTTTAAAAAATGCAAAAGAAAAAAATGACGATTTTGTTTTAATTAAAAAGGTGGTCTAATGACAATTAAAAATTTAGGAAATTTTCAATCCGCAATTAAAGAATTGAAAGAAAATCAAAATAATTGTGTTCTTATAGTTAATGAAAATGCTCATACATTAAATAGCAACGGAATTTTAGCCAATGCAGTTTTTACTGTTAAAGATAATTATGCAACAAAAGATTTTCCAACTACTTCTTCAAGCAAAATTTTAGAAAATTTTAGTCCTTTTTATAATGCAACAGTAATTGAAAAACTTTTAAACGCTGGTGCATTAATGGCAGCCAAAGTAAATTTAGATGAATTAGCTTTGGGAGGAACTGGAACTTTTAGTGCAAATGGATTGATTAGAAATCCATTAGATCCTTCAAGATTAGCAGGAGGATCATCTTCAGGTTCAGTGGTAACACTAACAAATAACATTTCTTTTGCTTTAGGTTCAGATACTGGAGATAGTGTAAGACTTCCAGCTTCATACAACGGAAAAGTAGGATTCAAACCAAGTTATGGTGCAATAAGCCGTTATGGACTTTTTGCTTATAGTTCAAGTTTAGACACAGTAGCTTATTTTGCACATAATGTTAATGATATTGCGATGGTTTCTCAAGCCTTATTTGGCAAAGATAATAAAGATTTCACATCATTAGAAGTTAAAATCGATCAAGTGCAAAAAATTAAACCGAAAAAAATAGCTTTTCTAGATTTAGCTGAATTTATTAATCCGGATTTAGCAAGCAAATATGAAGAGTTGTTCAATTTGTTGAATGAAGATTCTGAAATAGAAATAGTTAAAATTAAACCGGAAATAAAATATTTTAGAGCAATTAAACCCATCTATCAAATTATTTCTTTTTCTGAAGCAAGCTCTAATCTATCTAATTTAAATGGTATTGCTTTCGGTGAACGTCAAAATGGAAAAGATTGATCACAAATTATGACAAATACAAGATCAGTAGGATTTGGCGAAATGGTTCAATGAAGACTAACCTTAGGTTCATATTTCTTACATGCAGCAAACCAAAAAGAAATTTTTATCAAAGCGCAAAAAGCACGCCGAGCTTTTAAAAACTATATTAATGAAATTCATAAAAATTATGATTTAGTAATTTATCCAGCTAGTGCTGATGTTGCACCTCTAATAGAGGGACCTAATAAAAATTATGGTTTTATGGAATACATTTTAACTGGTGCCAATTTAATAGGAAATCCTTCAATTACAATTCCTTTTATTAAAATTAATAATTTGCCAATTAACCTAGCTTTAGATAGTGAAATTTATAGCGATGAAAAATTATTATCATATAGTCTATGAATGGAAGAATTAATTGAAAATAATTTTAATGGAGGTAGAAATGATTAATTTCGAAGTAATAATTGGAATTGAAATTCACCTTGAATTAAATACTAAGACCAAAATGTTTTCTCCAGCAGCTAATATTTTTGGAGCAGAACCAAATATTACTATTAATCAAATTGATTTAGCTTATCCAGGAACTTTACCTTTGGTCAATAAAGAAACTGTAATTTCAGGAATTAAGTTAGCTAAAGCTTTAAAAATGGAAATCGATCAAGAATTGCACTTCGATCGTAAAAATTATTTTTATCCTGACTTACCAAAGGGTTACCAAATTACTCAATTTTATAGACCAATTGGTAAAGATGGATTTTTACCAATTAAATTAAATAATCAAATTAAAGAAATTGCAATTGAAAGAATTCATCTTGAAGAAGACACGGCAAGACAACATCATAATTCAGACTATACAGAATTAGATTATAATCGTGCCGGCGTACCATTAATTGAAATTGTTTCTAGACCAGTAATTCATTCTGCAGACGAAGCAGTTGCTTATATTGATATGATTAGAAGAATTGCTCTTAGTTTAGGGATTTCAGATGCAAAAATGGAAAATGGATCTTTAAGAGCAGATATTAATATTTCATTAAGACCTTATGGTTATCCAAAATTTGGAACTAAAGTTGAAATTAAAAATATGAATACTTTTAGCAATGTTAAAAGTGCAATTGAATATGAAATTGCTTTACAAACTCAAAAAATATTGAATAACGAAGAAATACTTCAACAAACCAAAAGATTTGATGAAGCAAGTCAAAGTAATATAGTAATGAGAACAAAAACCGGAGAAGTTGATTACAACTATTTTCCTGAACCAAATATTCCTTTCATTAAACTTTCAGATTCTTTTATTAACAATGTTAAATTAAACGAATTACCTTGAGAAATTGAAGAAAGATATAGAGAAGAAGTTAAAAATGAAATTTATGTAAATAGTTTGATTAATGATTTAACTTTAGCTAAATATTTTGATTCTATTAAATATCCAGATAGAGAAAAACTTGCTAAATTATTTTTTGCTGAAATTGTGCAATTAGCAAATAGTGAAAATAAACATGTAATTGATTTAAACATCCAAATTAATCATATAGAACAAGCATTAAAATTGTTAGATGATGAAATTATTTCTGGAAAATCATTTAAAAAATTGATTACATTATTACCTAATTTTGATGTTGAAAACATTGAAACATTAATTGAAGAGCACAATTTAAAACAAATCAGCGATAAACAAATAATCACTGAATGAATATTAAATAGTTATAAAGAAGAAATGATTAATGATTATGTTCAAAGGCCTGAAAGAATTATTAAGCAAATTTTAGGCCAAGTAATGAAATTATCTGGTGGACAAGTCAATCCCAAAATTGCTAATGATTTAGTAATTGAATTTTTAGAAAGCAAAAAATAAACAAAATAAAGTCAAAAAAAATACGCCAAACGCGCACAAGGCGTATTTTTTTCATTATAATTTAAAAAAAGAGAGGCAGGTAAAATGAAAGAATATGATAGATACATAGAAGAACTAAAAAAGATGAATCTTACTGAAGCAGAAAAAATAAATACTAAAATTTATCAAACATTGAAGTTAAATAATTTTAAAAATATTGAATCAATTTCAGCTAATATTCAATCTTTTGCTAATAAAAAAGATCCTACTAAAATAAGAATTAGAAGTGATAAATTTTTAAATAATGCGAAAAGCGAGAAAACAACATTGTTAATAGGTTCATATAAAAACCATAATAACTCAATAACTAATTTAATTATTTCATCACACTGATTTAAACATTATTCATCATCTTTAAATAAAAGTAATAGCTTTTTTGTTACAGAATTTGAAGATCTTGAAAAATTCGCTAATTTTAATGGATACCAATTTAAAAAGAAAAATATAAAAGATAAAAATTCTTCAATTAAGTATATATTTTTAGCAATAAACGATGAAAATGTAACTTCAGAAGTAATTAAAGAATATATAAATAACAGCAAAACAATTTCTGATTCAGTTTCAACAAATTCTAATTTTTCATTTGAAAATTATGTAAGCAAAAAAACAGATCCAAAAATACCTCAAGAAAATAAAGATAAAACATTAAGAATATACAATAATAGTTGCGCGATATATGACCTAAATCATAATTATTGTAAAACCAAAATTAATTGGATAGAAACAGCAAAGGAAATAAAAGGGACAAATTTGAATTTACCAATTGATTATCATCATTTTATCCCCAAATCAACTTTTAAAAACTCTTGATTTCATGAAAACATTGAATTAGATTGAGATTTTATTCATAAAGATATAAATTTACTACCACTATGTCAAATTTGTCATCAAAGTATTCATAGCAAAGATAAAAAGTTGGCACTAAAAACTTTTATGTATATATTGGAAGCGCTTAAAAAGGTATATAGGTTTGAAGAGTTTGAAGAATACTTAACTAAATCAAAAGTATTTAAAAATATAAAAGAGTTGGAAAACTATTATCTAAATATTATGGGAGATGAAATAGAAAATGAGTAAAAAAATTGTTGTATGAGATTTATTTGGTGGTGGTCAAAATAGTGTTTATGGATCTTTAAAGGAAAGTAATTGACTTAGTAAATATGATATTTATACTTTCGATGTAACAGAACCAACAAGAAAAAAACATATAAAAATGGATTTAGCACAGGACAATATAATTGAATTATTTAAAGATTTTCCTAAACCTGATATTATTGTTGCTTCACCATTATGTCAATCATTTTCTTGCGTATTAAATATGAAGGGAGGAGGAACCTGTTTTTGAGCTTATGAGGACGAATCAAGAACTAAATTAAAAGAAAGAAGTATTGAAGATTTTGAACAAAAGAAAAGTGGATTCACTAAAAATTTAAAAAGTGAAGTTCAACTTTTTATTAAAAGACTTGGTGAAAAATGTATTAATAACACAATAAAATTAATTCAACATTATAAACCGAAACTTTGATATATAGAAAATCCCAAAAATTCCTTAATGTGAAAATACATAAAATATAATAGGAATGATTTTTACAACAAAAATTTTTATATTAATGAAGCTTCATTAGGAAAATATGGATTTTTTACAAGTAAACCAACTTTTTTTATGTCTAATATTGAAATGAGTTTGAAAAAAGGGAAAATTGAACCTCCTTATGAAATAAAGGAAATAAAAGGCGAAAAGTATTACGTTTTAAAAGACGATCCTTCTGTAATGGTAAAGAGAGAACTTGATAGCAGAATGATAGGTTTGGCATCTATTAATAAAATGATAAAAGCAAGAAAAGTTAAATCAGGAATGGGTGGATTAGATTTTGTTATGAAAATGCAAAAAGCACCAATTCAAAAAAATAAAATGGTTAATGAACAATTATCGGAAGCAGGGCCAGCAAGCGCAATACCTCACTCGTTAATAAAAGAGATTTTCTGACACTTTGGAGAAAATTTAAAAGAATTTAATTAAATTTTAAAAATACGAAACTTTTTCATATAAAAGTTTCGTGTTTTTTAATTAAGCAAAAACTAATAATATAAACATAAATAAGCCTACAAAACTTACGCTATCATAACGATCTAAAACACCACCATGATCGAGTAAAATTTTGGAATAATCTTTAATGCCATTCATTCTTTTTAAATATGAGAAATATAAATCCCCGATGACAGCTAATAATGTGCCAAAAGCAACAAACAAAGTTTTTAAAGCAATGTTATGTGGGAATAAATCGAGTCCGAAAATCAATCCAGAAGTTACAATAATGCCAAACGAAATACTGAATATAAAGCCTTCTCAAGTTTTTTTTGGACTAATGGCAGGGGCAAAAGGTTTATTAATTCATTTTTTACTAAATAATTTTCCACCAATAAAACCACCAACATCTGAAACCACAGCGGTAATAATCATAATTAATCAATACCAATAGTTAAGAAGAATTGAAAAATAAAAGAATTTAATGCTTATTTGCAAAATATAAATTGAAATAAACAAAATAAAAACTCTACTTAATCGATCTTTTCAAGAAATATTGATTTTAGTTTGTAATTCAATTGCGAAAAAAATCAAAGAAACGGCCAAAATTATAATTAATGATTGTCAATCTGCTCCAATTAATTTCATTGTTTTACTTAATTCTTGGAATTGAGTAGAACCATTTTGAATTTTTTGAATAGAACTTAAATTACTTGTATTTAAAATATGCAATTCAAATGCATTTAAAGGAAAAAACATTAATGAAGTTGTAATTAAGGCTAAAGGAATTGAAAAATATTTTTTTAAACGATTAGCATTAAATAATTCATAAAGTAAGATGCTTAAAATAGTAAAACCAAAAAGAAAAGCAACTATCCTTGCTTGATAATGAAATGGTGCGAAAATAGAAACAGGGATTAAAGTTGCAAATAAAAAAATAGCAAATAAAAGCCCAGGAATAATTCTTCTTTTAAGTAAATTCATTTTTTTATTATACTTTAATTAATATTAATAGTTATTTATGTTTATAATAAATTAAATAAATTAATAGAGGTAAAAGTGAAATACAAACGAATATTAGTAAAACTTTCAGGAGAAGGTTTAGCAAACAAAGAAAAAAGTCTTTCAATTGATTATGAAAAAGTAAAAAATATTGCATTGCAATTAAAAGAATTAGTGGAATCTGGTGTTGAAGTTAGTGTTGTAATTGGCGGAGGAAACTTCTGAAGAGGAGCAAGCGCTGAAAAGAATGGAATTCCAAGAAATAGAGCTGATTACATTGGAATGCTTGCGACAATTATGAATGGACTTGCATTAAAAAGCGGATTTGAAAAATATGGTTTAACTGCAAGAGTGCAATCATCAATTAATATTGATCAAAAAGTAGCTGAAAATTACATTAATGAGAAAACCTTAAAATATCTAAGCGAAGGTGAAGTTATTATTTTTGTTGGTGGAACAGGAAGACCTTATTTTACAACTGATACTGCAGCAACTTTATTTGCTTCAGAAATTAAAGCAGATGTAATTTTAATGGGTAAAAATGGTGTGCCAGGAGTTTATGATAGTGATCCTAAAACTAATCCTAACGCAAAATGATATTCACGCATTACATATGATGAGATTTTAAATAATAAATTGCAAGTTATGGATTTAACTGCCACCTCAATGGCAAGAGACAATAACATTAATTTAATTGTGTTTAACATTTTAGAAGAAAATTCAATTTTAAGAGTAATGAAAGGCGAACTTCAACATACAGAAGTTACCAAATAGGAGTAAATTATGAACTTAGAAGAATATTTATTAGAATTTGATGATGAAGCATCAAAAGTTTTAAATCATTTTGTTTTTGAACTTTCAAGAATTTCTACTGGAAGAGCAAATCCTCAATTAATTAAAAATATTAAAATTAATTACTATGATACTTTAACCCCACTTGAAGAATTAGCTAATGTTTCAGTTCCTGAAGCTCAACAATTATTAATTAAACCTTATGACACAAGTGTTAATAAAGAAATTGCAAAAGCCTTAACCAATGCTAATTTAAGTGTTGGAATTGCTGATGAAGGTCACCAAGTTAGATTAACTTTCCCTGCTTTAACAACAGACAGAAAAAAAGAATTAGTTAAAGGCTTAAAAAAACACACTGAAGCAGCTAAAGTTGGTATTAGAAATGTAAGACAAGAAATTAATAAAAAAATTAAAGCAAATGAAGAAATTTCTGAAGATATGCAAAAGCATTTTTTAAATGAAATCCAAAAAGAAGTTGATAGTAAAATTCAACATATTGATGATTTAACTAGTGCAAAAGAAAAAGATATAATGGCAATTTAATTTTTAAACTACCTATAGGTAGTTTTTTTATTTTTTGCTATACTAATTATGAGAAGAAAATCTCTATGTATTGATGTCATAACAGTCATCCCAGCCAGGCATATTAAATAATAGGCAATGTTGAAAGCGTCTTTTGGTTATGCAATATCGGGCGCTTTTTTTGTAAGGAAATTAATGATTGAACATTTTAATTTATTTAATGCTTTAAAAAAATTCATTGATTTATTCAAAGAAAAACAAAGATTCAATGTCTATTTTAAAAATAAAATATTAATTTGTTTAGATTATGACAACATTGCTCATTTAATTGGAATTCAATATTTTCAAAAAATTTTCAAATTAAGTAAAAGAAATAGTATTCATAAAAATATGCATATTTTTATTGATAAGGTAATTAATGAAAAAATCGATTTATATCATTTAAAACAAAAATTTATAAATAATATAAATTTATTAAATGAAAATAAATTTTCACCTGCTTACTTTTTTGATTTAATTTATGCAAGACTTGAATATTTTTATTTTTTTATGATTGAAAGTTTTATTAAGAATAAAGAATTTATAGTCTTAGAAAATAAAGATAAAATTAACCAAAAAATGTTATTAATAAAATTAAAAAATAAAAATGGATATTTTTTAATTTTAGAAAATATAAGTTTAACACATTATAAATATCAAACTTATAAACCAATTTCAATTCAAAAACGAAATATAAAACAATTAATAAATGAAACAAAATGATTAACTAAAAAGACAGAATGGAAGAAAAATGAAAAATTGACCTAAATTTAGCTTATTGCCAAAATTAAATACAAGAAAAATAGCTTTTATAGCAATTTTAATTGCAATTTCAGTAGCTTTTTTCATTATCATTGTTAATTTAGTGCCAATAGCTTCAATTCCAACTTTTAAAATTTCTTTTATTGGATTGCCAATTAAAATTAGTGGTTTTATTTTTGGCCCAATTATTGGAGGTTTGGTTGGTTGCTTAAGTGATTTAATTTCTTTTTTATTTGTACCAAATGTTTTTAATCCTTATTATATTTTAGCCGCTGTAGTTAATGGAGTTGTTTCAGGAATTATTGGATGATTATTTTTAAATGTAATTAAAAATTATTTTGGTGGGAAAAGAAAAGATTTGGTTTTAAGTTTGCAGATTTTTAAATTAAAAAATAAACTTGAAAAATTAAAAGGCAAATTAGTTTCGCATAAAGCTAAAAAAATTCGTAAATTGGAAAATAATATTATTTATTTAAATGAAAAGAGAAAGAAAAATAATTTGCTTGGCACTCAATCAGAATTGAAAAATTTTAACGGAGTAATCGCGACATTAATTTTAGTAACTTTAATTTTGTTAATTATTTGAATTATAGGATTTAAAGTACCACAAAGCGCTATTAATAATGGGGTTATTAAAAATAGACTAATTTTAATTTTATTAATGATTTCGGGATTTGCTGTAATGATAATTTTTATTTGAATTGCTAGATTTAAAATGAAAGATAAAAATTATTTTGTGATAGTACCAATCATCATTTTTTCAGCCTTAATTGAATTTATTAATGTGCCAATCTTATCATTAGCCGATTCACAAGCATTGAGTTCAAGTGATGGATTATTCATTTATATTTTTCAACACACATTATTTAGTCCAGTAAAGATTTGATTTAATATGTTTATTATTTTCTTTACATTTAACGTAATTAATGGTTTAATCAACAAAAATAACAACATTTCATATTAATTAAACAAGGTGTTAACCTTGTTTTTATTTTGAAAAAAATCTAGATTTTAGTTCTATTTATTGAGTGAAATTGAAAATTAAAAAAAATCAGCAAATTTAAATTGCTGATTTTTAAATAGAGACGATTATTTGCCTTGTTTATTTACAAACAAGTCTAAACGAGATGACTTTCTTGCACCTTTATTTGGGTGGAAAGTACCTTTTTGTACTGCTGTAGCAATCATTGAGTGAGCAAAAGCCACTAATTCTTTTGCATTTTCAGCATTAGCTAAAACTGCTTCTCTTGCTGCTCTAATTGCTTTACGAACACGAGTTTTCATCGCATTATTACGAAGTCTTGCTTGTTCGTTTTTTGCAATACTTTTAATGTTTGATTTAATATTTGCCATTTTCGCCTCCTTTTTCATCTATTGTTAGTTTTTCTAACTGAAAAATCTATTGCATTATATATTAAATTTACAGAAAGTATAAAAAATAATGCTATACTATATCAAAAGTCAAGTTTATATAGTTTAAAGAGTTGCATGAACTTGCAACTCTTTATTATTTTAAGGAGCAAAATGAATTGAAAACAAATTTTACAAAAGCAATTTGGAGAAATTATTTTAGATGTAAAAAACGAATTTGCATTTAGTCATCCAACTTTAACAGTTGTTTTAAATACAAGCAATATTGAAGAAGTGGATAAATACACAATGTTAATAAATACTTTTTTAGATGCTAATTTTGAAGACAAAATGAATTTTGATGTTTTAAATATATTGTCAAAAGGAGCAGAAATTGAAATCCCGCTTGAAGAATTGAGCAATTTTAAGGACACTTTTGCAACAGTGACAACTAAAAAAAGTATTAATGGATTAAACAAAATTAACGGTCAAATTTTACATGATAGAGATAATGTTTTGCAACTTAAATGAAACAATAAAGGTCAATTTAGAACTCTGAAAATAGAACATAGCAACATTTTAAAAGTGGAAAAATATATTAAATTTTAAGGATTAAAAATGAGTGAAACAATTAGAAAAAATAAAAAAATTAATCAAGATAAAGATTTCTATAAAGTAATTGAAGGTTTTGCAAGCACAGATCATTTACCCTTCAATGAATTAGCTGAAATGTTTAGCCAAGAAACAACAAGAATTATTAATAAATTAATTGATCCGGATGCTGAAATTGAATTTGAAATAGATCACGAGAAAAAAGAAATAAAAATTTATAACAAAAACGCAGAAGTTATTGAGGATCTTCCTGAAGAAGAAACATTAACTACTGCTGATGAAATTTATCAAATCGAATTAACTAAAGCAAAAAAAATACTTAGAAACAAAAGTTTAAAAGTTGGAGATTATGTCAAGATTCCGATTAATTTGATTGCTTTAAAAGAAACATCAGAAGATAAAGATGTTTTAAAAGTTATTTTACAAGCTTTAACTCAAGGTAGAAGACAACTAAAGAAAAAACATATTTATGAAATTTACTCTCGCAGAATTGGCGATAGTGTAACTGCACTATTTAATTCAAAAAATAAAGATGGTTCTTGAAATGTTGAATTTGCTGATAAAACTAGTGCTTATTTACCATCAATGTTTATTAGTAAATTAAGAAATATTAAAGTTGGTGAATGACATCAAGTGGTAATTGAAAAAGTAATTGAAGATACTAAATTATCACAAGTTCAAGTTTCTTTAGATTCAACAAATATTATTAAAAAAGAGCTTATTGATAGTATTCCAGAAATTAACGAGGGATTAATTGAAATTGTTAATATCGTAAGAAAACCGGGTATAAAAACAAAAGTTGCAATTAGAAAAACAGAACTTGCGCCAGCAGAATTAGATGCTTACGGTTCAGTTATTGGAATTGATGGAATCAGAGTAAAAACCATATCAAAGAAAAACTTTGGCGAAAAAATTGATATTGTTGAATGAAACGATGATCTTAAAATTTTTATTGCTAATGCTTTGACTCCTGGTAAAGTTTCAGACGTAGTACCTTCTAAAGAAAAAAATAATGCATATTATGCAATAGTTTCTAATGAAGATGGAAATATTTCTAAAGCTATTGGTCAAAAAGGAGATAATGCTGTTTTAGCTTCACAATTAACTAAAGCATTGATTGATGTGATCAGTATAGAAAAAGCACAAGAACTTAAACTTGAATTCAATACAAATGCCTTTGAAACTAAAGAAATGGCCAAATCAAATGTCAAAGTTTCAAGAGAAAATAAAGTAAAAACAAAACCAAGAACTTCTAAATCTCAATCAATTTTTGATAATTTAAACTTTACAATGGACTCATTTGATAGTGATATTGAGGCATTTGAATTAGAAGAAAAAGAAAGATTTGAAAATCAAAGATTTGATGATTTTGATTTTGAAGAATTATACAAACATCATTTAGATAATAAAAAAGAAGAAACTCAAGTTGATGAAATTCAAGAAGCCGAAGTTAAAAAAGAAAATAAAGCTAAAAATAATGAAAATTCATTAAAAGAATATAAAGAAGCAAAAAAACTTGTTAAAGATTTTAAAGTGGATAATGATTTAATTAATTTTGGTAACAATTTAGATCTAGATCTTTCAGAATTTGATGATGAAGAGTGAGATTAAAAAAACCATAACAAATAGAAAATGTATGGTTTCAAATCAAATTTATTCAACCTCTGAATTAATTAGATTTAATTATGATAAAAATAATAAAGAAATATCTTTAGATTTAAATAACCTTAAAAAAAATCGTGGAGCATATTTTTATCCAAGTAAAGAAAATTGAGAAAAAATATGCGCCACCAAAGCTTTAAATAGAGTTTTTAGAACAAATGTTTCAATAGAAACTTATAAAAGTATTCAAGAACAATTGGAGGAGTTAGTATGGACAAAAACAAAAGAATAAAAAATGAAGAAACTGTTAAATCTCAATTAATTGATGTAAAAACAGAAGTAAAAGATGGTGTTTTTATATTTACAAATAAAATGCCAATCGCAGAATTTGCACAAAAAATTGGAATTAATCCTAATGATATAATTAAAAAATTTTTAATGCAAGGAAAGCCTTATACACTCAATAGAGTTCTTGAAGAAGAGGAAATTGCTGAACTTTGTTTAGATTACAATTTGGACTTTAAAAAAGAAGAATCTGTAAATGTTGGTAACTTTTTAAATAAAGTTAAATTTGATGATAATGAAAAAGATTTAAGAAAAAAACCTCCTGTTGTAACAGTTATGGGACATGTTGATCATGGAAAAACAACATTAATTGATTACATTAGAAAAACTAAAGTAGCTCAATCAGAATCATCAGGAATTACTCAACACACCGGTGCTTATCAAGTTAATCATAAAGGTAATAAAATTACTTTTATTGATACACCAGGGCATGAAGTTTTTACCGAAATGAGACAACGTGGAGCTAAAATAACTGACGTAATTATTTTAGTTGTAGCAGCTGATGATGGTGTTATGCCACAAACCAAAGAAGCAATTCAACATGCAAAAGAAGCCAATGTACCTTTAATTGTTTTTGTCAATAAAATGGATAAACCAACAAAAAATGTTGAAAAAATTAAATACGAGTTGCTTGAAAATGAAGTGGTACTTGAAGAATATAATGGTGATGTACCAGTTGCATATGGTTCTGCCAAAACAGGACAAGGTATTGATGAACTTCTTGAAGCAATTATCTTAATGACTGATTTACTTGATTTAAAAGCAAATCCAATGAGATATCCTTCAGGAACTGTTATCGAAAGTAAAGTGGATAAAGGAATTGGAACAGTTGCAACAGTTATTATTGAAAATGGAACAATGTTTAAAGGAGATTTCATTGTTGCAGGCTCAAGTTATGGAAGAGTTAAATCAATGATTGATGCAACAGGCGCGAGATTAGAAAGTGCAGGCCCATCAACTCCAGTAATTATTTCCGGATTAAATACTGTTCCATTAGCTGGAGATAGATTTATTGGTTTTGAAGATGAAAAATTTGCTAAAAAATTAGCACAAGAAAAATCTCAAATTGATAAAAATCAAGAATTATTTCTTAAAAGTAGTAATGTTGCGGCAAACGATGACAAAAAGATTATTAATATAATTATTCGTTCTGATGTTCATGGAACTGCAGAAGCATTAAAAACTTCAATTGATGGTATGTCAAATGATGATGCAAAAATCAGAGTTATTTTGGCGAATGCGGGACAAGTATCAAATTCTGATTTATTATTAGCACAAACTTCTAATGCAATTATTGTTAATTTCAACATTAAGCCAAATGCAAACATTAGACAGAGTGCAAAAACTCAAGGAATTAAGATGATCTATGACAATGTGGTGTTTAACATTGTTGAAGAAATGAAAAAACTGCTTGATGCCGAAAAAACCATTGTTTATGAAGAAAGAAAAATCGGAACAGCTCACGTAATTAAAGTGTTCACCTACTCAAAAGTTGGAACTATTGCTGGTGCATTGGTTGATGAAGGAGTAGTAAGAGCCGGAGCAAAAGTAAAAGTCTTTAGAAAAGGAAAAATGATTCATAAAGGAGTAATTGAAACTCTTAAACGCGAATTGAATGATGCCAAAGAAGTTGAAAAAGGTAAAGACTTTGGTACACACATTAAAGATTTTAATGATATAAAAGAAGATGATGTGTTTGAATTTTTAGAAGACTTTCCAGTTAATAAATAAGGATAAAAATGAATTTATTAAATTATTTAGCTGATGTAAAAGATTTTCCTAAAAAAGGAATAATTTTTAAAGATATTTCTCCACTTTTAAATGATGGAACAGCCTATAATTATGCAATTAATGAAATGATAAAAAAAATAAGTGATGTAGATGTTATTGTTTCACCAGAAGCCAGAGGTTTTATCTTTGGTTGCCCTGTGGCTACCAAAATGTCAAAAAGTTTCGTGATGGTTAGAAAGCCAAATAAATTGCCTGGAGAATGTTTTGAGCAACATTATGATTTAGAATATGGACAAAACGTTTTACAGATTCAAAAAAATTTAATTAAACCAGGTCAAAAAGTTGCAATTGTTGATGACATTTTAGCGACAGGTGGCACAACAGAAGCAATTATTAAGTTAGTTGAACAAAGTGGTGGCAAAGTAACAGACATTGTAGTTTTATTGGAATTAAGTTTTTTAAATGGAAAAGAATATTTAAAAAAATATGATGTAAATATTCATTCATTATTAAAAAATTAAAATGGTTAGAAAAAAAATAAAATTTATTAATAAAAAATATTTAACTTTTCCAAGCAAAGATTTTGAAGATAATAAAGTAAAAAATAAAGGAATAATTTTTAAATATGTAAATATAGCTATTTATTTAGCTTTATTTCTTTTATCGGGGTTAACTGTTTATTTCGGGTATATACCACTTTGAAATACTCAAATTACATATTTACCTATAATTGTTGTTTTTGCAACTGTTCATTTGGGATTTGCTGGAGCAATGACAGCAGGGTTAGGATTTGGATTTTCTTCCTTTTTAGCAGCAATGATGCTTGGTGTAATAAAATACCAATATCCAGATATTTCAATTTTGCCAAGAGTACTTTTAGGACTAATTGTTTATGCTATTTATAGATTATTAAGAATGGATGACAAAAATAAATTGTGAAAATTTGCCTTTTTATCAATTTTGGCATCAATTTTAAACATTGCATTAGTTCTATCAATGCAATATTTACACAATTTATATTCTCCACTTAAAGGAATTTTACCTATAAAAGAATGGATTCTTTTACATATTCCAACTTTAGTCATAGAACCAACAGTTGGATTAATTCTTGGAATTTTGCTATTTTGATTTGCAAAAATGACAAGAAAAAAATATTTGCAAAGATTAAATATGAGTTATTAAAAAGTGAAATTTTCACAAAAAAAGCACCTTATAAGTGCTTTTTATTTTAAATATAAAAATAATCTTTAATAATTAATATGTAAATTTTTAAATTACACTTGGAGAATGAATGAAAAAAAATAAATTATTATTAAATTTTAGTACTTTATTATTACCTGTTTCTTTTGCCACATTGGCAACAGCATGCGGCAAAGATTCAGAAATAAAAATAGAAAATTCCAATAAATTAGTAATTAATCAAGTTAATCCTTTAACTAAAGATCCTTTTTTCTTGGATTTAAGCACCGAAGGTCAGACCAATATTGAACCAGGAAATTTATTAAAACCTATTGTCGGTGGAAATTTATTTAGGAACCAAACTATTAAAAGTCCAGAATATAATGATGATGAAAAAGCATCATTAAAAAACTCTGGAATTGTCAAGTATGCTTTTGAATTAGCTAAATCTATTACTATTACTTTAGAAAACGGCGAAACAAAAGTATATGATAATGATAATGCTGAAATTATCAATAATAATGGTAATGTTTATGAGTATGCAACTTCTAATGATGCAAAATCTATTAACTCTGCACAGTTTAAAATAGATATGCAAAATGCAAAAAAAATTGCAATAGGTGTAAAAGAAGAGATTAAATGAGTAAATTCAAAGGGTGAAAAAACAGAATATTCAATTAGCGCAAAAGATTTTTGATATTCATATTTAAGAAGTTACTATACCGGATTTTTCCAAAGAGCATTTAAAGAAGAAAACGGAAATTATCAACAATCTTTATTAAGTGACAAATATAATAGAGAAAGATTAAAAACTACTTCAAGATTTAATGGTTCATTATTATTTACTAACAGTCAACAATTTGCAATTAATGGTCTTGACATGACTAAATTTATAGAATTTGATAATGAAACCTTTGAACCAACTAGAGCAGTAGCAAATAATGAATTAGTATTTGAAGCAATAGAAAATGAAAATAATACTTTTGATGAAAGTAAAGATTTCTTTAACTTTTTTGATTTATTATTAGTGAAATCTCAAATTTTTTCAGCAGCACCTAGTCAATATATTAATTTTTTAAATAAAAGTCATCAAGCTTCAGAAACAATTGAACATGAAGGTCAAACAATTCATGTTAATGGCCAAAGTATTGTTAATAAAATAGGCTTATATTACTATGGTACTAATGGATGAGAAAATAATTTATATGCAGGTGCATATATTCCAGTTAAATTGAATGATAATGAAAATGAGTTTAATTTAAAATTAAATGAACAGTTATTTGATAGTCAAAATTTACCAGCAATAAAAGAAATTCAAATTTCTTCTGGAATCAATGACTCTTCATTAAACTTTAATAATTTTAAAAATGGCGAAAATGCCTATTTAAAATATTCTTCTTTATCAGAAACCGAAAAAAATTACATTAATCAAAATAGTGCTAAATTTAATTTAGTGAAATTTAAAAATTATTTAAAAACTAAATCAATTGGAAATACTGCATTCAACATTACACCAAAAGTTGCTTGATTGGAAAACGGTCAATTGAAAACAATTGACTATGAAAAAGTTGCTTTTAATGAAAATTATGCAAAATTAGTTTATGGTTCAACTTTTGCAGAAATTAATCGTGGTTGAAGAGGCGAAGATTTTAATTCAAAAACTTCTATTGGTGCAGGTGTATTCGAAAACAAATCAATTGCATTTAGATCACTAATTAATGCCGCAATTAATTGAAAATATATTGCAGATTTACAAAATAATACTGATTTATGATTGACCAATGCAGCACCGGACGCTTTACTAGGTGGAACCAATCAAAAAGAAAGTAAATATAAAACAGCCAGAGATGCCAAAGACATTATCAATAATTTAATGGTAATTGACAAAAACGGCAATTTAGTTAATTTTGATGATACAAATAAAAATTCAAGTTATCAAAACACTTATAAATCAGTCTTTTACGATCAAATCAAACCATTAATCAGTGAACTATTAGATGAATTTTATCAAAGCAATTCTTTAACAAATGATCAAAAAATTAAGTGAATTATTTACAACAACGTTTTAGTTGATAAAAATGAAGCCAATCATTATGCCAATATTGTTAATATCTTGAAAGAATTAGATTCAAGAATTGAACCAGAATTTAGAGAATTAAAAACTCAAAAAGACATTAATGATGTAATTGGTGCTTATAATGGTGGTGGCAATAATTCGGTAGCTCAATATATAACATATAGCTATGAATTTGATACTTTATCTCCATATCTTGACAAAATAACTCATGCAATTGGATTAAGCCCTTTTGCTTTATGACATAAGTTTTCAACCTTAGAACCTAATTCTCCATTAAGACAAGCTTTCCCTGAATTGGTACGCTTTTCAGAAACCTTAAAACAAAGATTTGAAAGCGGACAATTTAAATATAATGAAATATATACAGGTGGTATTTTAGAAAATAGACCAGAAGACTTAAATAGTGTTTTCAAAAAAATTGAGTGAAATGACTTAGCTAAATTCAATAGTTATGAAGAAAGAGAACTATATTTAAGAGGAATTTACTTAAACAATGCTTGACAAAATGTTGGATTTGGTGGTTTGGGTTATGAATACGCAGGTAAAGGAATATTTAAAATTGACAACATTTTAGAACAATCTAAATATGCTCGTTATTACTTAACTCAATCAACTAATGAGCAATTAGTTGAATTATTGCGTGAACTAAACACTTGAAGATCATTTAATATTGATTTAAGCAAAACAATTCCAACCTTAAGTGAAACAGATGTTTTAATTGCACACAAAAATCTCAATCCGATTGTTTCATTTAATAATGTAACTTATGTTCAAGATTTTAAATCAAATAAATAAAAATAAAGTGTTTCAACAACTGAAACCTTATTTAAAGTTAATAAACAAAATTTTATTAAGTTTTGTCACAGTGATTTGCATTGTGACATTTCTTTATATTTTGTTAAGTGCATTTTTTCCAATTACAAATGCACAAAGACAATCTCTAAATAACGCCGGAGCTAATTATGATGAGATTTATGCGAATATTGTTAAAACTAATTTATTAAATAAACCACTTATTTATAGAGTTTCAATTTATTTAAGAAACATTTTTCAATTAAATTTTGGGGAATTTAGCCAAGTTTCGGATCTATACGGAATAGGCAATACAAATATTTTTGACTATTTTATAGTACAAAATAAATACACTTATTTAATTGGATTTATTAGTTTGATCATTAGTTTAATTTTAGGGTTCTATTTGGGATATTTGTCAGGTAAGCATAAACAAAAATTGATTGATTATGGATTAAATTTAACTGCAATTATTTTCTTATCGATTTCATTACTAGTTTTAATTCCTGTCATTATTTTGATTTTTTCTTCTTTTGGTTTCATAATTAAATTCAATAGTAATAATTTGTTAACATATCTATTGCCTATTTTTTCTTTGGTTTTAATCACAATTGCTCCAATTATGCAAATTATTAGGGCAAAGACAATTGAAATTAGCGAAACAGAATTTTTTATTTTTTACAAAGCAATGGGATTTAGTCAAAACCAGATATTTTATAAATTATTTTTTCCAAATTTAGTGGCAGAATTAATGAATTTACTTCCTTTTTTGACAATTGGTATTTTTATCTCAAGTATTTTTTTAGAAATTTATTTTGCAATTCCAGGCACTTGAAAATATTTATATAATGTAATTACTTCACATGAAAACAAAGCATCTTGTTTTTTGGTTTTATGATTAGGAATAATCTATTCATTTACTTATGTTATAGGCGAATTAGTTAAATTTATGTTAAATCCGCAAAGTATAAAGGTTGATAATGAATAAATTTAAATTTGTACAAAAAAATGTAATTAAACATTCTCCAGTGCCAAAAAACAATACAAAGATAAAGAACTTTTTTAAATCAAAAATAAACTTATTTTTATTATTTTTGATTTCAATTTGTCTTTTAGCGGGAATTATTACTTTATTTTTAAATAATGCTCCCTTAAAAAAAGTGGCTAATTTGAATTTAGATAAAAATATGCCGCCTTATTGAAATTGAAATTTTGAATATAGTACTAAATATAATGCGGAAAATAATATTTCTCAAGCGATTCAAAAATTTTTAGAAGATAATAATTTGCCCTATTTTATAGGCAAAAAAAATGGTGCTCTCGAAACAAAAATTTATTTTAATTTAAATGATTTTTTTCAAGCACAAAAAATTCAAATCAAACCTTTTTTAGGTACTGATTCACAAGGAAAAGATGTGTTTATTTATTCTGGACAATTATTCACTAAATCCATTGCAATAGCAGCAACAATTTTTGCTTTTGAATTATTTTTTGGCTTATTTATAGGAGTTTATTTAGCTTCCAAAAAACAAATATCATTACAAATTATCAAAACAATAAATGTATTTATTTCAATTCCAGATATAGTGACAATTTTGCTTGTAATTTTATTCACCAGCAACTGATATATTATTTATTTTGTTATTTTTCTTACAGGAACTTTCAGAATGATTTATTGAGCCTATCAATATGGAGTTTATGAATTTAATCAAGCCTATATTGATGCTTTAATCAGCAACAATGTATCTTTAATAAGAATTATTTGATTGCACATTATTCCAAAAATTATTGGCAAAATTTTAATAATTTTTATTCGAAGAATAAGTTATATTATTTTTTTAATTGCCACTTTGGAATTCATTGGGGCAAATACTCAAAACAATATTGGTTCTTTGTTTAAAGATAATTGAAATAAAAGAGATGAAAATTTATGACAAATTTGATATCCAACATTTTATTTATTAATATTTTTTGTTTCATTGCAATTAATTGCAATTAATTTAGCTAAAACTTTAGATCAAAGGAGATAAAATGATTAAACAATTCATTTATGGTGATTTAAAACTTGAGTATTTAGAAATAAATAATCAAAAATCAAAAAATTTGATTTTCTTGCACGGATTTTCAAGTGATTTTAATTTTTTCAATTCATGATATCCAGAATTAAGCAAAAATTTTAATATTTATGCTTTAAACATGCCAGCACATGGCAAAAGCGAAGCCAGATTAGACATTATGACTGAAATAGATTTAATGAAAATTTTTGTTGCTTGAATTAAAGAACTGCAATTAAATAATTTATATTTAGTGGGCCATTCAATGGGCGGCGCATTAGCTCTAATGTCAGTTCAAGAATTAAATGACAAAATTGAAAAAATTATTTTAATTGGACCACAAAATCGATCAAGTTTAGTTCGTGAACAAGATTTTTATGATACCTTTTTTCCAAGAAAAATTGCAGATTATGCCAAATTAGTTAAATTATGCTATTACTATCCTGATAAAATTCTAAATAATAAAGAATGAATGAAAAGAGTAGAAAAATACTTAAATGAAAGTCAGGAACAACTTGATTTAGTTTATACTCTTGGTAGAGATTTACCTAAAACTGTCAACATGGATTTAATTGACTTTGGAATTAAAAATTTAAAAAATGATTTAATTTTAATTTATGGCGAAGCGGACGGAATTATAGATGCAAACAATATTGATAAATATTTTTTAAGTTTAAATCCCAAAACCAAAGTTTATAAAGTTAACCAAGCAGGCCACACAGTTTGATTAGAAAATCCAGTGGAATTTGCAAAAATAATGCAAAAAGAAAAAATGATATAGAAAAAATCCCTAAATTAGTTAGGGATTTTTTAAATTTTAATCTTACGAGATCAAAAATTATTTTTATCAATTGTATAACTTGAAAAATAGGTTTTGTAATATGACTCATTAATAATAATACCTAATCAAACGAAATAACTAAAAAACATTACAAATAAAGCAACATACATAAAAGTTCCAATTAAACCATATTTACCATAATTAATAAAAGAAGTCAGTAAACCAAAAATACTTACAAATAAAAACATTGGTACAGTTGAAATTAAAACCCCAGGATTAATTTGGTTTCAAGATAATTTGAATTTCGGGCTAAATTTAAATAAAAATAAGAAACCAAAATAACTAACAACAGGTAAATATAAGCAAAATGTAATGTAGAAAAATACATTTTGGCTTACCGGATTACTAATGTATTTAATAAAAGTGTTATATATAAAAATGTAGAATAAAATCACTATAAATAAGTATAAAGTAATACCCAGCACAATGAAAAATCCTCTTAAACGATTAGTAATAATATTACCCATTTTTTCGTGGTTATATATATAACTTTGAGTGTAAACAAATTTGCCATAACCATTTGAACTTAATCACAAAGAAGTTAGAAACAAAATAATCATTGAAATATATTGACTTTTTAAATTCGTAACAATTTCCAATTTAAAAACTTGATTAAGTCCAGGAATGATTTTGGCTAAAATTACATTTAAAAAAATTTGATCATACCCAGGAACAAAAGACAGTAACAAGGTAATCATTGTGATGATAGGCGCAAAAGAAACTAAAAAATAAAATGCCTGTGAAATCGGAATAAAAGAGTTTTCTTTTGAACTAAACTTAGCATGTGCACGATCCACTAATTCATCAATTTTCGGACGATTTTTTCAAGTAAATCTAGTAATGGCACAAAGTAAAATAAACTTTAAAAATAACTTAAGCAACTTTTCAAAAAACAAAAATTGAATTTCTTTTTTATTATTTCGAATATTTTTGTTTAAAACAAATGCTTTTAATTCTTGGTTATATGCCTTATTAATTTTTTTTAAATTATTTCCAGAATAGATATTTTTATTATTTTTCTTTTTCATATTAGTTTTCTAAATCTAATTTTTCAATATCTTCAATTCTTTGAAGATGTCTGCCACCTTCAAATGAAGTGGCCATATATTTATCCAACATTGCTTTTGCTTCTTCAAAACTCACTTGTCTACCGCCCATGACAAGAACATTTGCATCATTATGCAATTTTGCTAATTCAGCATCTTGAACAGAAGCAACTCTTGCTGCTCTAATATCGTGATGTCTATTTAATGCATAAGAAATACCTAAACCGGTTCCACAAAAAGCTAAACCGAAATCAACATCATTTTTGTGTTCATTAATATAATTGGCCATTTTATGACCTTGATGTGCATATGAAACAGAAACTGAATCATCTGCCGGGCCTAAATCTACGACTTCGTAGCCTTTAGAAATTACATAATTTTTAAGTTGGTTTTTCAAACCGCAAGCAGCGTGATCGCTAGCTAAAACAACTTTTTTCATATTATCTCCTTTTATATTTAATATTTATTTTATTTTTTTCCATTTAAATTATTTTTTATTTAAAAAGTTAATTTAAATTATATGAAAATAACAAAACAAAATGATATTAAAGATTGTGGACTACATGTTTTAAAATTTTTTATTAAAAAATTACAAAATAAAGATGTAGATATAAATTATTTAAAAATAAACAGTAGCTACAATGAAAATGGAATAAATTTATTTAACTTAAAAGAATTAGCTAAAAAATTTGAATTAAATATGACAAGTTATTCTTGTGATTTTGAAATTTTGAAAACTTTACCAAAAGATGATTTCCCAATCGGTGTTCTTATAAACAGAGACTCTTTAAACCATTATTTAATAATAAAAAATATCGATAAAAGCAAAGTTCATTTCTATGACTCTGCGACAGGAAAAATTGAAAAATTAAAACACAACGAATTTAAAAATATTTTTCAAAACGTAGTTTTTACTGTTGAAAAAGAAAAAAAATGAACGAAAAATGAAAACTATAAATTGAGCGACAAAACAAAAGATTTATTAATTGGAAATAAATTATCAATTTTTTATTTTTTATTAGCAATTTTGAATTTGATTTTAATTTTTACCTCAACTTTTTTTGTGAAAATCATTTTTGATGTTTTATTAAAAACAAAAGAAATTTCGATTTTACTCCAAGTCTTCGCTTGCTTTTTAAGTTTAAACATAATAAAAATAATTAATTCACTCGTTAAGAATGTTGCAATAAAAAAAGAGCAAAATAAAATTGAATGAGAGATAACTAAAAATTTCATTCAAAAAATAAATTCATTATCGGTAAATAATTTATCTAAATTAACTAAATCAGATTTATTAAGAAGGTATTCATATATTAGTTTTGTTGGACAATATAAAGCCAATTTCATTTACTTAATTTTTAGTCAACTTCTTGCTTTTATTATTTCTTCTTTGTTAATGATATGAGTAAATTTTTATATTTTTTTATTAGTGTGTTTCGCAACTGGTTTTCAATTTTCAATCGATCTTTTAATTAACTTTAAAATTAAAAGTAAAACATTTAATTGAATTAAATCTGCAAATAAAAAATTAAAAACTGATTTAGATTTAATTGAATTATCGAAACAAAATAAAAATGATGAAGAATTATATTTTTGAAACAATAAACTTTATATTGAATTTGTTGAACTTAAAAAAAGTGACTTTGATATTTTTAAATTTAAAGAAACGAAAAATATATGAAAAGGACTATTAATCAATAATTTGAACTTATTTCTAATTTTGTTTGCTACTTTTTTAATTTTTAAAAATGAATTCTCTATGGGAGATTTATTAATTTCTTTAACTTTAATTCCTTTTATAAGTGATCCAATAATTTCGATTAGTGATCTTGTAATGGAAAACAATTTATATAGCGAATTTATAAGCGATATAAATTTTGTTTTTAATCTAAAATCTAAAACTGATATTAAAGAAGGGATACTTATTCAAAAAATCAATAATATAAAATTTAATAATTTACTTTTTGGTTATGAAAACGGCTTAGAAGTATTAAACATTAATAATTGAACATTAAATAAAAATACTCAAATTAAAGGAAAAAATGGTTGTGGAAAATCGACTTTGCTTTCGCTTTTGAATAATCAACTTGACAATTGGCAAGGACAAATTGAAATTAACGAAATTAATTTAAGTAATATAAATTCCAATCTTTTATTTAAAAAAATAATTTTATTAACTAATAATGATTTTTTTCCTAATTTAAGTGTAATTGATTTTTTAACAAATAATATTTTTGCAAACAAAGAATCTTTATATAAAAATATTGAAAAATACGATTTAAATCATTTGCTTACAAAATTAAATATAAATTTAAATGGGAAATTAATAGATAATGGAAATAATCTATCTAAAGGTCAAAAAGCTTCTATAAATCTGCTTAAATTATTTATTAAAAAATATGATCTAATAATGCTTGATGAAGTATTTGAAAATATCGAAAATAGTATATGCGAAGAATTAAAAGAA
The DNA here is from genome assembly GCF_000621085.1 of Mycoplasmopsis gallinarum DSM 19816. Lineage (GTDB taxonomy): Bacteria > Bacillota_I > Bacilli_A > Mycoplasmatales > Metamycoplasmataceae > Mycoplasmopsis > Mycoplasmopsis gallinarum. The sequence goes on from NZ_JHZE01000008.1 coordinate 57,285, forward strand.
AAAATAAAGAAATTTCAAGATGAAGCAATTTTTTTGGAAATAAGCCACAATAAAAATTATATTCATATTAATAACGAGGTGAATTTTGAATCAATTAACAAAATTAAATAAATGATTAATTATTATTTTTTGTTGTTTGGTTTTGCTTATTTTGGGAATATTGATTTACTTTTCAACAATTGAAATAATTACAACAAAAACCATTAAATTCGTTATTTCTCCAGAAAACAAAAATTGTTTATTTACTGAAAATGAGAACTTAAAATTAATTGATGTAAATTCAAATCTATCAATCAATTGAAAAAATGAAAATTTAAATTTAAAAATTTTAAAAATTGAAACTTTAAATAATGTTGCAAAATTAACAGTAAATTATCAAAAATTTTTTGTTGCACAAAATTTAGAAATTTCAGGAGTTGTTTTTCTTGAAAAAGCTAAATTAATTACACAAATTATTAAATAGTATATTTTTATTTATATAATAAAAATATGATTGAATTAAACATAGAAAAAAACGAAGCAAAAAATTTCAATTACGAAAATGAATTTTTAGCTATAGTACAAAACTTAAAAAATTTTTTCAAAATTGATAAAACAATTATTTTAGATGTTTCTATTGTTAACAATAAAGAAATTCAATCTTTAAACAAAGAATATAGAAATAAGGATTACCCCACTGATATTCTTTCATTTGATTTTGGGTTTGATAATTTTAACGACGAATTACCTATTTTACATTTGGGAGAATTGGTAATAAGTTATGAAAAAGTCGAAGAACAAGCAAAAGAATTTGGACATTCAATAAAAAGAGAATATTGTTATTTATTTGCTCATGGTTTAATCCATTTAATGGGTTATGATCATGAAATTGAAGAAGAAAGAATTGAAATGAATAGATTAGTGGATGAAATCTTTTTGCCATTAAATATAACAAGAGGTTAATTATGGAATTTAAAAAGTTACAAGATTTAATGAAATATTCATATGCTCCATGATCAAAATTCAGAGTTGCTGCAATAGCAATTGATTCTGAAGGTAAAGAACACTATGGAGTTAATGTAGAAAATGCAGCATTTCCTTCAGGTTTATGTGCTGAAAGATCTGCTCTTTTTGGTTCAGTTGCTTACGGTGCTCAAGTTGGAACATTTAAAGAAATTCACATTATTGCATCAACAGATAGAATTACTTCACCTTGTGCAGGATGTAGACAAGTTATTACAGAATTTATGCCAGATGATGCTTTAATTTATTTATATAATCAAAATGGAACTGAAGTTAAAAAATTTACAGTAAGTGAAATAGTTCCTTTACCAATTAGAAGTGAACAAATAAAATAATGAAAATTTTATTTGCAAGTATTTTAGGTCGCCCTAATGTCGGTAAATCTTCTTTATTAAACAAAATTTTAAATTATAAATTGTCAATTGTTTCTCCAGTTGCACAAACAACTAGAGATCAAATAACAGGAATTTATAATGATGAAAATTATCAAATTGTATTTACTGATACTCCAGGAATTCACAAAGCAGAAAGTTTATTAGGAGAAGTTTTAAATAAAAATGCATTAAGCACAATAAAAGATGAAGATGTTGTGTTATTTCTTACACCAATAAATGAAAAAATTGGATCAGGAGACGAATTTATCATTGAAAAAATAAAATTAGCAACCAACAAAATTGCTGTTATAACTAAAATTGATTTAGCAAAATCTCCAGAAGAAATTCAAGAGAAAGTAAATGAATTAAATAAATTTGATTTTAATAAAATAATTTCTGTATCAGACAAAAATGAAAAATCTATTGATATGTTGATGAATATTTTAAAGGAATATGCCTATGAAGGTGATCCCTTTTATGATACAGACAGCTTTACAACAACATCAATGAGATTCTTAGCCAAAGAAATTTTAAGAGAATCTGCAATAAATCATTTATATGATGAGCTTCCACATTCAATTGCAATCGAAATAAACGATTTTATTGAATTTGAAGAAGACAAATTCCAAATAACAGCAACTATTTTTGTAAAAAAAGCATCTCAAAAAGGCATGTTAATAGGCAAAAATGGCTCAATGATTAAAAAAATAGGAATGGAAGCAAGAAAAAAAATGCAAATTTTATTTAATGGACAAGTAACTCTTCAAACAAAAGTAAAAATTGCTAATAAATGAATAAACGACGAAAAAGCCTTAAAAAAATTAGGGTATGAATAGAAGGAATAAAATGAATAAACAAATTTTAAACAAAGTATTTCAAAATTCTGAAATAGAAGCTATTGTTTCAGTTGCACCGCAAACTAGATTATGATATTCAGGAGTTCAAACTACTGATGGTTATTTAGTGATTGAAAAAAATGATGCGCATTTATTTGTAGATGGAAGATATATTGAATATGCTCAAGCTAATGCTAAAAATGTAACAATTCATTTATTAAAACCTGGTGTTTTAAAAGAATTTTTTGATAAAAAACAATATCAAATTGTTGCTTTTGAAAAAGATTATTTAATTTCTGAAAACTTTTTTATGCTTGAAAAATTAATACAACCTAAAAAAGTAGAATGAATTTCAGGACAAGAATTAAGAATTATTAAAAGCGAAGAAGAAATTGATTTATTGCAAAAAGCAATTGATATTTCTTTAAAATCTTATGAACAATTATTGAATGAAATAAAAGCAGGAATGACAGAAAAAGAAGTGGCTGCTAAATTGAATTATTTAATGAAAATTAATGGTGCTGACAAAGAAAGCTTTGATGAAATAATTGCAACAGGAGCATTTTCAGCTGAACCACATCATCATCCAACAGATAAAAAACTTGAAGAAGGAACCTTTTTAAAAGTAGATTTTGGCGCCTTATACAAAGGATATAGTGCTGATATTACTAGAACAATTATTTTTGGTGGAAATGAAAAAGCAAAAGATCCAAAAATGATTGAAATTATAGAAATAGTAAAAGCTGCGGCTAAAAAAGGAAGAGATGCTGTCAAGCCAGGAATTAAAGCTTCTGAAATAGATGAAATTTGTAGAAAATATATTGAAGAAAAAGGCTATGGACAATATTTTGTTCATTCAACAGGACATGGATTGGGGATAGATGTTCATGAACTTCCTTATGTTTCTAAAGCTTCAGATTATATTTTAGAACCAGGAATGGTAATAACTGTAGAACCAGGAATTTACATTGAAGGATTCGGTGGGGCAAGAAACGAAGATGACGTTTTAGTCACTGAAACAGGAAGAATTGTTTTATCACAACCAAATGAAAAATAAATTTTTAAAAGAATATGATAGTGTCATATTCTTTTAATTTCACATTTTTTTATTTAAATATTAAAAGGTGTTAAATTGTGTTAATATAATTTAGATTATGAAAGAATTAGAAAAAATTACGCCACTTGAAGTGGATTTTCCAAAATGATATATTGATGTTGTTAAACAAGGTTCATTGATTGAATATGGACCTTTAAAAGGAACATTAATTTTTAAACCGAATTCTTATGGGATTTGAGAACAAATTCAATTAAATTTGAATGAAATTTTTAAAGAAAAAGGTGTACAAAACGTTTATTTACCTTTATTTATTCCTGAAAAACTTTTTGCAAAAGAAAGAGACCATATTAAAGGCTTTAATCCAGAACTAGCGACAGTTACTCAAGTTGGAGATAAAAAACTTGACGAAAAAGTTTATGTGCGTCCAACTAGTGAGGTTTTATTTGCTGATTTATTTAAAAAATCAATCGTATCTCACAAAGATTTACCTCTTATTTATAATCAATGAGCTAATGTTGTCAGATGAGAAAAAACTACTAACCCCTTTTTAAGAAGTAGAGAATTTTTATGACAAGAAGGTCATACTTGCCATGCAAATCCTTTGGAAGCAAGAACACTAACTAAAACAATGATTAGTACATATGCTAAATTTTTAAAAAATTATTTAGCAATACCAACTATTATTGGCAAGAAAACGGCACATGAAAAATTTGCTGGTGCATGTAGCACATACACAATTGAAGCAATGATGAAAGATGGAAGAGCATTACAAGCAGGAACCAGTCATTATTTTGCTCAAAATTTTTCAAAACAATTTGAAATTTCGTTTAAAAACAAAAATAATGTTGAAGAATTCGTTTATCAAACTTCATGGGGTGTTTCAACTAGACTCATCGGTGCAATTATTATGACACATGGTGACAATCGGGGAATTATAATGCCTCCTAAAGTAGCTCCAATTCAAATTGATATTTTAGAGGTTTTTGCAAATAAAAATGCCAAAGTGCATGAAGTAGCTTTATTACTTAAAAAAGAATTGGGAAGAAAATTCAGAGTTCGCCTTGATGAAACAGATAAAAATCCTGGCTATAAAGCTTCTAATTCTGAAATTCAAGGAGTTCCATTAAGAATTGAAATCGGGCCAAGAGATCTTGAAAATAATATGGTTACAATCGTTAGAAGAGACACCCTTGAAAAAATTGTAATTTCAATTGATGATGTAAAAAACGAAGTTCCAATTTTATTAGATGAAATTCACAACAATTTATACGAACAAGCGAAAAATAGATTAGATAACAATCAAGTTCTTGTTAATAATTATGAAGATTTTAAAAAAGAAATTGATAATAGAAAATTTGTTATAGCTCCATTTTGTTGTTCAGGAAAAATTGAAGAGAGAATAAAAGAAGAAACTGGAGCTACAACAAGATGTATCCCTAAAAAAATGGATAAACCAGTTGAATTAGCAAAATGTATTTATCCAACTTGCAATAGAAAAACCAAGAGATATGTTATTTTTGCAAGAGCTTACTAAAATAAGAAGTGAGGTATTTTGCTAAATAGCAATTTAACTGATTTGAATAAATATAAAAGTGTTGCGAGTATTTGTCAACTTGAGATTGCAAGATCAAAAGTTGCAAAACAAGAAAATTTAATAAATGAATATAAAAATTCAAAAAGAGAAGATAAACCGTTAAGCGATTATTTTTCAGAACATTTTAAAAAGACACTTTTATGTTTGTCTGATTTAAGTAAATTAATAATTCAAGAAGAATTTTTAAATGGTTTGCACAAAAAAGAAAATTGTTGATTTGAAACCTATTTTTCTAAATCAACTTATTATAAAAAGAGAAAACAAGCTATTGATGAATTTTTATTTTACTATCTAGATTAGAAAAAACTGCTGTCTTTGGACAGCAGTTTCTTATTATGGAGGAAAAATGAACGACAATATAAAAAGATTTTTACTTTTCGCTAAAGAATTAAATTTGTCTAATCTTGATAAATTATCAAATGTAGAATTATTTGTAAAAAGAGATGAAGTTAGTCAAAAAATTAACTTTACTTTTAAATTTAATAATATTATTTACGCTAAAGATTTTTTCCTCTTTCTTTATGAATTAAGAAACAATAAACAATATGAAGACATAGTTTATAGTTTTGATTTTTGCGATGAGCAATATACAGAAGAATTAATTATTGAATTTTTAATCGCAATAATTAATTCAAAAAAGAAATTCATGAATTTAAAAACCCTTAATTTTTTAAATTCATTAAAAAAACAAGAAAAATTTAATTTTGTTTTTTGAATAGACAAAAAAGACGAAGACAAAAGTGAAATTATTAATTTATTATTTAATAACATAATCAAATATGGATATAAAAAATTAGCTTTTGAAGTTAATTTTAGAAAAGATAGTGAAAATGAAATATTTGATAATTCAGTAAATAATGAAACAGAGAAGAAAATATTTATTGAAAATCTGAAAAAACAAAAAGAAACAAAATCTATTAAATCTAAAGAGAATACTTATAAAGCAAATAATAAGGGTTGAATAAAAGATTATTCTTTTTATGAAAATTATAGTGAAATCCATGAATTGTATGAAAGAAGTTCTCTATCAACTGTTGGAGAAATTTTTGCTTTTGATTCTTCAAAAACTAAAACAGGAAAATTTATTTATTCTATTTCAATTACTAATTTTAAAGATGGATTAGAAATTAAATGATTTAAAAATGATGCATTAAGTGAAGAACAAATTAATGAATTAAAAATTGGTAAAACAATTAAAATTTTTGGAACTAAATCATCAAATAAATTTATTTATTTAGATAAATATAGTATAGAAGAGCCTATATTTAAGGAAAATATCGACTATGCGCCACTTGATGAAAAAAGGGTGGAATTGCATATTAGTTCAAAAATGAATACTATGGATGGTTTAATTGAACCAGAAGATATAATTGCTCAAGCCGAACAATTTAAGATGCCAGCAGTAGCAATAATGGACTTAAATGGCGCACAAGGATATCCTAAATTTTATAGTGCTGCCAAAAAAAGCAGTGTTAAACCGCTATTTGGAACTGCTTTTTCTGTAATTAATAAAAATAATCAAATAGTATTAGGAAATTTAAACAAAAAAGCCAATTTGCGTGATTTAGAATACATTTCTTTCGACATTGAAACAACAGGTCTTAGTCCAAAATTTAATGAATTAATTGAATTTGGGGCTGTAAGAATTAATGAGAATTTAAAAATTTCAGAAAAAACGCAATTTTTTGTAAAAGCTACGAAACCAATTTCAAATTTTATTGTGAATTTAACCAATATTACAAATGAAATGCTTGAAAAAAATGGAATAAGTTTAGAAGACGCACTTGATAAAATATTTAATTTATTAAATAATCAAGTTTTATTAGCCCACAATGCGAAATTTGATTTCAATTTTTTAAAAGAAAAATTTAGGCAAGCAAATAAAACATTTCCAAATATTTATGTAATTGATACTCTTAAAATTTCAAGATTACTTTTCCCTGATAACTCAAAACATAAACTTTCTGATTTAGCTTCAAGGGTTGGTGTAGTTTATGATGCGTCAATTGCTCACCGTGGAGATTATGATGCTGAAGTATTGGCTAATGTTTGAATTAATTTAATTTCTTTATTGGAAGAAAAGGGCTATTTCTCATTAGAACAATTAGTTGCAAGTGAAAATCCTGCTCTGTATAAAAGAGAATTTGCCTTTGAAATAAGCACTTTAGTGAAAAATCAAATCGGATTAAAAGAACAATTTAAAATGATTAGTAATTGTTTGACAACAAATTATTATGATTCCCCCAAAACATTTTGAAGTGATTTAAAAAAATATTCAAATATTTTAATTGGTTCTGGAACTTTGAAATCTAAGTTACTTGAGGATTATTTTTATTCATCACACGAAGAATTTTTAAATACATTGGATTATTTTGATTATATTGAAATACCTGCTCCGCAAGTATTTGAACATTGAATAATCGAAGAAAGATTTACAAGAAAAGAATTGATCGAAGGGTTAAAAGAAATCATTCAAATTGCCAAAAGTAAAAATAAAATTGTCGTTGCAACAGCTGATGTTAAATATAGAGAATTAAAAGATAAACAAATTTATGAAGTTTTAGTTTATTCAAAAGGAATAGGTAACGCAAGGCACTATCTTTACAGTTATAAAAATAGTAACTTTCCTTTACCAACACAGCAATTTTTAACAACAGATGAAATGCTAAGTCAATTTAGTTTTCTTAATGATCAAGAATTGCAAAAAGAAATAGTAATTAAAAATACGCAATTAATTGCTAATATGTGTGAAAAAGTGCAAGTTATTAAAGACGATTTATACAAACCAATTTTTGATGATTCAGCTAATAAATTAAAAAATTTAGTTTATGAAACAGCATATAAAAAATATGGGGAAAATCTACCATCATTAATTGATAAAAGAATAGAAGCAGAAATTAATCCAATTATTAAACATGGATTCGATATAGTTTATTGAATTAGTCACAAATTGGTGAAAAAATCTATTGATAATGGTTATGTTGTAGGAAGCCGTGGATCAGTTGGTTCATCTTTAGTTGCTACTTTATCGAATATTAGTGAAGTTAATCCACTTCCTCCTCATTATATTTGCAATGAATGTAAATATTTTGAAGTGGTGCAAAATCCAAAAACATCAAGTGGTTTTGATTTGCCTGATAAAAGTTGTCCTCAATGTGGAAACATGTTAGAAGCCGACGGACAAACAATTCCATTCGAAACATTTTTAGGTTTTGATGCCGATAAAGTTCCAGATATTGATTTAAATTTTTCTGGTGATTTTCAAGGAGAAGTGCATAACGAAGTAAAACATATTTTTGGCGAACACCATTCCTTTAGAGCTGGTACCATTTCAACAGTTCAAGAAAAAACGGCATATGGATTTGTAAAAAATTATGAAGAAGAAACTAAAAAAATACTTAGCGAAACCTATATTAATTATTTAACAAAACAAATTGAAGGTGTAAAAAGAACCACTTCTAAACATGCAGGTGGAATTATGATTGTGCCAAAAGAATTGGATATTTTAGATTTTACTCCAGTTAATTATCCAGCCAATGATGTCTCTTCTGATTGATTGACTACTCATTTTGATTATCGTGCAATTCATGATAACCTTCTAAAATTAGATATTCTTGGACATGATAATCCTGCTAGAATTACATTATTAATAAAATATACTGGTATAGACTTAAAAGATATTCCTAAAAATGATCCCAAGGTAATTGAAGTATTTTCCGGTTTAAGTACTTTAGGTATTAAGGCTGAACAAATAGGAAATGAACCTACTGGCGCACTCGGTTTACCTGAATTTGGAACACCATTTTCAAGACAAATGCTTTATGAAACCAAACCACAAAGTTTTTCGGATTTGATTGCTCTAACAGGATTAAGCCATGGAACTAATGTTTGATTAGGAAATGCGCAAGACTTATTAAAAGAAGGTTTTTCTTTAAATGATTTAATTTGTTGTCGGGATGATATTTTAAACAAACTTTTAGAAAAAAATGTCCCTAGATCAGACGCTTTTAAAATTATGGAAAAAGTTCGTAAAGGTAAAGGTGTTAATGAAGAAGAAGAAGAGTTATTGCTGGCTCACAATGTACCTCAATGACAAATTGAGAGTATGAAAAAAATTGAATATATGTTCCCAAGAGCTCATGCTGCAGCTTATTCAATTATGGGTTGATGAATTGCTTGATTTAAAGTTTATCATCCATTAGCTTTTTATGCTGCTTACTTAACAACTCATCCTAATGGAATTGATATTGTTAATATGATTGACATTAAAGGCGGCACAAAAGTTGACAAAAGAATAAAAGAACTTAATGCTAATATTCGCAATTTAAATACTAAAGAAAAAACTTCTATTCCAATTTTAGAATTAATTCGTGAAATGTATGCTAGAGGCTATAACATCAGCAATATCGATTTAGAAAAATCTGATAGTCATGAATGAAAAATCGATAATGAAAATAAATGCTTAATTCCTCCTTTTGAAGCAGTCGATGGACTTGGCGAAGCCGTTGCTTTATCAATTGTAAAAGCACGAGATGAAAAACAATTTAAATCAATTGAAGATTTTTCAGAAAGAACAACAGTTAATAAAACAATATTACAAAAATTGAGAGATTTAGGAGTATTTCAAAATCTCAATGAAACTAATCAGTTGACATTATTTGATTTTTAAATATCAAAATATTACAAAATAGTATTATTTTGTTATTTTTTTCTTTTCCTTACAAAAAAAAAAAAAAAAAAACTTACCTATATAATATAGGCAAAGGTATATATATGACAAGAGCAAGAAAAATTAAAATATTTAAAACTACATTATTATTATCGGGAGCTTTAGTTTCTACTGCTTCTTTAGTTAGTGCAGTGTATTTTTCAAGAAAAAAATCAGAGATTGAAAAATACAATACATTAAGTGAAAAAAATGTAACTCCTGCAATTACAAATAAAACTAATATTATTGTGGTTAAAGATTACGACTCGTTAACAGATAATCCTCTTGAAGAAATTATCACTACAATTAAATTTGTTTATGAAGATCAAGAAATTAAAAGAGAAGAAATCGTTTTAGAAGACGATGAAACTACTAAAATTCTTGATGCTGAAAATGAAATTCCTAAAGGATTTGAATTAGATCCTAAATTTCATGACGCAAATAAAGAAATTATTTTAGAATACGGAAAAGTTAATGTAATTCACATTAGACCTATTAAAATTGTGCCAATTACTAAAATTCAATTTAAGGCAAACAATGAAAATGTTGGTGGCGAACTTTCATTTCAAGTTGAAAATTTAGATGAAATTAAAGTTAATTCATATATTCCGGAAGGATATAAATTAATCGATAATTATGAAATTAATTTAAAAATTGGTGAAACCAATATTATTCCAATTGAAAAAATTAAAGTAATAGTAGCAACCAAATTAACTTATAAATTGATTAATGATAGTGTAATTTTCACCAAAGATTTTAAATCTGTTGAAAATACAGAATTTAATGCAAATGAATATATTCCAAGTGGCTATGAATGAGATGATTCTAAAGGAAGTCAAACTTTAGAAAATCTTAAAGCAGGTAAGGAATATACTTTTTACATTAAAAAAACGATTGTAACTTACAATACTAAAATAACTTATACTCATAAAAATAGCGAATTAACATCACATACTTTTACAACTCAAGGCTCAAGATTAATTTCAAAAGAAGAAATTAGTCAATATATTCCAAATTCATATCAGTTGGCAAGCACTTTTGATATTAATTCAATAAGAATTGGACAAGAAAATAGCATTGAATTAGTTAAAAGTCCAGTTGAAACAAAAATTATTTTTAAATTAAATGATAAAAATGGACAAACTATATATGAAAAGACTTTTTCAACTAGTCCTGAAGAACAAATAACTTATAAAAATTTAATTCCAAGTGGTTATGTGTTATCTGAAACTGCCCAACAACCAACTAATGAAGATAATTTACAAGCTGGAAAAACTTATACTTTCTTTTTAAGAGAAAAAATTAAAACTATTTTTACAACATTGGTTATAACCGCTAATAATAAAGAAGTTACAAGAAAAGTGCTAATCTCTGAAGAAGACGAAAAAATAACTATTGAAGATATTAGCAACTCCTTACCAAGAGGTTATAAATTAGATAGTAATTATCAAATTTCTACTTTGAAAATCGGAGAAGTTAATACAATTAATGTTATTAAAATTACTATAAAACATCATACTAGATTGATTTATCAAACTGCTGATGGAATAGTAATGAAAGATACAACAATTGAAACTGTTGATGATCAAGAAATTAATACAAATTTATATATGCCAACAGGATATAAACTTAAATCAGGAGAAAAGCCAATTATCATTGTGGATGATACAACTGGTAAAAATATCATTAAAATTGAAAGAAAAGAAGATGATAAACCAAAACCAATTGTTATTGAACCTGATACACCAGATCCTGAACCAGATCCAAATCCTACTAGACCTGCAGGTAAAAATTTAACTGCTGCTGAGATTAGAAAAATTATTTCTGATGGAGGTTCTACAGTTAATGCTTCAAGCAGAAGATATTCAAAGCCTTCAACTTTACCTACTGTAGAAAAGGCTGTTATTTCAGAAGCTAAAAAAGCAGAAATTAGAAACCAAATCAAAAAATTGCAAGCAATAGCAGAGAGAGTTATTAAAAAACCTGGAACTTTTACAGCTGCAGATTTTGAAGGAATTTTCCCTTACAAACAACCTGACGTGATGGAAAAATTTGTCAAATTAATGAATGGAACTCCAAAGAGAGAAATTGGATATGCTGATGCTTACGGTACAAGAGATATGACTGCTGAAGAAATCGCAATTGCTTTTAGAGATGCTTTAAGAGTAGCAGCTGCATCAGCAGAAAGAGAAATGGCAGAAGGCAGAGTAATTAGATGACCAAGTAATATTGGAGAATTTGTTCCTACTTGAGGATATGATAGTAAATATAATAATCCAACTTTAGTTTCATACATAAAAGCTAATGAAAAATTGGCTTTCCCAATTGCAGATCGTGAATATCCAAGAAATGGAGCACAACAATCAAAAGGGCAATATCCTGGATGAACTGATCAAGATATAAGTGGTACTTATAGAATACCTGGAGGGAAACCTTCATATGGTCAAACATCAAATGGAAGAGATTTCATTGATGGCGGTGGAATTGCAGTTAGAGAATACACTCCAAATAGCGATAATTCAATAGGACAAGAAAAAGGAAAACAAAAAGTTGCCTTTATGGATGCATCTAATCCTAATGCAGTGAACAATATTATTCAATTCCTTAGATCTAATAGAGATATTAGTGGATTGTTCATTAAAAATATAGGGTTGAAAGATGAAAATCAAGATATTTCAAATATTTTGAAACAAATTCCAAGTTCAATTGATAAATTGACTTTAATTTATGACACTGAAAAAATGATTGGAATTTCAGCGCTTAAAAACTTAAGATTAAAACAAGCTGAATTACTTACAACCTTACCTAATACTGACGATAATATCGGAGATGGTAATTTAAGTATTTACAAATTTGGTTGAGGTATTGATCCAATTGCTTTTAAAAACACTGAATTTGTGCCATATGATTTCCAAATGACTAGAGGTTGAGATAACTATAAATCAAATATTGTTTATACAGGGCCAATTCAATTTAATGTAATTAGACCTGATAAAGGAAGTACATTGGATGATATCAAAACTGGGTTTGATATGGTCTTAAGAACCAAAAAAGATTGAAGAGTCTTTAATGGACAATTTGGAGATCAAGGATACCCAATTAAAATCGACTTGTCATTGACTAAGTTTAATTCTTTAAAAGGCATCAATTTAGGTGAATATTACTTCAGAGTTATTAAATTACCTTCAAAAGGAAGCACATTTACCTTTAATATAGCTGATTTAGGAGCTAGCCAATTTAGTAAAGTTTTAGCTGATTGAGGTCCAACTGCTAAACCAATGATTGTATTTGGCGACTTACAAACCAGCAAGATTCATTTAAAAGGAACCGCTCAAGATTTTAGCGGCCAATGAAATAAAGAATTGCAAGGCTTTTTAACTGGAGTCTTAAATAATCAACAAGCAAGAGAAATTATTGTTGATGATAACAATGTTAAACAAATTATTACTGGTTCGCCTGGTTGAAAGAGTGAATTCAAAATCAGTATAGCGAGTGATAATAACGGAGGACTAAATTTTGAATAACACAACAAGGCAGAAAAAGTTTTTTCAACTTGATTGAAATAAAACAGGCTGAAAAACTGTGATATTAATTAGTGTGTTTAGTGTTTTATTATTGATTTTCTTTACATTTAATCGTTATATAGGATCAAGTAAAGTAAAAGAAACCAATGAAGTATTTTTAGGTTATTCAAATTTATTCAATTTTTCAAATATAACTTTCAAAAGTCGAAATTTTGCTGTTTTAATAGCAATTGTTTTGACATTTAGCAATTTAATTTATGCCACTTATAGTGCTTATCGTTTATGAACTAAGCATTTCAAAATAATATATTTAAATTTAATCAATTTCTGATTTTATTTATTAGCAGCAACAAGCATAATTTTGCTTGTAATTATGCCAATTCAATCAAACTTCCAGGTTTTTGGATTGGTATATTTTGCTATTCCTTTATTGATTACATTATTAAGTAATTTAATATTGCAAAGTTTAATTTACAAAGAAAATAAAAAACTAAATCCAAGTCAAAAAGCTTTGGTTTTAATGCCTTTAATAAGTTTAATCATTAAAAATATAATTTTTATAACTGGCTTTGTTTTATTAATTTATATAACAAAGGGAACAAATAAAATCGACACTTTACTAAGTTTAGAAAATGCAAATTACAAAAAAATAGATTTAATTTTTAACACAAAAAATAACACAAGTTGAATCTTTATTTCTTGAATCGCGATTTTCTTAATTGCAGCATTAATTTTAAATTTGTATCCACTTTGAAAGAAAAATAATAAATTTGAAAATAATTTATTATTTAAAGATTTATTATTATTCGGACTAACAACCTTATTAGCAACTTTAATTTTTGCAGCTGCAAATTTAATTAATTTAAAAAATGCTAATGGAATTTTTACTCAATTTAATACTAATCATTTAGTTTATGGGCTTTCATTATTATTCTTTATAGTAATATTTGTCGGCTATATATTGGTGGATAAATTAGTAATTAAAAACAATCAATTAAAATTAAATTCGTTTATTTTCTTAATCGCAAATTTCATTGTAATTGTTTACACTTTAACAATAAGAATTATTAATTTTGACAAAATAAATAATTATTTAATTCCTTTATTTTTAGCTCTTTATTTTATTGGAGTATTTGTTTATAAAAAATATTTCAGTAACCAAAAAGAAATTTTCACTTTTGTATTGATTACAACTTTATTAAGTTTTATTCTATTTTTCCAAACTCTTGATTTATTGATGTCAAATCAAGAAAATAACTTACTTTCTTCAATTTTTGTTTTATTCAACTTAATTGATTTACTTTTACTTGCATTGGCTTTGATAATTTTCATTCCTATTCTAAGTTTAATAGCAAACTGATTTAAGTTATTTATTTATGTGTTAATCAATCAAAAAAGTCAAAAATCAAAAAAGGAAGTAGGTAAAAATGTTTAATAAAAATAAAAAAAATACAGATCAAAATAATTATGAACAATTAATTTTTCAAAATTTTAATACTGTTAAAAACAGTTCAAATTTTATTGATTTTCAATCTTTTTTAAACCAAGTTTTAATTGTGTCTAATTTAAGTGAAAATGATGAAAATGTGCAGAAAATGTTGCAAAAAAGTCAAGAAGCAATTGCAAATAAAAATGAAATTGCATTTAAATTATTTGTTTTATCTTTTATTAAAGACACAAGATTTAGTGAAACTATTTTAGTACCTGAAATTTTAAAAGAAACGAATAGTAGATTAATAACAGTTAATTTTAAAGACTCAAAAAGTGTAAAAGAAGATTTATTTATTACAATTTATAATCAAACTTTAGAAGAATTAATTATAAAAAATAATAAATGAGTAGAATTCTTACCAAATTTAATTATTAATTATGACAATGTTTTAGACAAATACACAATTTTATTTAGTCAAGAAGTTTTGAAATAGTAGCTAATGAATATTAAAAAAATAAAAAGCAAAATTGAAAGTTATAATAACTTACATAATATTTTAGAATCGCAAAAAAACATTACTTTAATTAATATTTTAAAATTAACTAGAGAAATTGCTTCTTATTATTCAAGAGCAATTGAATGCAAAAAATATATTGATGAAATTAAACATAATTATTTAATTAATTCTCCTTTTTTAAATAATTCTAAGCATATATTTTCTAAATTTAATAATGCAATTAATACAATCTGAATTTACATCACGGAAGAAGAAAAATATGCAACTAATTCTTATGAAAGACATGAAAAATTTTTAACTGAAAACTATAAAAAAAATGATTTAATTATCGCAATTGGAGAAAAAGCAATTGAATTTGCAAAAGAAAATAAAATGCAAATTTTGCTCGCAAGATCAAAAAATGAAGTGGAAACCTTAGCTGAATTTCTTCCTAATCTTTTAGAAGATTTCATAACAAAAAAAGGATTTCACAAAATTAAATTCGTTTTAAATTCATCTAAATTAAAAACTCCGTTCTTAACTGTTTTGCCCTTTTCTGAATTAAACTTCAATTTAAATCAGAAAAACATTCATTTTGAAGATGAAATCGAAATTAGAAAAGTAAATATTTTTCCAAATATTGAAGAGTTTATTAATTCAGAAATTAATTTATATTTAACATATATAACATTAACTTTGCTTAATGAATCGGCTCTAATTTTTGAAAAATATAAATTGGTTGCAGAAACTCAAAAAATTAATAACCTTGAAAAAACTTTGCAAAAATTAAATTTAAGTTTAACAAGAAAAATCAGAGAACATGAAATTGAAGAAATGTCATTGCTAAATCCAAAGAAAGACTTATTACATGAAAAATAATAATCAACTTGTTTTATTAAAATTTATTTCTAGAAATTTAAAAAGTTTTACCTTAAAAATTAAGGAAATAGAAATTAATAATAAATTAGAAGATAATTGAGGAAAATTAGAAATTAATTCAATCGCTTCTTTAAAACAAAATCTTTTAAAAATCAAAACCAGCGATGACAAAATACTCTATTTGATTGCAAAAAATGTTTTCATGATTTATAAAAGTGAACATGAAATTGAACTTAGATATAAAAATATGCCAAAATTTTTTGAAGAAACTAATTTAAGCAAAGAAGAAATTAAAGAATTAAAGACACAGATTCAAAATTTAAAAAGAGAATTAGAATTAAATAAACTTTATGATTTAAATGATCTTTCAACAATTGAATTAAATTATTTTGAAAAACAAAATAATTTATTTGAATTAGAAGCAATTAGAAATTTTAGTTTAAAGAGAAAAGAGGCTCATTATGAAAATTAAAAAATTAAAATTAATAAGCCCCTTTATCATTAGTGCTCCTATATTTTTTAGTATTTCAGCAACAGAAAATGAAGAATCAACTCCAACTGTTGATCCTGATTTTGCTAATTTTAATAATGCAGTTAATGAATTAATAACTTCAAGATTATCTGAATCTTTGGATGCTAAAATTGAAGAACTAAAGACAGAAGCCAAAAATTTATTAGCTTCAACTAATGCAACTAGTCAAACTTTAGTAAACGCAGTTTATTATTTAAAAGTTGCAAACTTTTTAAAAGAAAATAAGGATAAAATAATCGCTAATCCTGCTCAATATGGATTAAATATTGTTTATCCAAAAGTTTTATCTAAAAATGAAGATATCTATAAAAGAGATATTACGTTTGATGGAATTACTTATGAAGGAGTAAGTGTAGGAACTCAGGATGGTACAAATTATGCTGATTTAACTGCAACTGCTCCAACTAATAAAAATGTTAATAGCATTAATTTAGAAGAATTAAAAACTAAAACCAATAATTATTTCGATGATATGCTTGGTTCATTTAGTGATATTTTTGCTAATGAAGAAGATGCGCCCGTTTTAGATGTTTCAGACAATCCATCTAGAGATAAAACTACTTTAGATTTCAACGAAGCAACTAATTCACTTTCAATTTCTTTACCTGAAAATTACAATAGTTGAGATGATTATATTAAAAGCAAAATTAACAAAAGATTCACTGCTTTTGATTTGTTAGAAAATACTAAAGATAGTGAAGAAGAGGAACCAGAAGTTCCATCAGTAATTCCTGACGAACCAATTGAAGATGAATTTGAAAAAGATGATGTAATTCAAAATATACCTAATTTAGTTCCTTATATTAATTATGAATATTATGATGAATTTGAAAGCAGCAAATATGACTTATTTATAAGCGAATTAAATACAGATCCAAATACATTAAATTCTAGATTTTTCTATAATAACCCAATTTTTACTAGATTTAATTATCGAATTGTTGCTTTAAATAAAACAGCTGATGGCAATTTAGAAGCAACAGTTAGAATAGAAGACAAAAATCAAATTTCTTCATATAGAGTTTACAATGTGAATGTTGGTAAATTAGAAAGTAAAAATTTTACTAAAGCTCGCGAAGCCCAAATTAATTTTATCGAAAACACAATGTTTAAATTTTATGATGCCTTAGGAATTGGCGAGAAAATCACACTTATTAAATTAGCTAATAATGATTTAATTCGTACAGTTTATAACTTAGTTCTAGAAGCCCAAAAAATTATTGAAGATCAGAAATTTCAAGATAAATTAATTGAACAAGCTCATCAAATTGAAAATAAATTGGCAGTAGCCCAAATTGAGAACGAAAGCGATCAAAATGATTTATTTAACTTATTTATAGGCTCATTAAATAACATTAATCTTAATTTTAAAACTGTTACCTATGGTTATTTTGAATATTTAGCTGCTACATATGCAAATTTATTAATTAAATATAAAAATTCATTGTTAGAGAATGAAGAACTAATGTCAATAATTAAAAGAAACTTTGACAGTTTACATTTTGATATTGAAAACTATGATAAAGCCTTAAGGGTTTTAAATTCAGATATTAGTTTAACCAAAGGAATTATTAATTCAAGTGAAATTAAATTAGAAAATAAATTTACTTCATTTTTACAAGTAGTTAGACAAATTCAAAAAACTTTTATTAATCTATCTTATTTATCTATTAATAAGCAATTTTCTAATGAGGAAATTGAAAAAGCTAATACAGAGGAAGCAACCAAAGAAATTCTTAATTTTGTCAATTCATATAATGAAATTGCCAAATTAGAACCAATTGGTCAAAAGGCTAAAAAACAAACTATTTATATAGTGTTAGCAAGCATTTTATCTACCGTTGCCTTACTTTTATTAGCTTTAACTGGTTTATTGTGAACAATTAAAAAGCTAAGAGAAAAATTAAATAAAAAACAATTAATTATTTTTGCTGGAATCTCGGTTGCCACATTAATAATTTCAATTTTATTAATATTACTAAGTCTTGGAGGATTATAATGAAACAACCAATTATTACAGCAATTTTTGATTATGTAGTTGAATTAAGTGGTGAATTCAAATACGAACAAAATCAATTTTTTAACCTTAAAAAAGATAATAGCATTCAGATGATGTTAATTTCAGCAACCGAAACTAAAGCTTATGCGTTAGTTAATAAAAAAATTGACAAAATCCAAATCGGTTCAGAAGTTGAAATAGCTAACCAATCAAATCAAGTTAAAACTAATAGAAATATGTTTGGAAAAATTGTAGACATTCAAGGGAATGTTTTATATCCAAATAATAATTTCTTAATTCCAATGCCATATGAAAAAGGACATGATATTTTTAATTCAACCAATACTTTATTAGATTATCAGCCTTTAAATGAACCTTTATATACAGGTTTAATTAGTATTGATTTATTAATTCCAATTGGTAAAGGGCAAAGAGAATTAATTATTGGAGATCGTAAAACTGGAAAAACTCAAATTGCATTAAATACAATCATTAATCAAAAAGGCAAAAATGTTAAATGTATTTATGTAGGAATTGGACAACAACAAGCACAAATTGCTAATGTGTATAAAACTTTGAGTGAACATAATGCAATGGAATACACAATGATTATTGATGCTAATTCAAGTAATCCATATGATCAATATTTGGCTCCATATATTGGAATGGCACATGCTGAAAATATCTCTTATGAGGAAGATGTTTTAATTATTTTTGATAATTTAACTAATCATGCGAATATCGTGCGTGAATTAGCTCTTTTAATTAATAAACCTGTAGGTAAAGAGGCTTTTCCAGGTGATATGTTCTACTTACATTCAAAACTACTTGAAAGAAGCGGTAAATTTAAAAATAGAAAATCAATTACTGCCTTCCCAATTATTCAAACAGTTGAAAATGACATTACATCTTTAATTGCTTCAAATGTTATTTCAATTACAGATGGACAAATTGTAACTAACAGTGACTTGTTTGCGTCTGGAAAATTACCAGCTGTTGATATCGATCTTTCTGTAAGTAGAATTGGTGGTAGCGTACAGAAAAAATATGTAGCTAAAGTGGCTGCACAAATTGCTAAAATTTATAAAACTTACAAAAAACAAATTAAATTAGCTTCATTAAAGAGCGATTTAAATGATGAAATGATTAAATTAATTAATGCTGGAGAAACTATTGAAAAAATGTTTGTTCAAAGAGGAATTTCATCATATTCTGAAGAATTAATGTATCTTACTTCAAAATTGATAGCATGAAATGCTTTAACAAATATTGAAGATACTGATTTAGCACTAAAATTTGTTGATTTATTTGCAAAAGAAAATCAATTAATGAAACAAATCGTGCAAAATTTAATTGAAAATAAACAAGAAAGCGATTTAATGGCAAAAAATTTCTTCATGTTTTGCCTTAAATCATTTGCTCAAGCAAATAACTTAAAATGAAATATTGAAGTGGATGCAAATTTTGCTCCTTTAAATGAAAAAGAATTGCAAAATATTTATGCACAAATTACTAAAGGAGTTAAATAATGGCTAAAATTACCAAACTTTGATCTGATGTGGTTGAAATTGAATTATCAAACAATGAAAAAGTTAAAATTGATTGAATTTTAGAAACTAAAAACAAACTTTCGGTTTTAATGATTAAAAAAATCATTAATGAAACTAAAATTTTGGCTGTTATTGTAAAAAGCGATGAAAATTTAATAATTGGTCAAGAATTAACAATTAAAAAACATTCATTTATGACTCCGATTGGCCAAAAAGCCAAAGGCAATATTTTCAATATTGAAGGTGAATCATTGAATACCAAAGGCAATGATTTTGATTTAGTTGAAATGAATTCAACAATTACAGTAAATGATGATTATGCATACAAACCTGAAATTTTAGAAACTGGAATTAAAGCCATTGACTTCTTTATTCCTATTTTAAAAGGTTCTAAAATCGGAATTTTTGGTGGAGCTGGAGTTGGAAAAACTGTTTTAATGAAAGAAATGATTTTCAACTTATCAACTAATCAAAAAAGAACTTCTTCAATTTTTGTTGGAGCAGGAGAGCGTTCACGTGAAGGTGTTGAATTATATGATGATTTAAAAGAATCAGATTTAATGAAAAATTCGACTATGTATATTGCACAAATGAACGAAAGAGCTGGGGCAAGAATGTCAATTGTTTCAGCGGGAGTAACTGCTGCTGAATATTTAAGAGATAATGAAAAAGAAAATGTTCTTTTATTTATTGATAACATTTTCCGTTTTCTTCAAGCAGGAAGCGAAACAGCTGTTTCGCTTGATAAAAAAACTTCTGTAGGTGGATACCAAGCAACATTAAATACAGAGATTTCACAAATTGAAAATAGATTATTTTCAAATCAAAATGGATCAATAACATCATTTCAAACTGTATTTTTACCAATGGATGATTTATCAGACCCTTCTGCAGTTGCGGTTTTCAGCCATTTAAATGGTTCATTAGTTTTATCTAGAGAAATTGCCGCTAAAAATATTTATCCATCATTCGATCCGCTTGAATCTAATTCTGATAGTGTAAATCCTCAAATTATTGGTGATAAACACTTCAATGCAATCTTAGAAGTTAAAAAAATCTTACAAAGATACAAGGAATTAGAAGATGTTATTTTAATTTTAGGATATGACGAGCTTGATGCTGAAAGCAAAAAAGTGGTTAAAAAAGCATTGCAATTACAAAACTTTTTCTCACAATACTTTTCTGTGACTCAACATTTTACAGGAGAAAAAGGGGTATTTGTTCCATTAAACAAAACAGTTGATTCTGTTATTAAAATTTTAAATGAAGATTTCATCGATATTGAACCAGAAAAATTCTCATATATTTCAACAACAGATGATTTATTAAAATAATTGAATTAAAAAATCGCCTAAAAGCGATTTTTTATTAACAAACATGTGAATTACTTGGAGAAGCTTCTAAATAATTGCCATCTTTGTCAAGATTATATTTATAAACATTAATTAAATCATGATTATCTAACACAATTTTGCATTCATTAGGATCGGCATACGCGCGAGTGTTATTAAATTTAATTCTAAATATTCTCTTCAAATATGGTTTTGTTTTATTAGAAACTTCAACAATCACTTCAGCTTTGTGATAGGCTGTATTAGCAACCCCTAAAATTTTAAAATTGTAGTCATTTTTGAGTACAATTTTTTTATTTTTAAAAATAAAACTTCAATTAACTCTTAATAAATTTCTTGCATATAAATAGTCAATAGTGAAATTACTAATATATGAATCAAAAGGTATCTTATCTATTAAATCAGTAACAGGGAAGTCAAAATTAAATTCTTCTGGATTATTCATTGCTAATTCTTTTAAAGTTTCTACATCCTTATTTAAAGTTTTTTCATCCACTCCAACATGTAAATCTTCCAATTTTAAAGAATCTAATTCTTGCTTTTCAAGCGAAATTTTCTCCACTTTTGGTTTATTAGAATCTGTATTTAATGAAAAATATTTCTGCTTTTCTGTATCAATATTTTTATTAGTGCAAGCCATTGAAAAAGCAGGCAAAAGGCTTAACGAAGCAAAAGAAGACAATAAATATTTAATTTTAAATTTCATATTTCAATTTTAACAATATATATAAAATAAATTGAAAATAATTTAGTGTAAAATATTTTGTCCTTTTTTTATTGACTTTTTAATAGGACAATTTATAATTAATTAAATCAAAGGAGTAAATATGAAAAAATTATTAATTATTAATGGTTCAATTACTAATGATAAACAATCAATGAGTTTAAAAGTTTTAAATAAATTGATTGAAGAATACAAAAAAAACAATCCAAATGATGAAATTGAAATAATTGATGCTAATAAAACTCATAACGAATTTTATGTAAATGCCAATAATATAGATTCATATTATAAAAATATTAAGTCTGACGAATGAATTGAAAAAGTTAAAAATGCAGACAAAATTATTATTACAAGCCCAATGATCAATTTTGGTCCTGCACCAGTTATTAAAAATTTCATGGATTCAATAATGGTGCCAAACAAAACTTTTACTTACAAAGTAGAAACTAATAATGGTAAAAATGGATTACTAAGAAATTTAAAGGTTCTTGTATTAACTAGTCAAGGTTCTGCCAAAGGGACTTATGAATGAGGGAACTTGAATTCATGATTAACTGGAATTTGAAAATTTTTAGGGGCTGAAGATGTGAGATTACTTAATATTCATAGTACAGATTTAGAAAATAATAGAGATAAAGATTTTGATGAAGTATTTAATGAAATTTATAAAGATGATTTTGATAAAGTTTTAAATAACTTTTAGGAGAAAATATGAAAATTGAATTAGGAATTAGCACTTTTGGAGAAACTACTCCATTAGCAGAAACTAAAAAACTAATTTCTCATCCAGAAAGAATTCGAAACATGATTGAGGAAATTGAATTAGCTGATAAAGTTGGTTTAGATATTTACGCAATTGGCGAACATCATAGAGAAGATTTTGCTGTTTCAATGCCAGAAATAATTTTAGCTGCGGGTGCAGTGAATACTAAAAATATCAAATTATCATCAGCTGTTACTGTGCTTTCTTCTTCAGATCCAATTAGAATTTATCAAGCTTTTTCTACAATTGATGCCTTAAGCAATGGAAGAAGTGAAATAATGGTAGGACGTGGTTCATTTACTGAAAGTTTTCCACTTTTTGGTTATTTTTTAAAGGACTATGATGAATTATTTGAAGAAAAATTAGATATGTTACAAGCAATTAATGCTAATGAAAAGTTGGATTGAAAAGGTAGATTAACTCATGATGTAAATAATCGCGGTATTTATCCAAGGGTAGAAAATGGATTACCAATTTGAGTAGCAACTGGTGGCAATCCTCATTCAATAGTAGCAATTGCGAGAAGAGAATTACCGATTGTTTTTGCAACAATCGGTGGCGATCCATTAAGATTTAAGTCATTAGTAACTATTTATCGTAGCGCTTGAAAATCTTTTGGCAATGACTGAAGTAAATTAAGAATTGCAGGTCACTCATGGGGTTGAATTGAAGAAGACGATCAAAAAGCAAAAGATAATTATTTCATTCCAGTTAAACAATTAGTAGATACTATTGCTAAAGATAGAAGAACATGAACTGAAATGACAAGAGAACAATATGATTTTGAAGTTTCTGAAGAAGGAGCCATTTTTGCAGGAAGCCCTGAAACAGTAGCTAAAAAAATTATTAGAATTATGGAAGGATTAGAATTAGATAGATTCATGCTACATCTTCCAGTGGGTTCAATGGCACACGAAAAAACATTAAAAGCAATTGAATTAGTTGGAACCAAAGTCGCACCAATTGTTAGAGAATATTTTCAAAATAAGGAATTCGTAAGAGAAATAAAATAAAGCTAAAATTTAGATAGCTTTATTTTTTTCATTTTTTATATAGCAAGGATGTTTTTTAATTCTTTTAACTAAACATTCATATGAAATGTTTTTATGTTCAGAACTGTTTAAATAAATTTGATTATAGTAACTTTTGAAAAATTTAATTTTGCCTTGTTTTTTTGCATTTAAATAATCAAGATAAATGTTTTGAATTTCAATATCCGAAATAGATAAAGCATTTTGTTTCTTTAAATTTTTATGATGAAAACAAAAAGCATCTTTTTTCATAAGTTGCTTTTTTCTTTGAATAGTTTTAGTTGAACAATTTAATAATTTAGCCAATTCATTATTGGTTAAGTCTGGGTTATTTTCTATCGTTTCAAAAATCAATTGATTTTTTTTATAAAATTTTGTTTCAGAAGACATAATTAAAACTTTCATTAATAAAAAATATTAAATAAATTATTACATATTTTTAGCAATGTATTAAAATATATATGCGTGGTCGCGTAGCTCAGCAGGATAGAGCACAAGCCTTCTAAGCTTGTTGTCAGAGGTTCGAATCCTCTCGTGATCGCCATTTTTTTTATTTCATTATTCCAAAAAATGTTTAAAATTTATTTAGGTTGTCCTTATAGCTCAGTTGGTAGAGCACAAGCCTCCTAAGCTTGGGGTGAGAGGTTCAATTCCTCTTAAGGACGCCATTTTTTTTATCAAAATATGAAAAAAATAATTAAAATTTTCATATTTTGATTTTTTGATAATTTTTTTCATAATTTCAAAATGTTCTATTTTTATCTATAATAAAAATATATGCATAAGGAGATCAAACAAATGAAAAAATTTAAAAGATTTTTATCAGCTTCAATTATAGTTGCTGGTTCTATCTTACCATTAACAGCTTTATCAGCAGGATGCGATAAAAAGGAACCAAAACCTCAACCAAAAGAAGAAACACCATCAACAGGTTCTGGAACAAGTACTTCAACACCATCTCAACCTACAACAGATTCTGGAACAAGTACTTCAACAACTACCCCTTCAACAGGTGAATCTTCAGGAACTAACACACCTGCTACTGGAACAGAAAGTGGTACAACAACTTCACCTTCTACATCAGAAAACAATCCAAGCGGAGATACTTCAACCGAAACAGTAGATCCATTAAATAAAACAGCAGATTTCACAATTTTAGGTGATGCAACAGCAACTAAAGCTAAAATTGTAGAAGCAGTGGATGCCATTGCTGCAAGTCAAGAAGCTAAAAAACCTTACACCTTTACTTATGATTACAATACCAAAAAAATAGTTCTATTTAAAGGTGCAATTAACTGAAAAACAGGCGAAAAAACTGAAGTATTTTCAATTAGTGCCCAATTATTGGCAGATGAAAAACAAGTTGTTAATGCAACCAATCCTACATATGACAAAAATGGTCAAACCAGATTCAGTGGTATCATTGATGGTGTCAAAGAAGGAAATAAAATTAAATTTACTTTTAAATTAGGAAACTTCAAAACAAAAGCAATTGATAATGAAATTTACTACTTTGAAATTCCTTTAAATTAGTTTGATTTAAAAAAAGTCGCGTTTGAGCGACTTTTTGTTTACTCTTATGAACGGAAATATCCAATGATTCTAATTAGATAATAAACTAGAATTAAATAATCATAAGCGAGTTTAAAACCGTATCAAAGAGAAATTCTGGCTATTTCTAAATGATGATTACTTTTTTGATTTCCAATTTCTGAATTAAGAAAACCATCAACATAAGCACTTTCATTATTAATTAATGCAAAATCAAACATCAAATAAACAATACCTAAAAACATTCCTAAAAGGCCATATAATGAGATTACTCAACTTTTTACTATGAAAAAAGAAGTTATAAAAAGAATAAACATTGCACTAGCTACAATTAATAAAAATGGTCAGATTTTTTGAATTTGTAATAAATTAAAATATCCTAGAATACCAATTAAAATGAAAAGAGCGGTGGCAATTCCAAGAATGCCTAAAAGTTTATATGCGCTTGCAGTAAGCAAAAAACTAAATAAAATAGGGCCCAAAACAGAAAATCCTAAACTCAATGATAAAACTGAACTAAGTGGTAGTAAAACTCAAAAATTAATTTTTCTTCCTCAAATTAATAAAACAAAAATAAAAACAGAGCTAAATATTCCTGAAATTATATAAGTAATGAGAGCAGCAGTGTTATTTGTAGTAAATACTAATTTAGTAAATGAAGACCCAATAAAAATTAAGCCAACAAAAAAACTAAATCAAAGAGTAGAGGCACCAAAAAGAATAGAAGTTCCTCTACTTTTAATATTCTTCAAATTTGTACTAAAAATACTTGAAGAAGTTTTTATATCATTTGTATTATTTGTATTCATAATTATTAATTTTAGCAAAAAAATAAAAAAATATCACTCCGAAGAAGTGATATGGCTGCCCCAGTTAGATTCGAACTAACGCATGACGGAACCAAAACCCGTTGCCTTACCGCTTGGCTATGGGGCAATGGTGGAGGGGGAGGGATTCGAACCCCCGAACCGTGAGGAAGTGGGTTACAGCCACCCGCGTTTGGCCGCTTCGCTACCCCTCCATTGCCTTACAATTATATATTATTTAAAACTTTAAGAAACAAAAATTAAATATTTTTTAAGAAATATTTTTTTGCTATTTTTAGCATTTCATCGTTTTTTTTGATTTCTCCAGCTTGAATAGATTTAATTTTATTTTTAATATAAATTTTGCAATTTTCATTAATAGATTCTTTAAACTTAATATCGATTGCATGAAATTCTAAAATAGAATTTTGTACAGTTAATAAGCCACGATAAATGATTTCATTTAATTCTAAATATGCCACATAGTAAGCATCCGGTAAAGCAATTATTTGATCACTGTGTTTGAGAAGTACATTTTCATTTTGATTTTTGATAAACTTAGCAGAAAATCCATAATCAAATTTTAAATAAGAATTAACTAAATCTAATTCTCCTAAATTAATTAAGTCTTTTAAAAAACTAGTTGAAAGCTTGTTGCCATTTGGTAATTTTAAGGGCTCAACCACATATGTAGAGTATTTTTGTTTAAGTCAATCAATATTGCCTCTTGCTTGTTTGCCAAAACGGAAATCCTGGCCAACCACAATAGAAAAATCTTCCTGATTAGAAAATAGAGTATCTAAAAAAACTTGAGCCTCTTGATTGTGTAAATTTTTAAATTCCAGACGACAAGCATATTTGAAATCTAAATTTGCGAATACTTGTAGTCTAAAATCCTCATCAGTGAATAAATTAGGGTTTAATTTTGGTAAATTTTCGCAATCAGCAAAATAAACTAAAACAATATCCCGATCAGGTTCAGTTTCTTTTAGCTCCAAGGCTTTTAAATAAAGCAAATAATGTCCTAAATGAAAAGACTCAAAAGCACCAATTAAATAAATTGGTTTATTAAATTTAGGTTGATTATGAATTGAATAAATGTTTAAGCTCATAATGATAATTATAATAAAAAAAGCAAGTCTTTGACTTGCATAATTTAAGCAACAAAATCATTGATACCAGGGAAAATTTGTTCACTTGGACCAGGTAAAACTCAGAATTTGCTATCTTCACGTTTTTTAATGCCTTTTTGTCTTGCTAATTCTAATTTGCTTCATACTCATGTACATATAAAGATAGAACTATATGCGCCAATTGCAAGTCCAAAAATCATTACGATGTTAAAGGTTAAATTAGTTGCGTTTCTAAATAATAACAACACTAAAACAGCAACAATTGTAGTTAATGATGTATAAAGACTTCTTTTAATTGTTTCTGCAATTGATAAATTGGCAATATATTTAATTTTTTTAGCATCTAAAATTTCATTGTGATATCTATTAGTAATATTTTCTCTAATTCTATCGAAAACAACAATAGTGTCATTAATTGAAAAAGCAATAATTGAAAGCATTGCAGCGACAATAATTGGTGAAATTTGTAATCTGGTAATTACAATAAAACCAATTGTCATTAAAATATCATGAATTAAACCAACGATTGCTGCAATTGAAAAAGTTCATTTTAATCTTATTAAAGTATAAACAATGATACCCACAAAAGAAATTGCTACTGAAAGTAAAGCATTTTTAACTAAATTAGCAGCTTCGGTTGAAGAAATTCCATATGATCAAATTGAAACATCTGGATATTGAGTTTGAATAAAGTTTTTAATTGATTCAATTTCTTGACTTAAATCTTGGCTGGTTTCAATACTTAATTTAAAAGCTGTATTATTATCATTTATTGAAAAAATTTGAATATGATTTCCAATTTCATTAATACCTAAATGATTTTGATTAGCAATTAAGAATTGTTTCATTTCGTTTGCAATATCTTTGGTAATTAAAAATGTATCTTTACCTTCAATAGAAATATTAATTCCACTTTCAAATTCAATTGAACGGTTAAATCCAGCTCAAAAACTTTGATTAATGCCAGCAAAAGAACCAAAAACAATTCCGGCAATCAACACAAAAGCAATTGAAGCTATAATAAATCATTTAGCATTTTTTAAATAATCAAATTTTTTATAAAAAATTTCAGGATTTAAATGATTAATTTTTTTTCATTTTATGCCAATTAATCATAAACGTTTATTAAATCATCCAGTATTTATTAATAATGAACTAATTCCTCTTGTGAAAATTAACATTACTAATAATGTAAAAATAACTGAAAACACAAGTGAAAGACTGAAACCTCTAACTGAACTAGTTCCAAAATAAAAGAGAATAAAGGAAACAATTAAAGTGGTTAAATTAGCATCAATAATTGATGAAAGTGAAAGCCGATTGGAATTTTTTAAAGCCTTTTTGAGTTTTTCTCCCATATAAACTTCGGATTTCAATCTTTCGAAAGTAATGATATTAGCATCAACACTAATTCCAATTCCTATAATTAAAGCCGCAATAGTAACAGGTGAATATTCACCCCTTAAAATAGTGAACATTAATAAGGTTAAAAACATATATAATGCCATTGAAATTGTGCTTAAAGCCCCTAATAAGCCATAATTAACAATCATAAAAATAGCAATTATTCCAAATACAACTGTTCCAGCTAATAATGCACTTTCAAAAGAACCTTGCACACTAGATGCTTGAATGTAATTAGATGATAAAACTTCCAATGAATATTTTGAAACACCATAATTAATGTTAGCTGCTAATCTTTGAGCGCTTTCTGCATTAATATTAGCGCCACTAATGGTAAATGATTCACCAGTTAAAGTAGATCTAACTACACCAGTACTTACTAAATAATTTTCCGCATCAATTTGATATTTTTTATAGACATTACTTTTGCCACTAGCATCAACAGGAGTTTCGTTGACAAAAGCAAAATTATATGGATTTTCTTTTGCATTTATTCACTTATTAGGGAACTCGGTTTTAGCAATTTCTACAAATTTATCTAAATTAAGTCACATTAAAACAACTTGTGATGAATTAGCTAAATACTCAGTCGCATTAGTTCATTGTACTTGTGCATCGCTATCTTTTAAAGTAACATTTACAGCATAAGTACCATTTTGCATAAATTCAACTTTAGCAGAATTGCTTGATTTTAATGGAGGAATATAACGATTAATTTGACTATAATCAATATCTTGCATGGTTGAATTGAATTGATTATCAATGAAAAGAGGTTTCATATTGATATCAGTTAAAACTAAAGTCGGTTTATTTGTAATAATTCCTTCAAAATTTTTTCTTTCGATATCACTCATTGCCCCATTTCGAGTAATGAGAATCTTGCCTTCTCCTTGATTTTCAACTTTGGTTCCATTAAATGCTACACCACCAGTTAATCTTTCATCAATTGATTTACTTACACTATCTGTAAACGAATCATCAACGGCGCCAGCTTCATTTTTAACTTGTACTAAAAATTCAACACCACCACCATATTCAACAGATTTATTAATATTTTTAGAGATATAGAATAATGAACCAAAAACAATAGAAGAAATAGCAGCAATTAGAGTAATTGCTGCAATAGTAATTCTTTTTCAATTAGTAATTGAAAAAATCTTTCTAAAAACTTTTTTAATTCACTTAAACATATTTTTTAATTATATATAAATAAATGTTTTATAAATACATTTAATATTACATAATAATTTTTTTCTACCAATTTTTATTTAATTTAGCAATTTAAAATTATGAATAAAAATCGCGGGATGTTACTAGAAACAATCATTAATAACACAATTCAATATTATTGAACAAATAATTTAGCCTATATTGAAAAGAAAAATTTAAATATTAAATTTAAAAATGTAAGCAAAGATAAAACAATTACAGATGGATATATAGCTAACAAAAGCACAGTAGATTATATTGGATGTTTAAAAGGCAAATTTATCGCGTTTGAAGCAAAAAGTACTTATCAAAAATATTTACCGGCCAATAATTTAAAATTGCATCAGAAAAATTATTTAAAGCAAATTGAGCAAAATGGCGGGATTTCATTTTTAATTGTCTTTTTTCATTTCACAAATGAATTTTATTTGCTTCCAACTTTTAAGATTATGACAAAATGAGAAACTAATATTTCAATTGAAGAAATAAAAAAAATAGGGTTCAAACTCGAATTAACCTTTCCAGGTATCATCGACTTTTTACCCTATATTAAAGTGAATTAGAAATTAACAATATCTCTTAAGTATTTAGAAGGTTTAAATCTAACAACACGCTTTTCAGGAACAATTAATTCTTCATTTTTCTTGAATGGATTAACAGTTTTACGTCCTTTTCTAATAATTGTTTCAAAAGTTCCTAAATTTGATAATTGCACTTTGTTTTCAGCAATCATTTCTTCTTTTAAAACAAAAACAAAAGCATCAAAAAACATTTCAGCTTCTTTAATAGAAACTTGTTTTTCTAATTTATTTGACATTTGTTCAGCAACTTGTGAAATGAATTCTTTTTTTGTCATTTTGTCCTTTCAATAAGCCATATTTATATTATATATGGCTAAATTATAGTATTTTTATATTATTCTAAACCATTTTTATTTTTAAAAATTAATTTAAGTGGGCAACCGGTAAAATCTAAAGTTTTTCTTATTTCTTTTTCTAAATGTCTTTGGTAACTAAAATGAAGAAATTTTTTGTTATTTACAAAGAAAACAAAAGTTGGAATTTTACCCATTACTTTTTTAACAAAGTAAATATTTAATCTACCACCATTATAAGGAGCAGCTGGTTGTATTAATTGTGTTTCACGAATAAAATTAGATAAAATTGAAGGCTTAATATCTCTTTCTAAGTTTTCTTTAACATGCAAAATAGTTTCAATTAATTTATGCATTCTTCAATTTTCTTTAACAGAAACAAAAACAATAGGAACTCAAGGAACGAAATGAAAACGATTTCTCAACATTTTTTCAAAATTTGCCATTGTGTTAGTTTCTTTTTGAATTAAATCTCATTTATTTACAACAATAATAATTGGTTTGGGATTATTTTCATCAAGTGCATATCCAATAATTCTTGCATCGAAATGAGATAACTCTCT
Organism: Mycoplasmopsis gallinarum DSM 19816; assembly: GCF_000621085.1. Classification (GTDB taxonomy): domain Bacteria; phylum Bacillota_I; class Bacilli_A; order Mycoplasmatales; family Metamycoplasmataceae; genus Mycoplasmopsis; species Mycoplasmopsis gallinarum. The sequence continues at coordinate 88,678 of NZ_JHZE01000008.1, forward strand.
AGTGGCATCAATCATAATAATTGATAAATCAGACTCATCTAAAGAATTGAATGCCCTTTTTAGTGCATATTTTTCAACTTGATCTTCAATACTGCTTTCTCTTGTAATTCCAGCGGTGTCTATTATTTCAAATTCTTGGTTATGAATTTTTATAACGCTTGAGACACTATCTCTTGTTGTTCCTGCTATTTCAGAAACAATAGAACGATTTTCGTTAGTTAAACGGTTTAAAAGAGAACTTTTTCCAGAATTAGGACGGCCTAAAATTGATAATTTAAAAATCTTTTTACTTTCTTGTTCATTTAAATTTAAATACTCTAAACATTTATCAAGTACATCTCCAACACCATTACCATGTTGAGCTGAAATTTGAAATATTTCATCCCCAAGTGAATAAAGAGAATAATCGAAATCTTTTGGATTATCCAATTTATTAGCAACCAAGACAATCGGTTTACCTGATTTTTTTAATTTTTGTGCAATCATTAAATCATCATTAGTAACATCAGATGTTCCATCAACCATGAAAATTATTACATTTGCATCAGCAATAGCAATATCAACTTGAAGTCTAATTTGTTCTTGAAATGGACGATTTTCAATCTCAATTCCGCCTGTATCAATTACTCTGATTTCTTTGCCATTTCAAACCAATGTTTCGTAAAGTCTATCTCTTGTGACACCTGGACGATCATAAACAATTGATTTTCTTTTGCCAATTAATCTATTAAATAGTGTGCTTTTTCCAACATTAGGTTTACCAACAATTGCAATTACATTATTTTTCATTTTTTACCTTTAAATTAACAATTTCAATGATTTGATTTACCACTTGTTCAAATGTCATATTGGTGCAGTCAATTTCTGTTGCATCAGGAACTTTATGTAAAGGATCATTTGCACGATTCATATCTTGAAAATCTCTAGCTAAAACATCCTTTAAGACTTGTTCATAATTTTGCTCATATCCTAATTTAGCATTATCTAATTGTCTTCTTCTAGCACGCTCTTCTGGTTTGGCAGTAAGAAAAATTTTAACTTCTGCATAAGGCATAATTTTAAAGGTTGTATCTCTTCCATCCATAATATAACCTTTGCCTTTTTTAGTAATATGTTGAATAATATCTACAACATATTGACGAACCAATTTGTATTTAGCAATAGTAGAAGCCGCTTTAGAAATAACGTCATCTCTTAAAACTTCTGGATTAATAATTTCATTGTTTAAAATTAAATTACCATCAGTGTGGATCGAAATAATATCCGGTATTAAAATTGAATCAACTTGTGTTTCATTTAAAACATCAACATTTTGTTTAAGAGCATTATAAGCAACAAGACGATAGAAACTGCCAGTATTAATAAAAGTGTATCTTAATCGGTGTGCAATTTCAGCAGCAACTGTTGACTTACCAGCGCCAGAAGGTCCATCGATAGCAATATTAATTTTTTTCATAGAAGCTCCAAATATAATATTTTTATATTTAATAATTATTTATTTTATATTAAATTAGTTTAAGAATTAAAAAAGAAAGACTAGAAATTGAAATTTTTATCAATTGCAATTTCTATAGTTTGAGAATGTTCAAAATCACTAGTTTTATTTGCGATATCTAAATCAAGGCTTTTAGACTCATCATTAACATTTTCATTTTCACTAATAAGTAGGTAATCTAAATCGCCAGATTCAAAATTCAAGTTTTTAAAAATGTCTATTTTATAATCATTTGCAGTATTTTCAAACTGTTCAATCTGTTGAATAATTTCCATAATTTTTTTGGTCTCAATAATTTTTTTTAAATTATCAAATTGATAATTATTTAAATCGAAAAGTTCATCAGCAAATTCATAAATTAAATTTTTGTTATTGGTTAATTGCATAAAAAAATCTAAATCATTACTTAATTGTGATTTTTTTTTAATTAAGCTTTTAATCAAATTAATTTGTTTAAAAGCTGATTGATTATTTAAAACTATGTCTTGATCTGTCTTTTTTTTCTTTTTCATTTCTCAATATTACATTAATTAATTTTTTTTAATAGCACTAATAAAAAAAATAGGAATTTATCCTATTTTGCTTTGTTAATTTTCTCAACAATTTCGATATTAGATTTATCTGAAAAATCAGTTAAAGTTTCTGCCATTTTTTTGATTTCTTTTTCTTTAATATCAGGAATAATTACTTTCAATGATAATTTCAAGTCACCTACAAAGTTACCTTTTTTAATTCCTTTTCCTTTTAGAGTTAAAATTTTGTCAGTTTGATAAGTTCTTTTCATTTGAACTTTTTCATTACCATAAGGAGTTGGAATATAAATTTCATTTTCTTTAATAATATCTAAAAATGAAATAGGAAATTCGGGAATATAAATATCCAAACCATTACGTTTAAAATACGGATGCTCTTTAACTGTATAAACTAAAATTAAATCACCTGGTACACCGCCATTAATTCCAGGTTCACCATAACCAGTTAAAGTAAATTGATCGCCAGTTTCAACTCCAGAAGGAATACTTACAGTTACAGATTTTAATTTTTCAATATATTTATTACCTTTACATTCGTGACATTTATTAGTTATTTCTTTACCTGTGCCATGGCAAACATCACAATTAACAATACTTTCCATTTGCCCGAAAATAGTATTTTTAACTTCTTTTATGTGCCCAGTCCCTTTACATTTGACACACTCTTTGATATCAGATGGATTTTCTGCTCCAGTCCCATGACAATGTGAACAAAGTTCATATTTTTTTAATTTGAAAACTTTTTCAACGCCTTTTACGGCCTCATCAAAAGTTAATTGAACTCGCATCTGAAGGCTATCACCATTTCTTTTACCACTATTTTTAGTTCTTCTTCCCCCACCAAATGAACTAAAAATATCGCCAAAAATATCACCGAAGTTACTAAAACCACCGGCAAAGTCGCCCATATTGAAGTGCATTCCCCCAAATCCTCTTGGAGCTTCAGCACTTCCATATTTGTCGTAATTGCTTCTCTTTTCTGGATCACTTAAAACTTCATAAGCTTCATTAAGCTCACGCATTTTTTCATCACTTGAGCCATCTTTTAATTTATCAGGATGATATTGTAAAGCAAGCTTGCGATATGCGGCTTTAATTTCTTTTTGATCAGCGGTTTTACTTACTCCCAAAATAGCATAATAATCTTTTTTACTCATGATATTTATTTTAGCACATAAAATGTTAAAGTGCTAATATTATTTTTTTATATTTACTTATTTTGTTTTTTATAGTAAAATATCAAAGTATGCCATCATAGCTCAGTCGGCAGAGCACATCCATGGTAAGGATGGGGTCGCTGGTTCAAGTCCAGTTGTTGGCACCATTTATAAATTTAGAATTTATGCCAAATATAACAAAACCAAAAACATAAAGAGTTGTTTTTGGTTTTTTATTTTAAAAAGAGTATAATAAAACACATTTTATTAAATAGAAAGGAAAGAAAATGAAAACCAAAAACGATACTCGAGCACAAGAGTTGTTTGGTAATACAGCGGTCAAAAAAGCAATTTGAATAGTCACTATTCCTTCTTTATTAACTGCAATGATGGCTGGTTTGTATTCATTTGCTGATCAAATTTTCATTCAACAATTTGTGCCGCAGACAAGACAAGTTTTGATTAATAATCAAATTGGTGAAATTGCATCATATATGACAAATCAAAGCTTAACATTTAATGATTATTTTAGCTTATTTGAAAAATATAATCAATTGTTGCCAAATGAAAATTTAGCTAGAATTACTGCAAATTCCGTGGTATCAACCACCAATGCTGCATTTCAACCCTTAATTATTTTTTCAAATTCAATAGTTTTTTTAGTTCCTGTTGGTGCATCAATTTATTACACAAAATGTATTTCTAAAAAAATGGAAATAACTGCCAAAAATTTATGAGCAACTATGTTTTGAGCAACAGTAGTTTTGGCTTTGATAGCTACTTTAATGTCTTTTATTTTTGTTGGTGCCGGATTATTAAAATTATTAGCTGGTAAAACTGAATTGAATTCGACTAAGGCTATGGCTTTAGGAATGAGTCAAAGTGAAATTGATAATTTACAAGATTTTTACAATGCGGCATATAAATTAAGTTTAAAATGAGCTGCTAATTATATTTATATTTATGCTTCTGGCACTATTTTACAAGGTCTTTCATGGTTATTTGCTTATTTTATAAGAGCTGAAGGATATAACTCTTTTGTTATGTGAATTGGAATTATAGCTAATGCAATTAATATTTCACTCGATGCTTTATTCATCATTGTATTTAAAATGGGTGTGCTTGGAGGAATTTGAGCCACAATTATTGGATGAATATTTAATTTATCCGCTTATGTAATTTATACAGCCATTCAACACAAAAAGGGCCGTTTATGAATGTCATTAGGTCAATTGTTTAAATTTCAATTTAGTTCAAAAATGCTTTTACCAACTTTCTTGTTAGGTTTTAATGGATTTATTCGTTCTTTTGGAGTGGCTTTCGCATTTGCAATTATCAATATATTATTATCTAAACCAGGATTTGCCGACCCTGGACATTTCCAATTTTATTGAGCAAAATCAGCCCCAATCATCACATTGTTTGCAATTTCAATTTTTGGAATTAATGATGGAGCAAGAAGTTTATTAGCCTACAATTACACTTTGAGAAATTTTAAAAGATGTAAAGAAATTTACTTATGAACTCTTTTAGTAGCTGTTTCTTATTCATTAATCGTTTATGTTTTTGTTTTCTTCACTGCAAATAATTTATGAGTTATTGCTTTAAATGTAAATAATGAATTAATTCCTGCTACAAGCCGATTTATTCAAATTATGACTTTAAGAGTAGTGGCCATTTCCTTTTCTATTAGTTCATTATTGGTCTTTCAAGCAACTAATGACGTTGAAAAATCAATTTTGGCTTCAATGTGAGAAAATTTTATTTGTTTTGCTGTAATTATGCCAATCGGTTTAGGATTAGCTTATTGAGCGTTTCTTGGACAAAATAACGCTTTAGCTGCAAACTGAATTATTATTAGTGCTTATATAATAAATAGTTTGATTGCTTCTTTAACTTTATTAGCTTGATCATGACATTATTTAACCAAAAAATTACCAAAAATTGATCAAAGCAAGGTTTCTTGATCAAGAAAAATTGAACATCAATTTTTTGCTAATGCACAATTAGCGGAACAAAAAAATAGCCAATAATTTGGCTATTTTTATTTTAGAACAACTCTTTTTTTACTATCAAACATATAATCAGTCAAATATATAACCCCATCTTTTAAATTTATTATAGGAGCATTTTTAGTGAATTCTTTAGTAGCAAAAAATATTTTAACTCTTTTGTTATCAATATATGAATATGCGCAAGGATTTGAAGAATAAGCACGAATTATATTTAAAGCTTCATCCACATTTAAGCTTGAATTAATAAAGCCTTTTCCCTTTTCTAATTTGGGGCTAAAACTAACTTTAGCAGAATCTTGTACAATTCTTTGAAAATCACCTTGAATAATTTCGTTAATTCAATTTGTGATATTTTTTGCAGTGGCTTGAGAAAGTTTTGCCATTAAAATATCAGAAGTATCAGAAGGATCAATAGATATTTTTAAAGTTTTAAAAATATCTCCAGCATCCATTTCTTTAATCATTTCCATCAATGAAATACCAGTTTCTTTATCACCATTTAGGAGTGAATATTGAATCGGACTTGCTCCTCTATATTTAGGTAAAAGTGAACCATGAATATTTAAATTTAGTTTTTTAGCTAAAGATAAAACTCTAGAAGGAATAAATTGTCCAAAAGCAGCAGTAATTAAAAAGTCATAATCCAATTTAGCTAAATCGTCATAAATTTCACCAATTTTTTCAGGTTGATAACAAGGAATGTTATATTTTTCTGCTAACTGTTTAGTTGGAGTAGGTATAAATTTATGCCCTCTTCCACTTGGCCGATCAGGTTGAGATATGATAGCAACAACATTAAAATTTTTAATAATTTCTTCAAAAATAGGCACTGCAAAATTAGGTGTACCAGCTAATACAATTTTTATCATAAATTTCATTATAATTTATATATTTAAAAACAAAAGGAGTCTTATGTTTAAAGATACAATTGCAGCAATTAGTTCAGGTGGAAAAATTAATCAAGCAATTTCGATTATTAGAATTAGTGGATCTGAAAGCTTCGAAATAACTAAAAAGTTTTTTGATGGTAAAGTTCCAAATGAAAGTCAAAAAATCACTTTTGGAAGAATTTTAGATAATTTAAATAACAATGAATTATTAGATGAAGTTTTAGTATCTTGATTTAAAGGGAAAAACACTTTTACAGGTGAAGACACAGTAGAAATTGCTTGCCATGGTGGAATTCTGATTACGAATAAAATCTTGGAACTTATTTTAGCAAATGGAGCACGACTTGCATTACCCGGAGAATTTTCAAGAAGATCATTTTTAAATGGAAAAATGGATTTAATTAAAGCTGAATCAATCAACGAATTAATTCATGCACAAACAGAACAACAAGTAAAATTAGCAGTTAAAAAGTTCAATAATAAAACTTCAGATTTATTGGATAAATTAATAAAAGATCTTGTTTATATAATTGGTGCAATTGAAGTCAATATTGATTATCCAGAATATGATGATGTTGAAAATGTTTTAACTAAAGAATTAATATTTAAATTAACTAATTTTTCAGAAAGATTAGCACAAATAATTAAAATTAGTGAAAATTCAAGATTAATTTTTGAAGGAATTAAAGTTGCAATTGTAGGAAAACCTAATGTAGGTAAATCATCAATTTTAAATTTGCTTTTAAATGAAGAAAAAGCAATTGTTACGGATGAAGCAGGAACAACAAGAGATATTGTAGAAGCTTCATATCAAATAAACGGAATTTTATTTAAACTAATTGATACTGCTGGAATAAGAGAAACTGACGGTAAAATAGAAAAAATAGGAATCGAAAAATCATTTGAACAAATTGAAAAAGCCGATATTGTGCTTCACATCGAAGAACCAACACAGCAAAGAAATCATTTTGATGAAAAAGTCGATGAACTTGCAAAAAAATTTAACAAATATTTAATTAAAGTTGTAAACAAGTCAGATTTATTAGAAAAAAATATTAATAATTTTAACGATGAATACATTTATATTAGCTCTAAAAATAAAGAAATTAATCAACTTGAAGAAAAAATGACAAGTTTTGTAAACTTAAATGAATTAAATAATGATGAGTTTTTAAACAATACAAGACAAATTTCATTAATTAAACAAGCAAAATTAAATATTGATGAAGCAATTAAAACTTTAAATAACAATAATGATCCTGATTTAACCATAGTTGATATTAGAAGAGCTTGAGCTAATTTAGAAGATATTTCAGGTAGAGCAGATAACGAAAATTTATTAGATGAAATGTTTAAAAACTTTTGTCTTGGAAAGTAGAAAAAAATGTCAATAAAATATGTAGATGCCCATTGTCATCCAATTAAACAATATTATAAAGATAATTATCAATCAATAGAAAAAGCTTATAGCAAAGGCGTTAAAGTAATGATGATTACAGGCTGTAATTTAGCCGAAAATGAAGAAGTTATTAAAATTTGCTCACATTTTGATTATACATTTCCGGTTATTGGAATTCACCCAACAGAAGTAAATGGTGCAACAGACGGAATTAATTTAAAAAAACAAATCACAAAAGAAGTTAAAGGAATTGGAGAAATAGGACTAGATTATTATTGAAAAGATAAAACACCAGAATTGCAAAAAGAATCTTTAATTTCTCAAATAAAAGTAGCTGAAAAATTTAATTTACCTGTTGTTATTCATATGAGAGACGCTTATGAAGACCTATATGACATACTAAAGAAATTTCCAAATGTGAAATTTATGATTCACACATATAGCGGAAATTTAGATTGAGCCAAAAAATTTTATGAATTAGGATGCTATTTTAGTTTTAGCGGAGTTAGCACTTATAAAAACGCAAAAGAAACAATTGAAGTTTTAGATTGATTACCAGTAGATAGAATTTTAACAGAAACTGATGCGCCATACTTAAGTCCAGCCGCTAAAAGAGGAAATATAAATTATTCTAATTATGTTATTTTCACTACTCACTTTATTGCTGGAATTAAAAAAATGCCAATTGAAAAATTTGCTGATCAAGTATTAAAAAATGCAAAAGGATTATTCAAATTAGATGTATCAAGAAAATAAAAACATTAAAGCAAAAAAATATTTTGGACAAAATTTTTTAAAAAATAAAGCAATAACAAAAAAAATAGTTGATTTAGCAAAAATAACTTCAACTGATTCAGTGATTGAAATAGGACCAGGCAAAGGTGCTTTAACAAAAGAAATTTTAAAAAAAACAAAAGATTTAATTGTTTTTGAGATTGATAAGGACATGCAAAATTATCTAATAGAAAATGATATTTTAAAAACAGAGCAAATAATACTTGGTGATTTTTTAAAAGCCGAATTAAGCGATTTTAAAAATTCTGTTGTTATAGGCAATATTCCTTATTACATAACCAGCGAAATAATTTTTAAAATTTTAGATAATAGATTTTTATTCAAAAAAGCGATTTTAATGGTACAAAAAGAAGTGGCAGATAGAATAGTTGCAAAAGCAAACTCAAGCGAATATTCTAAACTTTCTGTCACTTGCCAATATGTAGCAGAAGTTAAAAAATTATTGGTTGTGCCTAAAAAAGAATTTGATCCGGCGCCAAATGTAGATTCCGCAATTATTAGTTTCAATTTTTACCAAAAAGAAAACGATAATTTTGATGAATTAAAAAATTTTTTTAAATTAATTTTTTCAACCAGAAGAAAAAAATTAAGTTTTTCGTTAAAACAACACTTTAATAAAGAAAAAATTTTAGATTTATATAATAAAATGAATTTATCAGAAAATATCAGAGTTCAAGAATTGAGCTTGAATCAAATGGTAGAAATGTACTATTTGTTAAACGAAAAATAAGGAGAATGAATGATTTACAATTACATTTATGAATACAATTTTCATGAATTAATTTCATCTAAAAAAAGTAAAGATGAAAAGGAAAATAAAAAGTTTAAATCTTTTGTTAAAACAAGAGTAATTTGAGGAACATTGCTTTTATTACTAGGAATTGTTTTAATTGTTGGAACTATTATTGCGAAATATGCATTTAAATCAACAGAAATTAATTTGGCTAGTGAAATACTACTTTACATCTTGGGAATAGTTATTATTTTCGTTGGAATTGATTTTTTTGCAGGATTTATTTTAATAATCAAAGCAATAAAACACCAAGAAAACAAAAATATTGAAAAAGCATTAAAACTTTATAAATTGTCTCAAATTTTAAGTTTTAATTTTGCAAGCATCAAAAAAATTAATTTTTAAGGAAAAAAATGCAGAAAAGAATAACTTTTATTGGTACAGGAGCTTGAGCAAGTGGGCTTGCAACAGTTTTAACTAAAAATAATCATTTTGTTACAATGTGAGGAATAGACCAAAAAGAAATAGATGATATTAATAATGGTTTAAATACAAAATATTTTGGCAATTCAAAATTTAATAATCCAAATTTATTACAAGCAACAAACGATTTAAAAAAAGCGTTAGAGGGAACAGATTTAATAGTTTTAGCAGTTCCTTCAGCCGCTTTTGATTCTGTAATTCCTAAAATTTTAGAAAATTCAGATTCTAAAAAATTAAATATTTTAAATGTAGCAAAGGGAATTGATTCAAAAACAAAAAATTTTTTTTCTGAAGTAATAAAGAAAGAATTCGGTAATAGATTGGAAAATTGTGCTACTCTAATTGGTCCTTCATTTGCTGTTGAAGTATTTCAAAATGTAATGACAATGGCTAATATAGTTGGTATAAATCAAATATTTCTTGAATGAGTAGCAGCATTATTTAATAATGACAAATTTAAATTAGTTATTAACACTAATGAACAAGGAGCAGAATTATTTGCTGCACTTAAAAATGTTTTAGCAATTGGTCTTGGAATTAATCAATATTCAAATCCAGATTTAAAAAATCCGCAAGCCGCTTTATTATCAATAGGAGTTAAAGAAATAAATAAAATTTATAAAGCTCTTTTTGAAAAAGCAGATGATGAAATAGCCTTTGATTTAGCAGGAATAGGGGACATCTTTTTAACTTGTTCTTCTGAAAAAAGTAGAAATTTTTCTTTTGGACTTCAAGTCGGAGAATATGGGGTACAAAAAGCTCTAGAAATGAATACTAAAACAGTAGAAGGTTATAGAACGGCAAATATCTTTAAATCAATTTTAAAAGATTTAAAAATTCATGTTCCCTTTTTTGAAAATATAATTGATGTTTTATTCAATAATAAACCTCAAACAGAGCTGCTAGATTTCATTAAAAAATATTAATTTAAATAAATTGCACTAATTTAGTGCATTTTTTATTCGAATAAAAGAAGGTTATAATTAAAAAATAAAAATAATTATATTTTTTTAATAATGTATATAATTGTATTAGTTTTTAAGACTTATGTAATATAATAAAGTACGTATGGCACTATAGCCAAACGGCCAAGGCATAAGTCTGCAAAACTTTGATTTACGGGTTCGAATCCCGTTAGTGCCTCCATATGCGCCCATAGCTCAATTGGACAGAGCGTTTGGCTACGGACCAAAAGGTTAGGAGTTCGACTCTTCTTGGGCGCGCCAAATCATTTATTTGACCAAACACGATTATTCGTGTTTTTTATTTTTATTAATATGAAAACAAAAAATCAAAAGGACATTCATAAATATAAAAATTGAAAGTCAAAAAATCCAAAAGGAATGAAAATAGAAATTTTTAAACTAATAGAAATTAAACTTTGCAAAATAAAATAAATAAAATTCAGAACATAAGGTAATCAAAAAAGAAGAATCGAACTTAAATAAACAAATTCAAAGACAGGCATAAATATTAAAATTCAAAATACAGAAAATAAATTGTATTTACCAATAGAATAAATAATGAAAAAAGAATTAAAAATATTTAAAATGAAAAATAATTTTATTTTTTGCAAAAAATTATTAGGTTTTTTATTCAACTTTATAATGAAATAATTACCAAAACTAAGTAAAAATCCTAAATTTAAAAAAATTTTTGTTTGCAAAATGAATAAAAAAATAAGTGAGAAAATTAAACCGTCAAAATTTCTAGCTTTTTTATTGATTTTTTCATAAAGTTTAACTAATAAAACTCTTATTGGGGAAATAAAAGAGAATGTAAAAAATATATAAAACGAAACTATAATGAAAGCAAAATAAAAAGAATCAATTTTTATTTTAAAAATTGAGAAAACTTTTTTCAACATTCAGAAAATAATATCAATGTGTAGCCCTGAAATTATTATTAAATGAATAATTGACAAATAATGAGTATTTTTTATTAATTCTCCATTCGTTTCTTTTTCTCCAAAAACAAAAATTTTTCAATAATTATCAAAGATTTCTCCTTGTTCCCTACTAAAAATATTGATTAAATTGAAAATCGAAATATTAGGTTTTTGAATATGGTGAATTGTTGTATCAGAAAGAATATATTTAACATTTTTGTTGATTGCTCATAAACTGTTGCTGTTTTGAAATTTAAATATTGTTCCTTCGATAACAATTTTGGAACCAATTTCAACTTTATTAAATTGAGAAAAATCATGCTGATAAGAAATTATTCTTTCGTTTTCAAAATTGATTAAAAAATATTTTTGATTTGCTTCTGTAATATTAGTTTCAAATAGATATTTTTGCCCAATCTTTAAAAAAGAATTTTCTGAATTTTTCAAAAAAAATTCAGAAAAAATTAAAAGTAAAATAATAAAAATTAATATTTTTCAATATTTAATTCAATAAACAAAAAGTAAAATCAAAAAAATAGAAATTACACTCAGAACTATTCAAAGACGTTCGAACAAAATATGACAAAATGTTTTACATAGAATATAAAATAAAAATATTCCAAAAAAAGAACTTAAATAATTATTTGACTTTTCAAAATTTTTAAAGTTTTTGAACTTAGTGAAGAAATTGATTCAATATCTTTTCAAGATTTAATTTTATTTTGTTTGTGTAAATTAAATAATTTTAATGCGCTTGTTTTGGAAATTTTTAAATTTTGTCAATCTTTTAACGATTTTATCTTATTTATAGATATTTTTGTTTGTTTATATGGTATTTCAAGTTTGAAATTTTTATTTATAGTTGAATTTAAATTTATTGTTGATAAATCTGATTCTAGCAAGGGTTTGCTAAGAGAAATTAATTCTTTCAACTTAATTGATCTATTAAATGAAAGATCAATTGGATTTTTAACAGCTCCATAAATTTTGACGGTAAAAGGTTTAATTCCCTCTTCTTTTTTTATTACTGTGGTTTGTTTTGTGTTAAATGCAATAGATGAACCAATGATAAATAAGGAAAACAAACCAACAAAAAGCCAAAAATATTTTTTCTTTCTCATACATTATTAAATTAATTTTTCATTTAAAACTTACTATTTAAAAAATAAAAAAATAAAATAATGCTTTTTTCTTTTTGTAATAGAATTAAAAAGCAATACGTGAAGAAAGCAACGGCCTAGCTTAATTATGTTGCCAAATGTATATTTAATCTTTTCTTTGTTTGTATTGCATTAAAATGAAAGGAGAAAAAATGAGCGTAAATCACAAATCTGCTTTAAGAATTGCAAAAGAACAAACAGTTCAAGAAATTAAAGATTTATTATCTTCAAAACAAACACTTCTTGTTGCGGAATATCGTGGTCTTTCAGTGGCTGAATTAACTAAATTACGTGTTGAAGCTAAAAAACAAAATTTACAAGTTAAAGTTTTTAAAAACCGTTTATTAAAATTAGCTGCTAAAGAATTAAACATTGATTTAGATCAATTTTTAACAGGACCAAACTTATTTATTTTTGGTGATGATACTAATGCTGTTTTCAAATTAGGTGTTTCTTTTGCAAAAGAAAATAAATTATTTGTAAACAAAGCAGGTATTTATGAACAAAATGTTATTGATGCAAAAGGTGTTCAAGAAGTTGCTACTTTACCAAACTATGAAGAAGCACTTACAATTCTTGCACGTTCACTTATGTCACCATTACAACAACTTTCTCTTTCATTAAAAATGTTTAGTGAAAAAGAATAATTATTAATTAATATTTGTTATAAACGAAAGGAAAATTATGGCTAAATTAGAAAAACAAACTTTTATTGAAGCTTTAAAAGAAATGTCAATTAAAGAAGTTATGGAATTAGTAGAAGCAATGAAAGAAGAATTTGGTATCGATCCTTCTGCAGTTGCTGTTGCTGCTGCTCCTGCTGCTGCTGAAGCTGAAGAAAAATCAACAGTTTCAGTTGTTATTGTTGCTGACAACGGTAAAAAATTACCAATTGTTAAAGCAGTTAAAGAATTATTAGGTTTAGAATTAATGGCTGCAAACAAATTAGTTTCTTCATTACCAGCAGTTGTTAAAGAAAACATTTCATCAGCAGAAGCTGAAGACATTAAAGCTAAATTAGTTGAAGCTGGTGCTTCAGTAGACATTAAATAATTTTAATGAAACTAAAAAATAAACACGAAAGTGTTTATTTTTTTTCTTCGTTTTGACAAAAAACGGCAACCAATTCAATGTGATAAGTATTAGGAAACATATCAACAGATTGCATAAAATTAATGCGATAATTATGATTAAGCAAAATCTTTGCATCTCGAACAAAAGTGTGCGGATTACAACTAATATAACCAATTTGTTTTGGTTTAAAATCAATAATAGACTTGATTGTTTGTTCACTAAGCCCTTCTCTTGGTGGATCTACAACAATAGTTTGAACATCATTTTTAACAAATTTTATTGTTTTTTCAACATCACCAGCAAAGAAAAATAAATTATTTATTTGATTTAAAGTAGCATTATTTTTTGCAAATTGAACTGCTTCAGGAATAATTTCTAAACCAATTACTTTTTTGGTTTTAAGAGCCAAAAATGAAGAGATAGTTCCAACTCCACAATATAAATCTAATAATGATTGATTTTGGTTTAAATTTAAATTTTCAATTAATAAATTATAAAGATTAAAAATCTGACTATTATTGATTTGGAAAAAGCTATTTCAAGAAATTTCAAATTTAAGATTTTCTATATTCATTAACAAATTAGTATGAGAATCAAATTTATTATAAATTTCTACTGTATTTTTTGAAACACAAACAATTTGCTCAATTTTAGTATTATTGAAAATTAAATTTTTTGTTTTATTCAGATTTAAATGTTTTTTTGATTTAATAATTAAAATTTGAGCTCCATTCAAATTAGACTCTCTTATTGTTATTTCTTCAACAGAAGAAAATAATGATAATCAATCATTAAAAATATTTTTAATGATTTGAATACTGCGATTTATTCCATCGGTTGCCAAAATAAAATCAGAAACAAGAACTAATTTATTTGTTAATTTTTCATATCTGCCAAAATTAATTTGATTATTTAGGACTTTAACAAAAAATTTAATTTTATTTCTATATTTTAGAATTAAGGGACTTGGAACAATAAAGTTATCTAGTTTGAAATTCAAATTCCTTTTCACAAGGTTACTTATAATTCCTTGTTTAAATTCTAATTGCCTTTGATAAGGCATTATCAACAATGGAGCATCATCTTGATAGTCTAAATTTGTTCTTTCTTTCGACCTTAAATGAAATTTTATAACTTCAGCGTAAGCCACTTTGGATGTAACTTTTGTGATTTTAATATCAGCTATTTCATTTGGCAAAACATTTTTAATCAAAATTGTTTTATTTTGAGATTTTAAAATCCCATATCCTTCGTAAGAAAGTTCTGTAATTTTTACGTTTTCAAAAATTTGTTCTACTTTTAACATTTATTAATTTTAATATAAAAAAAGAGCTTTTTTAGCTCTTTTAAAGATTAACATATAAGATATTAGAAAATAAAAGTTTCACGCATAAAACTTTTAAAATTATTAAATGAAAGGAGTATTAAACTCTTAAGCAACTATCCTCATTAATCGGACTAGTAATCATTCATCTCGAATGCATTGTGTATATTATATACTAAAATTGAATTTATAATTATTTTTTAAATTTTATATTTAATAAATAATTGATTCCTTTAGTTGTAATTTTTCTACCCCTTGCATTTTTAATTATAAATTGATGAAAAATTAACAATGGTTCAATATCATTTATTAAATTATTTTTATCGGCATTTAATATTCCACAAATTGTATTTATTGAAGCAAATTTTTCATTAAAAAGATCATTTAATACGTTTAAATAATCAATATGCTCACGAGTAAGTCCGAGAGGAAATAATTCAAGATGTTTAAAAGTTTCTATTATTAAATTTTTATTAATATTAGTTAATTTATTAAATTGAGCAAAATCGTCAATTCTTTTTAATAAATGGTTTGCAATTCTAGGCGTATTTCTTGAATACTCTGCAATTACAAGCAAATTATTATCATCAATTTTTATATTTAAAGTCTTTGCGCTTTGTTTTAATATTTCTTTTATTTCTTCTAATTCATATATATTGAATTTAGCTTTTAAGCCGAATCTATCTTTTAAAGGTTTACTAATTAAATTAATTTGAGTTGTTGCGCCGAGAAGTGTAAATTTCTTCAAATTCATACGCATAACTTTGGAATCGCCTTCTGGACCAATTATGATATCAATTTTAAAATCTTCCATTGCTCCATAAATTAATTCTTCTACATTTTTGTTTATGCTATGAATTTCATCAATAAATACTATATCTCCTTCATTTAAAACTGAAAAAACGGAAAGAATATCAGACTTTTTTTCAAGTAATGAACCTTGTAAAAAATGAATTTTTCTTTCGGTTTCATTCGCAATAATTGTAGCCAATGAAGTTTTTCCAACGCCTGGTGGGCCATAAAAAAGTATATGATCTAATGGCTCTTTTCGATTTTTAGAACCTTCAATCATTGCTTTTAAAGTTTTTATTAATTTTTTCTGTCCAATAAATTGTTCAAAAAATCTAGGCCTTAATATTAGGTTTTTCATATTCTTTGCTTATATATCGAATTGCTTGATCAATATTAGTTTCGATATCTTTATCAAACTCAATGTTGTTTATCGCATTTTGAATTTGTTCATTTTTGAAACCAAGCATTTTAAGTGTATCTTTAATAGTATTTATTTGTTCTTTTTGTTCATTGTTATTATTCGAAGTATTGATGTTTTTATTCATCATTTTGCTTCATTTATTTTTTAATTCAAAAATAATTAGTTTTGCAGTCTTAAGACTTAAATAAGAAATTTTAGTTAAATTTTCCATATTTTCATTAATTATTCAATCAACAATTTTCTCTCAATCGTTATCTAAAATATTAAAAGCTAATTTTGGCCCTATGCCATTAATTGAAATTAAATCTTGAAATAATAATCTTTCTTTAAATTCCTTAAATCCATAAGTGTTCTTTTGATATTCATTATTAATTTCTATTAAAAATAATTTAATTTTTGTTTTAGCTTCAAATCTTTCATGATTTGGAACCATAATAGAATATCCAGTTCCATAAGATTCTAAAATTAAATTATTATTGTTTTTATGTACTATTTCACCAAATCTATATAAAATCATTTTTTCTCCTACAATTTTTAATTGAAATTAATCGAAAAATGAAGAACAAAAGAAAAAAAATAAAAAATTAAGCAAAATTTTGTAAAAAAAATCAGCCGTAGCTGATTGATGCATTTGCAATTGGTGCGCAAAGAGGGACTTGAACCCTCACGCCGTAAAGCACTAGAGCCTAAATCTAGCGTGTCTGCCAATTTCACCATTCGCGCTTATGCTCGTAAAGGATTTGCACCTTCAAGTATAACTTCTATCTATAGTTAAGCATATGGTGCCGGCTATAGGACTCGAACCTACGACCTACTGATTACAAGTCAGTTGCTCTACCAACTGAGCTAAGCCGGCGTGTTTGCTAAACAATTATACACAATAAAAAATAAAGTCAATATTTTTTATAAAATAAAATTTAATTAAAATCACAACATTAATAAACGTTGTGATTTTAATTAAATACTATTTTTTATTGATTGACTTTTAAAATTTTAATTTTGTAAATTCCTTTTCACATTCAAGCAAATGCATATGGAATAGTTAAACCCATTACAACTACAACTATATTAAGAAAAATAGTTAAAGTTAAATTTTCTCCATTAGTAAATAATGGTTTTAAGAAATTTAAAAATGGGTAAATTACTAATCTTGTATCATTAAAAACTCTGGCTGAAACATTAATTTCTTCAACAGCCTGAGTAACTGGTAATCCAATAAAATAAATTACAAGAGCAATTAAATAATAACCTAATAAAGTTAAAGGGGCTAAATTAATAGTTCATTTACTTAAATTAATTTCTTTTCTATTAATGCCTAATAAAATAATTCCAATAGTTGGATTAATTAAATGCACAAGCAGTGAAGCAAAGAAACTTCAAGGGTTTAATTTTCCATTAAAACTCTCTGGAAAAATTAAAGTTCAAAAAACACTAAATGTAATTGTTATATAAACTGTGGTTAAAAAAGCAAATCTTTGCAAACTTTTTTTGTTAGTAAATAATGCAAATAAAAAGAAAGCAACAATCAAAAGAAAATTTGAGATATAAGTAAAATAAGAAGTAATATCTCAAAACTCAGGGATTATACGAGGAAAATAACCAGCTTGAAAAATAAGTGTCTTTTCTTCTAAAGTTAATTTATTTAAATTTTTTAACATTAAGTTTCTTGTAACAATTCAACTAATAATTATTGCACTTAAAAAAAATAAACCCATTACAATTGAAAGTGAAAAAGTTGTCTTTTGTTTTCAATTTAAATTTTTTATTTTTTGTTTAAATTTTAATATTTGTTCCATAATGAAAAAATTTTATAAAAAATATTTTGATTTACCAATTTATTATGGTAATATATTTATCGAAGTGGTTATAGCAAGATGGTACACCTGATCCCATTCCGAACTCAGTAGTTAAGCATCTTAGTGCCGACGATAGCCGAAAGGTGAAAATAGGGAGCTGCTTTTTTTATTTTCTTTTTTATATAAAAAAAATAAAACAAGCTTGCGCCTGTCATATTAATAATTATCTTCTTAAATTAATTTTGAGCTTGAAGTCTTTCTGCTCTTCTTTTATCACGTGCTTGTTCTAATTGGATTTTGTGTACTCTTTTAGCAGCACGTTCTTTATTTTTTCTTCTAGTAATTTTTCTCACAATAAATTCCTTTATACGTAATAAATATAGGTTATTTTACCATAAGTTGATTAAATTTTGTTTTAATTTCTTCAACTTTGTTCAGTCTTTCTCAAGGTAAATCTAAATCATTTCTGCCAAAGTGTCCAAAAGTAGCTGTTTGCTCGAAAATTGGTTTACGCAACTCTAAAGCTTGAATAATTCTGCTTGGTCTAAGATCAAAAACATCATTAATTACTTGGATAATATTTTGTAAATATTGATTATCACCATAGCCAAAAGTATCTACATAAATTGAGGTTGGTTCAGCAATCCCAATAGCATAAGAAACTTGAATTTCAACTTTAGGTAAAATACCGGCAGCTACTAAATTTTTTGCTATTCAACGGCAAGCATAAGCTGCAGAGCGATCAACTTTAGTTGAATCTTTTCCACTAAAAGCACCTCCGCCATGTTTTGCTGCTCCTCCATAAGTATCCATAATAATTTTTCTACCAGTTAAACCAGTATCTCCAACAATACCACCGATTACAAATTTTCCAGTTGGATTAATTAAAATTCTTTTCGCTTGTTCAAAACCATATTTGTTTAAGACAACTTTAATAATTTTATTGCTAATAAAATTTTTAAATTCTTGTTCTTCATTATCATTTGCAAAATCAAGATGTTGAACTGAAACTAAAACAGTATCAATAATAGGTTTTGAACCACTATAGTCCACTGTTACTTGACTTTTCATATCACTTTTAATTTGTTGATGAAATTTTTGATTTTCTTGATTTAAATCAGCTTCATTGATACGATAATTTTCAATTTCTTTTAATATCGCATGACTTAAAGTTAGGGCTAAAGGCATATATTCAGCAGTTTCATTTGTCGCAAAACCAAACATAATTCCTTGATCACCTGCTCCAATTTCACCATTAGATAAGTCAACACCTTGAGCAATATCTGGACTTTGTTTTTGAATATTGATCAAAATTTGAATTTCATCATTTCATTGATTAGCTCTTTGAAAAACATCTTTAACAATTTTTTCAATATCAACATTAGCAGTTGAAGTAATTTCTCCAGAAACGACGATTAATTTACCAGAGGCCATGGTTTCAACAGCTACTCTAGCATTTATGTCTTGGGTTAAATAGGCATCAAGCACAGCATCTGAAATTTGGTCACAAAGTTTATCTGGATGTCCGACACCGACAGATTCACTTGTAAATAAATTTTTTATTATCATAATAGCTCCTCATGTTATTTTAAAACACAAGAGACTGAAATTTCATGAGACATGTTAGGTAAATACCCCTCATCTTCCACCTTGCTTTTATTGTAGGTTGGCATGCTTCACAGTGATTAACTCAGCAACTCTAAATGTTTGAATTTATTATAACTATCAAAATGAAGAAGCAAAACAAAATTAAAATTTTTAATTTTTTACGAAAAAAGTTAAAAATATGCTAATATTATTTTGCATTAAGCGGAAACGTAATTTAATGGCAAAATATCAGCTTGCCATGCTGACTATGGGGGTTCGATTCCCCTCGTTTCCTCCATATGTTTAATCACCTAAATAAAATGTTAAAAAAATTATTTAATAAAAATAAATTTATGTATATAATTAGTTAGCATTTTATAAGTGCCGATTTAGCTCAGCGGTAGAGCAGCTGGCTGTTAACCAGTTGGTCACAAGTTCGATCCTTGTAATCGGCGCCATTATGGTCTGTTGGTGAAGCGGTTAACACACATGGTTTTCATCCATGCACGCACGGGTTCGATCCCCGTACAGACTGCCATTTTGGAGAGTTAGCTCAGTTGGGAGAGCAACGCCCTTACAAGGCGTGGGTCATGGGTTCGAGCCCCTTACTCTCCACCATATGTCAGAAAGCAACCAAAAGTTGCTTTTTTTCTTTTTTAATTTTTAATTGTCAATTTTTTTAAACATTTTTTTGTGTTAAAATAAAACTTATGTTTAAAAAATCAGGAAAAGACGCATGAAATGTTGTTAAACGTGGCAACATGTTTATGCTTGCAATCGGTTTATTATTAGGTACAGCTTTCAACGCAGTTGTTAGTTCATTAGCTAATGATGTGATTATGGCAGCAATTGCTGCTTACTTCAAAGTAGCATCAGTTGCTGATTTAACTGCAGGACCAGTTTTAATTGGTAAATTCTTATCTGCTTTAATTTCATTCTTAATTGTAGCAGTAGTTATTTTTGTTGCATTATGATTTGGTTTTTACATTGTTAATTTAGTAAAAGCTCATAAAGCAAAGAAAAATCCAGCTCCTGTTGTTGAAGTAAAACCTACAACCGAAGAATTAATTCTTGCTGAATTAAAAGAACTTAATAAAAAATTAGAAAACAAAAAATAGGAAAGTGAAAGACGATGCAAATGCATCGTTTTTATTTTCCATTCGTAAAAATAATGAAAAATAAAAAACTGCATAAAGCAGTTTTTGTAAGTAAGATTATTTTTTTTCTTTGTGATTTGTATGTTGGTTGCATTTTGCACAATATTTAGAAAGTTCTACTTTTTCAGGATGATTTTTTTTATTTTTTTTACTGATGTAGTTTTCCATTTTGCAGTTAGCACACGCTAATGTAAATCCTTCTCTTGCCATTTTTAAACCTCCTATATTTGCTAAATAATGCCATAATTATAACATTAAGAATGTTTATTTAATATTAATAAGGACATTTTACATTTTTTTTAATTTTTGTTGAATATTTTGCAATTTTTTAATTGCTTTGTTAACGCTATCATAAGCAGCAGAACGAGAAGTAGCAGTTTCATTTGCTATTTCTTGATATGATAAATTTTCATAAAAATATAAAATGAAAGCTTGTTTTTGAATTTGAGTTAAAAAATCTTGGTAAGTTTCGAATAAAGTAATAAGTTCTTCTCTTTTAATTAAATCATTAATATTATCGTTCATGATTAATTTATTAAATCTCTTGTCATTGCATAAATAAATTTTTCTAAATCAAATTCAGCTAAATCTTCAACACCTTCACCGAGTCCAATATATTTAACATTTAAGTCAAATTCATCTTTAATCGATAAAACAATTCCACCTTTAGAAGTTCCATCCATTTTGGTTAAAATAATTCCTGTTAATTTAGCAACTTCTGAAAAATGTTTAGCTTGACTAATACCATTTTGTCCTGTTGTTGAGTCTAAAACTAAAAGACATTCATGAGGCGCACCGGATTGAAAACGATTAATAATTGCATAAATTTTTTCTAATTCACGCATTAAATTAATTTTATTTTGCAATCTGCCGGCTGTATCAATTAATAATAAATTATAATTCTCATTTTTAGCTTTTTCTAAAGCTTGATAAACAACACTAGCTGGATCAGCATTTTCTTTTTCACTTTTAACTATATCTGCACCCACTCTTTGCGCTCAAATTTCTAATTGGCTGACCGCACCAGCTCTAAATGTGTCGCCAGCAGCGATTAAAACTTTTTTACCTGCTTGAATATATTTATGTGCAATTTTAGCAATTGAAGTAGTTTTGCCAGATCCATTAACTCCAATAAAAATGAAAACATTTAAACGGTTATTTTCATAATTTAAATTAGTATCAACGATAGAATTATTGGTATAAATAACAAACATTTGATCAGCAACTAATTCACCAATTAATTTAGGATCAGTTAAATTCCTTTTAGAAACTTCATTTCTAATATGGCTAATGATTGCATAAACTAATTTAGCATTAATATCAGACATAATTAAAATTTCTTCAAGTTCTTCATAAAAATCTTCATTAATCTTATTGTGTTTTTGTTGTAATTCTAAGATTTTTAAACCAAGTGAGCTTGATTTTGATAAACCAGTTTTGTATTTATCTAATTTTTCACTTTCAGCTAATTCAATTTTGGCTTTTTCTTCAATTTGTGCAGATTTCTTTTCTAATTCTGCGCTGTCATCATCTTTTTTCTTAAATAATTTATTTTTCAAATAATTAAAAAAACCCATCATAACTCCTTGAGTAATTTATGCATTAATTATAAATTTTATATATAAAATTTAATTATTAATATATTACAAAGGATTAAAAAGATGAATAAAGAAGAATTATTAGTCGCTTCAATGCGTGGAATCGCTCTCGATTCAATTAATAAGGCAAAAGGTGGGCACATCGGAATGGCAATTGGTGCTGCCAATATTACTTATAGTTTGATTGCAAAAACTTTAAATTTTTCAGTTGATAACCCTAAATGAATTAATAGGGATAAATTTGTTTTATCAGCTGGACATGGTTCAATGAGTTATTACTCAATTATGCACTTTTTAGGTTTATTATCTTTAGAAGATATGCAAAATCATAAATTATTAAATTCTAAAACCCCTTCACATCCGGAAACACATAATTTTAGTTATGTTGATGCAACTACAGGTCCTTTAGGTCAAGGAATTGCAATGGGTGTAGGAATGGCTTTGAGTGAAAAATATTTGGCTCAAAAATATAACCGTGCAAATTATGATTTATTTGATCACTATGTTTATGTATTGCATGGCGATGGATGTTTACAAGAAGGTGTAGCTTTAGAAGCCTTACAATTCGCTGGTACTAATAAACTTGATCGTTTAATTTTGATTCACGATTATAACAATATTCAAATGGACTCAAAAGCTGAAGAAGTCAATGGAATTAAATTATTGAATTATTTTAAAGCAATGAATTTTGCGACTTTTGATGTAGAAAAAGATGAACCTAGCGCTATTTTAGAAGCTATCAAAGCAGCTAAAGAATCACAAAAACCATCATACATTAGAGTGCATACAAGAATTGCCAAAGCCACTGAATTTGAGAATCAATCTAAAGGTCATCATGGAACACTAGATGAAGAAAAAACAAAACTATTTAAAACCAAATTAGGCTTAAATAATTTTGAACCATTTGTTTATGATAAAGAAGCTTACGCTTATGCAGAAAAATTGTTAAAAAATAAGCAATCTAAATATACAGATTGATTGAAATTATTTAAAAAATATCAAAATCAATATCCAAATGAAGCTAAAGAAATCAACAATTTAATTCATGGAGAAATTGAAATAAATTTCGAAAATTTAGTTTTTGATAAAACTAATCGTCCAACTAGAGATTATATTACCACTATTATGCAACATTTAACTAATAATCCTTATATAGTAGGGGGCTCAGCTGATTTATCTAAACCAACTCAAGTTGCCTTTTCTAAAGATATTTGAGAAGGAGGCCAAAATATTAAATATGGAATTAGAGAATTTGCAATGGTGGCAATTAATAATGGAATTAATTTGGCTTCAAATTTAAGAACGATTGATTCAACTTTCCTTTCTTTTGCTGACTATGCCAAAGCAGCAATTAGATTAGGAGCCATTATGAATTTAAATGGCGTACATATTTTTAGTCATGATTCTTATCAAGTGGGTGGGGATGGTCCAACACATCAACCTTATGATCAATTGCCAATGTTAAGAGCAATGGACAACGTGAATGTCATTAGACCTTGTGATGAATCTGAATTATTAATGGCTTTCAAAGAAGCATTTAATCCTCTTAATAAAGATAGTCAAACTTGCATCATTGTAACACGTCAACCACTTAAAAGTTTTAATTTAGTGGCAAACAATAAAACTGCTTATGTAATTCATAGAACTAATGCTAAAAAATTAGATTTATCATTGGTTGCATCAGGTTCAGAAGTTGAATTAATTTACAATGCAGCATTAGAATTAGAAAAAGAATATAACTTAAATGTACAAGTAATTTCAGTTCCTAATTTAAAAAGATTAGTAAATGATCAAGAAAGAATTAAAAAATTAGAATTAAATAAAGCTCCAATTTTAGCAGTAGAAGCTTCAAGTGATTCAATGTGATATCAATTAGCAAAATATGCTCCAATGGATGCACAATTAGCAAGCGGCTTTGGATATTCAGCACCAGGCCAAGAAGTTTATGAATTAAAAGGTTTTAGTATAAAAAATATAATTAAAAAAGTTAAAAAATTATTAAATATTGATTAATTACGTTTGTTTAAAGAGGAGGTGTCAAGCACCTCTTTTTATTAACCCAAAAAAATAAAAAAATTAGCACTTTTTAGTTTGGAGTGCTAAAAAGTGTGCTAAAATAATTTACATAAATATCAAAATTTCATTATGAAAGGCGGAATATTATGGCTAAAGAAATTATTTTAGGTATTGACCTTGGTACAACAAATTCAGTTGTAGCAATTGTGGATAATGGTCAACCAATTGTATTAGAAAATTTAAATGGTAAAAGAACTACTCCTTCAGTTGTAAGTTTTAAAAACGGAGAAACAATTGTTGGAGATAATGCTAAAAATCAAATCGAAACTAATCCAGACACTATTTCATCAATTAAAAGATTAATGGGTACTAATAAAACTGTTAAAGCAAATAATAAAGATTGAAAACCAGAAGAAGTTTCAGCAATTATTTTAGAACACTTAAAAAATTATGCGGAAAAGAAAATTGGACAAAAAATTACTAAAGCAGTTATTACTGTTCCAGCTTATTTTGACAATGCACAACGTGAAGCTACTAAAATTGCAGGAAAAATTGCTGGTTTAGATGTATTAAGAATCATTAACGAACCTACTGCTGCAGCTTTAGCATTTGGTTTAGATAAAACTGATAAAGAGAAAAAAGTTTTAGTATTCGATCTTGGTGGTGGAACATTTGACGTTTCAATTTTAGAATTAGCTGGGGGAACTTTTGAAGTTTTATCAACAGCTGGAGATAATCATTTAGGTGGTGATGACTGAGATCATGCTATTGTAAATTGATTAGTTGAAAAAATTGAAAGTGAATATAAAACTGATATTAAAAATAATAAAATGGCAATGGCTCGTTTAAAAGCAGCTGCTGAAAAAGCAAAAATTGATTTATCATCATCAATGACTGCGAATATTTCATTACCATTCTTATTAGTTACTGAAGCTGGTCCTGTTAACTTTGAAACTGAATTAAAACGTAGTGAATTTGAAAAAATGACAGAAGGTTTATTAGAAAGAACACGTAAACCAATTGAAAGAGCATTGGCAGATGCAAAATTAAGTGCATCCGATTTAGATGATATTTTAATGGTTGGTGGATCTACAAGAATGCCAGCTGTACAAGAATTAGTTGAAAAAACATTAGGTAAAAAACCAAATCACTCAGTGAACCCTGATGAAGTGGTTGCTTTAGGTGCTGCAATTCAAGGAGCTGTATTAGCTGGTGATATTGATGATATTTTATTAGTTGATGTTACTCCATTAACTTTAGGAATTGAAACAGCAGGAGGAATTTCAACTCCTTTAATTGCAAGAAACACAAGAATTCCAATTACCAAAAGTGAAGTATTTTCAACATATCAAGATAACCAAACAGAAGTGACAATTAGAGTTGTACAAGGTGAAAGACCAATGGCTTCTGAAAACAAATTGTTAGGTCAATTTAATTTAACAGGTATTGAACCAGCACCTCGTGGAGTACCTCAAATTGAAGTTATTTTTAAAATTGATGCAAATGGTATTACTACAGTAACAGCCAAAGATAAAAAAACAGGCAAAGAACAAAGTATCACTATTGAAAATTCAACTAAATTATCAGATGAAGAAATTCAAAAAATGATTAAAGAAGCTGAAGAAAATAGAGAAGCAGATGCTAAAAAAGCAGCTGATGTTGAAATTTTAGTTAAAGCAGAATCATTATTAAATACTTTAGAAAAATCATTTACCGAAAATAAAGATAAACTTCCTGAAGAACAACAAAAACAATCACAAGAACAAATTGACAATCTTAAAAAAGCAATTGAAGCTAAAGATTACGACAAATTAAGAGAAATTGTTAATACTTTTAACCAAGCATTTGAACAAATGCAAAATCAAGGTTTTAAAGAAGAAGACGCAAAATAACAAAAAAATGAATCGAATATCGATTCATTTTTTTCTTACAAATTAAGCCTTAATTTCTTCCTCCAGCTCAAATAATATTTTATCTACATTAAGCTCGTCTAACTTATTATAATAATCAATTTTTAATTTATAATCTCAAGGTTTTTTTAATTGCGATTTTGATATTTTAATATATGTAATTTTCATAAACAAAATAGCAGTAGTATAAATTTCTATAAACAATAAAACACCAAGAATAGAAATTACAGAAATAAAAAGATTCAGTTCATATTTCATAAATCAAAATATAAAAATAAGGAT
Organism: Mycoplasmopsis gallinarum DSM 19816; assembly: GCF_000621085.1. Classification (GTDB taxonomy): domain Bacteria; phylum Bacillota_I; class Bacilli_A; order Mycoplasmatales; family Metamycoplasmataceae; genus Mycoplasmopsis; species Mycoplasmopsis gallinarum. The sequence continues at coordinate 115,183 of NZ_JHZE01000008.1, forward strand.
AATCAAAATGGAAAGCATTGATTCAATCAGATTTAAAAAAATAAATTTGAAAGAAAAACTTTTTTTCACTAATGTTAAATAACGAATAGCATGAAAACGATCATTTCATTCATATAATTTAAATTTATTTCTAATAAGTGCGTATTCTTTTTTTGTTTTTTTAAAAAATTTAATAATTGGCCAACTTATAAGTATTTTTAGTATGACACAAATGAATAAAAGCAAAGAGTAAATAATAATAATTTTCATTTTATCCAATCTATTTTTATTAAGATAAATAATTTTTAATTTATTAAATTCTATTATTAAATCTTTTTTTACAAAAAAAATGAGCCACAGCCCATTTATATTAATTCATTTTTCTTAACTTTCCAGCTTTTGCTACTACGATAATTAAGCAAATTCATGAAATTAAATTAAGAACTAAACTAATTCATGTTCCTCCTACAGGAATTGATTCCAAACTATTACCTAATAGTGCAATAATTAATATAATTCCAGCAAATGCTCTTAATTCTTCAATTCCTAATGCATAAAAAATAGTAAATGCAAAAATGAAGAAATAAATTATTTTTAATGCAATTACAGTATAAGTCATAGCGCTTTCGCCAGCAAGAGCTGCAGGGATTGTAACTGCAAGAACAATTAACAATCATAATAAGCTTAATAAACCAAGAGTAAAAGTTAAATTAGCTCTTTTTTGAATCTTTCCATTCATATTTATCCTCTCAAAATGAATATATCTATGCAAATTAGATTTATATAGTTTATATTATATTTATCTCTATCAAAATAATTTATGAAAAATAACTAAAAGATTGTTTTTTAAATAAAAAAAGGAATTTTTGAATTTGCTATTTAAAAAATAAAAAATGCTAAAATTAATAGTATGAAAAATCTTGCAAATGATCTTCGACCTCAGACTTTGAATGACATTATTGGGCAAAAACAAGCAGTTAATTTATTAAAACAAATTGCTAAAAATAAATTAAGAACAAGTTTTATTTTTTTTGGTGAAGCAGGAACTGGTAAAACTTCTTCAGCAATTGCACTTGCAAATGATTTAAAAATGAAATATGGACTTTTTAATGCGACAATTAATTCTAAAAGTGATTTACTAAACTTAATTGAAAATAATGAAATTTTAATTATTGATGAAATTCATAGATTGAATAAGGATAAACAAGATATTCTTCTTTCATATTTAGAATTTGACAAAATAATTGTTTATGCAACCACAACTGAAAACCCATATTTTAGGGTAAATCCGGCTTTAAGAAGTAGAATGCAAATTATTCAATTTAATAAACTTAGTGAAGTAGAAATTTTCGAAGGGTTAAAAAACGTAATTAAAAATAATTATGCGAATATGAAAATTTCAAATGAGGTTTTAATGGCACTTGTGCGGCATTCAACCGGAGATTATCGCTCCTCTTTAAATGATTTACAACTTTTATATCTTTTAAAAAATGATGAAGAAATTACTTTTGAAGATATTAAAAAATTAATACCTAATATTAATTTTTATAGTGATATGAATTCTTCAGCTCATTATAATAATTTATCCGCCTTTCACAAATCTTTACGAGGTAGCGACGTTAATGCAGCTCTCTATTATGGAACTATCATTTTAAAATCAGGCGATTACCAAGGATTATTTAGAAGATTGCTTGCGCATAGTTATGAAGATGTGGGTTTAGCTGATCCAAATTTAGCTTTAAGAGTAAATAATGCTTTTGATGTGGTCGAAAAATTAGGTTTTCCAGAAGCAAATTTACCTGTTTATTATGCAATTATAGCTTCAGCATTAGCGCCAAAAAGTAATTCAGTTTATAAAGCTATGCATAAAACAATTGATTTTGTTGACTCGGGGAATATTTATGAAGTTCCTAAACACTTAAGAGATAGTCATTATAAATCAGCAGGCAAATTAGGAGATGGTATTGGTTATAAATATCCACACGATTTTCCAAACAATGTAGTAAAACAAACTTATTTACCGAAAGAAATAAAAGATAAAACATTTTTTACTTATTCAAATAATGACTTAAGTAAGATAAAAGAATATTACGATTTTTTACAAAAATTAAATAAGGAGTAAAAATGAAAATAAATTGAGAAGAAATTGACACACTAGAAAAATTAAAATTATTAAAAAATCAATTACTCGGAAAAGAAAGTGAATTATTTGCTTTACAACAAAAAATTCGCACAAGTAGTAATGAAGAAAAGAAAGTTTTAGGACAACAAATAACTGAATTAAAGAACTTTTATGAAACTAAATTTAAAGAAATTGAAGTAAAAATCGAAAAAAACAGAATTAATGAACTAATTAAAAACGAATGAATTGAAATTAATAATCCACTTAATAATCTTGGTTCATTGCACCCAATTACTTTAATTGAAAATAGATTACGTGATTGATTTAATCAAAATGGATATGTAGAAGCTTTCGCAGGCGAAATCACTAATGATTTATATAATTTCGAAAGATTAAATATTCCAAAAGAACATCCAGCAAGAGATATGCAAGATTCATTATATATTGATATGAATTTACTTTTAAGAACCCACAACACAGGAATTACAGCTTTGGAATTAGAAAAAAATGCTAACCAAATGATAAATTCTTTTGCCATCGGTAAAGTTTATAGAAATGATGAAGATGATGCAACTCATTCACATCAATTTACTCAATTAGATTTTGTAAGTGTGGGCAAAGTAAGTTTCCCAAATCTAATTTGAACTTTAAAATCACTATTAAGTTATGTGTTTGAAACTGAATTAGAATTAAGATTAAGACCAAGTTATTTCCCATTTACTGAACCAAGTGTGGAAGTAGATATTTATTATAAAAATCGTTGAATTGAAGTTTTAGGTGCAGGTATGTTGCATCCTAATGTGTTAGAAAAAGCTGGATATAATAATAAAAAATTTAATGGTTTTGCAGCTGGTTTAGGTTTAGAAAGACTAGCAATGATTAAATACGAAATAAAAGATATTCGAGAATTTTACAAAAATGATCAAAGAACTTTAAATCAGTTCAAGAGTGTTTAAAATGGTTTACCAATCATGATTAGAAGCTTTAAATTTGAATGATGAAAATGAATTATTGAATTTAATTGAAAAAATTTATCATAAATTAGAAGCAAAATCCAATCAAATTTCTCCTAAATATAATGATTTAATTAAATTAATGAAAATTTTTGATTTAAACAAGACAAAAGTAATAATTTTAGGACAAGATCCTTATCCTACTATTAATCAAGCTGATGGGATTGCTTTTAGTTCATCAAATGGAAAATTACCTAAAAGCCTAAAAAATATTTTTGTAGAACTAAAAAAAGATTATCCATTAGTTCAAATAGAAAGTTACAATTTAACAAATTGACTAGCTCAAGGAATATTATTATTAAATATTATTTGAACTGTTGATATAAATAAACCTTTGAGTCATAAAAATGAAGGTTGAGAAGAATTGACACAAAAAATTCTGGAACATATTATTAAAAAACAAGAAAAAATTTTAATTTTTCTTTTTGGTAAAAAAGTTCAGGATTTTTTCAATAAAAATATAGTAATAAAAGAAACAAAAGAAATAAAAATCGTTGAATTATCTCATCCCTCACCACTTTCATATAGTAGAGGAAAAACACCTTTTAAAGATAGTCAAATTTTTAAATTAATTAACCAATTTTATGAGAAAACACCAATAAATTTTGATTTAAAAGAAAGGAAACAATAAAATGTTGATTTCATTAAAACAATTAAATAAATACTTACCAAAAATTCAACTTGATCAATCAATTGAAAAGGTAATTAACAAACTTGGATATGAAGTTGAAAGTATTACACCTTTTAGTGATGTAAAAGGAATTAAATTTGGAAAAGTTTTAAGTGTGCAAAAAAACGAAAATTCTAAAAACTTAAATATTGTTACTTTAGAAACTAATATTGGAACAATTCAAATTCAAACAGTTGCAACAAACGCAAAAGTTGGTTACTGAACTGTAGCCTTTGTTGAAGGTGCTCAAAAAGGAGACATAGTTTTTGGCTCTAAAAAAATGGCTGGTGTTCTTTCACAAGGAATGTTATCAGGATATTCAGAATTAGGCTTTAATCCTGATTTATTACCTTATCACCCAGATGATTTAATAATGATTAAATCAAATGCAAAAAATCCTATTGATTTAGATACTGATCCAATTAAATATTTTGAATTAGATGACTATATTATTGATATTACCACCCCTTCAAATCGTGCTGATATTAATTCATATTATGTGTTAGCTTTAGAATTGTCTGCATATTATAAAACTGAATTCAAATGATTAAATTGAGATATTAAAAACTTAAAACCTAAATTCAAAAGCAAATTAAGAATTAATAAAAATTTAGCGAATGCATTGTCATTTTTAGAAGTAAAAACAAATGATATTAATACAAATTTAGACGATATGCTTTTCTTAGCAAAACATAATGTTTCTGTTAAAAATAATTGAGCAATTGATATGACTAATATTAATTTAATAATGACAGGATGCCCAACTCACGCTTATGACAAAACCAAAATTAAAAACGATATTTCATGCAATTTATATTCAGGTAAATTAGAAATTTTGGGTAACAAAGAAGTTGAAGTTGAAAATGTATTAACAATTAATGATAATGAAGGGCCAATTTCAATTGCATCAGTTATGGGATTAACTAAAACAGAAGTTGAAGCAAATACAAAAGAAGTTGCTTTTGAAATTGGATCTTTTGATATTAAAAAAATTAGACAAGCTTCAAAACAAATTAAAATTTTATCTAACTCTGCAATTCAAGGTTCAAAAGGAATCAATAATGAATTAATTAAAATGGGAATGCAATTTCTAGTTTTTAAAGCTAAAGAATATAAACATAGTTTTAGTAATATTGTTAATTTACCTGGTTCTACAAAAGCAAATACTATTATCCAAAACCGTCATAAATTAGCCACTTATGCTAATTTAACCATAGGGGAATTATCAAAATTTGCTGAGGTAGAACAACAACTAAAAAATATAGGCTTTAAAATGGACAAAAATAAAGTAACAGCCCCTAAATATCGGTCAGATATTACTTTATATGAAGATGTCATTGAAGAATATTTTAGATTTTATGGATATGATAATTTTCTTCCTGAAGCTCCAAAATTATTAACAACAAAAGTAAAACCGAAAGAAACAATTAAAAATTATTTTCAAAAAATGGGTTACCAGGAAGTTAGATCTTTCACTTTAATTGCAGAAAGTAGAAACATTTTTAATCCATTTAATTTCGAAAAACCAGTTAAATTATCAACTTTTGTTTCTTTTGAAAGAGAAGTGGTAAGGGATTCAATCATACCTTCACTTTTAGAAATTGCTGAATATAATCTTAAAAGAAAATTGACTAATTTTAGCTTTTTTGAAAAAGGAATGATAAATGAAAATAATTATGTGTATGGAATTATTTCAACTATTAAATCATTTGATGAAATAAAAAATGATATAGCTAAAATTTTAAAAACCACTAATTTAGAATTTAAACCTTTTTCTGATAATGAATATGTTCATCCAAATGCTTCTGCCAAAATTTATTATGAAAATAAATTTATTGGTTGAATAGGAAAAGTGCATCCTTATTACGCGAACAAAGTTGATGCTTTTGTTGCTGAATTTATGGATATCAATAATGAAACAAAAATTGTTTATCAAGAATACGATCAAAATCCTCTTAAAACATTAGATATTACTTTTACACTAGAATTAAATCAATCTATCGATAAAGTAATAAGTGAAATTAAACAAAATGCAAAAATTTACAATATTAAACTAATAGATACTTATGTTAATAATAATCAAAAAAATGTAACTTTTAGAATTTTTGGAGATAATGACAACATTGAAAAATTAAATCAAAAATATAATAAGTAGGTAAAATGAACAAAATAAAAAATTTAATTAAAAAAGAAGCCAAAAGACAAAGAGAACATTTTGAACTAATAGCATCTGAAAATTATGTCAGCAAAGATGTTATGAAAGCAACTGGGTCAATTTTAACTAATAAATATGCAGAAGGTTATCCTAATAAAAGATATTATGGTGGTTGCGAATATGTAGATAAAATTGAACAATTGGCAATTGATAGATTAAAAAAACTTTTTCACGTTAAATACGCAAATGTTCAACCTTATTCTGGTTCTGTAGCCAATGCAGCTGCGATTGCCGCTTGCATCAAACCAGGAGATAAAATTATGGGACTTGCTCTTGATTCAGGAGGACATTTAACTCATGGATATAAAATTAGTTTTTCCGGAGTTTATTATCAAAGCATCCCATACTATGTTAATGAAGATGGACTGCTTGATTATGAAGAAATTAAAAAGCAAGCAATTAAAGAAAAACCGGATTTAATTATTTGTGGATATTCTGCTTATTCAAGAATTGTTGATTTTAAAAAATTTAGAGAAATTGCAGATGCTTGCGGAGCTAAATTATTAGCTGATATTGCCCATATTTCAGGCTTAATTATAGGAGGAATGCATCCTTCGCCAGTTGGATTAGCCGATATAATAACTTCAACCACTCATAAAACTTTAAGAGGTCCAAGAGGGGCAATTATCATGACAAATGATGATGAATTAGCTAAAAAAATTGATAGATGAGTTTTCCCAGGCTATCAAGGTGGTCCCTTAATGCATGTAATTGCTGCAAAAGCAATTGCTTTTAAAGAAGCAAGTAAAAATTCTTTTAAAAAATATGCAATCGATATTATTAATAACACTCGCAATTTTGCTCAGTCTTTTTTAGATAAAGGCATAAAAATCGTATCTGGCGGTACAGACAATCACTTATTTACAATCAATGTTTATGATAGTTATAATGGATTAACAGGTAAAGAAGCAGAAGAGTTATTAGCTAAATTTAATATTACTGTTAATAAAAATACAGTTCCTTTTGATAAGCAACCACCTATGATTTCTTCAGGAATTAGATTAGGTACAGCAGCAATGACATCAAGAGGATTTGATAAATGATATGAATTAGGTAATATAATTCATGACATTTTGTCAAAAAATACCGAAAACGATAAAAAGAATTACCAAATTCTTAAAAAATGAACTAAAAAGTACAAAATAAAAAAACATTATTAAATTAGCTTTCAAATGAAAAAATGCCATTTTGTGGCATTTTTAAAATAATTGAAGCAAAGATTAAATAAAACTAATTTTAAACTGCTTTTTGATATTTTTGGCTGTTTCTTCAATAATTCTTTTTTCTTCTAAAAAATCATTTTCAGTAAATTCTAAATTTATTTGATTAAAACTTTCATGGTTTTTTTCTTTGAATTGCGCTCTTAACATAAAAGAAACTAAGATTGTTACTAATGCAACGCTGAAAAAAATAATTGGTAAAGAAACAAAAAACCACAATTGAAATTCTAGTTCAAAAAAGCCAAAAATTTTTGACATCACTATTAAAATTAAAAAAGAAACAGAAATAAAAGAAGAAAAGAATAAATTCACTTTTTGAAAAGAAGGAATTCCATATTTAACAAATTCTTTTTTGGTTGTAATTATTTTTAAATTTTGCTTTTGAAGTTCATTCAAAAAGATACCAAATTGTTTTTTAAATGCAATTGAATATACAAATAAAAAAATTAAAAAAGCAAATTGCAATACAGAAAAAATAGTTAAAATCAAAATATATAAAGAAGTTGAATTCATGATTATAATTTTATCTAATTTATGGATTAAAATATAAACAATTGTGAATTTGGTTTTATAAATTATTCTGGAAAATTAATTTTTATAAAATCTTTAATTTTTAATTATCAAAAATATCTTTTTTGCTACAATATAAAAACGTGCTATATATAAATAAAAATAAATAATTAAAATAAGAAAATGAGTTAATTTAAGGTTAGCTCGTTTTGTTTATTTTTGAATTGCATGTAATTTAAATATTAAGGAAGTGCTGATATGGAAAATACTAACACAAATAATCATTACAAATTACGTAAATTTGGTCCTATTACTGAACGTCGTGATTATTCAACCACCAAACATACTCTCCAAATTCCTGATTTTTTAACTACAAGTAAAGATTCTTTCGAATGATTTAAAAAATCTGGAATTGAAGCTTCTTTGAGAGAGCATTATCCAATTTCATCATCAAATAAACAAGTTAATTTAGAGTATATTCACAATACTGCTAGACTCGAAATCCCTAACAAAGAATATGAAGCTGTTAAAGATGCTAAAGTAAAGGGAATCAATTATGCGGCAAAATTACACGCAAGATTTAGAGTAACTGTAACTGAAACTGGACTTGTAAATGAAGATGAAGTTCTATTAGGTGAAATTCCTTTAATGACTTCAGGCGGAAGTTTTATTATTAATGGAAGTGAAAAAGTTATTGTAAGTCAATTGATTCGTTCACCGGGTGCATATTTCGGACGTAGTGTGCGTAATAAACAATCTGATGATCTTTTTAATAAACTTGAAATTTTACCAAGACTTGGTTCATGATTAGAAGTTACTCACAAAGTTACTTCAAAAAACACCGACATTGTAAAAATTAGAATTGACAAAAATAAGAGCGTTAATTTAACTACTTTTTTAACTGCTTTTGGTCTTTCAACTGAAACAATGAAAAGTTTATTTGGTAATTCAAAAGAATTAGAAGAAACTATTAAAAGAGATAAAAAATTAAATAATAATGAACCTTTAGCTTCTCTTGTTCGTGAAAGTCAAGAGGAATTATTTAGAATTATTCGTAAAGGTGACAGAATTACAGAAGAGTCTGTATTAAATTTATTATCAGGAATTTTATTTAACAAAAAACGTTACAACTTAAGCGAAACAGGTCGTTATATGTTAAATAAAAAATTAAGCTTGATTGACAGAATTACAGATACTATTTTGGCTCAAGATTTAGTTGTTTGAAGCAATGACGATAATGATTTAGAACCAAAAGAAATTCATTTATCTAAAGGTGATGTAATTACCTATAAAACAGCTTTATTAATTCAACAAAACTTTGATAATGGTAAATTAAAATCAGTGCATATTCCTGATATTGACGCTGAATTAGTTTATGCAAAATTACTTGATGAAAATAAAGATTTAGCTAAAAAAACAAAAATGATTTCTATTTTAGTTTATCCAAACAGAAAATGAATGGATAGAGGCAAAGCTCCTGTTAAAGTTATTGGTACTGATCCAAAAGCAAAAGAACAACACTTAATTATTTCTGATATTATTGCTGCAATTAATTACTACTTTAATTTACTTGATGGAATTGGGCAAGATGATGATCCAGATTCATTAACAAATAAAAGAATTGTGGCAGTTGGTGAATTGATGCAAAACCAACTAAATGTAGTTCTAGCTAAATTAGAAAAAACAACTCGTGAAAGAATGGGATCAAAAAGTCCAGAAGATGTTAAACCTAAAAATGTAACAAATAGCAAATTAATTTCTAACCAAATGAAAACATTTTTCAACTCTTCAAAACTTTCACAATTTATGGATCAAATTAATCCTTTATCTGAAATTTCAAATGAACGTAGAATTACTTCTCTAGGGTCTGGAGGTCTTAATCGTGATACAGCGCAATTTGAAGTTCGGGACGTGCATTCAACTCATTATGGAAGAATTTGTCCAATCGAAACTCCTGAAGGACCAAACATTGGTTTGATTTTAAACTTCGCAACATATGCAAAAGTAAATCAATATGGTTTTCTTCAAACACCATATTACAGGGTAAAAAATGGAGTTGTTCAATACGATAAAGTTGATTATTTAACTGCAGTGGATGAAGTAGGATTCTACATTGCTCAATCAACTGTTAAAGTTGACAAAGACAATAGAATTACCGATGAACAAATTACAATGCGCCACAATTATACTTTCATTATGGGTGGTCCAGAGGATGTTGATTATATTGAAGTTGCTTCAAATCAAATGGTTTCTGTAGCTGCTGGATGTATTCCATTCTTGGAAAATGATGACGCGAACCGTGCGCTTATGGGTTCAAACATGCAACGTCAAGCAGTTCCTTTATTGCAAGCAGAAGCTCCTTTTGTTGCAACCGGAATTGAAAGTGCCATTGCTAAATATTCATCAGCAAATTTAATCGCCAAAAAAGACGGAATTGTTGAATATGTAGATGGTAAAAAAATTAAAATTAGAACAGCTGAAGGTAAATCTTTAGATACATATCACTTGAAAAATTTCCAACGTTCAAATCAAGATACTGTTGTGCATCAAAGACCGATTGTAGAAGTCGGACAACAAATTAAAAAAGGTGATTTATTAGTTGATGGTTCAAGTTTCAAAAATGGTGAATTATCATTAGGTAAAAACCTTGTAGTAGCTTTTTCAACCATGAAAGGTTACAACTATGAAGATGCGATTATTTTAAATGAAAGATTAGTTAAAGAAGATGTTTTAACTTCTGTTCACATTGAAGAACTTGTTATCCAATTTAGAAATAGTCGTGCTGGAAATGATGAATTAACTAACGATATTCCTAATGTTTCAAAACATTCACTTCGTCATTTAGATGAAAATGGAATAGTAAGAGTTGGGTCAGAAGTTACTCCTGGAGATGTACTCGTTGGTAGAGTAAGTCCTAAGGGCGACGACAATCCAAGTCAAGAAGAAAAACTTTTATCTGCAATTCTTGCTCAAAGACAACAAAATGTGAAAGACACTTCATTAAAAGTTAAAAACGGTCACAGTGGAACTGTAATCGGAGTTGAATTATTAAGTAGAGAAAATAACGACCAATTCGAAGATGGCGTTGATAAATTAGTTAAAGTTTCAATCGCTGTTAAACGTAAAATTCGTGTTGGTGACAAAATGTCAGGTCGTCACGGTAACAAAGGGGTTGTTTCAATCATTTTACCAGAAGAAGATATGCCATATTTAGAAGATGGAACACCTGTTGATGTAATTTTAAACCCTCAAGGTGTGCCTTCACGTATGAACATTGGTCAGGTGCTTGAAATTCAATTAGGTTTAGCTGCTAAATCATTGCAAACTAAATTTGTAACTCCAGCCTTCGATGGAATTAAAAGAGATGACATTATGGCAGTTACTGAAGAAGCCGGCTTACCAGTTAGTGGAAAACAATTCTTAATTGATCCAATTACTGGAAGAAGATTTGACAATCCAGTTTCTGTTGGTGTAATGTACATGCTTAAATTGAATCACATGGTTGATGATAAAATGCATGCTCGTTCAGTTGGGCCATATTCATTAATTACACAACAACCATTAGGTGGAAAGAGCCAAAACGGTGGACAAAGATTTGGTGAAATGGAAACATGAGCGATCGAATCTTATGGAGCAGCGAATGTTCTTCAAGAAATTTTAACCTATAAATCAGATGATATTAATGGTAGAAATAAACTTTATGCTGCTTTAGCAACAGGTAGAGAATTACCAGAACCTGGAATTCCTGAATCATTTAATGTTTTAAGTTATGAATTAAAAGGATTAGGTATGCAACTTGAAACAGTAACTAGTGATGATAATAATGATGATTCAGAAATCGAACAATATTTTGATATTTCAATGTCAGGAGGGTTAGATGAGTAAGTTAATTAAACGTAACACAAATGTACCTATTGAAAAAATTACTTTATCATTAACTAATCAAAAAAGAGATGTTAACGAATGATCAATGGGTGAAGTTACTAAACCTGAAACAATTAACTATAAAAGTTATAAACCTGAAAGAGAAGGTTTATTTGATGAATTAATTTTTGGTCCAACAACAGATTATAAATGTCCAATTTGTGGTACTAAATACAAAAAAAGTGATGAAAATTCTGTTTGTGTTAAAACTCCAATGTGTCAAAAATATCAACCAAAAATTTTGCCTAAAATCGCAAGAAGAAGCAGAATGGGACACATTCATCTTGAAAACCCTGTTGTTCATTTTTGATTCTTTAAAATTGACCATTCAATCATTTCTAAATTATTAGGATTAAGAGTTGCTAATTCAAATATTCCAGTAACTAAGGCTGATTTAGAAAAATTAATTTACTACAAAAGTCATATTGTACTTGAAGATGGTGGTTTAAAATCATTAAGAAAAAATACAATTATCGACATTAGTGATGCAGCTATCATTTATCAAGATGCACTTTTAGAATTAAGAGATCGTTTCAATAAAGACAATGAAGATGAAGCAGATAGTTATGAAATTATTAATGAAGCGTTAGAACAATTGCAAGAATATGCGACTTCAAAAGTTGGAAAAGACTATGGTATAGATTTTTATGAATACAACGAAATTATTGAAGAATTTTCTGATGCGAAAATTTCAACTGGTTCACATGCAATTGAATATTTATTAAGTCATATTGATTTAGAAAAAGAAGTTGAAGAAATTGAAAAAGAAATTACTTCAATTAATAATCAAATTGCAGCTAATTCTTCAGCAACTAAAATTCAAGAAAGACAAAAATTATACAAACGTCTTGCAGTTTTAAATGCATTTATTAAAAGTGGCCAAAATCCACTTGATATGTTAATTTATGACTTGCCAGTTATTCCAGCTGATCTACGTCCATTGGTACAATTAGACGGTGGAAGACACTCAACAAGTGATATTAATGAACTTTATCGTAGAATTATCATTAGAAATAATCGTCTTAAAAAATGAGCAGAAACAGCTGCTCCAATGTTGATTATGCAAAACGAATATCGTATGTTGCAAGAATCAGTCGATTCATTAATTGATAATGCTCGTAAAAAACCAAATCCAGTTCAGTCAAAAGATGGAAGACCTTTAAAATCTATTTCTGACGCTTTAACTGGTAAAAAAGGTCGTTTCCGTCAAAACTTACTTGGTAAACGTGTTGATTATTCAGGTCGTTCAGTAATTGTTGTTGGTCCTGAATTAAAAATGCACCAAGTAGGAATTCCAAGGGAAATGGCTGCCAAATTATTTGAACCTTGAATTATTAAAGAATTAATTCAAAGCAAAGATAATAACATTAACTCAATTAAGGCCGGTAAAAAAGCTGTTGAAAATTTAGATCCAATTATTTGATCTTATGTAGAAAAAGCAATTGAAGGAAGACCAGTATTATTAAACCGTGCTCCTACATTACACCGTTTATCAATTCAAGCTTATGAACCAGTTTTAATTCGTGGTAAAGCAATTAAACTTCACCCACTTTCATGTACTCCATTTAATGCCGATTTCGATGGTGACCAAATGGCTGTTCACGTGCCAATTAGTCCACAAGCGGTAAGAGAAGCTAGAGAATTAATGCTTGCTTCAAAAAATATTCTTGGACCAAAAGATGGGGAACCAATTATTAACCCTGGTCAAGATATTATTCTTGGTTTATACTACTTAACCATGGAAAAATCAGGTGCTAAAGGCGAAGGATCATATTTTGGAACTTATGAAGATATGTTAACTGCTTATGAAAACAACACTGTTGATTTACATGCAAGAGTAGTTTTACCTATTTCAGAACTTAAGAAAAAATTTATTAATGTGCCAAGCAATATGCAATATATTGTAAGTACAGTTGGAAAATTTATTTTCAATAGAGTATTTCCAAATACTTTTGAATTTATTTTTGGTAAATATGTTGAAATTAAAACCAAAGAAAATGTAGATGGTTCAATCACCAAAACAGAAAAAGAAATTATTCACACTTCTGAAAATGTTGAACAATTAGCGCATTACACTTTACCATATGGTGTAAATTTCAAAGAAGCAATCGCTTTAATGCCAATTAATTTACCATTAGCTAAAAAAGATATTGCTAAAATTGTTAAAAAAGTTTATAACAATTACGTTTCAGTGATTAATATGGAAAGTTTAGCAAGTGTTATTGAAACTATTGATGAAAATTCATTAAAAGATATTTTCAATAAATGTGCTGAATTAAAAGATCACAAAGGCGATACAATCAATATTTCTCATGCTGAAATTTTAGACAAATTAATTCAAGAAGAATATGTAAAAATTAGTCAAAAAGTTGCTCGCAAATACAGAAATAAAGAAGCAATTTGAGATGCTGATGATTACACAGCTTTATTAGAAATTGTTTGATTCAAATATACTAATATAGTTGCAAGCATTTTAGATGAAATTAAACAATTAGGATATCATTTTTCAACTATTTCTGGAACAACTATTGCAGTTAGTGATGTCTTAACACACCCTAATACTAAAGAAAGAATTAAAGAAGGTGACAAATACATCGAAGAATTAAAAGAATATTATGAAGATGGACTTTTAACCGATGATGAACGTTATTCACTAACTATTAGAAAATGAACAGAAATTAAAGATGCAATTGAAAAAGATTTAAAAGCATTAACCAAAGAATATCCAAATAACCCATTATTTATGATGTTTACATCAGGAGCACGTGGTAATTCATCTAACTTTGTTCAGTTAGCTGGTATGCGTGGATTGATGAACAACAACACTAAAATTTTAAAAGCCGATGCTGAAAATGATCGTGTTGTTCGTTCAACTGTTGAAATTCCTGTTAAATCTTCATTCCTTGACGGACTTACATCTTATGAATTCTATTCATCAACTCATGGTGCCCGTAAAGGTCTTACCGATACTGCGCTTAACACAGCGAAATCTGGTTATTTAACTCGTCGTTTAGTTGATGTGGCTCAAGGTATTACTGTTAGAGAAGAAGATTGTGGAACTGACTATGGATTTTTAGTACATGATATTCGTGACACTAAAACTAATACAATTATTGAAAGCTTAGAAGAAAGAATCGAAGGTAGATTTACTAACAAACCTGTTTTTGATTTAAATGGCAATTTAATTATTGGAGCTAATGAATTAATTACTCCTGAAATTGCAAGTGCAATTAAAAATGCTGGTGTAGAAGAAGTTGAAATTCGTTCTGTTTTATCTTGCTATACTCAAAATGGAGTATGTAAAAAATGTTATGGTAAAGACTTAGCATTAAATAGAGTAGTTAATATTGGTGAAGCAGTTGGAGTTGTGGCAGCGCAATCAATTGGAGAACCTGGTACACAGCTTACAATGCGTACTTTCCATACTGGTGGGGTTGCCGGAGTTGAAGATATTACAGGTGGTTTTGGTCGTTTAATGGAATTAATCGATGCTTATGATTCACCATGAGGTAGACCAGCAGTTATTGCTGAAAATTATGGTGTAGTAATCAACATCACAGATAGCAATGGTTACAAATTAATTCATGTAGAATTTGAAGATTTTGATAACAAAAAACAAATTAAAATCTATGATGGAAAAAGCGATAGAAGAATTAGAGTTAAAGTTGGTGACAAGGTAGTTCCTGGACAAAAATTAATTGAAGGTCCAATTATCTTAAATAAATTACTTGAAGTTGCCGATACTCGTGCAGTACAAAATTATTTATTAAAAGAAATTCAAAGACTTTATCGTTTACAAGGTATTACAATTAGCGATAAATATATTGAAATTATTATTAGACAAATGCTTTCAAAAATTATGATTACCAATCCAGGTGATTCAAAATTCTTTAGTGGTAATTTAGTTGATATATTTGTATATCAAAAAGAAAGTGCTCGTTTAATTAATGAAGGTAAAAAACCTCCATTTGGAGAAGTTAAAATCAAAGGCGCTAAACAAACTCCTTTACTTTCTTCTTCATTCCTTTCAGCAGCTTCATATCAAGAAACACCAAAAATTCTTGTTAACGCATCAATTGCAAAACAAGTTGACAATTTAATTGGTCTTAAAGAAAATATCATTTTAGGACACAAAATTCCAGCTGGAACTAACTCAAATTATGAAATTGGTGGAAAATATGATATTCGTGATCCACATGAATATTTCCAATCAAAATTAAGTCCAACTGACATCGATTTAAATGAAAATGTTAATGATCAAGAAGACGCAAATATTAGCGATGAAATTTACGAATTATTAACATTTAATGATAATGAAGAACAAGAATTAGCTGATGAATTTGATAGTTACGAAAATGAAGAATAATTTCAAATAAAGCGTACATTAGGTATGCTTTATTTTTATTTTTATAAAAAATAATAAATATATAATAAATAATGAATAAATGTGTGTTTTAAAAATAAAAAATGAGGTGAATAATGGCATCAAAAAAGAAAAAATTAAAATATATAGGCCTTTCATTAGGAGGTCTTGCTCTAATTTCTGCTGCCTTAGCAACAGGATTATATTTTTTACCTAAAAAAGAAAAAGAAATTAAGCGTGGAATTGGCAAAAAAGAACCAGAGCCAAATAAACCGAATCCAGGTGAAGATAATAATTTGCCAGGAAAGGAAAAAGATGGTTCTAATCCAACTATTGATTCAAAACCTAATCCAGGGGCTGGGACAGAAACAACAACACCTAATCCAGGAGATAACACAAATCCGCCAACTGATCCAACTGATGGTTCTGAAACTGACAATGGCGAAAATATTGAATTGGCAAGAACAAGAAGTCAATTTTTCATAAATAAAAATCAACAAGTGAATTATGTGGCTTTTGGTGATTCAATTTCAGCTGGATTTGATGGGACAATGCCACGGGACTATCAAGGAGAATTAATTAATGGCGAAATAGAAGGTTTTTCTTTTCCAGCTTATTTAGCTAAATTTATTCAAGAGGCAGAAAGCAATAAATTAGCATATTTTAAAAACTTTGCGATTTCTGGATCAACATTCAATCACTGAATTGCTATTTTATCTGGTGATTTAAGCATTTTGAGTGAAAAAGAATTAGCAAAAGCAAAAAGAATTTTTAAATCCGATTTAATAGAATATGGAAATTCTGTAAAAAATCAATTAAAGAAAGCAAATTTATTAACAGTTACACTTGGTGCTAATGATATATTAGGAATGCTTAAAAGTGATTTAATGCAATTGCCTATAATAGAATTAATCAAAGAACTTTCAGCAACTGAATTAAATTATTCAGAAGTAGTGGCAAAATTAACTAATGCTGTGCAATTTATTTTAGATAAACTTGCTCAAAAAGAAGAAAAATTAATTGAAATTTTAAAAGAAATTAATCCAAATTTAAATATCAATTTAGTTTCATATCCGTTGCCAATGGCTAACATCTTTGGAATGTTAGATGTTTTTGTTTCCGAAAAATATCAAATTAAATTCCAAATTAGTCAAATGATCATTTCAATTCTCAATAAAACTTTACAAAAAACTGCTTTACAAAATCGTGTATTTTTTATAGATTCATACAATGCTGAATATTGAATACCAAATACAGCAAAATTAACACCTTTACTTTTTGATATTCACCCTTCAATTTTTGGTTATAAAAAAATGGCAATGGATATTTTTGCCAAATTAATCTTAAATACTAATGACTTAACAAAAATCAATGAAAAAGGATTCAATTGAGGCGAAAAGTTTTTTAATTCTGATTTTAATTCTTCAGTTCAAGAAATTGGATTTAAGAAAAACCCATTAGAAATTTTCGAAACTATTTTTGGACAAAATCAAGAACAATTTTTAAATACAGAAGATTCTTTAATTAAAGATAAATTATCACAAAAAAACAAAGAAAATTATTATGAAAGAGTAATTTCAGAAACAAGATTTGCAGATGCCTTATTTAAAAACGCAATTTTATCATTTTTTAAATCATCAACTTATACTAAATATGATCCAGAACATAAATTGGAAAAATTTTTAAGTAAAAATGACGGAGAAAATTTAGATCAGTTATATAACTGAATGATTGAAAATCAAATTGTTTCTTCAATTTTAAGAGACTCAGAAAATGAATTTTATAATACTGACTGAAATAAAGATGGGCAATTAAATAAACAAGATTTAACTTTCCAAAATTTATTAACTGCTTTTAAAAATCAAGCAACCAAAGAATCAAGAGTGGTTAGATATGTTGCTTCTATTTTTAATATTCCGTTTTTAAAAACCTCAAAAGAAGAAGTCAAAGAAATTTTCAAAACTATTTTCACAAATGTGGTTCAAGTTGAAGTTAAAGATTCAATTATTGACAAAATTGTTGAATTTACTTACACCGATTCTTGAGCAGATTTTATTTCAAAAGATGACTATAAAACAGCTTTAAATTTAATTTTTAATGATTTAGAAATTAGAAATTTAATAGGAGATTTATTTATTGCAATTATTAATAATTCAGACAATTTTGCAAATGCAACCACATATTCTGATTTATTAAATGCTTTTGCTAATAATGAAGAAATTAGAAATACTTTAGCAAGAGGCGGAGTAAAAATAATAAATTCTTTATTAACCAATAATGAATTCAAACAAATTATTTCAAGAACTGTTTCTAAATTGCTTCAACATTACAACTTTACAGGTAACTTAGATGAAAATGTAATTACTAAATTCGCATACAAATTAATTAGTGCATTTGCTGATATTAATCAAAATACTAATTTAGTGGAATTTACAATTAATGCTTTAGTTAATTCACTTGGAATAAACAATTACAAAGAGTTTAATGGCGAACAATTTAAAGCATATATGTTAGAAAAAATAAAAATGCTATTTAATTCTGACAATATAAATGATTCTCTTCTTTCTATTATTAAATCTTTAGCAAAACAAAATTTTGCTGAGGATTTAGATACTTTTGAAAAAGTTTTTGAATTAATTTGAACTGATAATAGAATTAATTTAAAAAGTGAAATTTTAAATCAATTAATTCCTTTAATTAAAAAATTATCAGGAGAATCATTAACTGATGAAAAAGCAACAGAATTAGCAAATTCAATTTTAAATTCTGATAAATTAGCAATTTTTGTTAAAAATGTTATAAAACAAACTTTAAATATTAATTACGAAGCAATTAAAGACTTTGATAATTTAATGCAGGTAGGTCAATTAATTGCCAATAATTTTGTTGCTAATGGTTTATATGATCAACTTGGAGATTTTTTAGAAGAAATTCTAGAAGACAACAACGTTCAAACAATAATTACTGATAAAATCGAACAAAATGCAATTATTAAACAATTTTTAGATACAACTTTAGTTACAAATATTATTAAAGCAGTCATTAATGATGGCAACTTAAAAAATATTGTTCAAAACTTTTTTGTAAATGGCGTGTTTAATTCAAATAATCATTTAACCGATTTAACTAATTTAAATCAACTAATTAAAGTTTGATTAAGTAATGATGAAAATAAAGCTTTAATAGTAAATGAAAGCAAAAAATTTGCTAAAACTTTATTAAACAATGAAACAGTTATTGAACAACTTGGCATTTCTATCTATAGATATTTATTGAATAATTCGAGTTTAGTTCAATCAAAAAATGCAATCGTTAGTCAAGAAGAATTTGTTTCTTTATTTAAAGCAACTGTTGATTTTAGCAAATTAATTATTACAAACACAAACATAGTCGATCAATTAGCCTCTTTAATACTTGACCAATTGGCTGTTAATGGTTTAGATATATCTATTGATGCTGTTGTAGCTAAATTATCTGAATCATTTAGTTTAACTAGAATTGAAACAATGGTTGTGGATATTTATAAACAAAGCATTAAAAACGGAATTAGTGTTGCAAATAGAAAAACTATTAAAAAATTGATTTTAAATAGTGTTGAGGAAACCAAATTATTTAATGTTAAAAAATTAGTTTTAGCATTTCTAGCTAAACAATTGAAAATTAATGCAGAAGTCAATAGTAATGAATATCAAACATTAGAACAATTAATCACTGAAAGTTTTAATTTTAATGAATTTAAAAGAGTTTTAGAAGGTCTTGTAGACTTAATTTTAGATAAGAACTTCAATAGTGTTAAAGATTTTGTATATATTTCTGATATTACCAATGCAATCTTACACAACTATGTTTTAAGCAATAATTACAATTTGATAGTAAGTTGAATAAATAAAGTTTTAAATTCTGAAAATTTTGCTTCTTTATATCAAAGAATAATTACTTCTATCAGAAAAAGAGCACAAAACTATATTTCTTTAGATATTTTTAAATTTTTCACAATTGAACTTTTAAAAAATGTTAATTTTAAAAATATTTTAAATAGTTTTATAAATGACACAATTGCCAACAATAATATTGCTTTAGATGAGGCACTAAATTATGAAAAAATTATTGTTGATTGAGCAAAAATTAATAAAGAATTGCTTTTAACTAATTCAAAAGCAATGGTTAATTCATTCTTTTTTGAAAATGAATTAGTAAGAAAAACTATTTGAGATTGAGTTAAAAAATTATTCAAAGAAGAAACTAATTTATTAGACAATATTTCTGATGAAGATTATGATCAAACCGTTGAAAATGCTTCTGAAATGGTTAAAAACATTTTAATGAATCAAAATGTTTTTGAAAATTTATTCAAGTTAATTTACAATGAATTTACTGCCAATGGTTTTTCTTTTAATATTCAAAATTTTAAAAGAGAAATACTATCTAATTTAAATGATGAAGTATTAACTGATATTATCGTTACTAGTTACAAATCAATTTTAGGTTCTAATTTATATGCTTCAAATAAAGCAACTATTATTCAATTTGTTCACAATTTACTTCTTGAAGATAAAATTTTCAAATTCTTACAAAGAGGTGTCGGAATTGTTGCTAAATTATTTAAAATTGACCCAAATAATGAAATTTTAATTCAAACTTATAAAGATGTGGTTAATTCAGATGAAGATCGTGAATTTATTACTGCTTTATTAGACAAAATTTTTAGTCAACCAACAGATTTATCTCAAATTAGAAAAATTAAAGACATTGTTAATCATTTATTATCTAATTTAACTGATTCAGTTTTATATGACAAAATTATTTTATTAATTAACAAAATTTTTGAAAATCCACATGCAGAAAAATTGTTAGCAGAAAAAATTAAGGAAATTAATAATCCATATTTAAGAGATCATTTAGTTATTTCTAATTTTAAATTAGGTTTTAATGTAATTGTTAAAAATCAAAATTTCAAAGATTTATTAAATGATTTTGGTTCAAAAGTTATTGCTAATATTAACAATTTAACTGAAATTTTAGATAATAGTTTAGTTTTATTATTTAAATGAATTGGATCTCAAGAAAATCGTGAATTTATCACAACCAAATTTAATAATTTAATTTTAGATACTGTAAAAAATTCTGAAGTTAAAAAATCTTTAATTGATATTATTATCAAAAAATTTGACAAATATCAATGGGCAACTGATGTTGATAGAGATGAATTAAGAACCGTATTTAATTCAGTTTATGATTATTTAACTTCAACTGTTGAAGAATTAGAAGCTATCAAACCGTTTATCAATACAGTATTAGAAACAATTAATAATACTCAAGAAGTTAATTTAACCAACTTAGTTAATGCTATTACTAATAGTTGAACTTCAATTTTTAATGAAGAAAAAGTTGTGAGTGTAATTATTAAATTTATTAAATCTAATGTGCTTTCAGACAATAAAGAAATCATTAAAAAAGTGGCTAATTCATTATTTAAATCATTATTAACTGACAACATTAATAACCAAATAGCCACAAGAATTTCTGAATATTCAAATGGTATTCTTGATGTTGAACGTTCAAAGGCCTTTTTAAATCAAATTTATCAAGATGGTAAATTTGAACAATTTGTTAATGCAACAATTGAATATTTAATTAGCAAAAAAGACACCGATTTTACGAATGTTGATACATATTATGAATTAGTGGATAAATTGCTTACTAATATCACTAATTTACCAATTTATGATTCATTTGTTGAGTTAATTAGTGCAGCCTTTAAAAAAGAAAATGTACGTTTATTAATTCCTGAGGAATATAAAAATAAATTTGATATTTATTTAGCGAATGTAACCGATTCTCAACTATCAACTGTATTTAATTTAGTTTTAAAAAACAGCAATTTTAAATCATTAGTTGATATTCTTATTAATCAAATTATTTTTGCAGAGAATGGAACTTTTGAAAATCTTAAGAATTTCAATCAATTATTAATTAATTATTTAAGTAATGTTCAAAATAAAGAAGAAATAAAAGTAAAAGTTTCTACATTCATTGATTCTATTTTTGCAAGTGATGAGTTGAAAAATCTTTTATTTGAATCAATTTATCAATATTTAAAAAATGAACAAAATTGAATTTTAACAGGTGTTGAAAAAGCGAAATTACAAGCCTTTTATAATGTTTTAATTACCAATTTATCAACTTTAAGCGAAAAAATGAATTTAAAAAATAGCTTAGTAAGTTATGCGATTGATAAAATGGCAATTTCTGGATACAAATTAAACTATGAAGAAATTTTAAGTTGATTTACTAATGAATTCTTTAGTTTGGAAAAATTTGAAAAAACATATGTAAACTTTATTAAAGCTGTAGTAAATTTACCTGAGCTTCGTGACTCAATTCCAACAGCTCAACAAATTTTTGTCAATATAGCTAATTATGTATTGGATAACACTAAATTAGTTGATAAATTATGATTAAAATTACCAGATTTCATTTCAAGAACCCTTGGCGATAATTTTACTTTAGATAATGCTAAATCATTATTGAAAAAAATAGTAAATTCTTCTGAATTGACTCAGTTTATTCAAACTTCATTGGATGGAATATTTGTTAATCCAGATTCTTATCAAAATGCAACTACTTTTGCAGATTTAATTACAATTTATTTAAACAATGAAGATTTCAAAACACAAACAGTTAAAAACTCTAAAAATTTTGTTTTCTTTGTTTTAAGAACTAGCGAAATTAAAACATTAATTAAGGCAATTCTAGACTATAACATAAGTAAATATCAAATTGATACAACATCAAATTCAATGACTAAATTAATTAATGATTTGATTGATGAAATACCAAATTTACTTGATAATTTGAAATTATTAGAACCAATAACTGAAGCAATCATTGATTATTTACCAAAATTATTAAATAAAGAAACCGCTAATGTTTCAATTCTTGACACTATTCAAAAAGCATTTAATTTCGCTGATTACAATATTATTAAGGTGATATTAAATTCACAAACTTTAAATCAAAATAAAGACACATTTAAAAGTTTATTATTAACTATTTTCAATCAAGTCACTCAAAATGATGAAGCAGCTGAAAGATTAATCAAAAACTTTATGCTTGATAAAGCCTTTGATGGAGTTTTAGACTTAAGTCCAGAAGAAACTACACAAGTTATTAAATCATTATTAAGATCAAATCATTTAAATAGAATATTAACATTACTTATTAATGAAGTAATTGATAATAATGTCCAATATGGTGAATTAGAAAATTGAAAAGCAGCCTTTAACAAATTCTTTAGTTCAAGTTCAGCCCAAGAAATAAAATCAGAATTAAAACTTTGAATAAAAGAAATATTGACTGAAAACAATGATGTAATTGGTGCTATTGGTTCAGTTGTGACTAAAAAATTAAAAGATGCTAACTTTGATTTGAATGACACCAATGATAAAGCTTTAATTACTCAATTCATTGGCGGAGCCTTAAAAGGCTTTATTACAACTAGAATGTATGATGATATGATTGATGCAATGTTTGAATCACTTAAAAATATGTATTCATACAACAAAAAAGATTATGTAAATAAATTAATAAATGACATGATGAGTGGGGCATTAAAAGTTATCAAGAATGATAAAGGAAAAATTTCTCTTTCAAAAATTTTAGAAAATTATCAAATTTTTGACCAAATTATTAAACAAATAGACAATCAAGTTTTTGTAAACTTTATTAATCGAATTTTTGCCGCCAACCCAATTACTGATGCAAATGGCAACTATACCAATCAAATTGGAATTTTTAAATATTTATTCCAACCTAAAAATTCTAATTCTGGAAATTCAAATTTTGAAGTTGAAGCTGGTGCAATTTGATCTATGGCAACAAGTAATTCATTAAATAATTTACTTTATGTAATTTGAAGACCATTAGTCACTCAATACTTAAAAACCTTAAAAGAAAGAACAAAATTTGCAAATATTAAAACATTAAGAGAACAGTTACCAGAATATCATGCCATTTTTAGAATTTATGCTTCTTTAGCTCAATTCTTATATAAATACACACCAAATGGCCTATTTTGAAATGGAACTAATACAACAGCTGAAGCTTATTTATATGGCAGCCTCGAATATGCATTCAATCAAGTTAAATCTCAATATAGAGATGTATTTACCAAATATAATGGATCATTACACTTTATTGGATTTAGAGGAAATGCTTCAAATCCTGATATTCATAAAGATTGATGAGCGGGTGCTATGGCAACAAAAGGAGTTGTTTCAGAAAGAAGAGCAAGAAGTAACTATTTAGGTAGAGATTCTTATGCGGCAGATCATGTTTTAGTTTATATTTATTATCCAAATGCAATTGATAGTAAATATAACGGTAATAAAACCTTCAATAGAGTTTTAGTAGAAGCTTTACATAGAGGATATTTAATTCCTGTTCAAAATAGAGAAAGTTGATTTATTAAAGATTAATTAAGAAAGTGAAAAAATGAATAAACAAGAATTTAAACAACAATTAATTAAATACCTTGAAATCGAGGCACCAAGTAGATATGAAAAACCTGTTAGTGACTTTTTCATTAAGAATATAGATGAAAATCAATTCAATATTTCATATGATAATTTTGGTTCATTGATTTTGCACAAAAAAACAAACAAACCAAATTTGCCAAAAGTAATGATAGCAGCACATATGGATGAAGTTGGCTACCTTGTCAGACAAATTCATGAATTAGGACAAGTGCTTTTAAGTCCTATTGGTGGAATTTGGCCAACAGTAGTAGTTGGAACTAAAGCGACATGAATTGATAAAAATCAAAAAAAACACTATGGGGTTTTCGGGCATACTTCAATTCACATAATGGAAAGCGAAAAAGTTTCAAAATCAATTACTAATAAAGAAATTTATGCAGATTTCGGATTTAAAAACAAAGAAGAAGCTATTCAAAAAGGAATGGAAATAGGGGACTTAGTTTTAATTTCAGGTGAAACTATTCAATTAGATAATGAAGATTTAGTCGCTGGCAAAGCAATGGATAATCGTGCTGGAGTTTGTGTTTTAGAATATATTGCTAAAGAAATTCAAAATTTAGATTTAGATTGTGATTTATATCTTGTAGGAACAGTGCAAGAAGAAGTTGGTACTAGAGGGGCAAAGACAGCAGTTAGTTTAATTAATCCAGAAATTGCAATTGCTTTAGATACCACAAGTAGTCATGATACCATTGGAACAATTGCAGGAACTACCAAACTTGGCGAGGGAGCCGCTTTAAGAATTATGGACGGCGGAATGATTGCCGATCCTAAATTGGTTAATTATTTAGCAAAAATTGCACAAGAAAAAAATCTAAAAGCTTATAAATTTATCTCAATGGGCGGAGGAACAGATGCTTCTGCTTTACAATATGCTACAGGTGGAGCAAGTGTAATTACTATCAGTTTACCACAAAGATATTTACATTCTCCAATTGGTATTTGTGATGTAAATGATTTATTAAATGCAGGAAATTTATTAAGTGAATTTATAAAAGATTTAAATCCACAAAAATATATTGATATAATAAAATATAAATAAATTGTAAGGAGAAAATATGTCAATAGGTGCGTGAATAGGAATCGTAATTTTTGTGGGTATTGTATGTGCAATAGTAGGGGCAGTAATTGCTTTCTTTGTTTCAAGAAAAATGTTTGAAAAACAACTTAAAGAAAATCCTCCTGTAACAGAAAAAATGATTAGAGCGATGTTTTTACAAATGGGTAGAAAAGCATCAGAAACACAGATTAAAGCCGTAATGCGTTCAATGCAAAATGCAAAAAATAATAATTAATTAAACAAAAAACAAGATTAAAATTAATATCTTGTTTTTTGTTTAGCCTAAAATTTTGTTTTTGATTTCCAAAAAAACTTCCTTATTTTTTTCAAAAAAATCTTTTAAATTTTTCTTTCCTTGTGCAATATTTTTATCCCCATAAGAATATCATGAGCCTTTTTTACTTAAAATTCCTTTTTCACAAGCCATTTCAATTAATTCTCCAATAGAATCGACACCTTTACCAAAAATAATTTCTGTTGTAAAAGTTTTATATGGTGGGGCGAGTTTATTTTTTACTATTTTGATTTTGATTTCGTTTCCTGTAATATCCTTTCCTTCAGCAATAGAAGTTGTTTTTCTAACTTCTAAACGAATTGATGAATAAAATTTAAGCGCTCTACCTCCCGTTGTTGTTTCTGGATTGCCAAATAAAATCCCTATTTTCTCCCTAATTTGATTCACAAAAATTATAGTTGTGCCGTTTTTATTTAAATTTCCCGTAATTTTTCTCAAAGCTTTAGACATTAATCTAGCCTGTAAACCAATTGTCTGATCGTGCATATCGCCATTTAATTCTGCTTCAGGAACTAGTGCAGCAACACTATCAACCACAATCAAATCAATAGATTTAGACTTAACTAATAAATCTACAATTTCTAATGCTTGTTCCCCACTATCTGGTTGACTTAAAATTAATGAATCTAATTCAACACCTAAATTTTTGGCATAAATAGGATCAATTGAATGTTCAGCATCAATATAAGCCGCAACACCACCTTTTTTTTGAACTTCAGCAATTGCATGTAAACATAAAGTAGTTTTTCCACTACTTTCTGGACCATAAATTTCAATAATTCTTCCTTTTGGATATCCGCCAATGCCCAATGCATTATCTAAAAGATATGAACCAGAATTAAAAGTTTCTATGCTCATATCAATATTATTTTCATCAAACAACATAATTGCTTCATCACCAAATTTTTTAGTAATTTCATTTAATGTTTGTTTTATCTCTTTACTTGTTATTTTTGTCATTTTACCTTCCAATTTTTAATTGTTATAATTCAATTAAAAGACTCCAAAAAAGAAAAAAATAAAAAAAGATAGCTTTTTTTCAATTACATTATAATTTTTTTGAAGATTATAAACATATAAAGATATTCATTTAATAATAAATTCAAATTAAAAATTTTTAAAATTAATATAAATATTAATTGTAGAAAGAAAAAATGAAGAAAAAAATACTTTCTTTTTTAGTCACTTCATCTCTATTTCCTATTATGGTTTCTACTCAATGTCAAAATGAAACTAAAAATATTCAAAAAGAAGAAGTGATAATCAATAAAGAATCTAATTCTTATGGATTTGGAATCCAACCTTCATATTTAGAAAATATTTTTAAAAGCAATCAAAGTTTCATGAACAAAATCAATTTTTTAAATAAAACTTTAACTACTCCTTTATCTGAAACTTTGTTTAATAATGAAGAGTATTTTTTAGATATGAACAATTCAATTTTTCAAGATTGAAATACCCCTGCAAAAGATCGCAAAGCTAAATTAATTTTAATTAATCAAAATGGAACTAAAAGTATCATTATCAATATTGAAAATTTAGGAAAAAATAATGAAACAAATCCCACGATTCATGAATATACCCCTTTATTTGATCAATGATATTGAAATGGCGAACTATACATTCAAGGAATAGCAACTAGTAAAGATTTTGCAGTTGTTCATCAATTAGATCCATTAACTATTGCAAAAGAATTAAAGCAAAGGACTACTTTTAGTGAACAAATTAAATTTTTACAATCATTATTTAATATTCAATTTAAAAATAATGATTTATACGATTATCACATAAGTGATTCTACTCATGCGCATTCAAAAGAATTACACTTTGTTTTTGGGCGTAGTTTAAAAACTGATAATAATGATCCTAATAAAATCCATTGAATTTCAAATGTAATTAAAGGCCTAGAAGCAAATGAAATTTATGCAGGGGATCATGATGGAGATTGACAATCAGTTAATGAATTTAATTTAGGCCCTTTGCATTTTAATTTAACTCTTAAAGAAAAAGGTAAATCACTAATTAGTGATGATTTCTTAGAATTATTGCAAAGAGAAGCACATAAATATGATGGTGAAGAAAAAACTATTCATTTACTAAATGTTTTAAATCAATATATAACTATTGAAGGCATTGAAAATTATAATCCCACTGAATTTAAAATAATATTCGATTTAGATTCAAGTCACTCACATGGTTCTGGAAATGCTCATATGTATATTCAATATTTAGATTTAAGCAGTAATGATCCACAATTAAAAGGATTTAGTTTTCCAATCAATGGATGAGGACAAAGATTTAAAGCAGGCGGAATTACTTTTAGTAAATCAGCCGGAATTTATAATGAAACCAAAACACATTCATTTCAGTCTTTAGAACAAATTCAAAGAGAAAAGGCTTTATTTACAACCCCTTATGAATTCATTAAAGAATTAGCAAAATTGGATAATTTTAATGATCAATTAACCAAATTACAAGAGTATGTGAATGTAGAACTTGGCACAAATTGACGTGATTTTGATTATGAAATAGACCTTAATCAATCTTTGGATAATATTCCCTATGCAAACGATATCTATGATGCGTGATTAGATTTAGAATCATCAAGTTATGATGATGAAAAAAGCATTTTGAGCCTTAATTTTAAACGTCAAAACCGCTACACAGGAAATATTCAAGAAAATTCTGTGCAAATTAAAGGCTTTAAAAACTTAAACACAAATAAACCAAGATATTATCAAAGTTTCTTTGATAATAAACTACAGTTAAATGGAACTTTAGATTCTTACAATAAAATGGATATTGAAACTTTCCTAGCTCAAATGAATTTTAAAGGGACTTTCGAAAAGCAAATTGCTTATTTAGAAGAAATTTTTGGTAGTTCAGATAATTTTGTAAATGAGTTGGATAAAGAAAATTATGATTATCGTTTTGATTTACAAAACGTTCTTGTTGATTCTAGTCCCTTTAATGCTTTTATGGATTTAAACTTGCAAGAAATTGATAAAAACACGCAAAATGTTCTCAGAGTAGCAAAAATTAAATTAGTGAATTTTGAAGTTGATGGAGAAGTTTCAAACCGTTTATTTGACGATAGCAAATATTTAACTATAGACAGTTATGTTTATCCAAATTTTGATGATGGATATGCAGCTTCAGAAGTTTTAGCTAAATTGCGTGAAACTAATAAATCTAAATTATCATTAATGGAAGCCAGAGACATTTTATATCCACTTAATATTGTCCTCACCTCCCAAGCAATTTTAGGTTCAGCAAATTATGCAGATTTAGGCGTAGTTGTCTTAACTATCAATACTAAAAATAAATTAACCGAAGAAAGAGAAACTAACAAAATTTATATCAATAATTTTGGTAAATATACTAATGTGGCAGGAGCAATTATTAATCAAAGACCTGATGAATTAGAAAGCAATGGTTATAGAATTCTTAATTCAGTTACAGAAATTCAAAATCAATTAAATGCAATTGATGAAGATAGTGAAATAGTCGATAAAAATAAAGCGAAGGTTACAAAATTATTTGAATTGTTAAAAGCAAATAGTTTTGTAGGAATAAAAAATCTAGAAACTCAAGAAGTATATGGTTATGAATTAAATTGAGATAATTATGAAATTATTTTAGAAAACATTAATTATTTAGCTCAAAAAGTTTCTTGATTAGGTTCGTCTTCTGGACCACACGGTTTAGAAATTTGACTAAAAACAACTAATAAAACCAATGCTAAAGACACTAAAAATTACCATTTTTTATTAAGTTTTGGTAATCAATAAAAAAAGAAAATTCTGTTTTTAAAAAGCAGAATTTTTTATTTAAAAAAGTTAAAGATTTTATTTTCAAAAATGACGCTATGCTTTATAATAAAAAAGCATTTTGCATTAATACGAGGTTGTTAGCACACCAAAAAGAGTTGTTGAGGGTGCGTTAAGTAATTTGTATTAATTAATTCGTTAATGAAACAAGGAGACAACAATGAGTAAATTAAATATCAAAGTTTTAAGTTTTGAAAGCTCTCTTGTTGACTTTGCAGCTAAAAAAATTATTGAATTAGCTGACAAAGAAAATGTTGCTTACAGTGGACCAGTTCCATTGCCAACAAAAAGAGAAGTTATCACAATCTTAAGATCAGTTCACATTAATAAAAAATCACGTGAACAATTTGAATCAAGAACTTACCAA
Source organism: Mycoplasmopsis gallinarum DSM 19816 (assembly GCF_000621085.1). Lineage (GTDB taxonomy): Bacteria > Bacillota_I > Bacilli_A > Mycoplasmatales > Metamycoplasmataceae > Mycoplasmopsis > Mycoplasmopsis gallinarum. The sequence goes on from NZ_JHZE01000008.1 coordinate 145,288, forward strand.
AGATTAATTGTGTTAAAAAATCCAAGCGATAAATTAATTGATGGAATTAAAAGATTTGAATTACCAGCTGGAGTTGAATTAAAAATTTCAGCAGTTAAACAATAAAAACCGACTTGATAAAAGCAAGCGACGGTCTTCACCAATTTAATTTTAAATGTGAAGAGATAGGAGAAAAAAATGAAAGGACTTTTAGGACGTAAAGTTGGGATGACTCAAATTTACAGTGAATTAGGAAAAATTATTCCAGTTACTGTGATTGAAGTGCAACCAAACGTAGTTACTAAAGTTATTACTTCAGCAGACAAGCAAGGATATACTGCTTTACAATTAGCTGTTGGAGATGTAAAAGAAAGCAGAAGCAACAAACCTGAAAAAGGTCACTTTGCTAAAGCTAATACTGGCGTAAAACAATTTGTTAAAGAAATTCGTAATATGTCAGGTTATGAATTAGGACAATCAATTAATGTTGATTTATTCAAAGCTGGTGAATTAGTTGATGTTACTGGAACTTCAAAAGGAAAAGGTTTCGCCGGAACAATCAAAAGATGAAATCAACACATTGGTCCTAAATCACACGGTGGTGGTGGTGGTAGCCAACCAATTAGACAAACTGGTTCTTTAGGGGACATTAGTGGTAACCGTGTATTCAAAGGTATGACAATGCCTGGTCACTTAGGACACGAACAAGTGACAGTTCAAAATTTAGAAATTGTTAAAGTTGATAATGTTAACAATTTATTATTAGTTAAAGGTTCAATTCCAGGACCAAATAAATCTTATGTTGTTATCAAAGAAGCTGTTAAAGGTTTAGCAGTAAGAGAAGCTGTTAAATTAGTTGATGTTAAAGAAGTGTTAAAAATGAATGAATTAGTTGAAAAAGCTAAAAAATACAACATTGAAGTTACTGTTGGTATGCACTCAAGTGATTTAGAACCTCTTATTTTAGCTGCTGAAGCAGAAGCACACAAAAATTAATATATTTAAGGAGAAATAATGGCTGACGTTAAAAAAACTACAAAAGCTAAATCAACTGAAGAGAAAAAAGCACCAGTTGCAAAAAAAGCTCCTGTGAAAAAAGCTGCTGCTCCAAAAGAAACAGTTAAAAAAGAAGTTGCTAAACCAGCAAAAGTAACAAACACTAAAAAAGACTTTAACAAAGATTTAACCTTAAATTTTGATAACAAAAACTTGCCAAATGTTTTTGCTTCAGAAAAAATTTACGAACAAGCAATTTTTGACAGTATTCTTTCAGAAAGAGCTTCAAGACGTCAAGGAACTCACTCAGTAAAAAGTCGTGCTGAAGTTAGAGGTGGCGGTAAAAAACCTTGAAGACAAAAAGGAACAGGACGTGCTCGTGCTGGTTCAACCAGATCTCCAATTTGAGTTGGTGGTGGTAGAGCATTTGGGCCTACACCTGAAAGAAATTACGAATTAAAAGTAAATAGAAAAGTTAAAAAACTTGCATTTATTTCAGCTTTAACATTATTAGCACAAAGTAAAGCTGTTGTAGTTGATGATTTAAAATTAAATAAAATTTCAACTAAAGAAGCTATTCAAAAATTAAATGAATTAAATGTAACACATTTAAAACACATTTTAGTAGTTTCAAATGATGAATTAGTGCAAAAATCATTAAATAATGTACCTAATGTAGTTGTAGTAAGACCTAATTCTGTATTAGTAGAACAATTGGTGTGAGCTGATGTTTTAGTTCTTTCAAATGAAGGTCTTGAAGTGTTTAAAGTGAGAGGAGAAAAATAATGGAATTAACAAGAGTAATTCATAAACCTATTCTTACTGAAAAAACTAATTTACTTCAAGGTCAAAATACTTATACATTTGAAGTTGATTATGCTGCTAATAAATATCAAATTAAAAATGCAGTTGAATTTATTTTTCAAGTAAAAGTTGAAGCAGTTAATACAATTAAAGTAGATAAAAAGGCAAAAAGATTAGGTCGTTTCAATGGATTTACCAATCGTTATAAAAAAGCAATGGTAACCTTAAAAGATGGATATGTAATTAATTTCTATCCAAATGAAGAAGAAAACAAAGCCCAAGTTGAAGCTGAAAAAGAAGCTAAGGCTAAAGAAGAAAAAGCTAAAAACTTAGCTAAAGAAGCTCAATTAGAAGCTAAATTAAGTGCTAAAAAAGCAAAAAGTGCTACTAAAACTTCAACTAAAACAGTTAGAAAAACTGTAGCAAGAAGTGGCAAAGAAGCATAATTTAAGAGGTTTAAAATTGTTGCTTAAAAGACAAATACCTCGATTATTTTTAAGCAAAGGAGAAAATAGACATGGCAGTTAAATACTATAAGCCAACTACCAATGGTCGCCGTAATATGTCTAGTCTCGACTATAATGCTAATTTAAGCGGACACAAACCAGAAAAATCATTATTAGTAATTTTAAAAAATAATGCTGGTCGTAACAACCAAGGTAAAATTACTGTAAGACATCATGGTGGTCGGGTAAAGAGATTTTACAGACTTATTGACTTTAAAAGAAATAAAGACAACATTCCTGCTGTTGTTAAAACTATCGAATATGATCCAAACCGTTCAGCAAATATTTCATTAGTTGCTTATGCAGACGGAGAAAAAAGATATATTTTAGCACCAGAAGGACTTCAATTAGGACAAGTAGTTATGTCTGGAACAGATGTTGATATTTTAGTAGGTAACACATTACCTCTTGCAAACATCCCAGAAGGTACATTTGTTCACAATATTGAAATGCAACCAGGAGCAGGTGGTATCATTGCTCGTTCAGCAGGTACAAGTGCTCAACTTTTAGGTAAAGATGAAGACGGAAAATATGTTGTATTACGTCTTAAATCAGGAGAAATGCGTAGAATTTTAGCTCGTTGTCGTGCTACTATTGGTACAGTAGGAAACAGCGAACATTCACTTGTTAATTTAGGTAAAGCAGGTAGAAATAGACACTTAGGTGTTCGTCCTACAGTTCGTGGTTCTGTAATGAACCCTGTAGATCACCCACATGGTGGTGGTGAAGGTAAACAACCAGTTGGACGTAAAGCTCCACTTACTCCATGAGGTAAAAAAGCTCTTGGTGTTAAAACTAGAAAAACTAAAAAATCTTCAAACAAATTAATTATTAGAAGAAGAAAGGATGCTAAATAATGGCACGTAGTCTTAAAAAAGGTCCATTTGCCGATGAACATTTACTTAAAAAAGTAGATGCTATTGTTGAAGGCAAAGCTAAAAAAGCACCTATTAAAACCTGATCAAGACGTTCAACCATCTTCCCATCATTTATTGGTTTAACATTCCAAGTGCACAATGGTAATAAATTTATTGATGTTTATGTAACAGATGAAATGGTTGGTCACAAATTAGGAGAATTTGCTCCAACTAGAACATTTAGTGGTCACGGTGCTGACAAAGGTAAAAAATAATGCAACAAGCAAAAGCACACGTTAAAATGCAAAGAGTAAGTGCAAGAAAAGCAAGATTAGTTGCTGATATGTTCAGAGGTCTTGATGTAAATGAAGCACTTGGTATCTTAGCTAACACAAACAAAAAATCATCAATTTTATTTATTAAATTATTAAATTCAGCCATTGCTAATGCAACCAATAATCACGGAATGGACGCATCAAAATTATTTGTAAAAGAAGTTTTAGTTAATGAAGGTCCAACACTTAAAAGATATCAACCTCGTTCTCAAGGGAGAGCATATTCAATTTTAAAACGTACATCACACTTATCAATTACATTAGAGGAAAGAGCATAATATGGGACAAAAGGTTAATCCAAATGGTTTCCGTTACGGAATTACCAAAAATCACAATACAGTTTGATTTTCAGAAAAAGCAAACTTTGGACAATTATTAGTTCAAGATGCATTAATCTACAAATTCTTTGATAAATTAGTACGTAAATATCAAATTGGACAAGTGGAAATTAAAAGAAATGCTAACGGAAAAATTAATGTTTACTTACATAGTGCAAGCCCAGCTAAATTACTTGGTGAAAACGGAAGCAATATTCAAAAATTAAATCTTGATTTACACAAATACCTAAAAAACAAAAAAGCTGATATTAATTTACAAGTTGTTGCTCTTAAACAACCTGAATTAAATGCTCGTTTAGCAGCAGAAGCGATTGCAGTAAGATTAGAAAATCGTGAAAGTTTTAGAGCTGCTCAAAAATTCGTTATTAATGATGCTCTTAAAGCAGGAGCAAAAGGAATTAAAACCGCTGTTTCAGGCCGTTTAAATGGTGTTGATATGGCGAGAACCGAAGGATATTCACGTGGAGAAATGAAATTACATACTTTAAGACAAGATGTTGATTTCGCTAAAGCCATTGCAAAAACCACATATGGTGCAATTGGTGTAAAAGTGTGAATTTCTAAAGGCGAAATTTTGGAAGGGGGATCAAAAGATGCTTCAACCAAAAAGAACTAAATATCGTAAACCTTTCTTAGTTAATCCACTAAAAAGAAAAGCACACAAAGGAAACAAAGTTTCATTTGGTGAATTTGGTTTACAAGCAACTAGCGCTTCAATTATTACTGCAAGACAAATTGAAGCTGCTCGTATTGCTATTACTCGTAGAATGGGTCGTGAAGGGGATGTTATTATTAGAATTTTCCCTCACTTCCAAAAAACATCTAAACCTATTGGAGTTCGTATGGGTTCAGGAAAAGGTAGCCCAGAATTCTGATATGCTTCAGTAAAAGAAAACACAATGATGTTTGAAGTTGCTGGAGTTAAAGAAGAAGTTGCTCGTGACGCTTTAAGATTAGGTGGTCACAAATTACCAGTTAAATGAAGAATTGTTGCTAAAGAAGAAGGAGGTCAAAACTAATGAATTTTAATGAACTTAAAAATAAAAGTATTCAAGAATTAAAACAATTAGTATCTGACCTAAAAGCAGAACTTTTCACTCTTAATTTTAAAAACTCAACAGGTTCACTTGACCAAAGTCACAAAATTAAATTAGTACGTAGAGACATTGCAAGAATTTTAACTGCTATTGCACAAAAAGAATTAGATTCACAAAAAGGAGCTAAATAATGGAAAGAAAAACCGAAACTCGTAAAAGTTTACAAGGCCGTGTAATTAGAGTTCGTGGTGATAAAACCATCTATGTAGAAGTTGAAAGATACAGCTCACATAGACTTTATGCAAAACGTTTCAAAACTACTAAACGTTTTGCAGTGCACGATGCAAACAATGAAGCTCAAGTAAATGACATCGTTACAATTATGGAAACTCGTCCTTTATCAAAAACTAAACATTTCCGTTTAGTAGAAATCAAACAAAGATTACAAGAAGGTAATTAATGTTATTAGAATTATCAAAATTAAATGTTGCTGATAACTCAGGTGCCAAAGAAGTTGGTTTAATTAGAGTTTTAGGCGGTAGCCGTAAAAAAACAGCAAACATTGGTGATGTAATTGTTTGTTCAGTTAAAAAAGCTATTCCTAATGGATTAGTAAAAGAAGGACAAGTAGTTAAGGCAGTAGTTGTAAGAAGTCGTTATGGAATCAAACGTGAAAATGGTTCACACATCAAATTTGATGACAATGCAGTAGTTATTATTAAAGAAGATGGCTCATTACGTGGAACACGGGTATTTGGCCCAGTGGCACGTGAATTACGTGATCGTGGTTATTTAAAAGTGGTTTCATTAGCACCTGAAGTTTTATAGAAGGAATAATATGAAATTTAAAGTAAATGATGAAGTAGTAGTAATTGCAGGAGCTCACAAAGGTAGAGTTGCTAAAATTACTAAAATAGATCACGCAAATAACAAAGTGTATTTAAAAGATTTAAACATTGTGACAAAACATGTTAAACCAAGTCAAGGTCAAGATGGTCAAATTAAGAAAATGGAAGCTCCAATTCATGCTTCAAATGTTTCAATTTTAATGAAAAAAGCAACAAAAACTTCACCTGCTGTTTTTTCAAAACTTGGTTATAAATTACAAAACGGGAAAAAAGTAAGAATTACCCGTAAGAATGGTAAGGAATTTTAATTATGTCTGCAACTAAAGATTTATATTTAAACAAAGCTGTTAAAGAATTAAAAGAAAAATTTAATTACTCATCAGTAATGCAAGTACCAAGATTAGAAAAAATTATTTTAAATATGACCGCTGGTAGAGAAGTGTCAAACTCAAAAGCAATTGAAGAAGTATTAAATGAATTGACCATTATTTCAGGTCAAAAACCTTTTCAAACTAAAGCTAAAAAATCAAACGCATCATGAAAATTACGTGAAGGAATGCCAATGGGTGGAAAAGTTACTTTACGTCGTGATAGAATGTGAGACTTTTTAGATAAATTAATTAATGTTGCTATGCCACGTATTAGAGACTTCAGAGGCGCTAATCCTAAAGCTTTTGATGGTCGTGGAAACTATTCATTAGGTATTAAAGAAGAAATTATTTTCCCAGAAATTGAATTTGACAAAATCCGTAAAATTAAAGGATTAGATGTGCAATTAATTACTACAGCTAATACAGATGAAGAAGCCAAAGCTTTATTAGAATTACTTGGTATTCCATTTGCAAAAGGAGAAAAATAATGGCAAAAGTTTCATTAAAAGCTAAAGCAAAAAAACACCCTAAATTTTCAACCCGTGCTTACACTCGTTGTGAATTATGTGGTCGTCCACATGCTGTGTTAAGAAAATACAAAATCTGTCGTATTTGCTTCCGTAATTTAGCACACGAAGGCAAAATCCCAGGTGTAAAGAAAGCGAGCTGATAATATGTTTATTACCGATCCTATTTCAGATATGATCGTTCGTGTTAAACAAGCGAACCAAAGAAAAAAGAAAACTGTTGACATTCCATACTCAGGTAAAAAAGCTAAAATTTTAGACATTTTATTAGCTGAAGGTTATATTGCATCATATTCAATTAAAGGTGAAAATACTAAAAAAACTTTAGAAGTAGTTTTAAAATACAAAGGCAATCAAAAAGCAATTACTGAATTCAAAAGAGTATCTAAACCAGGTCTTAAAGTGTATGTACCTGTAAAAAACTTACCTACAGTTTTATCTGGTTATGGAACAGCAATTATTTCAACATCAAAAGGTTTAATGACTGAAAAACAAGCACGTAAAGAAAATGTAGGTGGCGAAGTTATCGCCTACATCTATTAGTAAGAGGTACTAATGTCTCGTGTTGGAAATAGAGTTTTAACTATTCCTGCTAATGTTGAAGTAAAAGTAGATGGCACTAACTTTAGTGTTAAAGGTCCATTAGGTGAATTAAATAGAGATTTCAGTAATTTAATCGCAATTAAAGTAGAAAATGGTCAAATTACTACTTTAAGAGCAAATGAAGAAAAAGCAACAAAACAATTACATGGAACCACAAACGCATTAATTAGCAATATGTTAATTGGTGTTTCAAAAGGTTACAAAAAAGAATTAGTAATTAAAGGGGTTGGTTATAAAGCAACTCTTAAAGGTCAAGAATTAGAAGTTTTAGCAGGTTACAGCCACCCTGTTATCTTAACAATTCCACAAGAATTAAAAGTTACCGTTGAAAAACCAACTGAAATTTCAATTTCAGGAATTTCAAAAGAATTAGTTGGTGAATTTGCTGCAGTTGTACGTAAAATTAGAAAACCTAATCCATACTCAGGAAAAGGTATTGCATACAAAGATGAAGTGATTCGTCGTAAAGAAGGAAAAACTGCTGCTAAATAGCAGAAAGGACAATTTATGGCTAAATTATCTCGTAATGAAGCACGTAAAGTTAAACACTTACGTGAAAGACAAAAAATCAGTGGTACAAGTCAAAAACCACGTTTGGTTGTTTTTAAATCACATCAAAACTTTTATGCACAACTAATTGACGATACTAAAGGACACACTTTAGCTGCTGTATCAACTTATGAACAAGGTAAATACAACGGAAATATTGCCGCTGCTGCTAAAGCAGGTCAAGCAATGGCTGAATTAATTAATAAATTAGGAATTCAAGAATTAGTATTCGACCGTGCAGGTTACATTTACCACGGAAGAGTAAAAGCATTCGCAGAAGCTGTCAGAGAAAATGCTAAAGGAGTTAAATTCTAATGGCAAACGAAAAAGAAATTAAACAAACAGAAGCTCAAGGAACAAAAGAAGTTCGTAAACCTTTTGTTAAAAGAGAAAAATCAAAAGAAGTTAAAGAAAATAAAACTAATCAAGCACCAGCACAAAGAAAACCAAGAGCAAAACGTGATGAAAGATCAGAACGTTCAAACAGATTTGAACGTAGCGAAAATGAATTTAGTGAAAAAGTAGTTAACATTAGTCGTGTTACAAAAGTAGTTAAAGGTGGTAGAAGATTCAGCTTTGCTGCTTATGTGGTAGTAGGGGACAAAAAAGGACGTGTTGGTTTTGGACACGGAAAAGCAAACGAAGTTCCTGATGCAATTAAAAAAGCAATTAAAGACGCAAAAAATCACTTAATTACTGTTCCTATTTTCAAAAATATTACTGTTCCACATGAAGTGCATGCTAAATTCTTAGCTTCAAAAGTAATGCTTAAACCTGCTCCAAAAGGAAAAGGAATTGTTGCTTCATCAACTGTACGTGCAGTGGTTGAATTAGCTGGTTATACAGATATTTACACTAAAACTTACGGTTCAAGATCAAAAGCTAACATTGTTAGTGCAACTTTAAAAGCATTACAAGCCTTAAGAACTCCAGAACAAATTGCTGAAATTAGAAATAAAGATGTTAAGGAATTACTTAACTAGTAAGGTGGCTTAAGTATGAAATTAAATAATCTTAAATATACAGCGGGCTCAAGAGTAGAAAAACACCGTGTAGGTCGTGGACATGCAGCTGGAAAAGGTAAACAAGCTGGAAAAGGACAATCAGGTCAAAACAAACGTCACGGACACAGATTAGGTTTTGAAGGTGGACAAACTCCTTGATTTAGAAGAATTGGAAAACGTGGTTTCACTAATGTAAATCATGTAGAATTCCAAATTGTTAACTTACAAGATTTAGAAAGAGTATTTGACAACAAAAGCGAAATCAATTTAGAAGCTTTATTTGCTGCTAATTTAATTAAAAGACCTATGCCAGTAAAATTATTAGGAAATGGCAAAATTACTAAAGAATTTAAAGTAACTTTACACGCTGCTTCAAAAAGTGCAATTGCTGCACTTGAAGCAAATGGTGGTTCATTTACAGAATTAGATTAATTAATGAAAAATAGCAATTTTGCTATTTTTTTATTTACGAATAATTTATAATATATATATGCGTTTTAATTTTAAAACTACATTAGGTAATTAATTTTAAGACGCACCAAATTGAATATTTTAATGTAAGTAATTTAACCCAGAAATACACCTATTAATTACTTTATTTATTTTAATCTTTGCAATCAAAATAAAAACACACTTTCCGCACATTAGTGCATACAATAAACACATCATATTTATATAAAATGGAGAAATTTCTTTGGGAATTCTCCATCTTTTTATTTTTTTAAAATATGAAAAAATAGCGTTTTTTTCATATAAAAAAACGACTGCATAAATTTATTTTATTTATTACATCTCTCTTTTAATATTAAAATATATATACATTACGATAATTACTTTGATTGTAATGTTATTGAAATTGAAAGTAAAAAGTAAATAAGGAAAGAATATGAAAAAAAATAAACAATTATTGTTAGGCTTAGCGGCTGTTGCAGGTGTAGCTACTCCTTTAGTAGCTTTATCTGCTGGTTGTGCTCCTAAACCAGAAGATGATAATGGCGGTGGTCAAGGTGATTTAAAATCTAATATTTATCCTAACCCTGCGTCAAAAAAAGATCGTTTTGACACTACAAATACAACTTCAGTAAAAATTGGAGTTTCATTTAGTAAAGGACAAGCACAATGAAATGCTATTGAAGCGCTTGTAAACGAGTACAATGCTGTTTATGCAACTGAATCAAATGGTACTTGAACTAAAAAAGCAGCTCATGAATTAGCTGCAGTTCCTGAAGGTCAAACTCCAGAAAAATTCTATTCTACAGAAGATTATGCTAAATATCAATTCAACAAACAATTAGAAATGTTTTTACCTGTTGAATTAGTACGTCTTGGAGATGGTGATTATCCAGCAGCGGATGAAAATATTGCTAACAAAATTACTTCAGTAAATAGAACTGAATTAGTTAACTTAACTTTAAACTATGCTGCTACAGCTTCTAAAATTGCTGAAAAAGGGATGTCATTAAACTTTGCTGATGTAGATCCTTTATTAGATTCATCATCATTAATGAAAACAATTAACGCTGAATTCTTAAAAGATAATACTTCAACATCAAACATTGTTAATGCTGGTTTATGAATTATTCCATCAACTAAATCTGGTAATGTTACAGCAATCAATGCCCCTGTTTTATCTTATATTTTAGAAACAATGCAAGCAAATGGTGCAACTATTAACCTTCCTGATTATGAATCTTATAAAACTCAAGGTGCAGGTGATAGAGAAGCTGTTAAAGCTCTTTGAGGAGAACCAGTTGCAGCTGAAACTATTAAAACACTTTTAGGTGCAGGTTATGTTGTTAACCAATCAACTTTTGATGAAGCTGAAAAATTACTTGATTTTGCAATTAAAGCTCAAAAAATGTTCACTCTTTCATCTAAACCAAACTCTGACGTTCACTTATTTGGTATTGATGATTCAGCCGGTTTTATTGCAACTTTAACTTATGCACAAGTTAATGCAAGAGATAGAGATATGTACATTAAAGCTATAACAAAAGATACAAATGGTTACTTAAATAAAGTTGCTGATTATTCTGCTTTTAAAGATAAAAACTCAAAAGCGATGAAAGGTATGGAAGCCATTTACGATAAATTAGTTGAGGCTATGAGAGCTGGAGCTGTTGTAATACAAGGAAATGGCGAATATACCTCAACTTCATCAATTAAACATAAATATGCTTTAGGTTTTGGTTCATCATCTGGTTACAAAAATAACTATGTAAAGGCTTCAGATTCAACTTTAGCGCTTAGTGCGTTAAGTGGAGAAACAAGAGTTGATATTAACTCAGCTAAAATTGCTGGTCTTGCTAAATCAGATACTGCTATTAAATTTACAACTAATAATGGTAAAAACTGAAATACTATTTTCTATGGTGATGAGGCTAAAGCAAAATACAACTTAAAAATTAGAGATGAAGATAAAGCTACAGCATCAGCATTATTAGGAAAAATTACTAATACAGATATGCCAAAAACCAATGCAACTGACGCAGTAAGCCAATTAGCATTAATTTTACCTAAAACTGCAACTGAAGAAGTTGAAGTTCTTAAAGCTTTAGCACAAAGCAACCCTGATGTAATTGGTTATGCTGGATTAGCATATGATGGTGTAGAAGATGCTCCTTCAAAAGAAGTATTCTTTGTATTTAACAAAGAAAACGGTGGAAAAGTGCAAATTTCAAAACTTGGATCAGAACAAACTCTTCAAGAAAATGAATTATTTGCAATTTCAGCACCTACTAAATTTAGAGCAACTAACACTAAAAATGTTGTTTATGTACAAGGTCCATCATTAATGGGTATTCACTCAAATGAAGTAGGAGACAAAGCAACCAAATTATTTGTTAAATACTACTTAGGAAATAGTACTTCAGCTTCTAAAGTGGCAAGTGCAGCTTCATATATTTATCCTTCAGACGCTTTAAAAACTTATGACGAATCAAATGAGAAAAATAAATTCTTAAAAGTTGTTTATACACAATTCAAGAATGTTATTAACAATGAAGAATATAAAGCATATTCAGAAATTGGTGACATTAATGGAAACATCTTTAGAAATAGCTTTAAATCAGCTTGAAATGGTGTGTACACAGCAGTTAAAAACAATACTAACTTAGAAGGCTTCAACAACGACATTATTGTTAAAGTGGAACAAGGTGCAAACGCAATATTTAAATAAGAATAAATAAAAAACAAAAAAAGAAATAGTTAAATATAACTATTTTCTTTTTTAATGTAGCAAGGAACAAATGTTAAAAAAAATAAAGAAACTTACATTAATTTCACCGGTAATTGGATTACCTTTAATGGCTCTTAGTTGTCAAGAGACTACCATTCCGCAAAAAGAATTAAAAAATGGCGATTCAATTAACACTTATTACAACTTAAAATATGATTTACCATATGATAAATTAAGCGAAAAAGAAAAACAATCAATTGTTAATTTCTTTGCTAATACAAGTCAAGAAGAATTATTAAGACCTCAAGCAATTTATGCTGGAAAAATTGAAAATGCACCTGAAATTCAAGCCTCATATTATGAAAATCGTTTCTTTAATTTAAGAGATGAAAATGGTGAATTAAATAAAATTGTTATTACTTTAGCTTCAGCTGGTGTTTCATATACAACAGCACAAACAAAAAGAAAAGAAGTAGCAATTACCAGTGATAATAATCACTATAATGTAAATAAAATTTTTGAATGAAAAGTGTACAAATGAAATTCAACTAATCGAAAATTAGGTTGAATAGACTCTATACCAGCAAATATTAAAAGTAAATTATTAGTTTCTATACCTTTTGAATTCGACTTACATTTAGTTAATGAAACTAACTATCCAACAACTTTTGATCAAAGTAAAGCAGAGGCAATTAATATTCCTTGAGAAGACGAAAAAGTGAAAAAGAATTGAATTGATGGAACTATTATTAAATGAAAAGATGGTGACACCATCGCATTTAAACCAGATTTAGAAACCAATGAAGTTTTATATAGAAAAATGGAATCTTCATTCTATCCTCAGGCATCAGATAGATCAAGAGGAACTATTGACGAAGAATTAATTGGAACAATTACTGTAAGAATTGCTTCAATTGATACTCCTGAAAAAGCTGTTAGCGACAAAGAATCAAATCCATATGAATATAATTATGCAATGTTAGCAACCAAATTTGGTCAAAATAACTGACCAAAAGGAACTAGAGTGAGATTATTTACTAAAGGTGGTCTAGATTCATTTGGTAGAGTTACTGGAAATATTTTCGTTGGAGAAAATTATCAATATTCTTATTCAACTGAAATAGTACGTGCAGGTTACACTGTCCCATTGCGTAAAGAAACTAATGACAAAGATGCAAGCAGTCCTGAATACTATATTACTTATCCAATTTCAAAAGCTTTAAGACAAGCATACAATGAAGGAAATGGTTTGTTCAAAGATTATAAAACTATTGAAGGTGTAATTTCATTTGTTTATCAACAAAAACCTCCTTCACCAGATTCTGTAAAATATTTATGAGATTATTCATTTACTGATAGCAACTATCAAGATTTATACTCATGAGTTAAAAAATATGGCTACGATTATGTTTATCAAGCTGCAGAAATTCAAGCAGACGTAGAGGCACATGAAGCAGCAAATAACAGAAATACTAATTAAGGAAATTTATGAAAATTTTTAAAAAATTAATTGAAGAAACAAAAAAACGCAATCATAAATTCACTGAAGCAGATTATTCTGAATATGAGCGTTTAAGTGAACAAATTTTAAAAACAGATAAAACTAATGAAGTATCTGCAATTGAATTGCGTAATGTGTTCATCGACTTTGGTGAAACATTAGCAGTTGATGATGTTAGTTTTAAAATTCCAGAAGGGAAATTAGTTACATTGCTTGGACCATCTGGTTCAGGTAAAACTACTACCTTGAATGCAATTTCTGGTCTTTTAACTATCACCAGTGGTAATGTCTTATTCCGTGGAAAAGATGTTACTAAACTACCTCCACAAAAGAGAAAATTAGGGTTTGTTTTCCAAAACTATGCACTTTATCCGCATATGAGTGTATATGCTAATATTGCATTCCCTTTAAAAAACGATTTTGAATGACAAAACAAGTTTTATATCAAACGTCAAGGTGCTAGAAATGAAATCAAATACATTTATTTAGAAGCACTTGGAATGACACAAGAAGAAAAACAAGAATTATTAAACTTATGAAGAGTTTATAGAAAAATCTTTAATTTAAGTTCAATTGAAAGAGCAAATAGATATATTGAAATCAAAGAAGAATATGAAAAAGCTTCTACTGACTACAAAATGTCTAAAGTACACTACACAGCTAAATTATCACAGGTTTCAAAAACCTCACTTAAAGCTTACAAGAGTTTAGCTAAATCTAATGCTGACAAAAAACACGAAATTAATGAACAATTAACTTTATTAAAACGTACAAATACTTTAGGTGAAGAAAGTGATTATGCACAATCTAGTTTCTTAGCTAAACACGGTACAAAATTTGCAGCCGTGAAAGTAAAAACTCCAGCAGAAGCTCAAGAGGCTATTGATAATACTCAAGCATTATTAAGTGAATTAAATCTTGAAGATTCAACTAATTTTTCACCAAAAACTAAATTAGCTTTATTAAATGTGGAAAATCAATTAATGAAAAATTTAATTAAATACAAATTCCATTTAAATCAAGCGAAAATTATTGAAGAATTTGAAGGTAAAATTCAAGAAAACAAAAAAGTTTATTTAGCTAAAAAAGCTGAATTTAAAGCAGCAGAAAAAGCTGATCCAGCTTTAAAAGTCTTTTCAAGAAATGAAAAAACTCTTAAATATTTAGCTTACAATGAATTTAGTAAAAAATTAGCTGAAATTGAAGCTAAATATAATTTATCTCAAGTAATGGCTGAAGATAAAAAATTAAAAAATGCACCTTTAAGCCAAGAACAAAGAGATCAAATTGTTGAAATTTCAAAAGAAAATATTTCATTGAAAAAAGCAATTCACAATGAAGTACTTGAAGTGGCAAAAAGAGTTGAAATTTTACCTATTTTAACTAAAAAACCAACTAGACTTTCTGGTGGTCAACAACAACGTGTGGCTATTGCACGGGCAATTGTTAAAAAACCACAAATTTTATTAATGGACGAACCATTATCAAACTTAGATGCTAAATTGCGTATTTCTACTCGTCAATGAATTAGAGAAATTCAACAAAAATTAGGTATTACAACTGTTTTCGTTACTCACGATCAAGAAGAAGCGATGTCAATTAGTGATATTGTTGTATGTATGTCAATGGCAAAAGTACAACAAATTGGTTCACCAATGGAACTTTATAGTCATCCAAAAAATAAATTCGTTGCTCGTTTCTTAGGTATGCCTGAAATGGCAATGTTAAATGCTGAATATAAAAATAATCAATTATATGTATTAGACAAATTAATTGAAAATGTTGAAATTCCAAATGTGGACTTTTCAACTTTCAGCGTTGGTGTAAGAGCCGAAGACTTTATTATTAAAAATAATGCCAAAGATGCTAACTTTGCTGGTACAGTTAAAGCAGTAGAAAACTTTGGTAAAGAAAGTAAATTAATTGTAGCAGTTGATAATTCATCAGATGCTAACTTCTTAATTGACAATCGTCTTGAATTCAAAGTAGGAGATAGAATTTACTTCGATATTCCTGCTGATAGACTTCACATCTTTAATGAATTAACAGAAGAAAGAGTTGACTATGTTTTCAAAAAGTAGTTTTTGAGCAAAACTATCTTTAAAGTTTGGTTTTTTAAGCAAATATAGTGCAAAAAAACAAGCTGAAATTAAGGCACAATCTTTATCAGGTTCAATTATTGATAAAAGAACTCCTGCCGTTCAACCATTAGCTATTTTAATCCCTACTCTGTTAATCATTACACTTTTCACAGTGGTTCCATTAGTTTTAAATATTAAAAACGCCTTTTTTATAGACTTACCTGATGGAACAAGCCAATTTACTTTTCAAAATTTTGAAAATGTTATTAATGACCCTGCTTTTGCAGTGGCCTTTAGAAACTCACTAATTTATGGTTTAATTGTGTTACCTTTCGTAATGGCAATTTCCCTTTTAATTAGTTCAACTATTGCAAATGTTTATCGTAAATGAGCAAGAGGAATTTGACAAACCATTTTCTTCTTACCATATGTTACTAATGCAATTGCAGTTTCATTATCATTTATTCAATTATTTGATCCAAATGGATTATTCAATAAAGCATTTAATTTAAATGTTCCTTGATTGGAAAGTAATGATCAATTTGGTTTTAATGCTTTATTGCCAATTATTATTCAAGGAATTTGATCTGGACTTGCATTTAATGTTTTAATTTTTACAACTGCAATGCTTTCTGTTGATAAAAACTTATATCGTTCAGCTTCAATTGATGGAATTGGCACAATTAAACAATTCTTTACAATTACTTTACCTTCAATCAAATCAACTACAACTTTCTTAATCACAATGGGAATTATTAATGGTATTAAAGTCTTTCCACTTGCTATCTTTAACAACCAACCAGCAGATGCAATTAGTAATGGTGCTTCAACCTTAATGATTTTCGTTTATAGATTTACTAAAGCCGCAAACTATGCTTATGCATCTTCAGCTGCTTTATCTCTATTTATAATTGGAGTAATTTATTCTACTTTGATTAGAGGTGGATTTAACACTATTTTAAAAGTTTCACAAAATTTAGGAGAATATAATGTTTGAACTCGGATTAAAAATTCGCCAGTGATGATCGAATATCAAGCTAAGAAAAAATAGAGAAAACACAGCACACCAAGTTCATGAAACAAATGTTTTTGCAATGGCATTTGGCTTATTCCTTAAAACTTTAGTGTTAGTTACTCTTTCTCTTGTTATTCTTTTCCCGTTTTTCTTCATGTTTATGATTTCTTTTATGGGAAAACAACAAGCTTTAGAACTTTCAAGCAATTTTTCATTAATTCCGCAAGAATTTAGTCCTGACAACTATACCAAAGCAATGGGTATTTATGCCGCTGGTGATGATGTAGAAAGTCTTAAAAAAGGAGTTGACTATTTACCATCATTAGGTTTTACTTTTGCTAATGTTGTCTTTTCAGTAGTAGTTAAAATTTTAGTTACAATGTTAGCCGGTTATGCTTTTTCACTTAAAACTTGAAGATTTAAAAAATTATTATGATCTATTTTAATTTCATTATTAGTTTTACCAGAAGTTGCTTTACTTTCAGGTCAATATTGAATGGTAACTCGGCTTGATGAAGCAATTAAATTAAAACAAGATTTTCTCGGAATGGTGGCAGCAGTTTCAGTGCCATTCCTTGCTTCAATCTTTACTGCTTTAATGTTTAGAAATGCTTTTGAAGCGATTCCAAAAAGATTAAAAGAAGTTGCAACAGTTGATGGTGCAGTTGGCGCTAAATATTTCTTTAAAATAGCTGTACCAATGGTTACTCCAACTATTTTAACTGTTACTATTTTAACCGCTTTAGCTTCATGAAACTCATACTTATGACCTGCATTAATTTCAGATAATACTTTCACAGTGCTTTCAGTTTGAATTTTCTCAGTTGGACAAGATTTATCAGATCCAGCCAACCCAAGACCAATGCCATCTCTAAAAATGGCCGCAGCTATTTTAGCAATTGCTCCAATGTTTATTGTGTATCTATTAGCTAGAAAATGAATTATGCGTTCAATTTCAAGACAAGGAAGTACAATTAAAGGATAGTTATGAAAAATTTAAATTTAAAAACCAAAACTATTATTTGATTAGTTGTGTCAATTGTTGCTTTAATTGCTTTAATTGTATCTGTAATTGTTTATATTAATGCAAGTGAAGTAAGTAAAATTTCTGCAGAAATAACCATTCCAACTGAATGATTAAACGCTGCTAAATCTCAATCATCTTACGCAATTGGAATTATGGCTTTTTCAATAGTAATTATGGGAATTGGAGCATATATTAGTTATGCTGGCTTAAAATCATGAAGAACTTTAACAAATGAATAGGAGAAAAAAATGAAAAAATGAAATAAATTAATTTTTCTTGGCGCTCCTATTGCTTTAGGACTTCCAATGATTTCAAGCGCATGTTTAATTAGTCCAAACTATGAAGCTAGGGAATATTACAAATTAAGCAAGGAACTTGAATTAATTCACAGACCAGCATATTCAAAAGATGATATAACAATTGAAAATGTTAATAAATTTAAGCAAATTTTAAATTTATCAAAATTTTACAGTTTTGGCCTTAACAAATCAAATTTAGAATGAAAAGTTAAACCAAATGAGATTCAGTTTGATAAAAATTCAATTGAGAGAGATAAAATGTTGGATTTATTAATGAACAATTTTCAAAACACTCCTTTGAATTACAAAATTTTAGCCAATGAAAGCAAAATTATCACAGCTGATACAGTAACAGGTAATTACAAACTTCAAAGTAGTTATGATGAAATCAACGATGACTTCTATACTTATTTCTTTAATAAATTTAATACTCAATTAAATGAAATGATTGATGCAAATATTGAAAAGAAAATGGTTAAATTAATTAATTTAATGATTCAAAATGGGTTAAAAATTAATAATAATCAATCAAATGGTAGTTCATTATTAGCAATGCCTCCAATTTATGCTTTATACAAAAAAAATAAAGAATTTTCAGGGCAAGGAATCGATACTATTTTTAATCAAGTAGTTGAAGAAGATTCTAAAGATTGAAATAACTTTTTAAAAGACCCAATTGCATTCATTAAATCTGATGCATTTACTAAATATGATAATGTTTTAACTTTAGAAAAACAGATGAAAAAAAATCCTAATTCAGCAAATGCTTATCAAGAAAATATAACCCTTATAAAAGAATCAATTGAAGACGAAATTGAAAACTATGGAGCTAAAAGTCAAGATGCTTTAAGATTATTTGCTACATTCTTATACATTAATACTAATAATCAAATGCAAATTTCAATTGTTTACAGTAGATTAAGTAATGAATTAAAATATGTTTTGGAACTTTATAATCAAGCTGAAAATAAATGATATTTCTATGATTTTGTAGCGATGTATAATAAAACTAAAGAATTAAATAGCAATAACCAAGAATTTAATTTAGAAAACTTGAATGAAGTTAAATTTACAAAAGATAAATTTGTAGCTGATTGAACTTTTGACAAACCAACAACAGAAAACTTTACTTGAACTTCTATTGAAAATCTTCCATTCAATTTCAAAGAAAAAAGTTCAAGATTGGATGAATTATTGCCATTAATGAAGAAATATTCAAATTTTGAAAAATAATCCTCATAAAGGATTATTTTTTTTATACTTAATATAAATAAATTATTTTTTTATTTTTTCCATAATGTAATTAAATAAAATAAAAAATAAATTAAAAAATAAGGAGATAAAATGAAATTAGTTCAGCTTTATAATACAACGGAATATTCATTTCTTGAATCAACAATTAGAATTAAAAATTTAGTCAAAGATTCTAAAGCAAATGAATTAGAAGCTGTTGTACTAACAGATTACAATAATTTGTTTGGTTTAGGTATATTTTTAGAAGAATGTCAAAAAAACAATATTAAAGGGATTGTTGGTGTTGATCTAGATTTAGAAATTAATGGTTATAGATTTATTATTTTGGCTAAAAATTATCAAGGATACCAAAAAATCAATGAATTAATTTTAAAAAGAAATTCATTCATAAAAATAATTATTGATGAATTAGATGATGAAAATATTTATGTATTAGATCACCCTACACATGGATTTTTTGCAAAAACCAAACAAATTTTAAATTTTTCTAATTTTTATCTGCCTTTTTCAAGCGAAACTAGAAGTTTTAATAATGTGGTATTTTTAAGAAAAAATAATTTGATGAATGGAAATGAAATTGAAACCTTAAAAACTTTAGCTACAATTGGACAAAAAAACGTCGAAATAACTGCGAACTATTCATTTCAATATTTTGAAAATTTAGAAAATTTACCACACAATGTAATTGAAAATACCAAGAAAATAGTTGAAAATTGTAATTTAATTTTACCTAAGGTAAAATTGCATCTTGCTAATTATGAAAACTTAAATAAGAAAGAATCTTATTTAAAATTTATTGAATTAATAAACAAAGGCATTCAAGTTAAAGAAAATGAATTGGTAACAACTCCGATTTGACAAGAAAGATTAAAAAAAGAAATTGATGTGATAATATCTTTAAAATTTTTTAATTATTTTTTAATCATTCAGGATTTAATTCAATGAGCAAAAAACAATGGTATTAAAATTGGCCCAGGTCGTGGTAGTGCAGCTGGTTCATTGGTTTCTTATCTACTCGGAATTACTGAAATTAACCCATTAAAATATGATTTATTATTTGAAAGATTTTTAAATTATGAAAAAGCTTCATGACCAGACATCGATATTGATATTCAAGATGATCGAAGAGCAGAAGTTTTTGCTTATTTAAAAAACAAATATGGTTATGAATACACTGCATTAATTTCCACTTTTCAAACAATCGGAGCAAAAAGCGCAATTAGAGATGTTGGGAGAGTTTTGAATTTGCCAATTACAGAAATTAATAAAATTTCTAAATCTATTTACACAAATACCTTGCAAGAGGCATATGAAACTAGTGAGTTCAAAAGCATTATAAAAAACAATTCAGAATATGATAAATTACTTTATCCAACGGCTCTAAAAATTGAAGGACTACCACGCCAGTTTGGATATCATCCAGCCGGTTTTATTATAAGCGATGTAAAAATTAGTTCTTTAGTTCCAGTTATGCCTTCTTCAGAAACTGATTTTTTGCAAATACAATTGCCAATGAATTATTTGGAGAGTTTTGGATTGTTAAAAATTGATTTATTAGGATTAAAAACTCTAACTGAGGTCAATGAAATAGAAAAATTTTTACCAAAAGAACAAACCTTTGATTATTTATTAAGTCAGGGAGTTGATGTTTTAAACGATGAAAAAACTTTCAACATTTTAAACCAAGGATTTACAGAAGGAATTTTTCAACTTGAATCAACTGGAATGACAAGAACAATTAAAAAGGTAAAAATCGATAAATTTGATGATTTATATGCAATTATTTCATTATTTAGACCTGGTCCGATGAAATATATTGATATTTACGCACAAGTAAAAAATAAAAAAGCTCAAATGAATTCCATTTCCAAAGAATATGATGAAATTGTTAAAAATACATATGGAATAATTGTTTATCAAGAACAAATTATGCAAATAGCGGAAAAAATTGCCGGATTTTCATTTACTAAAGCGGACTTTTTGAGAAAAGCCATAAGTAAAAAAGAAGAAGAAAAGTTAAAAACTTTTAGATCAGATTTTGTTAATGGTGCCAAAGAAAAAGGTTTAAATGAACAAAAAGCCAACGAAATTTTCGATATTATTGAAGAATTTGGTTTATATGGATTTAACAAGAGTCATGCCGTTTCATATGCTTATTTAACAATGAAAATGGCTTATTATAAAACTCATCAACCTTTTCTTTTTTATAACGCTTTAATTACTTCATCACAAGGTGCGCAAGAAACAATTTTATCTATTGTAAAAGAAGCAAAAGAATTAAATTTCAAAATTAATTCACCTAATATTTATTTTTCAAGTCAAAAATCTGAAATATATAAAAATGAAATTTATTTACCTTTTTCAATGATTAAGGGATTCGGTAATGAAGGAATTAATAAAATACTTAAAGATAGGGAAGAAAATGGAAATTATAGTTCTAATATTCTTGATACTTTATTAAGACTAAGATTTGCTGGCTTAAAAGATAATGCGATTGAAATTTTGATTAAATCTAATGTATTTAGAGACTATGGTAATATGAATTTCATAATTTCTTGTGATAATTTAACTAAACAAATTTATGGCATTTTTGATAAAAAAACATCATATAAAGAAAATATTAAAAAATTTCCTATTGACACTTATGAAACCAAATTAGATGAACTAAATTCCCAAAGTGAAATAGATTATGCTTTTGAAATTGAAAATGAAACTAAATATTTGGGCGGAACTTTTAATATTTTTCCTACCTCTAAGTTTGAAGTCATTGGAAATAATTTGGCATTGTTTAATAAAATTAACACAATTCAATATTTCCCTGTTGAAATTTTAGATATCAATTTCAAATATAAAATGATTAAATTTAGAGATAGTTCAAAAGAAGTAACTTCCTTTATAAATCAAGAAGAAATATTTAATAAATTTAAGCATTTAACCAAAGGTGAAATCATAAAAATGGGAATAAAAAGAGATAGTAAACAACGTTATTTACCGATAGAATGAGGAAAAATAAATGAATAAGTCAAAATTTTTATTAGTTGATGGAAACTTTTTAATGTTTCAATCTTTTTATGCATCTTATAATCCATACACTATGAATTCATTAATGAAATCTCCAGAAGGAATTTATACAAACGGCGTACATGTTTTTCTTTTATCATTAACTAAATTAATTGATTTTATAAAACCTGATTATCTTTTTGTTGCTTTTGATGCACAAGGTAAAACAAAACGGCATGAAAATTATGAAGGATATAAAGCCGGAAGAACAAAAGCTCCTGAAATTATTTTTGAACAATTTAATTTGATAAAACAAATATTAACCGGTTTAAACGTAAAATGATTTGAACAAATTGGCGATGAAGCAGATGATTTAATCGCAACATTAGCTCAAAACAAAAACACAGAAAATTATATTTTTTCTAAAGATAAAGACCTTTTACAGTTAGTAAATGAAAACACAAGTGTAATTAGTCATAACAAAAAAACTGGAGAATTTGAATTAATTAACTTAGATAATTTTAAAAATTTAATTGGAATTTTGCCATATCAAATACCAGATTTTAAAGGATTAGCTGGTGATTCTTCTGATAATTTAAAAGGTGTAGAAGGAATTGGAGAAAAAACAGCAATTAAATTATTAAATGAATATGAAACTCTGGAGAATTTATATAACTCAATAGATTTAATTAAAGGTAAAACAAAAGAAAAATTACTTTTAGATAAAGAAAGTGCTTTCTTTTGTAAATCCTTAGCAATTTTAAATAGAAATGTACAAATGGATAAAGAAATATTAAAATATGCAAATTTTATTTATTTTAACAATGCAGATGGAAAAGAATTGTTAAAAAAACATAATTTAAAAGTCGCATACAATTTTCTATTTAAAGTTAATATATAATTTATATTTATGATAAACAAAGAAAAAAATAAATTAAATTTTGCCTTTTTTGAAAAAGATATTAATTTAAAAACAAATAAAAAGCAAAAAAAAGAATTAAAAAATGAAATTATCAAATTGGTAATAAGTTTTTTAATTTCTTTTTTGGTGATTGGCTTATATTTTTTATCTAACAATCTTAATTCAGAATTTTTTAGCAAATTATATTTATATACAATAGGTCTATTATTTGGAGATTTAATTATTTTTTTAGTAATTGTCCTACTAAGTTATTTTTTATTGAATTTCTTGAATTTATTTTTAAACAAATATGCAATTTCTTGATTTGATAAATATCAAAAAATTCCTTATTCTTCTTTAAAAAATAATTTATTTAAAAACATTTTAGTTTTGTTATTAATTTTTATTTTAATTTATCATGCTATTTTAGTTGGACAAAGAACGGAAAATTGATACTACTATAAACCTTCTGAATTAAGTTCAATTTTTTCTCTTGGATGATATAAAAGTTTTACTAATGATGGAATAAATCCTATAACTAAAGGCAATATAGGAATTTTATTTGATTCAATTTTTAATATTTTTTATGTTATTTCTTTTTCTCCATTTCTTGTTTGAATAATTATTATTTTTTTATCCATATATTTATATTTTTCTTTTTGATTAATTAGACCATATCAATATTGAAAAAAACTTAGAAAATCAAAACATTCTGTGGTTGAATATGAAACCGAACTTAAAAAAAATCAAATCTTTTTTTATACAAATGAAACAAAAAGATTTTTTGAATTTGTAAATTGAGCTAAAAAAATCCTTAATCTTGAAAATGAAAGTTTTAAGCAAACATATTCAGAAATAAAAAAACATTTTTCTATATTAACAAGAGAAGATGAAGCTTTTTTATATTTTAAAAATATTAAAAAAACCAAAAAACCGATAAACGCAGAGATCGAAAATAAAGAAAATGAAATCGCTTTAAAAGAAGATGAAACTGAAGAATTAGAATCAGCCATTCTAACTAATAATAAAACTTCTATTAGTAAAAATGTTCAAATAGAAAAAATCGAAAATCCAATTTTTTATAATGAAGAAATTAATGAATTAAATTTTGATGAGAATTTGGAAGAAACCATAGAAGTTTCTAATCTAAATGAAACTAAAAAAATAAATTCTAATTTATCTAAAAACGAACCAGTAACTAATAATGAAGAAGAATGAGAAAGCCCAATATTGTAATAAAGGTGCCAAACAATGACTAAATTAAAATGAAATGAAGCTAAAAAAATTATTACTGATAAACAAAATAAAGATATGCTCTATTTTTTAGAATTCACTACCACATGATGTCCTGATTGTAAAATGATGAAACCAGTTGTAACTCAAATTTTTAATGAATATAGAGATAATAAAAATATAACCTTTTATGAAATAGATGCTGAAGAAGCCAAATTATTTAGAGATATAAATTCTCCTTTTAAAGTTTTAAAGGTTCCAGCTTTTGTTTATTTCAAAAATAATCAAATTCTTAAAATTGCCTATGAATATTATCCAAAGGAAATTTTGAAACAATTTATTGAACAATATATAGATTAAAATGCAAAAAGAAATTATTTTAGAAAAAATTAAACAAGTTCCAAATAAGCCCGGAGTTTATTTGTGAAAAGACATAGATGAAAATGTTATTTATGTGGGGAAAGCAATCAATTTAAGAAAAAGACTTCATCAATATTTAGAAGGAGCTTTAAATTCTTATAAAACCGCAAAAATGGTTGATCTTATTTGTGACTTTGAAATTTATGTGGTAAGAAACAATAAAGAAGCTTTGGTTTTAGAAAAACAATTAATTGAAAAATATAATCCAGAATTTAACATTTTGTTATTGGATGATAAAAGATATCCTTATTTGAAAATTGAACTAAATAATGATAAATTAGAGATTAATTTAATAAGAAAAATAAAAAAACCAGAAAATGAAAATTTATTTTATTTTGGGCCATTTCCAAATGGATATGGCTCTACTTTAATTTTAAAATTACTTGAAAGAGAAGCATTTTATGAAAAAGGATTACCTATTAAAAATCCAAATAGGAATTTTTGAAAATCTCAATTTTTAAAAATTAAAGAAATTTTAAAATTTAATAACAAAGAATATTTAAAAAAATTAAAAGAAAAAATGCATGAAGCTTCAGAAAATTTGCAATTTGAAGTTGCAAAAGACATAAGAGATTCATTAAATTTTTTAAATAAATTAAACGAAGAACAAATAGTAGAATTAAAAAATTTAAAAAATATTGATGTTTTTACTTATCAAGTAGATAATGAATTTTTATATATTACTATTTTGTTTTATAGATATGGTATTTTAATTAATAAAGATAATCAAATTATAAATTTAAAATTATCTTTAAATGATGTGTTAGAAAATTTTCTAATTGAATATTACAAAAATAAAATAATTCCTGATGAATTTGTAGTTTCTAAAAATTTTCTTGAATTAAATCTTCAACTTCCTTTTTCGACAAAACTAATTTCTCCAAAAATAGGAATTTATAAAAAAATTTTGGAAATTGCTGAATTAAATATGAATAATTTTTATTCTTCAAAAGCTGAAGAAGCTAAACAGAAATTACTATTAGCAGAAAAAAAAGAAAAAATTTTGAGTGATTTTTTAAATTTGCCAAACATCAAAAATGTTTTACTTTTTGATAATTCCAATTTTGCAAATTTTAATCCTATTGGTGTGGCTGTTCTTTATACAAACGGGCAAAAAAATAAAAATTATTATAGAAAATTTAATCATTCTTTAATAAACGAGAGAGAAGCTGATGTAGAGTATATGTATCAAACTGCATATAAATATTTAACTAGTGAAAAAGAAAATTTAATTCCGGATTTGATTATTGCAGATGGTGGATTACCACAAATTCATGAAATTAAAAAAGTTTTAAAAGAATTAAAATTGAATATTCCGGTAATTGGATTAGTAAAAGATAATTACCATAGGACTAGAACTTTAATTGATTTAAATGAAAAAGAAGTTAATATTTTAAAAAATAGAGAAATTTTTAATTTTTTATCAGAAATGCAAATTGAAGTTGATAGATTTGCAAAAGAACATTTAAGAAAAAGAAACAAAATTGTCTCTTTAGAAGGGAAGTTATTATCAATAGATGGATTAGGAGAAAAAACAGAAAAAAAATTATTAAATCATTTTGGAACTTATAATAATATTTACAACGCTAGTTTAGAAGCATTAGAAAAAGTTGTATCAAAAAGTCTAGCTAAAAAAATATATGAAAAAGAATATACAAAATAAACCACCGAAGTGGTTAGACAATAGATAATAAATTTTTATTTCTTTGCATTTTTTCCTTTTTACAAAATGAGTTAATGAAAAATGTTTTTTCATTAAAAAATAAAATATTAATTACATCAGCAAATTCGTTTTTAATTTTATCTCCTTAAATATCTATTGCTCATATTTAAATTGATAAAAATAATAAAATAGCAAAATAAAAAAAATTAAAAAAATTTTTCAATCAATTTTTTTAATGCTATAATGTTTAAGCAATTTTACAAAAACCTAAATTTGTTGCAAGTGTGGAGAAGTAGCTCAGCTTGGTAGAGCGCTTGGTTTGGGACCAAGTGGTCGCAGGTTCAAATCCTGTCTTCTTCACCATTTTGGGGGATTAGCTCATTTGGCTAGAGCGCCTGCCTTGCACGCAGGAGGTGGTGGGTTCGAATCCCATATCCTCCACCAAAATGGCATTGTAGCTCAGTTGGTTAGAGCGTCCGGTTCATACCCGGAAGGTCATGAGTTCGAATCTCATCGATGCTACCATTATATGGAAATCTAACTGTTTTTTGGACCTATAGCTCAACGGTTAGAGCAACCGGCTCATAACCGGTCGGTTACAGGTTCGAATCCTGTTGGGTCCACCAAGGGTGATTACCCAAGTCCGGCTGAAGGGAATAGTCTTGAAAACTATCAGGGGCTTCACGGCCCGCGGGGGTTCAAATCCCTCATCACCCGCCATTTGTGTTGTAAAACACGCCAAAATTTAATATCATATCGCGGAGTGGAGAAGTCGGTATCTCGCAGGGCTCATAACCCTGAGGTCGTTGGTTCAAGTCCAACCTCCGCCACCAGGTTCAGTGGTAAAGTGGTTAATACGTCTCCCTGTCACGGAGAAGATCGCGGGTTCGATTCCCGTCTGGACCGCCATGGCTCTGTAGCTCAGTTGGTAGAGCAACGGACTGAAGCTCCGTGTGTCGCTGGTTCGATTCCTGCCGGAGCCACCATATCAATTTGATCCCTTCGTTTTACGAAGGTTTTTTTATATTTATATGAAATTATTTTTTTATTAAATATTAATAAGTAAAATTGTTTTATTACTAAATTATGAGGAGTTTTATGTCTGAAAAAAATAATTATAAAGATACATTAATAATGCCAAAAACTGATTTTGATATGAGGGCAAATTTAGTTCAAAAGGAACCATTATATAGACAAGAATGACTTGATAAACAAATTTATCAAAGACTTTTGGAAAGAAATAAAAATAATACTCCATTTATTTTGCATGATGGACCACCATATGCAAATGGGAATTTACACGTTGGTCACGCTTTAAATAAAATTTTAAAAGATATCATTGTTAGATATAAAACAATGAGAGGTTTTTATTCACCTTTTGTGCCTGGTTGAGATACTCATGGATTACCAATTGAACATAAAATGCTTCAACAAGCTAAAATTGATGTTGCTACTTTAACTCCATTACAATTAAGAGAAAAAGCTGCTGATTATGCTTTAGAGCAAGTTGCAATCCAAATGGAACAATTTAAACAAATGCAACTTTTAACTGATTTTTCAAAATATTATTTAACATTAGACAAATCTTTTGTAGCTAAACAATTAGAGTTGTTTAAAAAAATGGCTTTAACTAATTTAGTTTATAAAGATTTAAAACCTGTTTATTGATCTCCAACTTCTAGAAGTGCTTTAGCTGAAGCAGAAGTTGAATATAAAGATATCGAAAGTCCATCAATTTATGTAGCATTTCCAATTGTTGAAATTGAAAATGAAAATAACAAAATTAAAATTGGAGATAAATTAGTTATTTGAACCACAACTCCTTGAACATTGATTGCCAATTCAGGAATTGCAATAAGTGAAAAATTTCAATATGCAGTTGTTTTAGTTGGAAAAGAAAGATACATAATCGCATTAGATTTAGTTGAAAAAATTGCTAAAGAATTTAATTGAAATGATTATCAAATAGTCGAAACCTTAAATGCCAAAGATTTCGCAGGGGTAGAATATTTAAGTATAATTAATCAAAATATAGCTCCAGTTGTAATCGGACATCATGTGACTTTAGAATCAGGTTCAGGATTAGTACATATTGCTCCATTGTTTGGAGAAGATGATTTTAGAATTGGGCAAAAGTACCAATTAAATAGAATAATGCATGTCAATGATGATGGTATTTTAAATAATGAAGCAGGTAAATTTGCTAATCAATTTTATTTAAAAGCAAATGAACAAATTTTAGAAGAATTAACCCAAAGCAATTACTTATTAAAAAGTGAAAATTTTGTTCACTCATATCCGCATGATTGAAGAACTTTAAAACCAGTTATTTTTAGAGGCACTCCACAATGATTTGTTTCAATAGATAAAATAAGAAGCGAAATTCTTTCAAAATTAGAAAAAGTAGAAACTTATCCAGAATGAGCTAAAAAACGTTTAACTACAATGATTGCAGAAAGA
This sequence comes from Mycoplasmopsis gallinarum DSM 19816, assembly GCF_000621085.1. Taxonomy (GTDB): domain Bacteria; phylum Bacillota_I; class Bacilli_A; order Mycoplasmatales; family Metamycoplasmataceae; genus Mycoplasmopsis; species Mycoplasmopsis gallinarum. The sequence continues at coordinate 174,074 of NZ_JHZE01000008.1, forward strand.
AATGATTGAACTATTAGTAGACAAAGAACTTGAGGAGTACCAATCATTATTTTTTATGATGAAAATAATGAACCAGTAATCAAAGAAGAAATTTTTGATTATGTTATTGATATGGTGGCAAAAGAAGGCACTAATGTATGATGAAGTAAAAGTGTTGATGAATTATTGCCTGAAGAATATCGTAATAAAGGCTACACAAAAGAAAAAGATATCATGGATGTTTGATTTGATTCAGGTTCTACTTCTTTTGCAGTTGAAATTGCACAAAATGTAAAAGCACCTTATGATTTATATTTAGAGGGAACAGATCAATATCGTGGTTGATTTAATTCATCATTAATTAATTCGGTGGCTTATGCAAATGTAAGCCCTTATAAAACTATTGTTTCTCATGGTTTTGTAGTAGATTCAAACGGAAATAAAATGTCTAAATCTAAAGGTAATACTATTGATCCTATTAAAGTAATTACTAAATCTGGAGCAGATATTTTAAGATTATGAGCTGCTAATAGTGAATATACTAATGATGTTGCAATAAGTGATAACATTTTGAATCAAAATAGCGAAATTTATCGTAAATTGAGAAACACATTGAGATTTTTATTGGGGAATTTAAACAATTTCAATTACGATCCTAAATTAAAACGTCAAGGTATTCATGCTTACATTAAAGCAGAATTAGAAAATGTTAAGAAAACAGTCTTAAAATTCTATGATGAATACAAATTTATTTATGTAATTAAAACTTTAAATAATTATGTAGTTGATTTATCAAGTTTTTATTTGAATATAACTAAAGATATCTTATATATTGAAAAAGAAGATTCAATGAATAGATTAATGACATTAACTAATTTTTATGAAATAGCTGATTTCTTTATTAAAATTTTAGCTCCTATTTTACCTACTACCGCTGAAGATGCTTATAAACATTTTAATAAAGTAGATAAATTAGATTCTGTTCATTTAGAAACTTTAAATTTTACTATCGAAGAAAATTCTGATTTATTAGTAGAATGAGAAGAATTCTTTAAACTTAGAAGTGAAATTAATGTGTTAATCGAAAATGCAATTCAAGAAGGCTTAATTAAGAGATCAAATGAAGCTAAGTTAACTTTAAATACTAATAGTGAATTTATTAAATCTCTTGATTTAAAACAACTTTTAATGGTTGGGTTAGTTGAATTTAGTAATGAAACTAAAATTGAAACTTTTGATTCTATAAAATGTAACCGTTGTTGAAATCATTATTTACCAATTCAAATGGTAGATGATATTTGTCAATTATGTCACTCTGTAATAGAAAGTTTAAAAGCAAATGGCGGAAATTAACGGATTAAATCCAAAACGCAACTTTAAAGAAATTATTAGCGAGTGATGAAAAAAAAGAGTCCAAAACTTTCAAACTAAAATTAACGAAGCAAAGAAAAATCCTAAAAAATTAGCTTTTAAATATTTAATTGTTTTAGGCATTGTCTTTTTATTAGTTTTAATTGATCAATTAACTAAAACTTATTTATTCAATTGAAATTCTGACCACACTGATGGGGCATGAACTTCAATTGGCTATTATGATTTTGGTATTATTGGTATTAGGTCAATAGGGCATTACGGTGTAACTATCATTCCTTTAAAAAAGAGTGCTGTAGTAATTAATATTGTGCAAACAATTAGTATTTTAATTATTTTAGTTTTACTAATTGTGCCTTTTTATAGTAATAATTGAAATTATTTAATTATCACTGCTTTTATAATTGCTGGTGATTTTGGTAATATGTTAGATCGTTTTATTTTTGAAGGTGGAATGGTCAAAGATATTCTTTTTATTCCATTTTTAGAAAGATGGACTTCCAAACAATTAGGAACATTTAATTTTGCTGATGCATGCATTATAATTGGCGGACTTTATTTAATTATTTATAATTTGGCAAACTTTTTTAAAGAAAAGAATTCTTTAGAAGAAACAGAAAAAAAAGAAAGTGAATAACACTTTCTTTTTTTGATCAATATGATATGGTGCCCAAGACAGGACTTGAACCTGCACGGATTGCTCCAGCGGATTTTGAGTCCGCAGCGTCTACCATTCCACCACTTGGGCGCTTGAAAATTATAACATTAAACAATTATTATTTTAATCTTTTTCATATAATTAGACTTATGATTAAAGTTAAAGATTTAGTATTTAGATATCCAGAAGCAACTAAAAATGCTTTAGACCATATTAATTTAGAAATTCCAAAGGGACAATATGTTGCAATTTTAGGACATAATGGATCAGGTAAAAGCACCTTTTCAAAAGTTTTAGTAGCTTTATATAAACCTATTTCCGGAAGTATTGAAATTGATGGAATTGAAATTAGTAAAAAAACTTTGAGAGAAATAAGAAAAAAAATCGGCATTATTTTTCAAAATCCTGATAACCAATTTATAGGTGCTAGTGTCGAAGATGATATTGCTTTTGGATTAGAAAACAAAAAAATGAAATCAAGCGAAATGAAAGAAATTATTGATAATTTATCTGAAAAAGTGGGGATGAAAAAATATTTAAGTAAAGAACCACAATTTCTTTCTGGAGGCCAAAAACAAAGAGTGGCTATTGCCTCAGTTTTAGCCCTAGACCCTGAAATTATTATTTTTGATGAAGTAACTTCAATGCTTGATCCGCTTGGTAAAAGAAAAATTTTGGAAATTATTAGAGAAATTCAAAAAACTAGAACTAAAACTTTAATTTCAATTACTCATGATATGGACGAAGCAATTCAAGCTGATTTGTGTATTGTGTTTTCTGGGGGTAAAATTATAGCAAGTGGAAGCCCTAAAGAAATTTTGAAAAATAAAGAAATCATTGAAAAAGCTAAAATAGATTCGCCTTTCATTTACAAATTAAGCGAAGAAATAGAAGGTGTTGAAGCAACTTATAATGAAGAGGAATTAATAAAAGAATTATGCTCATAGAAATTAAAAAATTAAAACATATTTTTAGTCCTAAAACTCCTAATGAGCATATGGCTTTAAATGAAGTAAGTGCGACAATTACAAATGGAGAATTTATTGGTATCATAGGACAAACCGGTTCTGGAAAAACCACATTTATTGAACATTTGAACGCTTTGTTACATCCAACATCTGGAAGAATTAATTGAAAGTATGATTTAGAAAGAAAATTAAATTTTAAACAAAAAAGAATTGCATTAAAAAATTACAAAAACGATTTGATAAAACAAAAATTAAGCAAACAAGAACAAAAAAATAAAATTAAAGAATTTAAATTGTCTTTAAAAAAACCAACTAGAATTAATTTTGATGTTTCATTGCAAAAGAAAATGAAAAAATTTAAATATGCAAAAGACATAAGAGAACAAATTGGAATAGTGTTTCAGTTTGCTGAGTATCAATTATTTGAAGAATCAATTGCAAAAGATATTGCCTTTGGTCCAATTAGTTTTGGAGTTTCAAAAGAAGAAGCTTTAAAAAGAGCGGAAAAATATTTGAATTTAGTTGGTTTAGATAGTTCTTACTTAGATAAATCTCCTTTTGGTTTATCTGGGGGACAAAAAAGAAGAGTCGCACTAGCAGGGATTTTGGCGATGGAACCTGATTTTATTGTTGCAGATGAGCCAACCGCCGGATTAGATCCTGCTGGTGTCGTGGAAATTTTAGAAATTTTTACTAATTTACATAAAATGGGTAAAACTGTAATTATTGTAACTCACGATTTAGATAATGTTTTGGAAGTTACTCAGAGAATTTTAATGTTTAAAGATGGCAAAATTGTCAAAGATGGCAACACTTATGCAGTTTTAAACGATACTAAATTTTTAGAAGCTAATTATATGGAGCCACCTAAATTATTGGCATTTGCAAACAAGTTAAGAGAAAAAAATATTCCAGTTCCTGAAGTTCATACAATCAATGAACTAGCAAAATTTTTAAATGAATATAGATTAAAAAAGAAAGGAGCAAAATAAATGAATACTCCTTTTGGAAGTTATAGCAATAACAATACCTTTGTGCATCGTTTAGATGCTAGATTAAAATTAATTGTAAATATTTTAATTATTATAATGGCTTTCTTTTCTGATTACTTTTTTAGCATGTTTTTAATCATGATTCCAGTAATGACTGCTTATTTAATTGCTACTAAGAGTTTTAAAGCCCTATTAAAAAGTTTTCGAATGCCTTTATTAATTGGAATTTTTATTTTCTTTATTAATGTTTATACAATGAAAATTAATGATCCAAGTATTCAAACTTATGAATATGTGTGACAAAGACAAATTTATTGAGACATTTATAAAGGGATTTATGGCATTTATTATGGCACCATAATTAGAACTGTGGCTTTAATTTTAAGAATTTACACAATGATTTTAGCTACTTCTTTATTAGTTATGACCACTAAACCAGTTTTATTAACTAAAGCAATTGAAGATTTACTTTGACCTTTGAAATTATTATTTATTCCAGTGCATATTATTGCAATGATTATTTCAATTACTTTACGTTTTATTCCAACATTATTGGATGAGGCTCAAAGAATTATTAAAGCTCAAGCAAGTAGAGGAATTGACTTTAGAAATGGAAAAATCAAAGAAAAAGCGCGTTCATTCACTACCTTAATTATTCCTTTATTTGTTATTTCATTTTCTAGAGCAGAAGATTTATCTAATGCAATGGAAACTAGAGGTTATGATCCATATGAAAAACGCACTAGATATCGTTCATTAAAATGAGAATGACAAGATTATTTAATTTTTATTTTGTTTGTTGGACTATTAATTTTTATTATTGTGTCACAAAGTAAGTATGTTCCTGATTTTTTACCAACTTGATATAAAATTACTAAATCAAATTTTTAAAATTAATTAATATTAAAGTTAATTAATATATTATTATTAATAATAAAACTTATTACGAATCTAAGGAGTTAAAATGGCTAAAGCAAAAAACGAAGTAAAAAATTTATTAACTCAAGAAACTTATAAAAAATTTCAAGAAGAACATGATTATTTAGTTCAAGTTGAAAGACCCGCGGTTCAAGCTGCCTTAAAGGAAGCAAGAGCACAAGGTGACCTTTCTGAAAATGCTGAATATGATGCAGCCAGAGATAGACAAGCGGAAATTGAAGGTAGAATTTTACAACTTGAAGATATTTTACAAAATGCTATTGTGCATGATGATTTAAATCAAGATAATCTAAAAAAAGATAGAGCAACTATTGGTTCAATAGTTAAGTATTTAATTGTTGATAAAGGAATTGAAAGAGAAGTAAAAATTCTTGGAACTCATGAAAGTAATCCAATGGAAGGAATTATTTCAAATGAGTCTCCATTAGCGCAGGCATTAATGGAAACTGCAGTAGGCAACGAAGTAGAAGTTGAAGCCCCAAAAAAATACACAATTAAAGTAATTGAAATTAAATAAAACAAAAAAATGAGAAGTAAATTTATTCTTTAAATTTGCTTCCCATTTTTAAATATCAATTTTGAGGAGATTTAAGATGATTATTGGTATCAGTGGAATGATAAGTAGTGGTAAGAGCACTTTAACAGAAAAATTAGTAAACGCCTATCCAAAGGCATTAATGCTTGAAGAATTTAGCGAAGATAATGAAGTTTTCAATACTTTTTTAAAATGATTATATGAAAAAGAACCCAATTTAACAATTGGTTTTCAATCTTATGTGGTTGAAAACCATACAGCAAAATTAAGTGAAATAATTCAAAAATTTAATGATATGAAACTTGACAAAGAAAAAGATTTTATTTTTCTAGATCGTTTCAGTATTGAACATTACATTTTTGCAAATGTAAATCTAATGCCAAAAGGTGAAAAATATTTAAAAGGATATGACGCATTATTTTCACATTTGATCACTAAAGATGAAACACCAGATTTAGCAATCTTTTTAGATATGTCTTTTGAAACTTTCAAAAAACGTTTATTCAGTAGAGGAAGAAAAGTTGAAATTGATAATTGAGAAAATAATCAAGAATATTTTTTAAAATTATTCAATTTATACAAACCTTTATTTTTAAAACAAGCGGAAAAATATGGTTTAAATTACGTCATAATTGATACTGATAATTTAAACGAAGAAGAAGTTTTTGAAAAAACTAAAGAAATAATTAACAATTTTGTGGAACAAAAAGGAAAATCAAAATAATGCTAATTGGTATCAGCGGAATGATAAGTAGTGGCAAAAGCACTTTAGCCAAAGGTTTAGTTAAATATTTTAATAATTCAATTTTATTAGAAGAATTTGAAGAAGATGATCCGATTTTTAATACTTTTTTAAAGTGAATGTATCAAAATGAGCCAAATATCAATATCGCCTTTCAAACATATATTATTGAAAATCTTGAAGCCAAACTACAAAAAACTATAGAAGAAGCAAAAACTAAAAAAATTGATTATATTTTTTTAGATCGTTTTAATTTAGAACACTATATTTTTGCTTTTGTAACTTTAAAAAATAAACCCTTAAAATACTTAAAGGCTTTTGATGCTTTATTTCATGAATTAGTAAATAAAAATGAAAATCCAGATTTAGCGATTTTTCTTGATATAGATTTTGCAACTTTTAAGAAAAGACTTTTTAAAAGAAATCGAAAAAGTGAAATTGTTAATTATGAAAAAAATGAAGCCTATTTTAAGGAATTACATTCATTATATAAATTATTTTATATTAAACTGATGCAACAATATGAAATACCTTATTTTATAATTAATACTAATGGAAAAAATAATGAAGAAGTTTTGGATGAAGCTATTGATTTAATTGAAAATTTTAAGACTAGCAAAAAATCACTTTAATTGTTTTAAAGTGATTTTTTGTTTAAGTTATTTTAATAAATTTTCAACATTGATTTCTTTAACTTGTCCCAATTCTAAGTCATTTAAAATTAAATTATTGAGTTTAATCCTCTTTAATTCAACAACTTTGTAATTTAAAACTTGAAACATTCTTTTAACTTGGTGATATTTACCTTCAGTAATTGTTAATTCAATTAAATTGGAATTAATTATGTACGCTTTCGCTGGTTTTGTAATTTCATTTTTAGCAATTTCCAAACCTTGAGTAAGTTTAATCAAATCAGCAGAATTGAATGATTTATCAAGTGTAGCTAAATAAGTTTTTTCAATATGTTTTTTATTAGACATTAGTAAATGATTTAAATTACCATCATTAGAAATTATTATTAAGCCAGTTGTGTCTTTATCTAATCTACCAAAAGTTTGCAAATTTTTAATGTATTTATATTTTGAAGGAATTAAATCATATATGGTTTGTCCTTCATTTTGATTATGAGAACAAACGACATTTTTCGGTTTATTCATTACCAAATAAAGTTTTTCACATGTAAAAAAGTGTTGATTTTTGATTTCTAAAATATCTTTATTTAAATCAAAATCAACACTTTTATCAATAATTAAATTATTAACTTTTACTTGTGATGTTTTAATTAAATTTTTAGCCTCTGATCGTGAATAAGGACTAAAGTTACTAATAACTTTTTCAATTTTCATATTTATTATTAATCAAAATTACCATCTCATTCGAATTCATAATCATAAATTCTGACAGTATCACCTGGCTGTATATCTAAAGCAATAAGATCATCTCAAACACCCATTTTTTTCAAAATGTTGTTAAATCTTAGAAGATTATCATAAGAAACAATTGGATATTTATCATAAAGATATTGAATTTTTGGACCTGAAATTTCAAAGAAACCAGCAAAAGGTTTTTTAATTTCATAATCATTTTCCAGTTTAATTTCAACAATTTCATCTTTTTGTTCTTCTTCAATTGGTTTTGCTTTATTTTCTTCAATTAAGTTTCATAATTTAGCTTTTAATTCATTTAAATTTTCTCTTTCAAGTGCACTAATTGCAACAATTTCAATTTCAGGAAAAGCATTTTTAAAAGCAATTAAATGTTTTGAAAAAGCAGGCATATCAGATTTATTTGCAATTACTAATTGTGGTTTTTTCTCTAAATTTAAACTGTATGATTTTAATTCATCATTAATAATTTGATAATCTTCGATTGGATTTTTTTCTTCAGACCCAAAATCAATAATGTGAGCAATTACTCTACATCTTTCAATATGTTTTAAGAATTGAATCCCTAATCCTTTACCTAATGAAGCACCTTTAATCAAACCAGGTAAATCAGCAACCGTAAAGGAATGATCGTGAAATTCAACTAATCCAAGTTGAGGAACTAAAGTGGTAAATTCATAATCAGCAATTTTAGCTTTTGCATTTGATAAAGCAGTTAATAAAGTACTTTTTCCAGCACTTGGTTTCCCAACAACTCCAACATCAGACATTACTTTAAGAACAATATTAGCTAAATAAGTTTCACCTTTTGTACCATTTTCTTTAATTCTTGGAGCAGTATTTTTAGGGCTTTTGAACTTAGCGTTTCCACGACCACCAATTCCACCTTTAGCTACTAAATAAGGTTTTGCATCAATAATATCAGCCACTACTCTTTTGCCATCATAAACAATTGTACCCAAAGGAACTTTCACATATGTGTCCTTACCAGCGGCACCATAAAGATTTTTTGGTCCTCCATTAACTCCATCTTCAGCAACTATTTTTTTATTGCCATAAAGTGAAAGTAAAGTATTTTTTCCAGGATCGCCAACAAAATAAATATTACCTCCACGTCCTCCATCGCCACCATCAGGTCCACCTTTATCAACGTGCGCTTCACGTCTAAAAGCAATCATTCCATCACCACCCTTACCGGCTTGTAAAGTAATTTTAATTTCATCTATAAAACGTGCCATATTTACCTCCTTCAAAGTTTAATTTTTATTTTATAACATAAATATATAAAAAAATAGCAAGTTCCTTGCTATTTTAAGCATTCAATTTTTGAATGTAATCTAAAATTGCATAACCTAATCCATGCTCAACAACATGTTTAGTTACATTATTAGCTTTTTCTTTAACTTCATCTTTAGCGTTGTCCATTGCATATGAGTGGAAGAAACGTTTAAACATTGAAAAATCATTTTCACTGTCTCCGATTACCATAACTTCATCAGCAGAATGAGAAGTAAAAACATTTTCTAACATTCATAAAATTGCTCTTCCTTTAGAAGCACCATAAGGAATAATTTCAACATTCATATGGGTTTTAATTACTTTGCAATCTAAATCTTTAAGTAAGTCAATAATTTCATCAACATTTTCTACACTTTCAAAATAAAGTTCAATTTTAGCAATTGGTTCTAAATTTTCTTGATTTGTGTAAAGTTTAAATTGATCAAAATTTTCTGAACGGAAATAAATTTTATTTAAAAATTCTTTATCTTCTTCTCTAAAAATGTAAAAAACTTTTGAAGATCAAGCAGCCGCAGCAATATTTTTAGATTTAAAAATTTTAAAAATTGATTTAACTGTTTCAGCATTTAAATATTCTTCATATAAAAATTTTTCATTTTTATAATCATATATTTGTGAACCTGATGATCCAATTATGTAATCAGCATCAGTTAATTTTGCTAATTTTAACATCCTTGGGCAAATAGGATTACCGGTTGCAATGTTAAAACTTAAATCATTGTTTTTGATTATGTTTAAATTGAAATTTGAAACATAAGCATCTCTAGTGTAAATAGTTCCATCAACATCACTAAAAATGATAGGTTTTTTATTCATTTTACCTCCTTATTTTCAAAAAGCTCTAAAAGCTCCATCTATTATTTTATTTAAAGAAGGCAAAAACAAAAACTTTTTTATTATTTTTTTATACTAAATTTAAAATTAACTCGCAGTTAATTTTTTTGAAAAAACAAGTTCAAACTCATAAACTTGATTATTGACATTTTCCCTAAACACCTTGGGATGAAATTGACCTTTAATTACAATTTTTGCTGTATTATTTTCAATTTTTTTACTAATAATTTCTTTTAATTCTACATTTTCAAAAAATAATTTATTAGGATTATAGTTAAGAACAAAATCATCAAGATTTAAATCATCAATATTTTTAGTTTCAGCTTCAGCAGTCAAAGTTAAATTAATTAGTTGTGAAGCAATACTATTAGAAACAATTTTATAAATATATTGATTATATAAAGAATTAGTTGTGTCAATTAAGTCATTTTCTTTTCCATTTAAGTATGGATCAATAATTTCTAAAATATCATGTGGCACATTGTAACCATTATTAATACCTCTAGTTGCGCCTGAACCAGAATCGAATAATATTCACTTATCGAATTTTAATCCATTATCGAGTAAAGCAGTTCCTTCAGAGTTTAAAACATGGTATGTGGTTAATTCTTCTGATGAAATTTGAGTTTCAAGCGCACGAATGATATGATTTTCACTTACAGTATAAAAAGTTTCTTCATTAGTGTGGGGATTAACAAATTTAACTTTCTTTCCAATTTGAGAAGGGCTTAAATTATTTGTAATTCAAGTCGCATTAACATTTTTACCTGGATGACCTTTGTAATAAATATTGTAATTATCAGCATATTTATTTGCTAAATATGTAACTAAATTTTGATCTTTTTCAAATTCAGTTCCAATAATAATTAATGATTCTTTTTGATTTAATTCATAATCATTTTTTACGATATCTCTCTCTGTTTCTCAATCTAAACCAATGATTTTGCTTCAGTGTGTCATTAATCTTTTTCTATTCCTATCTCTTTGACTAAAAATTAAATCTTTAATTTCTTTATGAGAATCTGCAGGATTGTTGAAAAAAGCAAAAACATTTTTAATATGCATAGTTTGTAGTTGTTCTACATAATTAATTGGAGAAAAATAAGACGCGATATTTGGAAATAAATTAGTAACTAGATACATACTATCTCGACTTAAAAAAGTAGGAAATTCATTTTGATCTTTTGGACTTCCATCAGCATTTAAATAAAGATCATAAACTCTTGGAATTCACTCATTAATTGCATGATAAGCAATTACATTTGAATCTTCAATACCAATTACTGCTAAATTAGGAAATTCAGAAGTTAAAGTAGCGAATCTCGGTTCATTTTTATATAAATCGGAATTAATATACAAGTTAATTTTTTTATTTCCATTTAAATGCACTAGTTTTTTACAATATTCATAAGCTTTAGTATCATTTCATTCATCAAGTGCATAAACTTTTGAACGATTATAATTAGCTTGATTAATAGTGTTTATATAACTAATTAATTCTTGGTTTTCACTGTCAACAACAGGTAAAGATTTTTCATTTTTTAAATAATTTTCAAAATATTCTGAATTAATTTTACTTTGAAATGGAATTGATTTTGTGTAAATAAAATGAGTTTCAGTAGGAATAAGCATTGCTAAACGTACTAAGTTAAAAAATGGTTGAATACCATATGAAGAATAAAAAATATTAATATCTGCTTTTTTACCTAAATCAACAATATTATCTGTTTGATTTAAAGCTGAATTTAAATCATATTGGGCAAATAAATTTTTATCAAAAAAATCTTGTTCAGTCTCTTTAACTTTAATATTTCTTTTTTTATCGATAATTGCAATTGTTGATGAAACGATTGCAGCACTTACTCCAATAGTTCCTAAAGTTAATAAGGTATATTTCAATTCTTTTTTCATAATATTTAAATAATATAAAAAAATAATAAATATAATAATAGTTATGAGTGAAGTGAATAAAAAAATATTTAATTCTAAAATTAGAAAACTAAAAATTTCCAAATTTTTAGATATTTTTAGTTTTCTAATTGCTTGTTTAATTTTAGTTTACTGATTTACAATTAAAAATTTGATTGATTACGATCTTTTTCCAAAGCAAGAATTAATTGATAGAAAAGTTATGTTTGAACCTTTAATTGTAGTGTTTGTCATTTTTTTAATTTTGCAAATTGTTAAATCTATTTTGAATTTATGTACAATAAATACATCGACAACTAAAGAAAAGTTTAAATTATTGATCAAACAATTAATATTACCTGTTATTTTTCAAGTGAAAGTTTTGAATCAATATCGTTTAGAAAAGAAAAAACATTTTGAATTTTGAAACAATAAATTAAAGGCCAATGTTTTTCTTATTTTAAACATTTTAATTTTAGGAATTGCAATCATACTTTTAGATTCATACGTTTATAAGGCATATTTATACAGTGCCTGAAAAGCAATCGGTTGAATTAGAGTTATATTATGATTATTGCCAGTATTTATTATTAGTTTTTGTTTATTAATTGATAGTTGATTTAAATTAAAAATAATTAAAAATGAATTTAAATCAAATGTCAAATGATTCAATATATTTTGACCATTTCAAATAAAAAATTAAGATTCAGTTTTAACTGAATTTTTTTATTAATTAAATTAGAGAAAATTGGCATTAAAAATTTATAATTTTATTAATTATATTTATTTTAAATAAAAATAAGTAAACAAAGGAATCTATGAACAAAATAGAAAATGTTGTAATTTTTGCAGCTGGTAAAGGAGTACGTATGGCTCCTCTAACTCAGTATTTACCTAAACCATTAGTTCAAATTAAAGGTGAACCTTTAATTGAAAGAAATATTAAATTTTTAAGAGAAGTGAATCCTAATTTAGAAATTATCATTGTCGTTGGTTATCATAAAAAACAATTTAATTATTTAAAAACTAAATACAAAAAATTGAAATTAGTAGAAAATGAACTGTATGACACTTCAAATAATATTTCTTCATTAGTTGCATCAAAAAAACATTGAAGTAATACTTTATATGTTGAAGGCGATTTATATTTAGAAAAAAATGAATTTTTCAATATTTTTAAATTAATTGAGCAAGAAAATAAATCAATTGCTTTTGCTCAAAAATTTACTATGAAAAAAGCAGAATGAATTTATAAGACTAATGATCAAGATGAAGTACTTTATCATTATTTAGATAAAAATGCTTATATGAAAAATTCATGAAGCGGAATTTTATTTGTAAATAAAACAACTTCTGATGAAATGAAAAAAGAAATCAATCAATTTTTTGCAGATCCTAAAAATCAGCAAAAATATTTTGAAGAATTTTTATGAACACTTAATAATAAATTTATTTTAAAAGTTTTACCTAATACTAAAATTCATGAATTAGACACTTTTAATGATTTAAAGGAAATGGATTCTAGATATGCTAGTCATTCACATACTTTAATTTTTACTCCTGGTCCAATTAATAATTATCCAGAAGTTAATGAAATTTTAGCAGAAAGTGTTTTACACCATCGTTCTGATTTGTTTAGATTCTATATGGAAGAGACCACAGAGTTAATCAAGGAATTTTTTGAAACTAAAAAAGGAATGCCTTTATTTATTACCGCCAGCGCAACAGGCGCTATGGAATCGGTAGTAGTTAATTTAGTTGATAAAAAAGACAAAGTTTTATTAATTGAGGCTGGTGATTTTGGTAAAAGATTTAAAGTTTTATTTGATCGGTTTAATTCTAAACAAGATTTAACAATTTTAAGTTATGACGAATATCAAACTTTTAATATAGAAGAAATTCGCAAAGTTTTAAAATCAAATACCTTTGATTCAATTTTCATTACCCATCATGAAACTTCAACAGGAGTTTTACATAATATAGAACTATTAAGTCAAAGTATTAAAGAATTAGCTCCAAATTCACTTTATATTGTTGATTCGGTTTCGTCATTTATTCATGAAAAAATTAAGTTCGATGCTTGAGGAATTGATGTAGCATTAGCAACTAGTGGCAAAGGTTTTTGTGTGATGCCTGGTTTAAGTATTGCTGTTTTATCTGAAAGAGCTATGAAAAAAGCTTATTCAACTGATAATTTTAGATTTTATTTTGATTATCGTTTATACGACAAATATTATCGTGATGTGCAATCAACTCCATTTACCCCTGCAAGTGCAATTTTAGTTGCAGTTAATGCCGCTTTAAAAGTGATGAAGAACCAAACTTTAAAAGCAATACGTAAAGAAAGAGCACAAACTTATAATTACATTAAAAAAGAATTATTAAAATTAGGTTTTATCGATAGTATAACTGATGCAGATATTATTCACAATTTATTAGTTTTGAATATGCCAAAAAGTTATGATGCGGAAATTTTAAGAAATACAATCGAATACAAAAATAATATTTATTTTGAATTAGGTAGAGCAGAACGAAGACATTCACAAATTAGAGTAGGATTACCTAATGTAATTGGTATTCCAGAAGCTAAATTATTAGTTAAAGCCATTAAAGAAAATTTATCTCAAGCCAAAATAAATAATGAAGAATAGACAAGAAAACTTAAAAGAATTGCTAAAAGAATTTTTAGCAATTTGCGAAAAACATAATTTAAAATATGTGATGTTTTTTGGCTCTTTATTAGGAGTGATTCGACATCGAGGCTTTATTCCTTGAGATGATGATTTGGATTTATTAATTGATTATGAAACTTATGAATTTTTAATTACTAATTATCCTAATCAAATTAAAAGCACAGAAAATAGCGACAATTTTTTAATGTGTTTGAAATGAACTAATGATTTAAATAATAGTGAAGATGCATTATTTATTGATTTATTTGTGGCAGTGAAAACTAATGAAAAACAAATTAAGAAATATTTAAGTTTTAAAAATAAAATTCATTATTTGAAGGGTTTTACTCAACGTAAATTTTTTAAAATTCAATACGGAATGAAATTTTTAAAAGTTGTTTGTTTCTGAACTAAATTATTTAAAAAATTACAATTTTCGGAAGTTTTAAATTCATTAAATAATATAGAAAAAGAAGATTGTTGATTTGTGCCAACTTGACCTTTTAAAAAGGATGCACAAAAAAATATTTATGATCTAAAAATTGATTTTTTTAACGTAGAAAAACAATTTTTAGATGAAATAGAAGTAAATGTACCTAAAGATTATGAAAAAATTTTAGAACATTATTATGGACAAAATTGACGAATTCCAATTAAAAATGCTATTTCAGAACATTTAGGACTTTATGATATGAAAGTGTTTTGTAAGCAAAATAGGAGCAATCATGAAAAAAATATCTAAAATTAAACTTATTAATTTAGTAGATGCAAAAATTGCTTCTAATCTTTTATTTTGATTAAATCGTGCTTATTTTTAGTGGCGCGATTTTTTATTATTTGGGGAGAATTATATGAAAAAGAATAAATTAATTTTATTATTAAATGTTGCTGGAGTTATACCATTATTTGCTCTGCCTGTTTCTTTAACTACTATTAAAACTAATGTAACTGTTGACAATCAAACTTATGATCAAGAAACAATAATTAGTGATCCTAATATTTATTCAAATCCTAAAACAATTAGTGGTTATTATTATGATCAATTTGGAGACGGCAATTATAATTGAGCTGAACAAGGAAGGTATTTAAATAATGATCATGCTTACTATAATAATGGATGATATAGACTGCTTGATCCAAATTATGAAGGTGCTAAAGGTTTAAATAATCATTTACAAAATAATTATTTATCTAATGGTAATCAATATACTTGAATGACAAATGATGAAAATAAAAATTGATGATCTGGTGTTGGTTATAACAAAGAAACTAATAGCAAAAAATGAAAAATAGCATTTCACATGGATGAATATGCTTCTAATTATGGAAGAACCGCGTTTGGTGCTGGATTTTGAATTTCAAGAGATCAAATTTTAACTGGCCAAATAAAAATTACTTATTTTGTTAAAGGAAAAAATATTTCTTATGAAACAATAGGAAATGACAACTATAGTGCTAAAAAAACTTTTACAATCAATGTCAATGATGGTACTAACTGAGATAGAAATATTGAAATTAATCCATGAGTTGCAAGTGTAGAAAGAATTAATACAGCCGCTCAAGGAGAACCTTTAGTTTATTTTGATGAACCAAAATATGATGCTCAATTAAGCAATATTCAATATTGACCTAATTATATTCACCCTCCTATGGATTGATATTTAAATTTTACAAATAATGGAAATGATATTCAAAGGGTTGAAGAATTTAAAAAATACTGAGGTGGTTACTTAGATAATGAAGGCCGCAAAGTTTCAGTTGCAAATTTATTAATAAACAATCGTTATGGAAGAGATCAAAGAGGAGGAACTGATTCAGGTAAAAAAGAATTTAGAAATCGTGGGCTTTATCAAAAACATTTAAATGAAAGCGATTTTTATAAATCTTTTGATAAATCAATGGGTTCACTTTTTACTTTCTTTATTGACGCGAGAAGAAGATCACCTTGAGAACAAGTTGATGCAATGGCGGTAGTTGAATTTGAAACTAAACCTTATAATGATGTAATGCATAACCAAGGAGATGATTTAAGCGGTGAACAAGTAGGAACAGGTTATGTTTATGCAGATCATGTGACTGGTCCAAATGAATCTACTGAAGAAAATCTTTGAGGTACACCAGAAGCGAAGAATTGACCTTTTTGAAGTTTCATTGGTGGTGGAACATTATGATTTGATGGAGAATATGGAACAGTTTTCCCAGTTTGAGGTAGTTTTACCACTTATAGCGAACGTAAAAGTTCATATTACAAAAAATTTATTACTAAAGAAAAATTATTTTATAAACCAGAGGATGCAACTTTAAAATCAGAAAATGATATTTTACCTAAAACAAAATTAACTTTAGTTGAAGGTGATAGAGTTATTACTGAAGTAGATAAGTCTAAATTTGATGAAATTAAAAATCAAAAATTAACTACTACTCAAAAATTTGCAGAATTTAGTACTTTAAATAATATTAATAGCACTACTAAAATTGAAAATTTAAATAATTTACGTTTAAAAATTGAATTTGCAGATCCAGAAGATAGTAAAAAGTGAAAAATTAAAAACGATTTAATTAAACCTGTGTCACTAGATTCTGCTTATTGAACTTTTGACAATATTCAAATTGAGTTGAGTGATTTAGAAAAATTAAAACGTTATATTGATACTAAAGAACATTTAACTAATTTACAAAAACAAGCTTTGAAAGATAAGATTTTAAGTGCACAAGGTTTTGAAGAATCGACTTCAAATTTTGTAAATAGTGTTGATTATAAAAACTTTAAAAATTTAGTTAATGAATGAGATGCAAAACAAGAAGAAGCTGAAAATAAATACGGATTATTGAAAAATTATGTTTTTAGTTTAAATCAATTACCAAGTGGTATTAGTGAAAAAATGAATTTTGCCCTTGCAGATAAAGAATTAAAAGAAAAAACTAAAAAATTATTAGAGGAAAATAAAAATAAATACTTTTTATCTCCATATAGTGATATTGATCGAAATAATGTTCAAATTTTAGCTTCAGGACCAAGCAATTACAATTTTCAGGATGATTATGATTATGAAAATCGAACTCATATTCATAATTTGCAAGATTATGGGAACGATTTAGATAATTTTATTAAAAATGTAAATGATTTATTGCGTGCTTTTAATGGTGAAGAGAATTTAAATAAATTATTAAATCACATTAATGATTTTGAAATAACTTCATTAAAATATCCGCATAATAATGAAAAATTAAAAAATTTATTAGCTCAAAAAATTCAAAATGATTTAAATCAATACTCAACAATTGACGATTTAATTAATTTTAATGAAAAAAATACTGAACTTAACAATGAATTAAATGAAATATATGCCGATGTAGAAAAACTAGATAATTTAAATAAAGTAATTAATCAAATTTATAAACAATTACCTGATATCACTTCTTCAGTAGTTTATAAAAAAACTAATGATGAAAATTTAAAAAATCTAGATGATGCTTGATTTAATAGCTATTTATCTAATATTTCTAGTGAATATAATTCAATTTTTGATTCAAAAGATAACATTGAGAATTTTACTAATAAATCACTAAATAATTTAAAAACCAACTGAACTGATAAATTGCAAAAATTAAATGGAAACAAAGATTTATTTGATAGCAATATTGATTCATACACTTATTTAAGTGATACAGAAAAAAACATTATTAAAGGTTCAAAACCAACATTAAATAATTTCAATTTTGAAGAAAGTGACAATAATTTTACTTTTAGTAATAATCTTGAAAGTAATGAAGAACGTTTAAATAATTTAATTACTGGAGAAGAAGGTGCATTTGCTCAAGCCAAAAAAGCAGCACTTTTAAAATTAGAATCACTTTCTAATATGGGTGAAGAGAAAAAAGCAGAAATTAGAAATAAAATTAACGAAGCAGAATTATTCAAAGGTTCATATGCAATTAACGGCACAATTTATGAAATTGCTTACGGAAATGATAAAAATATTGCAAATTTAATTGAAGAGCAAAATCGTGACTTAAGTGTAGAAAACGAATTAAAAGAATCAGCTAATGCGCTTGAAAATATTTCAACTGAGCAAGGTGATAAATTAAATAAATATATTGAAAATTCAACTTTTGATGAAGCAAGCAAAAATGAATTTTTAGACCAACTTAATGCTTTAGACGAAAAAATGAAAGCTTTAAATGATGCAATCGCTAATTTAGATCCTGCTTTAGTTAAATCCGCTTTAAGTAATAATCCGGATGACCAAATTAATAAATATAAATATGCCACAGAAAATAAAGCTGATGAATTCAAAAATGCTTTAATTAATGCAAACAATATTAAAGATGGTTTAAATTCAACGATTGATCCCGATGAAATTCAAGCTGCAATCGATAAATTGAATAAAACAGCTAATGCCTTGGATGGTGATAGTTATGAAGCAAGAATAACCAATCTAGAATATCTTTCTGATGAATTAAAAAATAAAATTTTAGCCGACTTAAGAACTAAAAAAACTGACGGCCAAAGATATAGACTTTCTGTAACTGCTAATAAATTAAATGATTTAATTAAGAAATACTTGGATCCAGATACAGGCGATTTTGCACTCTATGAAAAAACAGTAAAAAAAGGTGATTTTTTACCTTATATTGAAGCCAACTATATTGATAGAGGCAATTTTGATGATCTTTATGCAAAAGTTAATGATCAAATTGAAAATAATAAACTTTTATCAAGCCCATCACTTACAGATAATTCAGATTATACTGAATTAATTTTCAAAGAAACTGCTAAAAACATTAAAAATCTTAAAGATGCCTATGATAAATTAGTAATCGATAAGTGAAATAGAGATATGGATAAATATTATGATGAAATTGATTTATATGAAAATCTCAATTCAGCCCAAAAAGATTACTATAAAGAATCAGTTAGACAAAAAGATGCCGATATTCCAAAAATTTTCGAAACAGCAACTATTGTTGATGAAAAAATGAAAGAGTTAAGAAATGCCACTTTAGTTGCTAATTTAATTGTTAAAGAACCTGAATTTAAGGCAATTACAGATAATGAAGCCAAAGCAGATTATCTTGCGAAAGTCGAAAATGCTAATCGAGCAATTAATGGAATTCAAACTGACAATCCAGATTTAATTCCAATTGGTTATTTAGAATCTAATAATGCTTTAAATGCCAGAGAAGTAGATGAAATTAAAGATGCTTTAATTCAAAGTCAAAAAGTAATTGAATTAATTTTACTTAAAAAAGAAATTGATAACTTACCATATTTATCAACTAATGAAAAAACAGTAGCTAAAAATAAATTAAATCCAGATTTAGACGATGAAGCTATTGAAAACATTGTTGATGAAGTTAATTTAGTTAATGACTTTAAAAAACAATTAATTAATGAAATTAATAATATTCCAGCGACTTATTATTCACAAGAAACTAAAAATCAACATATTCAAGAAATTATTAATAAAGATGCTAATTTAGATAGTGAAAATAATATTACTAACATAAGTGAATTTGATGCTATTGTTTTACAAGCAAAAAAAGAAAATGCAAAATTACAAGCCGAAAATGAATTAAAAGATAAATTAAATCCAAAACAATATAACGATTTAATTCAAGCCATTGATAATGCAAGTAATTCTCAAGATTTAGCAAACATTAATAATAAATATCAAGATGTTGCTGAAAAAATGACTAATTTAAAAAATGTTGTGAATTTTGTAGTTAACAATTTAGACGATGCTAAATATCAAGCTTCTAATAATGAGAAGAAAAATAATTTTGATACTAAATTAGATTTAGCTAAAAAATTATTAACTTCAACAACAGATGATGGTTTAAATGATTCACTTAATAATTTAGCTAATTTAAGTGATGATAATACTAATAATAATTCTTTAATTTACACCTATGAATCTTTAGATGGTAATAAAAATGGGCTTAAAGAAATAATAGCAGGTAATGAATTGTTAAACGACAAAGAAAAAAGCGATCTAATTCAACAAATTGATCAAATTCAACCTGATCAAAATGAAACTAGAGAATTAGAACGGATTAAAGATATTTATGACAATTTAGTAGATTCTAAACAAGATGCTATAAATAAAATTAATGCATTAACTAATTTAAATCAAAGTCAAAAAGATGGATTAATTAATGAAGTAAAAACCAAAAATGCTGATAAAAGTGGCGAAATTTTAGAAAAAGCAACTAAATTAGATGAATTAATGAAAGAATTAAAAGCAGAAATTGCCAAAGAACCTGATTTTAGAGACTCTTCAGATTTTGCTAAATTAAATGAAACTGAAGTTGCTAAATATGAGCAAGTTTTAGATGATGCTAAAAAATTACTTAACAATGAAGCTCCAAGTAATCATTTAAATGCAAATTTAGATTATGATCAAACTAAAGAAATTTATGATACTTTGCATAATTTCCAAAATCAAAGAGAAGCTAAAATTCAACAATTGTTAAATGATTTAAGTTCTGAACTTGAAAATTACAATCAAACTGGCAATAATGATAGCTTAAATAAAATTCAAGAAATAATTAAAAATTTAGATAATTTAGCTCATAACACAGAACAAATTAAAGCTACATTAGAAATTATTAAACTAAAAAGTCATTTAAAATGATTATATGGTCAATGACAAAATTCCGACATTAATAATCAACCTAACACTAATTTAGCTAGAGAAGATTTGGATAAAGACTTAGCCAAATCTACTGATTTAATTGCTAATTATGCAACTACAGAAAATAATGAAAATATAAAAAATTTATTAATTTCTATCAAAGATGAATTACTTAATTTAAGCGAAGAAGCGCAAGCAGAAACTCATTTCTACGATGCAATGGCAAATTATCAACTTGATTCATTAAAACAAAATGCACAAATTTTAAATAGCAAAGATAAAGAACAATTTAATATTTTTGCTAAAAATGAAGCGATTCAAAAATTATTTGCTGTTTTAGCAAAAGGTCAAAAAATCGATCAAGATTTAATGAAAGAAGTAACTAAAGTTTCAATTGATGATTTAAATACAATTGAAAAAACTTTATTTAAAGATATTTTGACTAAGAATGCAGATGTTAGAAAGAATCTTAGCTGATTGTGATGATTACTTGGAATTTTAGGAATTGCCTTTATTACTATTTTTATAGTTTTAGTTTTAAAAAAGAAAAAAAATAAAAAATCTGACAAATAATTTAAAAAAACTAAACAACGAAAAAAGTTGTTTAGTTTTTGTTTATTCGCCTAATGAAGCTTTAAATTTTCACGCTCAAGTGTGAGCAAAAAGAATTAATTCATCAATAACGGGTTGAACTAAAATGTTTCATTCTGTTGCATTAGTTTCTAAAAAAGTCAAAATTGTTTTTAAATCAGACACAATTTGACTAAAAACTAGTTTTTCATTTACTTTTGCACTTTCAGCTTCTTTAATTAATGAAAGATCTAAGGCTTCTTTAAAATTACCAATTGCTACGCTATCTAACATTACAATTTTTTCAGCTAAAGTGTCCATTTGTTCAACAACATCATCATAAAATTTATCAAGTTGCTCGTGAATTTCAAAAAAATCTTCACCTTTTAAATTTCAATGAAAGTTTTTAACTTTTAATTGCATTAAAATTAAAGTTGCTTCTAAAGTTTTTAATAATTGAATATTTTTCATGTTTCTCCTTTTTAATTTAACTAATTTAAGATTATATAAACAATAATAAATTTTGTAAAAAAATGACAAACTTGATATTTGTCATTTCTTTATTATTTTTCTTTTTCAATCACAGCTTGCGCAACAGCCATTGATGAAGCTACATCTTTTAAATTTGGAGGCAAAATAATTTTAGTAGCATTGCCATTTGCTAATGTGCCCAATTGTTCAATAGCTTTTAGTTGTAAAATTGATTCATTGATTGGACTTTGATTTAATAATTCTAAAGCAGACTTTTTACCTTCAGCCTCTAACATTAATTGTTCTTTCACAGCTTCAGCTTCTAAAATGATTTTTCTTTTATTAGCTTCAGCCTTTAAAATTAAACTTTCTTTATATCCCTGAGCTTTTAAAATTTCACTTTCCCGAATTCCTTCTGCTTCTAAAATTTGAGCCCGACGATCACGTTCAGCTTGCATTTGTCTAATCATTGCTTCTTGCACTTCTTTTGGAGGCATAATGTTTTGTAATTCGATTCGATTAACTTTAATTCCTCAAGGATCTGAAGCACGATCTAAAATTGCAGTTAATTTTGAATTAATTGTGTCTCTTGAAGTTAATGATTGATCTAATTCTAATTCACCAATTAAATTTCTTAAAGTAGTTGAAGTTAAGTTTCTAATTGCAACAATTGGTTTTTCTGCTCCATAAGCAAACAATTTAGGATCCTGAATTCTTAAATAAACTACAGTATCCACAAGAATTGTGGCATTATCTTTAGTAATTACTTGTTGAGCAGGAAAATCAAAAACTTTTTCTTTAGTATTGTCTTTAATTCTGATTTTATCAATTAAAGGAATGATAAAATTGATACCTTTTTGTAATGTGGTTCGATATTTACCAAATCTTTCAATGATTAAAAAATCTGTTTCCTTAACCACTTTAATTCCCATTGCTAAGAAAATCATGAGTAGAATTAAAAAGAATAAACCTAAAATAAGTCCTATAATAGCGCCATCTGTCATATTCTGCTCCTCCTTCTAATATTTTTAGTTAAATAATTATATAAAAAAATGCTTAAGAAACTTAAGCATTGAGCAAGTGAATATCATTAAATTTAATTGCTTTTTTTCTCGCTTTTTTCTTACTATCAGACTTTTGAGAT
>NZ_JHZE01000009.1 GCF_000621085.1 Mycoplasmopsis gallinarum DSM 19816
CTTTAATAAGCATTTTGATTTTTTCAATTGAATTTTTTTGATATTTTTCAAAGTCATGTTCATAACCAATGCCAAATCTTACTTCGTAGCCTGTACCTTTAGGTTTTCTATAACCAACTTGTATATATTTACCTGATTTTTGATTTGAAACACATAATATTCATTTTCTTTTATCTTCTTTTTTAGTTTTCATAACTTTATTATACCACACTTTACCTAGTAAATTACTAGTTTTTTTACATATTTATTTATAAATATGTATGTGTAAAAAAAAGCATAAAAAAACCCGCAAGTGGGAAATGCAGGTTCAGCACCATATGAAAACTTGATTAAAAAATCAAGTTTTCTTTTTTTTAACGATTTCGCAGAACAAAATTATTTTTTTATCTTCAATATTTTAATAAAATAGCAAAAATATTTAATCTCTTAAAAGGAAAAAATGAAAGAAAAAATATTAAATTTTGTAAAAAAAGTTACTTTTACAGAACTTTTTTATGATCTTGTTTTCGTTTTAGCAATTAGTAAATTCGCTAATGTTTTTCACGGGCCAGAAGATCATGACTTATCTTTTATAGATTTTAGTAAATTTATTGTTGTCATAGTTATTCTGTTAAATTTATGAATGACTAAAACAATTTTTGTCAATAAATTCGGCAAAGATAAACTAATTGAAAAATTATTTACATTAATTGATATGGGACTTGTAATGTATTTAGCTTTTTCAATTAATAGTGATTGATCAGCAACATTTTTTAGATTTAATGTAATTTTTAGTATGTTGAACTTTAATATGGCTTTGCAATATTTTTATGTATATTTCTTGGATAAAGATGCAATAGAATGAAAAAAATCAATATTAATTAATGCAATTACTTTTGCAGTATTGGGTTCTTCAATTTTAGGTGCTGCTTTTATTGGATATGAAATAGGATTGTATTTTATTCTATCGCTTGCTGCCATTTTTATAGTCCTACCTACAGTTTATAGATACACAATTAAACAAAAAAATGTTAATTTACCACATTTAATTGAAAGATTAAATTTATTAGTAATTATCTTCTTTGGTGAGTTATTAATTACATTAGGCAAATTCTTCAAAGACTTTGATTGAAAAGGAATGTCTGGAATTTTTTATACAGGCAGCTTATTTCTTTATTACATTCTACATTTTGAAAAAATGGCCGATCACCACAAAGAAACGAAAAAATGAAATGTATTAATTTTTACTCATTATTTTATTTTTATTTCCCTAAGTTTAAAAACTTTATCATTAGAATTCATTTTAGAAAATGAAATTTCATATTTAATGAATTGAATTATTCAATATATTACACTTGTAATGATTATTGGAATGTTATTTATAAATATAATAGTGATTGGAAAAAATAAATATAAATATGAAATATGATTTTTCCTTTTAGAAATAGCAATTGCTTCACCAGGATTTGGATTAGGATTTTTGAATATTAATAGTATCAATCAAAACTTTTTAATTGCATCAATTCAAATTACAGCATTACTTTCATCATTATTGATCTACTTAAAAATTAAAGATAAAAAAGCGGAATAATCCGCTTTTATTTTTCATTTTTGATTTCTTCCAAAATCTTATCGATTTTCATAGCCGAATTAGTTAATTCGTCTAATTCAAAATGAACTTCAGGAATTTTTCTTCAATCCAAAGATTTAGCCAATTTAGTTCTAATAAACCCTTTAGCATTTTCTAACGCTTCTAAACCTTTAGTTGACTTTTCAGTAAAAGTTACAAACACTTTCACATGAGATAAATCACTTGATAATTTAGCATCTATTACAGTTGGATTAATCACATTTGTATTGTGAATTTCCATTGCTAAAATTTCAGCAATTAAATTTTTAATTTGTTCTTCTCTTCTGAGAGTGTTAATGTTTGAATTCATATTACCTCTATTCCTGAGAAGTATACCTATTGCAAACTTCTCATAATAATTTTAAAATATTTTTAAAATGTTTACTTAGCAACTAATCAGAAAGAATGGAAAAATAAGAAAAAAAGCGAAAATCGCTTTTATTCATATTTTTCAGGATGTTTTTGTTTCATCAATTCAATGAAATCATCTTTAGGCATTTGCCCGTATTCTTTCATCAATTCAATGCACTCATCAAGCTCATTAAGAGCTCAATCAAGATTTTCAAAACCAGTTACTTTAGTTAAACCTGGTTTTTTTCAATTTTTATAATTATTAAAGAAAGTTTCTAAATTTAATAAAAATGGTTCTGGTAAATCTTTTAATTCTTTAATTTGATCTAAACGGTAATCATCAGCGTGTACTGCAATCAATTTAGTATCAGTTTCGCCCGAATCAATCATTTTCATAGCACCAATAATTCTTGCTTGCAACATCACACCAGGTTGAAATACTTCTTGACTATAAAGTAAAACATCAAGTTCATCACCATCTCAATCTAATGAATTAGGGATAAAACCATAATTTGATGGATAAACAAAATCTCCTCTTAAAATTCTATCAACATGAATTTGTCCATCAACACGTGAATATTCATATTTAATTTTTGACCCATTTGGGATTTCAATTTTTACATCAATAATATTATTTTTTTGCATAAAAACATTATAAAGAAAATTATAAAATTGCACTATTTTATTAATTAAATGTTATGCTAAAATAAACATATTAAAGAAAGGAATAAGCATGTTATTTAAAGAAATATTAAAAGAAAAAAATGGTGATATGCTTCTTAAAGCTTTTTACAAAGGCGATGAAGCAAAACCACATTTAATTGAAAAAAACAATGCAATTACAGAATATGTAGATGAAAATGTTGCTTATATTTACTTAGGAGAAAAAAGTAAATTTACTTGAGATAGTTTAGTTTCAACATTTAAATCAGTAGTAGCTTCTCAAAAAAGATCATATCTTGTTGATTTAAAATCTTTTGCTGCTGGCCAAGATAACTTTTGTAATGGTGGAGCAATTAAAGCTTTAACAAGAGCAGTTTATTTTGCTAAAGCAGAATTATTCAATGAAAAAACTAATAAAAAAGAAGAAGAATTTACATTATTACCATACATGGAAAATGTAGAAGCTTGAATTCAAGATAGATTCGAAAAAGAATTAGTTTTATCAGAAGCTCAAAATTTTGTAAGAAATTTACAAATTATGCCACCAAACGTATGTAATTCTGAATTTTTAGCTGATTATGTAGCTAAAGATTTAGCACAATATAATAATTTAAAAGTTACAGTTTTAGACAAAAAAGCAATTGAAGAATTAAAAATGGGACTTTTACTTTCTGTTAACCGTGGAAGTATGTATGAACCAAGAGTGGTTGTAATTGAATACAATGGTAATCCAGAAAGCAAAGAAAAAACAGTTTTAGTTGGTAAAGGAATCACATTTGACTCAGGTGGATATTCATTAAAAGGCGCAAGACATATGCTTGGTATGAAATTTGATATGTCAGGTTCAGCAATTGTTGCTGGTGCATTAAAAGCAATTGCTCAATTAAAACCTAAATCAAATTTTGCGGCTGTAATGTGTATTACAGACAACCGTGTAAATGGTGACGCTTCATTACCTGATGCAGTTTGAAAATCAATGAACGGAAAAACTGTTGAAATCAACAACACTGATGCAGAAGGTCGTTTAGTAATGGCTGATGGATTAACATACGCAGTAAGAAAATTAAACGCAACCCGTTTAGTTGATGTTGCAACTTTAACTGGCGCAATGATTTCAGCATTAGGTACAACTTATACTGGAATTTGAGCAACTTCAGATAAAGCATGAGAAAATTTAAGTAATGCAGCCAAAGAAGCGCATGAATTAGTATGAAGAATGCCATTTGACGAAGCCTTTGCTAAAAACATTAGAAATTCAAAAGTAGCAGATTTAAAAAACACTGATTTATCAGGAAATGCTGGTTCTTCATCAGCCGCAATGTTCTTAAAAGAATTCACAGAAGATGTTGAATATATTCACTGTGATGTGGCCGGAACAGCAGAAATCAATGAAGAACCTCAAGGAATTCTTGTAAGAACTTTAACCGAATTAGCTTTACAAGGATAAAAGCAAAAAGTCTTAAATTATATATTTAAGACTTTTTATTTCAAATGTATTTAAATAGAGCAAAAAATGGTTTTTTAGAAGTTATTACTGGGCCAATGTTTTCCGGTAAAAGCGAAGAACTATTAAAAAGAATAAAAATATTAGAAATTGCAGGAATTAAAACTTTAGTAATTAAACCCAAATTTGACAATAGATTTTCTGCGACTGAAATTGTCAGTCGGACAGGAGCTAAACACAAAGCAATAAATGTTTCAGAAGCAAAAGAAATTTTAAGTCACTGAAAATCAAATTACAAAGCAGTTGCGATTGATGAAGTGAATTTTTTGGATGAAACATTATTTGAAGTAATTGATTTTTTAATTATGAATGGAGTAAGAGTAATTTGTTCTGGATTGGATATGGACTTTTTAAGAAGGCCATTTGGGATTATGCCGAACATAATTGCGATTGCTGATCATGTTGATAAATTAAAAGCAGTTTGTTGAATTTGTAAAAAAGATGCAGGCTTTTCATTTAGGCAAACTTCAAATCAAGAATTAAATTTCCTTGGAGACAGCGAATATCAAGCAAGATGCAGAATTTGTCACATTAAGGGAGAAAAAGAAAAATCACAAAACTAAGTTTTGTGATTTTTTCTTAAAAAGTCAACTTTTCGCCTTCTTTAGTAAAAGGGATAATGTGAATATGAGTGTGAAAAATAGTTTGTCCTGCTTTTTTGCCTGTATTGATAATTAATCTAAAACCTTTATCTTTGTCTTTACAAAATTGTTTTCCTAATTTACGAGCAACATTAAAAAGATAAGCACTTTCTTCATCATCCATTTCAGTTATATCAGTCTTTTTAATTTTTGGTACAACTAGAAAATGTCCTTCTTTGGCAGGAAATTTATCATAAAAAGCGATACATTTTTCATCTTCATAAATAATATCAGCGGGTAATTCACGATTAATAATTTTTACAAAAATATCATCCATTTTATTCAACCACTATAAAGTTTTTCTCTTTCATTTTATCAGCTAAAGATTGATTAACCGCTTTATTTATAGTTATTTTATATCCTAATTTTGCAAAAGCACTTTGCGCATTTGAATATAAAGATGAATCATTATTGAAGAAAATAAAAGATAATTTAGCAATATTGGTTTCAGTTCCATAAGGAGTATTTTTAAAAGTTAAAAGAGGTACTTTTTTAGTTTCAGAAGAATCTTCAGAAATAGGTAAATCAGTTCCCTCTCCTGCTTCAGAAATTGGCGCAATTTGATTTAAATAAACTACAATCGCCTTGTCTGAAGTAGAAGCATTATCAGTATATGGACTATAACTATTATTTTCATCTAAAGAAGCTAATAATTTATTGGTAGTTGGATCATAAAATCCTGTTAGTGAATATGAAGTAGTCTCTGGTTTAACTTTTGATAAACTATCATAATCTCAAAAAAGACCATAATCATTAACATTGCTTGTGAAACCAGCATAACCTTTTAATTCTAAATCATAATTATTATTAGTTAATTTTTGAATATTAGGTAAGGTTTTGGTAAATTCAGTTGTATTTTCTAAAAAGGCATTAAAATCAGCCACATTTTTAATAAAACCATAACCCTTGATAAAGAAATCATCTTTTGAAATTGCACTAGAAGTTTCTTTTTTTCAAATTTGTACCATTCTTTTTTCTAAAGCATATTTAATTAAATTGTAATTTTCAAGTGAATATTTTAAATTAGAATCATATTTAAAATTATCAATAGTAGTTTTTAATTGTTCTTTGTCTGAAATTGTGAAATATTTAAGCACTAATAGCATTTTATTAATTTCATTTCTTATTCCAGTTTCAGTTTTGCTTCAGTAAATTTTAAAAGCTTCTTCATTTGGAACAACAGAAGCCAAAATATTGGTGTTCAATTGACTATTTTCCTGAGCATTTAAAATACCATTTTTTAATCATGTATTATTTTGAGTAAAAAAGTAATAACCATCACTATTTAATTTAGTTTGTGCATACATTTCAAAAGCTAATTTAGCATTTTCATATAATGTAGCATTTAAATTTTGCAAATCATTTAAGTAGCTATTTTTAGTTTCAGCATTATTTAAATCAATATTATAAAGAGCAGCTACTGTATTTTCTAATCAATCTTTTTCGATATTTGTTATTAATTGATCTGAAGATAATAAATTATCTTGTTCAATTAATTCTGAACTTTTAACTTCTCTACCACAAGAAACAGCAACTAAAGGAAAAGCAATTAAAGGAGAAATAAAACTTAATTTTTTAAACATTTTAATTTTCATTATTGCCTCCTTTTCATAAATCTAATCTTGTTTTTAATACTTTAGACATAATGGTGTTAGCGTTTTCATCACTGTTATTTTTAAAGTAAACTATATTATTTTTCAATGTAAATAATTGATCAGCGCCATTATCGGCTCTGGTTTTCATTCAAGTTTCCACATTTTTTAATACATTTAAAGCATCTTGAGATTTATTTACAAAAATAATTTGATTGTTTTGAGATTTTAAGTCCTCAATTACTTGAGTTGTAAATTTAGCATCTTTAATTAAATTATTTTGTTCATCAGTGGCAAAAGGATTATTTTGTTCTAATAAATAAGAAGTAAAATCTTGATCATTCAACATAGTGGCTAAAACAAAACTTGAATCAGTTAATGATTTATTCAAGACATTTAAAGCATTGTATTTAACGCCTGTTAATTGTTTAAATTTGTTGCTTAAAATAAAATCATTTTTAATCATTTCAATCATTTTATTTACTTGATTTTTTAATTTAATTTCTGCTGTATTTCCGTCGACATTTGCTAAATTGTTAATATCAATTAATGAAATTCCAGTTGTATCAAGCAAAATATAAGTTGTTTCTGAACCTTTTAATTTGTAAATTCCTTGTAATTGTTTATTTCCATTAACTTCTTGTCCAATTTCAAATAATTCAGAAATTTTGTTAGTCACTAATTTTTGGAATTTACTATCATATAAACCTTTTTCTTTTGATTCATCCGCTTCATCAAAGGCCTTTTTAATTGCTTCATTAAAATCAGTGATTAGTTTTTGTTTTTTCTCTAAAGTATCGGCATTGCTAAAATCAGGTTTTGTAATTGATTGATCTGCAATAATTGAGTCTTGAATTTCTTTTAATTTTGCAAATAAGTCAATTTCTTGAATCTGTGTAGTACCAAATAAAACTTCTGGCATAGTAGCAAAAGCTTTAAGCATAGTTTGATTGTCTTTAAATAAGTCTTTTAAAGAAAGAATTCCTTGAGTACCGAAGTTTGCTTTTAAGGTGTCGCTATCTACAGATAATTTGTTAATAACATCATTATAAACTCTGGCTTGAGTTGGTAAATTTGAATTAGATTCTTCATTTAATAATTGAATATATGAACTAAAAGGTTTAAAGTTATTTTTAACCATATCATAACTATTTGAAGGTGTTTCATTAGAATTAATTGGTCATAAATACATTAAATATTTAAAGTTCTCTTTACTTAAATTTCATTTACCATCATTTTTTTCTTTGGCAACTCCTGGAAGAGTAAATTGAGTAAATAAATAAGGATTTTCATTAGTTAAATAATATTCGATAAATGATCTTGCAGATTTTTGACTTGTTACAAAACTTTCGGTCATTAGGCCCATATATTTACCATCATATTCAATATAATTACCATCTGGATTTTCACTAGTAATTGGTTTTAATCAAGTAAATACTTTTTCACCTTTAGCAACTAATAATTTTTCACTATTTGGTTTACCGTTTTCATCTAATTCAAAAATATCAACATTTGCAACTCTATCAAGTAAATCTTTAACATCAGAAGTGTTCAATTTAAAACGACGCAAAGCATCACTTTTAATTGAATCATAAACCTTATTTGAAACAGCTTCTTCAATAGTTTTAGCGCCTGAATAATTATCAATTAAAAGTTGATTGAATTGTGATTCTCAATTTTCATAACCAAATTTTTTAATTGTGTTCTCTTTTAAATCTTTTATTTCATTTCTGAATTCAGTTTCTAATTCACTGATTGTTTTAAGACGCAATGAAGTTGTTTCTTTTTCCCCAGATTTTCTTGATGCATTTCATAATCTTTGATATTCACTTGAAGCTTTAGCTTCTTGTTCGTAGAGATAATAAGTAGCCAATTTAGTTAAGTTATTTAATTGTGAATTATAGTTACTATCATTATTTTCTTTATTTCTTTCTTCAATTAAATTGATAGTATATGAAATTTTGGTATCTTCTGAAATTGGAGATTTAAAAGAATAAACAACAGTATTTCCATTTTGTGGCTGTAAATAATTAACTTTGGTTGAATTAATTACCAACGGAATGGTAATTCCGGCAACAGCAGCAACAGTCAATACAGATCCAAGTACTAAAATTTTTCAACTTTTTCTTTTTTTTGGAGCTTTACCCATTTCAGCTTGCTCAGCATTTTTTCTGGTAAGACGCTCAAAAAAAGTTTCTTTTCTTTTTGCCATATTCACCTTTCTTATTTTTATTTTAAATATATAAATATCAAAATTATAAACAATAATAACAAAGTTTTATTTTTATATAAAAATATATATAAGATTAAAAGACTAAATTATAATTAAAAAAATTAAATTTGGGGGTTTAGTATAATGGTATTACTGCAGTCTCCAAAACTGCTTATAAGGGTTCGATTCCTTTAACCCCTGCCAAATGTTTAATAAAAACAACCAATTAAATTAGCAAAAAAAGCCTATTTATAGGCTTTTTTTAGTTTCCTAAAATACTGTCAATAGTATCTTTATTTGGATTTTTAATTAAAAATGAACCAGCTACACAAGCATCAGCTCCAGCATTAAAACATTGAGGGCCAGTTTCATTGTTAATACCACCATCGACTTGAATTAGATAATGAAGTTGCTCTTTTTCTCTTATTTGTTTTAATTGAGAAATTTTATTCAAAGCTTCAGGAATGAATTTTTGTCCACCAAATCCTGGTTCAACTGACATAACTAATACTAAAGCAACAAAAGGTAAAAATTTTTCAATTTCATATACAGCAGTATTAGGTTTAATTGCCAAACCAATAGTAAATTCAGCAGTTTTCTTGTTATTTTTTAAAAAACTTAAAAATTCACTCTTATTTTTAATAGCCTCAAAATGAACAGTTAAAATATCACCCACATTTTGATAAATTTCTAAATATTCAAGGGGATTTTCAACCATTAAATGGATATCCTTAAAATGCTTTTTACCTTTTTCATTAATTTCTTTTATTTCTTCAAATTGAATTGCAATATTAGGGACAAATTCACCATCCATCACATCATAATGAATTCACTTAATTCCTTCATTAATTAACAAATCAGCCATTGCTAATCTTTTTCCTTCGTCAACATTTAATAAGGAAGGAGTTACAAATTTTTCAGTCATTATTTCACCTCTTTTAACAATTTCAAATAATTTTCATACCTAAATTCCGGAATTTCTTTACCAACATTTAATTTTATATTGCAATATTCTACTGGTTCATTATCGTGTAAACAAGTTTTAAACTTACACAATTTTGACAAATTTTTAAACTGTTGAAAAGATTTAGAAAGTTCTAATTTTGTCATTTTAATATCTAAAGAAGAAAAACCAGGAGTATCAATTAAATATCCGCCAAAAGTATCATAAATTTGAACTATTCTAGTAGTATGTTGGCCACGATCCGCATTTTTACTTATTCTTTTAGTTTCTAAATTTAAATTTAACATTTTATTAATAATGGTGGTTTTCCCTACTCCACTTTGACCCATAAAAGAGCAAGTGTTACCATCAAAAATGTGCTTAATTATTTCAATTCAATCATCTGAATTATGATTAAGTTCATAAACTTGATAACCTAATTGCTTATAATCCTCGGCGTATGAAATTGAACCTAAATCATTTTTTGTAATAAAAATGATTGGTTCAATGTTTTTGCTTTCAATTAAAGCTAAATACTTATCGACTAAAAAAGTTTGAAATTTAGGTTCTTTTACAGACATTACCACAATAATATGATCGATATTGGCTACTTTAGGTCTAATAAAAGAATTCAATCTTTCATAAATATCTGTAATATAACCATTTTCGTCAAATTCAACAAAATCACCTACTAAAGGAGTTATATTATTATGTCTAAATACTCCAGCAGCAGGCAAAAGATGAAATTTTTCATTTTCATCTTTGATTTGATATTTTCCACTATTAATTGAATAAATTCTTCCGCGCATATTTTCCTATATTGTAAGTCAAGTGATTAAAGCAATTCCAGCTAGTAAAATTAAAACACATAAAACAATTGAAGTATAAATAAATGTTTTTGTGTTAATAAAATCACCGAAAGTTTTTTTGGTTTCAATTTTTTTTAAATCAAGTGGTAATTC
Organism: Mycoplasmopsis gallinarum DSM 19816; assembly: GCF_000621085.1. GTDB lineage: Bacteria > Bacillota_I > Bacilli_A > Mycoplasmatales > Metamycoplasmataceae > Mycoplasmopsis > Mycoplasmopsis gallinarum. The sequence goes on from NZ_JHZE01000009.1 coordinate 10,478, forward strand.
ACAAGCTCTTTTAGAATCATAAGCTGTATCTAAATCTTTTTTAAATTCTCACATTGATTTGTATCTTTTGTTTGGATCTATAGCAGTAGCCCTAATAATACAATTAATTACAGGCTGAGGCAAAAGGAAATTTTTAGCTAAATCTTGCACAATTCCTTGTCTTTGTTTCATAATAGTTTGCTGAGCATTTTGCTCTTTAACTGGATATTCACCAGTAATCATTTCATAAAGCAAAATACCTAAAGCATAAATATCAGATTTAACTGATGGTTGAGACTTAAAGGTGGTTAATTCCGGTGCCATGTAAAAAGGCGAACCAATAATACTATTTTCTCTCGTATAACGTTGTGAACTATCATCTAAAGCTAATCCAAAATCAATAATTTTAATTTTTCGATCTTTTGTAATCATAATATTATGACTTTTAATATCACGATGAATGATTTTTGAACTATGCAATTCATGAATTCCCGAGGCAATTTCACTTGCATAATTAACAGCTAATTTAGCTGGAATTTTTTGATTTTGTCTTAAAAAATCTTTAATAGTCTTGCCATCTACATATTCCATCACTATATATTGCTCATTTTCATCAATATAACATTCGATAAATTTAGCCACTTTATTGCTCTGAATCTTTTTGTAAATTTGAGTCTCTTGTAAAAAACGTTTTTTAGCAGCAACAATATCAGCACTCTCTGCCACTTTTGCATATTTTAAAGCATAATAAATGTCTGAATTTTCATCATTTAAATATTGCACTTTATAAACTTCTGAAAATCCACCCTTGCCAATAAGACTGTTTATTTTATATTTTTTAGCAATATTAATACTATCTTTTGCGCTCATTTTAATCCCTTAATTTAATTATTCCTATTGACAAATTATCATTCGATTTATTTAATAAAGCTTCTTGCACAATATCTTGAGCTAAATTATCTAAATCATCATCTTTATTATTAATAAAAATTAATTCAAAAAATGATTGGCTTACAAAATTATGTACCCCATCAGAAGTTGCAAAAACAAATTCAATTTCATCATAAAATTTTGACAAATCAGAAATATTAATTTTTGTTTTTTTAGTTGGTCCAAGACTTGAAGTCAAGGCTCGATGACCTCTTTCAGCAACGGCTTGTTTGTGTGTATAGTTGAATTTTTCAATTAAACTATTGTATAAATTATGATCTTTGGTAATTTGATTTACTGAGTTATCTTTGTTAATAGTGTAAATGCGAGAATCTCCAATATTAAAAACCACAATTGTTTTAGCTACGCTATTAATTAAAACTCCAGTTACTGTAGTCCCCATATCAATCAAAGCAGCATCTTTTAAACTCAAAAATTCCATTTCTTTTCGTGCTTTTCGTACGCTTTGTTCAATTCATCGCGCAGTTTCATCAATTGTTAAATTTTGTGTTACATTTAATTGGTGAAGAGTTGTTTCAAAAGTGTTAATAGTTGTGCTTGCTGCTAATGCACCGCCAAAATGTCCGCCCATTCCGTCACATAAAATTAATAAGTAATATTGTTCATTACAAAAAATAGCAACTCTATCTTGATTTTCAAGTCGCTTTGTGCCAATGTCAGTAAATTTTCCAAACTTAAGATTATTATTTGATTTCATTTTTTAAAATATTGCGAATTTCTTCAGCGGCTCTTTCAGGAATATCATTGATAATTTCATATTTAAAATGATTTTTATCAGCAATTTCTTGTTCAGCTTTTTGCAGTCTTTTTAAAATTGCAGCTTCATCTTCAGTGTTACGGTTTTTGATTCGATTTTTCAAATCCTCAATTGTAGGAGGAGATACAAAGAAAGTTAAAATTTTGTATTTTTCATGGTTAATTGGATTTAATAAAATTTGTTTTGCACCTTCAGTTTCAATCTCTAAAAACGGAATATTATTACTTGCATGAATACGATCAATTTCTCTAAAAAGAGTCCCATAATAATTATCAAAGTGAAAACTATATTCTAATAATTCATGATTTTTAATTGACTCTTCAAATTGCGCTTTAGTAATAAAGAAATAATGTTGACCATCAATTTCACCTTCACGTGGTTTTCTGGTTGTTGCAGAACAAGACAATTGCAATCTTAAATCTTTTTGATTAAATAAAATTTTTTCGATTGTACCTTTACCCACTCCACTCGGCCCTGTAAAAATAATAATTAATTTTTTATCATTTATTTCTTTCATAATTACTCCTACCACTGATTTTTTATTTAATTATAAATATTATATTAATATTAGAATATATAAAATATAATAACAAACAAAATAATTTAAGAGGTTCATATGTTAATAGCAATCACTACATTGTTGATAATTGTTTCGATTTTTATTATTGTTATTTCACTTTTAATGTCACCAGATTCTAATGGATTTTCAGGTGCTTTAGTTGGATCGGCAGATTTAGAGTTATTTAAAACATCAAAAGAAAGGGGATTCAAAAAAGTTCTAAAATATTCAATGATTATAGCAGGATTTATTTTGTTGTTATTTTCAATTGTAATTAGAATTTGAATTAAATAATATGATAAATGAAGAGAAATTATTAGTTTTTTTAAAAAAGAATCCAAATGCAACTTTTAAAAATATTGCTAATTATTTAAAAGTCAAATTTAATCAAAATAAAGATTTAACCACTCTTTTGAATAAATTAATTGAATCAAAACAAATAACTAGATTAAGAAATGATACTTTTGCAAGTTTAGAATTTTTATCAAGCGAAAAAGGCATAATTAAATTTGTTCAAGATGGTAAATTTGCTTTTGTTGATAGTGATAAACTCGATTCAGAAGGAAATATAATTAGTTACTTTATTCCTCCAACTGAATTTAACGGCGCTTTAAATGGTGATGAAGTTTTAATAGATTCATATAAAATCGTAAATTCTGAACAACGAGAATTTGCAACAGTTTCTAAAATTTTAAAAAGAAATACAACTAAAATCATTGGTAAGGTTACTCAAGAAAAAAATCGTTTTTATTTCAAACCATTAAAAGCACAAAATTTTAAAAATCATTTTATTAAAATAAAGAATTTAGCCTCAACCATTAAAAATAATGATGTAGTTGCTGCTAAAGTAATAAGCTACGAAAACCAAAATGTAATTTGAATTTCAATTCAAGATGTTATTGGCCAAATGAATGACCCAATGCTTTATGTTAATGCTCTTATTGAAGAAAGAGACACAATTCAGAATTTCCCAAAAGAAGTAATTAATGAATCTAATAAAATTGCCGATTTTGTTTCTCAAAAAGAAATGGAAAATAGACTCGATTTAAGAAATGAATTAATAGTTACTATTGATGGATCAAGTACTAAAGATTTTGATGATGCTATAAATGTTAAAAAAATCGATGAAAATACCTATGAATTAGGCGTTCACATTGCCGATGTCTCATATTATGTTACTGAAAATAGTGAAATTGATAAAGAAGCTTTAAAAAGAGGAACGAGCATTTACTTAGTAGATCGAGTTATTCCGATGTTACCTGAGAAGTTATCAAATGGAATTTGCTCTTTAAATCCAAATGTCGATCGTCTAACAATGAGTATCATAATGACAATTGACAAAAAAGGAAAAATTTTAAACAGTGAAATTAAAGAAACAGTTATTAATTCTAAATATAGATTAACATATGAAAGAGTAAATGAATTTTTAAAAGGACAAAAATTCGAAGATGAATCTTTAAATGAAATGCTAACTAATGCCTCAGAATTGTCAAAAATTATTAGAGAATACAAAAATAATGAAGGTTATATTAATTTCGAAATTAAAGAACCAGTTATTAAGTTAGACGAAAAAGGCTATGTAAAAGATATTATAGTTAAAGAACAAGGTGAATCAGAGGCTATGATCGAAGATTTTATGGTTAGAGCAAACGAAGGGGTTGCATATTTCAGTCATAAAAATAAACTGCCTATTCCTTATCGAATTCATGAAATTCCTACTGAAGAATCAATCGAAAACTTTAATAACACATTAAATCAATTAGGAATTAATTTAAAAATAGATAAAAATAAAATTTCTCCAGTAGCTTTTAGACAAATAATTGAAGAAATCAAAGAAATTAGAAATGATGAATTCTTAAAAACAATGTTTTTAAGAGTAATGTCTAAAGCTATTTATTCATTAGGTAATATTGGACATTTTGGATTAGCAAGTGAATTTTATTGTCATTTTACCAGTCCTATTCGTAGATATCCAGATTTAATGGTTCATAGAATAATTAGGGAAATTATTTTCAAAAATCAAAAAGATAAACTAGAACACTTTGCAGAAATTGGAACACAAATTGCAAAAGAAAATTCTGAATCAGAACAAAAAGCTGTTGAGTTAGAAAGAGATACTAACGACTTAAAATACGCAGAATATTATAAACAAAAAATTAATCAAGAATTTAAGGCACAAATTGTAACTATTTTAAAATTTGGATTATTTATTGAATTTGAAAACAAAACAAGTGCATTAATTCACATTAGTGAAATAGGTGATGGCGAATTTGTTTTTGACGACAAGAATAATTTAATTACAAATGGCAAAAAGTCCTATAAATTAGGTGATAAAGTCAAAGTGGTAGTAATTGATGCCGATGAAACAACTGGAAAAGTAAGCTGTGTTTTAAAAGAAGATTTTGCTAATTATTTAATAAAAAAAGAATTAAAAGAACAACAAAATGAAGCAAGAAGAAATAATTTTAAAAAGAAATCTCATTAAGAACTCACTTGGTTTTGATTCTGAATTATTTGTTTATCAAGATAAAACCATGTTCAATTATTCAGTTGATACAATAATGCTTGGAAATTTTGTTTCATTAAATCGAAAAGTGAAAAAAATGTTAGAAATCGGCACCAACAATGGAGCCTTATCTATTTTTATTAGTGAAAGATTTAGTGAATTAAAAATTGATGCTATTGAAATTCAGCCAGAAGCAATTGAAGTGGCTAAAATAAACGTAGAAATTAATAATAAACAACAACAAATTAATTTAATTAATGATGATTTCAATTTATTTTGAATAAAAAAAGTAAAAGATGAACATTTCAAAAAATATGATTCGATTGTCTGCAACCCTCCATTTTACAGAGTTGATAAAACAAAAATTAGTAAAAAAATTTCAGAACAATTTTTAATTGCGACTCATGAAATAAAATTGACATTAGAACAATTAATTTATGGAGCCAGCAAAATTATTGAACAAAAGGGCTATTTTACAGTGGTTATTCCAGTTGAAAGAATGATAGATTGCACTTTTTTAATGAGGAAATATAATTTTGAACCAAAAAGAATTCAATTTATTTTGCCAAGAATGCAAGACCAACCCAAATTAGTTTTAATTGAAGCAAGATATCAGGCTGGCTGAGGAACAAAATTTTTACCAAATTTATATTTACATGACCCAAATAATTTAACAGAACACTCATATAGAAAAGAAATTAAAGAATTGTATAAACCAAAGAAAGTGATTACTAAATAAAATGAAAAACAAAAAAACATTTTATATTACTACTCCAATTTATTATGCTTCAGGTCCATTGCATATTGGACATCTTTATTGCACAATAATGGCTTGAGTAATTGCTAATTATAAAAAAAGTCAAGGGTACGATACCAAATTTTTAACTGGTAGCGATGAACACGGACAAAAAATTGAAAATAAAGCGGCAAAATTAAATAAAAATCCAAAGGAATTTGTTGATGAATTAGTAGCCTCTTATAAAGAAATGTGAAAAAAATGAGACATTGATTTTGATTACTTTAGCAGGACAACAAACTTAAACCATGAAGAAGCAGTTAAGAAAATTTTTAGTTGATTTTTAAAAAACGGCTTTATTTATAAAGATAAATACGAAGGTTTATATTCTGTTGAAGATGAAGAATTTTTAGCCAAAAATAATGCTATTTTAAAGGAAGATGGAAATTATTATCACCCATCATCTGGTCATAAATTAATCACAATGTCTGAAGAAAGTTACTTTTTTAAAATTAGTAAAATGCAACAATGATGAGAAAATTTTGTTGCTAAACATCCTGATTTTCTATTACCCAAAAACATTGTAACTGAGATGCAAAATAATTTTGTTTCGCAAGGTTTATCTGATTTATCAGTGACAAGAACAAATGTTAATTGAGCAATTCCTATTAATGAAGAATCAAATCACACCTTATATGTTTGATTAGACGCTTTATTTAATTATGTTACTGCTTTAGGCTTTGATTTAGACAATGAAGGAAATGATTATCTAAAATATTGAAAAAATGGTGATGAAATTGTGCATATTTTAGGTAAGGAAATTGCAAGATTCCATTTTATTTATTGACCAATGTTTTTAGAAGCTTTAAACTTAAAACAACCTACCCATATTATTAGTCATGGACTTTTAAGGGATAAAGATGGTAGAAAAATGTCTAAATCTTTAAATAATGTAATTGAACCACAATATTTATTAGATAAATATCACAATGAAATGGTTAAATATTATTTCGCATCACAAGTTGCATTTGGTGATGATTCTAATTTTGGCGAGGCAAAATTCATTGAAATTATTAACACAGAATTAGTAAATAATTTTGGAAATTTAGTTTCTAGAACATTAAAAATGTTACATAATTCTTTCCCTAATGGACTGGTTTATAGAGATTCTGCAAGTTCAATTCATCAAAATATTGTTAACGAAATTTTAAATTTTGATCAAGAATATTCTGCTTTGATGGACCAATTTAAAATTGATAAAGGTTTAAAACTTGCTATAGAATTAAGTAATAAACTTAATAAATATATAGACGAAACAACTCCATGAAAATTAACTGATAATTTAGTTGAATTAGAGTTAATTTTGAGTAGACTTCTTAATGGAATTTATACAATTGCATACGCCCTGCAAATAGCATTGCCTCAAAAAATGAATGAATTAGCCAAAGCATTAAATATTCAATCATTCACTAAAGAAGAATTAAATAATTTACACAAGTTTGACAATTTAAAACCAGAAGAAAAATTCATTTTATTCGCAAGAATAAAGTAGGAGTAAATATGATTTATGTAGTTTTAAGACAATTAAAAGTTAAAACAGAAACAAAAAAAGAATTTTCAATAGATATAGAAAGATGATTAAAAAATAACAAAAAAGAAGAGTTAAATCTTTCTCTTGATGCAGTGTGAAAAGATAAAGACACAATGATGATAGTAGAAAGATGATCAACTCCTGAAGCTTATCAAAAATTCATTAACAGTGATCAATATAAAGTTGATTGAGAAAACATTAATCAATATTTAAGTCAAAAACCTTCAATTTTAAAATTTGAAACAATTAACTAAAATTAACTAATTATTATAATAAGTTCATATTATAATAATTATATGCGTCGTTAGCTCAGTTGGCAGAGCAGCTGGCTCTTAACCAGCGGGTCACAGGTTCGAGCCCTGTACGACGCACCAAATGTAATTCACCAAGTTATGGTTATCCATAACTTTTTTTATTTTTCATAAAATAAAAATAGCACTAAATAATAGCGCTATTTTTATTTATCTTATTTATTTTCTTCTTTTGCTTCTTCAGCAGGGGCTTCAAGAGAAGTGTTAGCAATAATGTCAGCGTCAGCTGCATTCAATTTTTCCATTAATTTTGCATAACCTTTTTCATCGAATTTTTTCACAATTAATTCAATTACTTTTTCATTTTCAATGGTTGAAGCAATTTGTTTTTTCACAGCTTCATTTGAAGCAGCAATGGTTTTTACTTGATAAGCTGTCATAGGGATTTGTAATGATTGTAATCTGTATTGTAAATCGTAATCATTATCTGTAATTTCCATTGAAGGTTTAACTTCATTTAAGATTTTTTGTACCACTACAGCTTGTTCTAATCTAGCAATTTCTTCTTTTGCTAAAAGTTCTTTTAATTGTTTTTCATCTTGGCCAATTAATGAAAGATATTCTTCAAGTTTGATTTTTTGATTTTTTAACATTCCGTTAAGTTCATTAAATCTTTTTTCTACTTGTCAATTTACAATGCTTTCATTAAACACAAATTTGTTATTTTTAATTACTTCATCAATAACTTTATCAACAAAAATATTAGCATCTGATAATAAAATAGTTCTTGCTAAAATTAATTTTAAAACTCTTCTTGCTTCTTCAGGTGTTTTAACTTCTTCACCTAAACCAAGTAAAGAAACATTTTCTTCAGTTAATTTAATTTCTTCAGGTCTTTTAGCAGCAACAATTTTTACATCAAATTCAGCCTCTTTACCTGCTAAATGAGAAACTTGATATTCTTTAGGGAATGTTACTACAACTTTAACATCATCATTAACTTTTTTACCAACTAATTGGTCTTCAAAAGTATCAATAAAAGTTTTTGAACCAAGCACAAGATCAAATCCTTCTGCTTCTCCGCCTTCAAAAGCTTCATTATTTACATATCCTTTGTAATTTAAAGTAAGAGTATCACCTAATTTAGTAACTTCTTCTTCAGCAATAGGCAATAATAAAGCATTTCTTTTTAATTGACCTTCAATAGTTTCTTCAACTCTTTTGTCTAAATCAATATTAAATTCTAATTTAGCTTTTACATTTTCTAAATTGATAGTTGCAGGATCAATATCAGCCACAAAATTTAAATTAAATTCAGCTTCTGCATCACTTAATTTTACAATTTCAAGTGAAGGTTGGCCTAAAGTTCTATCATATTCAGCTTTTGCTAAAGCGAAAAATTCATTGTAGTTTGTACGAACATAATTATCCATTGCTCTTGAAGAAATTTCGCCTGCGCTAATTGCTGCATCAATTAAATTTTGAGGAGCTTTTCCAGGTCTAAAACCTTTAATTTTTACTTTTTTAGCAAGTTCTTTTTTAGCCTCTGCTCTTAATTTTTGTCATTCTTCTTTGTTAAGTTTTACATTTACAACAACTTGAGCTTTTTCAGGTTGATATGTAGCTTTTTTTGACATAATTCTCCTTATAAATACTATAAATATAGTTAATTAACTATTATTTTAATTTATATTAATAAATTTAAAAATTTAATTTTAAAAAGATTTATTTTAAATAAAAATAAATTCTAATTATTTGTGATATTTTTTATTATTTTTAATCATAAAAGCGCGATAAATTTGCTCGCTTAACATAATTTTGAATAATTGATGCGGGAAAGTCATTTTGCTAAAAGAGATTTTTAAATTAGGTTTAATCAATTCTTCAATCAAACCATCTGAACCTCCAATAATAAAAGTTCAATTATCACTTAAATCTAATTTAGTAGCAAATTCTGTTGAATCAATTTGTTTACCTCGCAAAGAGAGTAAACAAACATAACTATTTTTATCTATAGATTCAAGCACTTTTTTAGTTTCACGCAACTTTTTTTCTTCAATATTTTTAATTTCGCTAAATTCTTTTAATTCAATATTTTGAAATTCAGCGAAAATAGCAATATTTTTTGCATATTCATTGAAAAGTTGCTTAAAATAAGGGCTTAAATTACCAACAGAGATAATTTTAATTTTCTTCATTTTCTCTTTTTCTAACAGTTTCAAGATAGAATAATAACATTTGAATATCAGAAGGATTAATACCACTAATTCTTGATGCTTGACCGATGGTAGTAGGTTGAATCATTTTTAATTTTTGTTTTGCTTCAGTTGCAATATTAACAATTTTGTCATAGTCCAAATTAGTTGGAATTTTATAATTTTCTAATCTTAAAGCTTTATTAGCATCGCTCTTTTGTTTTTCAATATAACCATAAAGTCTTACCATAATAGTAAGTTCATCAGTGTAAGGGAAATCTGGCAAAATATCATATGGATCAACTTCTGGTCTTGATAAGACTTTGAGCAATGTGCTTCCATCAAAAATTTGATATTTAAGAGCAATTGGACTTTTTCCAGAAAGATAAGTTTCTGACAATTCCTTAATTTTATTTTCTATTAAATTATATTTGTCAATTATTTTGTTATATTCATCTGCAGTAATCATATTTGATTTAAGAGCATATTCACTTAATCTAATGTCAGGGTTGTCATTTCTTAAAAGTAATCTATATTCGGCTCTTGAAGTAAGCATACGATAAGGCTCTTTAGTTCCTTTAGTTACTAAATCGTCAATTAAAACACCAATGTAACCGTCATTTCTTAAAATAATGATTGGATCTTGATTTTCTAATTTCTGTCCTGCATTAATACCTGCAATTAAACCTTGAGCAGCAGCTTCTTCATAGCCACTTGTTCCATTGATTTGCCCCGCGGTGAATAAACCATGAACAACTTTGGTCTCAAGCGAAGATTTCAATTGAAGTGGATCAATTGCATCATATTCAATAGCATAAGCTCATTTTTGCACTCTTGCATTTTCAAGCCCAGGAATTGTTTTGATCATTTCTTTTTGCACCTCAATTGGCATTGAAGTTGAAAAACCATTAACATAAGTGATTGAACCATCTGCAGTTTCTGGCTCAAAGAAAATTTGATGTCTTTCTTTAGAAGCAAATTTAACAATTTTATCTTCAATTGAAGGACAATAACGAGGACCAATTCCAGTAATCAATCCTGAATACATTGCACTTTTGTCTAAATTTTCATTAATTATACGATGTGTTTCAGGAGTGGTATATGTTAAATAACATGCGATTTGTTTTGGTAACTTAACATTTGAACGACTTGAAAAACTCAAATTAATATCATCTAAAATTTCCTCAGTTACTTTTGAATAATCTATTGAATCAGAATAAATTCTTGGAGGAGTTCCAGTTTTTAATCTTTGCAAAATAAAACCATGTTCAATAAAAGACTGACTTAATTTAGAAGTAGTTTTTTCATTATCTGGACCGCTAACTATAGATTCATTTCCTCTTAAAATTCTTGAGTCCATATATGTTCCAGTTGTAATTACTCCAACTTTGGCATTTAAAATTCCGTTAGTTTGTAATTTAAAACCAACAAAATTATTATTTTGATCAGTTAAAATTTCCTCAACTATATCCTCTATTAAAGTTAAATTCGGTTGTTTTAAAACATCTTCATAAATAATTTGACTATATTTTTCTTTGTCAATTTGAGCTCTTAATGCTCTTACTGCCGGACCTTTTGATTGATTTAACAATTTAAGTTGAATCATAGCGCGATCAGCTCATAAACCTTGCATGCCACCCAAAGCATCGATTTCTCTTGTAATAATTCCTTTAGCAGGACCACCAATAGAAGGATTACATGGCATCATTCCCAATCTTTTAATATTTAAAGATACAAGTGCTGTATTATGGCCTTTTTTAGAAAGAGCAAAAGCTGCTTCCAACCCTGCATGGCCACCTCCAACAACAATTGCATCATAGTTATTTTTATTTATTGTTTTCATACACAAAATTTTAATTAATAAATTTTAAAATTTAAATTTTTTATTTATAATAATAGCGCTTTATGGCGAATGTGGTGAAGTGGTCTAACACAGCGGGTTGTGGTCCCGTCACTCGCGGGTTCGAATCCCGTCATTCGCCCCATTTTTTTTTATTCTTTTTTTATAATTATTAATAAGTAGGCAAAATGGAAACAGAAGTTTTTTTAGAAATTAAAAAATCGAAATTTTATGGTTATGCTTTTGAAATTTCTAGCAAAGAAGAAATAAAAACAATATTAGAACAAATTAAAAAAGAACATAAAAAAGCAAGGCATATTTGCTATGGTTATGTGATTAATACAAATGGTAGGTTTCAAAGTGGATATAATGATGATGGAGAACCTTCAGGAACAGCAGGCAAACCGATCAGAGATGTATTAATAAAATCTCGAAGTGAAAATTTATTGATTTTTGTTGTTAGATATTTTGGCGGCATTTTACTTGGTGCTGGCGGACTAGCTCGAGCTTATACAAAATGTGCTGCCTTAGCAAAGGAAAAATTTTATGATAGCAATAATAGGGAAAATGGGAGTAGGAAAAACTAAATTCATAAATTCATTGAACAAAAAATACAAAATATTTATTTCTGATGATTTTATAACTCAAATTTACAAAAAAAATGAAATTGGTTATTTTTTAATCAAACAAAATATCGGATCATTTGTGTTGAATGAATCTGGTGTCGATAAATCTAAGTTATTTTTATGATTAAAAAAAGACAAGAAACATTGAATTTTGCTCGAAAAATTAATTTATCCTATTTTAAAAAAAGAATTAGAAAATGGGGATTATGACTTTGTAGAAATTCCAAAATTAAAATCAGAAAATTTTGATTTTTCTTCTTTGTTTAGTTTAATTTTGTGCTTGTCAACAACAGCAGAAAAACATAAAAAAAATCTTAAAAAAAGAAATGTGGATAATTCTAAAATAAACGCAATAAATGAAAAAAATGCTCCAAAAAGCATAATAAATGCACTTTTTACCAAAATTCCAATTGTTAATATTTATGGTAATAAGTTGTGAAAATACGCAAAAAATAAAAAATTTTTACAATTTCTTTTTTCTATCTCTTAAAATTTTTAAACTAAATAAATGCGAGGAGAATTCTTATGGCAAAAAATATTATTTATCCATATTTCACAATTGAAATTCCCGAGGGAATTTCTGGAGAAGATTTGAGAACATTAAGAAAACTATATACTCCTCTTTTAAATCCTGATGCAATTATTCTTTATGAATATTTAAGAGATCTTGCAATCAATACAAATGAAGGTGTTGGTTTTTTTGACTATGATAGTTTAGCAAGATGATTGTGCATTTCAGTGGAACGTTTGAATCAAGCAAGAGAAAAACTAGAAAGTGTTTGTTTAATATCAACATTTATTGACAAACAAAATAGAAAAACAGTTTTCCATATTGCAAGACCTTTATCTAACTTGGCTTTCAAAAAAAATATTATGTTATCAAATCATTTATTGTCTCAAGTCGGATTAGCTGATTTTCAAAGATTTTTAAATTTACATGAACAAAAAAGAAATAGCAAAACTCAATATTTAGAAGAAACTTCAGCAAAATATCAAGATGTTTTTGAAGAATTCATGCCAGATTTTTCACAAAATGGTTTAAGTGAATTAAAACAGGCTCTTAAAAAACCAAGTAGAAACATTACAATTGAAAATGAGCAATCTAAAAAACAAGAGACTCTTTTTGAAACTTTTGATTACAAAAATCCGTATGAAGCAATTTTAAAAACTGAAGCCAAAAAATTTTACTCACAGATTTCTGCGCTTTTAATTACTAATGAAGTGGATGAAGCAATTGCAAACGCAAGATTTAATGCTTTTGATGATGCCTCAATTAATTTAATTAGTTTTTATGTTTCAGAAATATCAAAATCAAAAGGAAAATTTAGTTCAAAATATTTTGTTTCAATTTTGAACGATTTGGTGAATAAAGAAATTAACTCTTTTGATGCTTTAGAAGAATATTTAGATAGGGTTTGAAAAAACAAATATCAAGTTTCTATTTCGAAGAAAGAATTATATAAATCAGCTTATTTAGAAAGTTTGAATAATCCTGAAGAAACACAATATATTTAAAATTGGATAAAAATGAAAAATAACGAAAAATTAAGTGTAAATGATTTTTTATTTGGAAATCAGGATGAATATAATAAAAAGGTTCTTAAAACCTTACACTCACACCCTAAAATAGAAAATATAATTCAAGAATATCAAATTAGTGATGCAGAAATTTTACAATTTGCTTTTGAATTAATCGAATTAAAAGAAAAATTTGATTTTCCTGACATTGTTGATTTTTCTTATGAAATAAAAAGAGACAAAGAAAAAAATAAGTTGATTTTTAAAAAAGTTAAAGACAAAACAAACAAATTCAAGTTCAATGTTACAAGAGTAGTGAATTTAAAATTAACAGAAATTTCTGCCCCAGATCCAACATATACAGTTGATAATTTAATTATTAATTCTAAAGTAAGAAGAGAAATTCGAGATAGATTAAAACATATTAAAAAGTTTGTAAGTAATAATAATTTTTCAAATGTAAAAGGTTTATTTTTGGAAAATGGTACTCTTAAATCAGGAAAATCTTTTCTTCTTCAAGCAGCTTCTAATTATTTAGCTTCTGAAGGCATAACCGTTGCATATATTAAATTACCTAAATTATTTAATCATTTAATATCATTATTTAATATTCAAAATTCCTCAATGGCAATCAATGCAATTAAAAATGAAATGTCTAAAGTTGACGTTTTGTTAATAGATGATTTGGGGTTAGAAAAAATTAATTCTTGATTTTTCTTAGATTTTTTAGGCGATATTTTAGATAATCGTTTTGAAACATTTAAAATAAATATTTTTGCCTCTATTGCTTCATTTGAAGAATTGAGAAATATTTATGCTAAGTCATTCCCTAATCAAAAAATTAGAGTAAAAAATTTATTTGACAAAATTTATATGTCCACTTACTTAATTAATTTCAATGAAAAAAAGCAAAATAATTAAATTTTGCTTTTTATTTTTTAACCTATTGAGCTACGCGTATTAGAAGTATAAATATTTATAACACCCCTACCATCAATTTCTGCTTTATCCAAAACAAATAAAGAAATATTGTGAGTTTGATTAGTGTCATTCGAACTGAATTGAAATTTCTTTTGTTCATTAATTCACAACTCAAAAGTCAAATTACCATAAAAATTAGCTAAGAAAGGATATTTGCCTCTAAGTCCATATGGCTTCAATGATGATAAATCGCCTCTACTGTTATTAATTATTTCGGGAAGATCTCAAGAATTATGATTTGAATTTCAACTAGTCACTTCATTATTTAATCTGAAAACAATTTTAATATTGTCATTATTTCTTATTTGTATATTTTTTAAATTAGTAGATTCAAACATATATTCAAAAAATGAACCACCAAATCATTTAATTGATGAAAAATTTAAATCAGTCAAAGATTTAGCCTTAATTTGAAATTCAAATGAACCTTTATCATTGAATGGAGAAGTAAAAATAGTTTGATTATTATCTAATTCAAAATTACTATTTTTAAAGTTTATTTCAGTAAAAAATTTTAATAAAACTATTCAAAGGCTATCAACGTATTTAATAGGAGTATTATTTTTAACTGTATAGTTTCAAATGTTTTGACTATTATCTCTAATAATTTGATTTAGTTTAGAAATTGTTGCTGAATTAGCTCCTGAGGTTTCTAAAATTTCTCTAAAGTTAATTGAAAATTTGCGCGGAAAAATTCAATAATCATTTAATGAGTTAAGAACAACAGTTGAAGCTTCAGGCGTTTCATCAACATTATCTCCGCTTCTAATAAAAATATTAGTTAATTGATTATTTTTGTCAATTAAATCGATTACCAAAGGTTGATTTTGATTATTCACAATTCTAATTTGTAGTTTTAAATCTTCATTAGTTGTTGAATTATATGGAATATAAATTGCATTATCAAGAAAGTCGATATCAGAAAAATTAATTTTAGTATATGGTGGTCTTTGTCCTGGAGCAGCTAATCTATATTGAATATATAAGTCGCCATTTCTTAACAATTTATATAAATGAGGCAAACTTAAATCATTTTGAGCTGCAAAGTCACTGGTTTTTAAAAATAAATTAATTTTTGCCTTATTTGATTTACCAATCAAATATGATCCATTTTGAAGCGGATAATTTATAAGAGGATAAATCTTATAATAATCAGGCTGACTAAAATTCATATTTTGAATTGTGTTTTCAAAATTAGAAATTTGGTCTTTTAATAAGTCAATTTTGTTTTGGATTATATTTTTATTGTCAAAGTAAGAATTGATATTTTTAATATCACTAATTGAGTCGTTTAATAAATCTAATTCAGTTTTAAAATTTTCAACAAAAAGTCCATTTTCTTGTAAAGAAACAATTTGTTCTTTAATTTCATTCTTTTGATTTAACAGTTCATTTTTTTTATTTTCAAAATAACTTAATAAATCATTATGTAAATTCTCAATTATATTTTTGCAATTTTTTAATTCATTAATAGTTTTATCTTCTAAATTACTATTAATAAAATTGTATAAATTAGTTATTTGATTAGAAAGTTCACTGGTTAATTCATCTTTTATAGAATATGCTTCATTGATAAAATCGTTTTTATTATTTATATAAGAAATCAAATCACTTTTTAAATCTTTAATTTCGATTTCTATATTTGAAGCGAAGGGAATAATTAAATTCTGATTTTCCAAATATTCATAGTTCTCTGGGAGTTTAATTAAGTCTAAATTAATAGAGTCATCATAAAAAGGAATATCCAAATTCTTAGTAAATATTAAATTATTTTTATTTTTAAAATTTAAAGTTGCTAATTTGAATTTTGGAACAACTTTCACATAGATTGTATTTTCAACTTCTATATTTTGTGATTGTGAAGAACTGAATTGGTATCCATTTGGAATTGAAAGTTGATTAATATTTAAAAAATTTTGATCAACAGGTATGTCTATCAAGACGTTTTCAACTTCTCTATCCTCATATTGATAAATTAAGTTAATAGTTTTAGTTTTCTTTTTAAGCTGAATTTCAATTTCTTCTGCAAAAGGAAAAACACGAATTTCATTTGCAAATTCATAGTTGTTTTGTAAATCATTAGGTAAGTTTTCTATAAGAATTTCGCTTTGATCTTTAAGCACGCTTATTTGAACAGTTTTTAAAGTTTGACTTTGATATTTGTAAATAATTGAAGAATATTTATTTTTATTTTGCAAGCTTATTTCTAAATTGGATTCATATTTGTTTGGAGTTGATAATAAAAATAAATTATTTTTTTTAGTAACTTGAAATTCTGAATTATTTAATGAAAATTCATAATTTTCTAAATTTTCATAATAATCATTTAAAACAATTTCGCTATCAAAATCAGTCTGAATTATTTTAACCTCATTACTATCATTAGTTGAATTATTTATAAAAACAAGGTGAATAATTTTTTGATTGTAAACGAAAACATCTATTTCATAGGAATTTTGTTTGATTTCTTTAATTTGAAAAAGATTATTTTCTGCTAATTTATATCCATCAGGAAGTTTAATTAAATTTTGCACTAATTTTTTTTGCCTTGAAAAATCAAACGCAATTTTTTGATTAGCAAAAAAATTATTATTATCCCCATCTTTTTTATAAAAATTGATTGTCAAAAAATCGGAGTGATTTTTATTGTTTGTTCAAAAATAAACTCCCGTAGCAATTGATGTACCAATTAAAATACTTGAACCAATAGAGATTGGTAAAACAATTCTTTTTATTTTTTTATTCATTTTGCCTCATTTAATTGAAATTATGTTTTTATTTCTTTTTTTCTTAATTTCTTTTAATATATTTTAATAAATTAAATAAATATTAATTTTCATATAGGAGAATTATGAGTAAATATACAGAACAAGAACAAATTCGTAGAAATAAAGTAGAAGAAAATACAGAAAAAAATATTAATTCATTCAAAAAAGCTTATAACTTAGGCAATTTAGAATACAGTAATCAAATTATTAACGAATTTGCAGATAAATCAAAAGAAGAATTAGAAGTTGAAGAAAACATTAAATATATCGCAGGTCGTTTAATGATTAAAAGAGGTCCTTTCTTAGTAATTCAAGATTATAAAGGCAGAATTCAAGCATACTTCAATAAAAAAGAATTACCTCAATATACTGAATTAGTTGATAAATTAGATATTGGTGACATTGTTTGAATCAAAGGGATTGTAATGAAAACACAAACCAACGAAGTTTGTGTAAGAGTTAAAGAAATTGAATTATTAACTAAATCACTTAAACCATTACCTGAAAAATTCCATGGACTTGTTGATAAAGAAGAAAGATATAGACACCGTTATGTTGATTTAATCATGAACGAAGATTCTAGAAATAGATTTATTTTAAGAACTAAAATTGTTCAATGAATTCGTGATTATTTCAATAATTTAGGATATCTTGATGTAGAAACTCCATTTTTACACGATTATCTTTCTGGCGCAGCTGCAAGACCATTTAAAACTCATCATAATTCATTAAATCAAGAATTCGTTTTAAGAATTGCTACAGAAATACCACTTAAAAAATTAGTTGTAGGTGGATTTGATAGAGTTTATGAAATGGGTAGAATTTTTAGAAATGAAGGATATGATACAACTCACAATCCAGAATTTACCACTATCGAATTTTATGAAGCATATTCAAATGTTGAAGGAATGATGGACAGAACTGAAACATTATTTAAAGAATTATGCAAAAAAATTGGTCGTTCTAAATTTGTAAATAATGGTGTAGAAGTTGATTTATCACAACCATTTAAGAGAATTAATATGGTTGACGCAGTTTCTGAAGCAACAGGAAAAGACTTTAGAAATATTACAATAGAAGAAGCAATCGAAGTTGCAAAAAAACACAATGTAAAAGTTGAGAAATTCTTTACAATCGGCCACATTATTAATGGACTTTATGAAGAATTAATTGAACATACTTTAATTCAACCAACTTTTGTTTATGGACACCCAATTGAAATTTCTCCACTTGCCTCAAAAGCTGAAGATGGAAGGTTTACTGAAAGGGCAGAATTATTTATTAACACTAAAGAATATGCAAATATGTATACCGAACTTTCAGATCCTATTGATCAATTAGCACGTTTTGAATCTCAATTAGAAGAAAAAAATAATGGAAACGAAGAAGCTAGTGATATTGATTATGATTTTGTTGAGGCATTAGAATATGGTATGCCTCCAGCAGGTGGATGTGGAATCGGAATTGATCGTTTAATTATGTTATTAACAGAAACAGACTCAATTCGTGATGTGTTATTATTCCCAACTTTAAAAAGAATTAAAAAATAATTTATATTAAAAACTAATATGACTATTTATGAAATGTTTGTTTTTATTTTCAATTCTTAACAAATATTAAATAATTTGCATTTTATTAATATTTAGAATCTATGTTTATTTATAAGCATTCATATTAGTTAATTCAAAATAAAATATGGAATATATTGTTTTATATTCCATATTTTTCTTTAAATGCTATATTTAATTAAATTTTTTAAATTCAGTTTAATTATTTTCTATTCCTTCTAATATTTTCTTTAATATTGTTAATTTTTCTTTTAGATTGGTTAAATACACAGCTGATTCATTATTTTCTGAATTATTATTGGTTGCTGAATTATTTAATGAAATCATAAGATCTTCGATTTTATTAATCATTGTGGAAAGAACTAACAAATAATATTTTTTTAAATAAGAAAAATTGAAAATAATATCATAGTCATAGACTTTATTATTGTGAACAATATAATTATCGTATAATGAAATTCCATTTGCGACTATCAAGAAATTATCTTTTTCTAAAAATTCTTTAAAAGATGGTATTTCTAATTCAAAAAATTCATCTCCAAAAGAAACTCCTGTTTCAAAAAAACGTTCTCTTATTTTATCTCTATTATATCAACTAAAATCATCTAATTTTAAACCTTCATTTCGAAATTCATCTATTTTTCAATATTTTGGTTTGTATCTAATTTCATTTTTAAGATATCAATACGTTTCAATAAAATAATCAAATTGATCTTTTGTTTTTCAAAATTCTAATTCATTATTTTCATATCAATAATCTGTTTTTATCAGTTGGTAATTTCCAAAATAGTTATGATAAAGAGGTTTATTAATTTGATAATAAGAATATAAAATTTTAGTACTAAAAGTTAAAAAATCTTTAAGCTTTTTAAGAGAACCATTTAAATTGGAACTATTGACTCAATTTCTCAAATCTCCAGAATTAGTTAAATTTTCTCAATCATATTCAATAATTTGCATTGTGGTTTTTGGATCATAATAACCTTTTTGTACTAAAGAATGAGTAAATTTAAAAGAAGGAATCTCAAAAAAATTACGAATTTCAGAAGATAAATTATATTTACTTTCTAAAACATTAAAAAATTGATTAATTTTATTTTGATTCTCTGTTTCTATTGTTGAAACATTATTTAATTCAAAATTTTTACTAGAAATTTCCATTTTTTGTTTTTGAGACTCAATATTTATTTTTTCTGCTTTTTCTTTAGGTTTTTGTGATTCATTATTTTTATTACATGAAACTAAAATTGAAATAGGAAGAAAAGAAGATACACTTGAATATAAAAACATTTTAATTTTTTTCTTCATTATTTTATTACCTCAAAATTTAATCATTTTAAAAATATTAAAAACTTATTTCATTTTTATTTTTAAAATATATTGACATTTATTTTGAAATTATTATCTAATCATGAGCAAAATAAATTCCATTTCTCAATGTTTTTGAAATTAATTTGGCTTTTTCTCTTCTCAAATATTCATCATCGGTATTTTTTATTCTTATAAAAATATTTTTATTTTGACTTGGGAAAGATGAAAATCTAATCATTTCAGTTGTAGTATTAATTCCTTCAGAAGATAATCTATCTCTTGATGAAATATTATTATTTTTATTTATTGCATATAAATTAAAGATATTTACATAATCATTATAACGATCGCATAAATTTATTTTATCGCCTGGTGAAAAATAAGAAGGGCCAACAATAGAATAGAAGTCTCCTAAATCAGTTAAACTATTTCATGATATCAAAAATCTCGAATCCTTACCATCAGACTTTCTAGATCATTCATTAATAATAGGTATATCAATATCTTTATTACTTTCAAGATATTGCTCAATCAAAATATCTATAGTCTTTTCATCAAAAATAAATTTCCCTGATTTTATATAATTAGCAATTGATTTTCTATAGCCTAGATTAAAGTAAGGAACTTCATCAATATTTAAATTTAATTTAATATTTATATCTAATGGTTCTTCTGATTTTAATAAATTTAAAAATTGAGTCATTTTAGGAACTCCAGCGCCCAAAATTGCATAAAAATTATTTTTATGCAAAACATTAGCTTCAGCATCATTAATTAAATTAGTGAAATCAAAAGAATAAAAAGGAACAGTGCGTTTAGTAGAAAGAACTAACAATTCTTTTAATAAAGGTAAAGGGATTTTTTTAATTTTTGGATTAATTGATTCGGCAAGAGCAAGAAAACCAGAAAACATAGGCGCAGAAAAACTAGTGCCACTAAGATTCGTAAAAACTAAATTGAATAACATATTATGTTTCCATTTTTTAATTATTTCAATTTGTTTATTTGTTAAATCATCTTCAAGACCAGAATTGTCCAATGTCATATTTAATTCTCCGGGCATTGAGAAAAAAGGAAAATCATCTTTTGTTTCAGCTCCTTGAACAGAAAAAATGGAAGATTCGTCTTTTTGAGTTCTTCTCGTTGAGCCAATAAAAATAGCATTTCTTGATGAAGCCGAATTTACATTAGTTTCATCTAAACCATAATAATTCATTTCAAAATCAATTGGATTATTTATATATTTATAAAAACTTTTTAGTTTTTTATTATAGTTTTTTATATGTCTAAAAATAAATAATTCAAATTCTTCATTGCCAGCAGAAATATTTATTTTCATATTATAATTTCTTGCATATTCATCTATAACAGCAGCTATTTCATTATATGTACTTTTTTCTTCACCATAAATTTGATAATATTTATATTTTTCACCATACTGCATATGATATTTTTTTTCATTATCATAATTATTCATTATATGTTTTTGTATTCTGTATTCAAAATATAAAAACAAAGAATTAAAGAAATGTACATAATTTTCCAATTCAAAATCGAATCCATTAATTTTATTTATTATTTTACCTAAATATTCCATTCAAAATTCAGGGCCATCACCTTCAGAATCAAAAAAAGGATAAAAAAATTTTATAAAATTTGTAGGTTTATTATTGTATGAATCGTAAAGACAGCTTACTAGTCCAAAAAACATTTTAATTATTTGTTTTTTTGGAAAACTATCATCAAAATTAGAATTTACAAAGCTAAAAAATTCATTTATTCATTTATGATTTTCAAAAAGTGAAAGCAATTCGGAAAAAGATTGTTGATCCATTTCAAATGATTCAATTTTTTGATATGTTTTTTTTGCTTTTGTTGAGAAAGTTTCTTTAATAAAATTATCTAATGCCCTTACAACAATTGAATTATATCCATAACTCATATTTATTATATTTACATCATTTTTTCTAAAAATTTCTAATTTTTCTCTAAGATCTTTAGCTGAAAGTTCTCATATTCCTGAATAAATTGATGAATTTTTAGAAATGCCAGCATTGCCAGATAAAATGTTTGCAGCCATTGTTGCATGAAGAGCAGAGCTCAAATTTTTAGTTTCTCTTTCCAAATTTTTATCAAGCATAGATTTGTTATTTTTTAAAAAAATGTTTGAATCTTGAATTTTATATTCATCTTGATTTTTTTTGGGAGGAATAATAAAATGCAAAGTAGCTTTTGTATTTTTATTTAAAAATAAACGAGGATCAACATAAAAACTATCTAAAATTCCAATTTTAGGAGCATTTATTTGCTTATTTCTATATTCCTGAACTTCAATTTGCTTATAATATAATTCATATATATCTTCTAATTCTTTTGAATTATTTTTTATTTCATTAGCAAATTCATCAAAAAGATTATTAGTTGTATTGTTTGATGTATTAATGCTAAGACTAAAAGCTATAGTTGGAATAATTGAATTTAATAATAGTGATTTTAATTTCATTATTTATCTCCAATAAAGTAATTAAATTGAATATACTTTTCTTTGCTTTATATATTTATAAATTTTTCGAGACTAAACCTATTATAGAAATTTCAAAATCATTTTTTTTAGAATGAGAATTAAAAAAAGAAAAATAAAAAGAGAAATCGTTACCGTTTATACTTTTTAATGTGTTTTTTTTGTATTTAATCATTATTTTTGAATTTAACTCAATAAAAAAACGAGAGTTTATTTTTTTATTAAAAAAAATAGAATTATTTTTTTGTTTTAATATATCCATATAATTTAATTCTATTAACCAAAATAAATTATTTTATAAAAAATATTGAATTCATAAAAATAAATATGCAAAAATGTGGAAACTTTATTTAATATCAGAATAATATTTTTTAAAAGTTCTCTTTTGAAATTTAATCAAATTCGAAATTCCTAACTTACTTTTAATTGCTTTTTTAAATTAAAAGCAACAATAATTAACAAAGAGAAAATAAATTTTAAATTAATTCAATTTTAAAGAAGAAAACATATCAAGTTTTTAATTTATTTTTAAATTTTTATTATTTATAGTTAATATAATTTAAACAATTAAATATGATGTAGAAAGAGAACTATGAAGAAAAAAAATAAATTTTTACCTTTTTTAATATCAAATATTAACATTTTGCCTATTTTAATTGCGACAAGTTGCTTTAATAAAGACAGCAAAAAAGAAGAACCCAATCCTGATAAGCCAACTAATCCAACAGATCCTGTGAATCCTACTGATCCAAATCAACCATGAAACAGATTAAGTTTGAGTGCTAATGCTCTAATTTACAAAATTACTCCTCAAAATAAAAATATTATCAATGAATATACCAAATATGAAGCTCAATATTTTAATGAATTAATTGAACAATTAAGCGATAAGAGAACCACAGATGGTAAATTCTTTGTTGATGAAAAATACAAAGAATTAAAAAGTACTATCCCAAATGTAATTAATGCTTTCAACAAACAATCAGAAACAACTTATCAACCATATTATATTGATGCCTTTGCTAAAAACTTTTCATTACCTAATGAAAATCAGAAATTAGAATTAAATCCAATTAGAGGAAGTAAAAAAAGAGCTTGATACAATTCAACCCCTGGCGATAGAGGAAGAGCAAGATATTTATCAAATGATTTATACAAACAAGCAGCGGTAGAAACATATTCAATTGCTTTTTCAAATAGCAATAACTTAATCAATAATGACAGTCAATTAGTTGCAAATATTGGTGGGAATAAACAATTTTTAGGAACTTCTTGAATTCTAGATTATGCATTGGATTCTAATGGTTATCCAACTAAATGATATTTAGCAACTAACTTACACGTTGCTTTAAGTTTAGTTAAACCAGCTACTGCAACCGATGCATATACCAACGAACCATTATTAGAACAAGAATATAATGAATTAAAAGAAGCACATAATCTTGAACAACAATTAGCCAATGAGTGAAAAGAAATTGAAAAGCAATATGAACAATCTAAGAGAGAAAAGGGTGAAAATCATCCAGACACAATTGCTTTGGCAAAAAAAATTGAAATTTCTTTAGATAATCCAAGAGCAGTAGCTTATGATAGAGCAAAAACAAATTTAACTAAAATTAAAAATAAAATTATGGGTCAAACTCAAGCAATCACAATTTCTCATTTTACTGAAAATACTCCTTTAAATAGTAATTTAAAAATGACTAAATTTGATGCTAATGTAGAATCAGTGACTTTAAAACCTGAACAAGTTAATATTGTTTATGCTGGAGTTAATTTCTTAAATGAAAGTCCTAATGCGTATGTGGCAAATTCAAATTTAGCACCGTTAGAAGAAATGGCAGATTTTGCTGTTTTAGAAATTGATTTTAGTAAACAAGATCCAACTAAGATAGAGTATGCAACAGTTTTTGGCAATGAACAAAGAACTACTAAAGTTAATAGTGTAAATGAATTGGCACAAAGAATTACTTCTGGTTATGCAAATTTAGAAGCTTCTAAACAATCTAAACCAGCTAATTTCGATCTTTTGGAAAAATATAATGAATTAGCTAATGAAACTGTTGAAATTCAAGATGGGGATCGAACTATAACAACCAGCAGACTTAATTTAAACTTTGTTGCAGTCGGTTTTCCTCAATCAGATAGTGATAATCAATTAGATGATAACCAATTAAACGATGAAGAAAAATATTCAAAAATGTTTACATCAAGTTTATGAACCAATAAATCAATTGATTTAACTAAGGGAACTGTACAATATGGTAATAGTTTATCAAAATCATTAGTTTATAGAAACTTTGTTAATATGCCTGGTATTACTGACATTATGATTACTTCACCATTAATTAATCAAGAAACTAATTCAGGTTTTAGTGTAAACAATTTCAAAGAAAAAAATGCTTCATATCAAAACAATTTATATCTTAACTATGGATTAGGTTATATTTTAACTTCATGACAACCAATGGGTGGTGGTTCAGGAAGTTCAGTGCGTGATATTAAAAATAATATTTTAGGTTTATCTTATGCAATAGGAGATGCACAAGGAAATTCACTTGTTGCTATTACTCAATCATTAAGATCAAATGGACATAATTATCAAGGTCAATATGGTAAGTACAACTTAGCAAAATATGATTTAATTTATGGTTCAGCCGCAGGTCAACGTACATCATATCGTGAAAAAATGCTTGAAAAATATGGTTCTACTTTTAAAACTAAATTATTTAAAAATGGCTTAAATATAGTTCCAGAAGAATATCAATTTAAAGGTTAAAATATGAAACTTAAGAAAAAAATTGTTTTACTTTTACCAACTTTAGGTTTAACAACTTTAACAGTTGCATGTTTTAATGAAGTTAAAGATAGCAATATAAAAAAATCTTCTGATACAAATTCTAATTATGCAGTTATAAACGAATTAAATAATGAAAATTTAAATTTAAGACAACAAATTGATGATTTGTTGACTAATTACAAAAGTAATGAAGAATTGCTACCTCAATTAATTGAAGATCAGAGTTCAATTAAAAAAGAATGAAGCTTATTAAAAGATACAATTGAAAAAAAGATTTTTATTATTCAAACAAATGAAAATAAACGTCAAGAATTATTTGCCCAATTACCAAGACTTTATCCGAATGAACAAGAAAATAAGCTTATCGCTCAATTAAAAATTAAAATTAATTTAGAAGCTGAAAACTATACTTCAGAAAAAGCAAAAATTAATGAAATTTTTAAAAAAATTATTAAATTAAATGAAACTTTAATAGCCGATGAACAAGCACAAGAAAGAACTAAACAAGACTATAAAACAAGTAATGAAAATTTAAAAGAAAACGAAAGTAGAATTGCAAAATTAACTGCTGAACAAATTACAATAAGAAGCGAAGTTAAAAAAATTATTAAAAAAATTGAGAACAATTATGAAAAACTAGTTTTATTAAAAGCAAAATCTAAACTCAATATAACTGAAGTTAAAGACGAAATTGATAAAACTATTGAAAATCCAGAACATCCAGCGGAACCAAATCCGCCAGTAGATCCAAGCCCTAATCCAGAACCTTCAAATCCTGATACTGAAAATGGTGGTAATAATCAACCAACTCCTCCACCAGTATTCCCAACTTTCCCTACTTATGACGCTGCAGCTCATAGTTATCCATCGTATGTTTCGAATTTCACTAAGTTAAATCCAAGTGATATTTATAGTGAAATTTATGACTTAACTTTTAGTTTTAAATATAGTTGAAATGAACCAAGTGCCAATGGCAATAACGTCATAGGTGATATTAGCCAAGGAACTGCTTGATTAATTGATTATCATCAGTATGCAAATTCTAATCGCTATAAATTATTTATGGCAACCAATATGCACGTTTTAGACTATTTCGGTAATACATTAAGTGAAGAATTGTTAACAAAATTAAATTATAAAGAGCCGCTAAATGGTTCAGTGCATAGTTTTGCAATTGGTAAAACGCAAAACAGACCAAGTAATTTTGATGCAATTCCAAATAATTCTTATGATAGGTATAAACAAGCTAAAGGTGGTTCGACAGTTTATAAAAGTAGTACAAGTGGTGCAATGTCTAATCCACAAATCATTTTTGCTGGTATAGATTTCATGGATAAATCAATTTATGATTTAGCTAAAGTTAATGAATATAAAGAAAAATATAAGGAATTAATTAATAGTGATGAAGCAAGTGCAAAAACTAAAAAAATTAACTATCTAAATACACTTGATTACATTCCTTATTACACTGATTTTGGTATTTTTGCCTTTGATATTGATTTAGACAATACCAATGATCAAACTTTAAGAGAATGAATTACAAATGCAAAAAATGCTTTAGATCAATACATTTTAAGAAACAAACAGAGAAATTTACCAAATCACAAAACTAGTGATTTACCATTCTTTACAGTTGATTATATGTCTAAATCAAGCAATTTATTAGCTAATAATTCATATTATCAAGCTTATAATGAATTTGCTCTTTATAATGCCAAAGATGTTTATATTGGTGGATATCCAAGAAATACCAATAGAGAAACTTATTGAATGCAAAATAATCCAACTGAAAGAAATGATGAAAACTTAACTACATATTTAAGAAGTCCAAATAATAAAGATGCCTTTAGTTATGCAACCAATGACACAGAAGCCAAAGTTGTAAATAATAATGTTCAGGTTTATGCAAAAGTATGAAATAGACCATTATTAAGTTTTTACGGAAATAACTACAATATTAAGTTTTCTTCATTATATTTTGGAGCATCTGGCTCAGTAGTTTATAATGAATTTGGCCAAATTATAGGTATTTATAATGGTGTGCAAGCTTCAGCAGCTTTTGGCGATTTACTTAAAAACGCCACTTTCGCTCCATTAATTCAAGCTGGAGATTTTGCTGTAAGTGGCGAAAATACTAATCAAAAAATGTATGCTTATAATTTAATTGATGCAACAAATAAAAATCTATATCCTAAACAAACTAAATCATACAGAGAGAACTTGAGACAAATTTATAAAACAGGTTTTACAGACGGCACAAAAACAACAGCTTTATTTAGCGAAGGATTTTAAGAAAAAAACGTTGAAAATTAATTTCAACGTTTTTTATTATTCATATGAAAATTCATAAACTAAATCATTTTGCACAACTAAGAATTTATCACCTTTTTCTAATCCATAAGGTAATAAAGCTTTAACTGCTTCATGTTTGTCTAATCTAATTTTTTCAAAAAGTTCCAATGAGTCTAATGACATTCAAACAGAACTAATTACACCAAATTCACCTAATAATTTTGAATCATTTACTACACCAACAATAGTTGTATTTGGTCTAAATTTAGCAACCTCTTTAAGTAATTGTCCAGTTCTTGATAAAACAACTGCAAATTTATATTCGCCTAGTCTAGTTCAGTTTGCAACTTTATAAGCAATTTTAGCTCTTTTAGAATTAGGATCTGAATTTCTTCTTACTTCTTCTAATTGAATATTGTAATAATATTCATCATAAAATTCTTTTTCAGCACGTTTATTGATTGTAGCCATTGTTTCAACTGCTAATAATGGATATTTTCCGGTCGCAGATTCTCCAGAAAGCATAGTTGAATCAGCACCTAATTCAGTCGCATAATAAACATCAGTTACTTCAGCACGAGTAGGATGTGGATTATTTTCCATTGAGTCTAACATTTGAGTTGCTACAATAACTGGTTTACCTGCTTCACGACATTTACGAATAAGCATTTTTTCGTAATATGGTACATCATAATAATCTATTTCTAAACCTAAATCACCACGAGCCACCATAATTCCATCACTTGCTTCAATAATTTCATCAATATTGTCAATACCAAGACGGCTTTCAATTTTTGAAATAATTTGGATATGACTACCGCCATTGTCATTTAATAATTTTCTTAATGAATGTACATTTTCAGCTGAATTTACAAAAGAAGCAGCAACATAATTAATTTCGTTTTCGATTCCAAAAAGGACATCTCTAACATCTTTTTCACTTAAAAATGGCAAGGTAAAATCTACACCAGGTAAATTAATTCTTTTATTAGTTTTTAAGTTGTGACCATTTACTGTTCTTACTATCACAATTCCAGGTTTTACATCAATAACTTTTGAAGTTAATTTACCATCATCAAATAGTACTGTGTCTCCTACTTTTACATCTTGAGACATATCATATGAGACACTTAATTTATTTGGCTCACCTTCTAAATTAGCAAAAGATTCGCTATCAGTTAAAATGGTAATTTCACTATTTGGCTGAATTTCTTGAATTCCATTTTTCATTTTGCCAATTCTAATTTCTGGCCCTTTAGTATCAAGCATTAAAGAAATAGGAACGTGTAAATCTTTAGATAATTGTTTACCTAAATCAAATTTTTTCTTTTGCTCTTCATAAGTACCATGACTAAAATTAGCTCTAATACATGTTGCTCCAGCTAAAATTAAAGTTTTTAAAACTTCGTAGTTGTCAGTTGAAGGTCCAATAGTAACAACTAATTTACTTCTTTTTTCGGTTAATTTCATAAAATCTCTTTCTCCGTTATTTCGCATTAAAAATAATGCCTAGGCATTATTTTCTATTTTAAATTGGGCATCAGCTGTGACTACACCAATAAACTCACCAATTCCATTAATTGGGCTACTGTTTTTTAGTTTTAAAATGTAAGCAAACTTAGCTTGGCCAGTTTGAGCATCATAAGAAACTAAAGGTGTATTTGGATATTTATCATCAGCTTTAGTACCACCTGTTTCAGGATTATATTTATAAAATTTTAATTCATAATTATTAATATTGGTTAAAGTATTATCAAAAATTAGATCTAATTTTTCATAATATCCACCATATGTGTTGTGCCGAGGGTTTGAACTTGTAGTGCTATTAACAAAAATAAAATTATCTCCATAAGGAATATCGTTAGTTAAATTAGCATTATTAAATGGAATAACTTTAATTTTAGAAGCAATTTCTTTTAATTGTGCATAATTAATGTTGATATTTTGGCTATAAATTTGATTTAATTCAATTTCGCTAATTGCATTTAAATTATCAATAGAAGCAATTGGGACAAATTTTTTCACATAATAATGAATTTTTATCATTGTTGAATTTTCCACTGCACTAAATCAAACTGGTCTATTTTTATCTAACATATAGTATGATTGATTGCCAGATTCTTTAGTTGCAAACGATAAATATTTATTAGTTTTATCTCAAGCTTCTTTAACTTGATTTTTATATGAAGCTCAAGTTTCAACAGTTGCTGTACTATCAGGTTGCGCAATTTGATTTTGATTTAAATTGTTTAATAAATCATTAACTGAAGTTAATCTATCATTGCTAAAATCAATATTTAAAGTGGTAGTAGCACTGAAATTTCAATTGGGAACAGCAGGATTATCTAGTTCTTCATTTGGTATTTGGCTTAAAGTTTTAAAACCATCAATTTTATAAACAAATGATTTTCAAGTTTTCATTCTTTCTGAAATAGTATCAGAAGGGGTATTTTTATCTTCAAGAGAAACTTTTAAAAATAAAGTTCCATTTATGTTATTTGCATAAGAATGATAGTAAATATTGTATTTGTCTTTTAACAAATCAATTGGAGCATTATTTTTAGTTTTTAAATTAAAAAGAGGATCAAAATTATTAGTTTTATAAGCAGAAGTATTGGGATTAAGTTCAAGTTGATATGCTCAAAAACCTTTATCAGTGTTTGAATTATATTTTAAATCCGGATCCCTTTGTTCTGAAGAATAAGGAATATCGTATGAAGCATATGAATAAGTGCTTGGTAAAACATCTTTATTTAAATTGTTAGTCGCAACAAATTCATATAATTTTAACTCTTCTTCTGCAGAAGTATTTTGGTTTCTTTTTAAATAAGCAATGGTACTTACTGTTGCAATAGCTGATAAACCAGCAATTGCAACAATTGAGCCCAGCATTACATTGAGTTTATATTTTTTCATATTATTCCTTTATTTAATTATTGTTATCCTCATACAAAATATTTTCAATTTCTATAACTAAATCTTCCATTCCTCTTCCGGTTTTAGAAGATACAAAAAATACACTTTCAAACTTATTTAAAATTGATTGATCTATATATTGATTATGCTGTTTAATCAAAGCAGCTCTTTCCTTTTGATTTAATTTATCGCTTTTAGTATAAACCAATGAAGCAGTTAAATTCAATAAATGAGAATTGATTAAATTAATCATTTCAAAATCAATTTTAGTTATACCAGTTCGTGAATCAATTAATAAAAATAAATGCTTCGGACATTGATTGGAATTTAAGTAACTTAATGTCAAATTCATCATATGATTCAATTCATTTTTTGACATTTTTGCATAACCATAACCAGGCAAATCTACTAAATATTTATCATTATTGTCTTTAAAATAATTCACCATTTTAGTACGACCAGGATTCTTAGATACAAACGAGATATTTTGTCCAGTTATAGAGTTAATTAAGGATGATTTACCAACATTAGAACGGCCTCAAAAACACACTTGAGTGCTTGGTGCGTGAATAAAATCAGATTTAGAATTAACAGACTTATCAAATTTTCACATTATTTTTTCAGACTTTTTAAATGCCTTTCTAAAGTTGAACTAACGCCTAACATCTCATAATCTGGAATTATTAAAATGGTTTCTAAATCTGGATTTATAGTATGATGACCACTAGCTAAATCTAGTTCGTAATCATAATCTATTTGATTACGAGCAGATCTTACTAAAAATTGCACATTTAAATCTTTGCTTAATTCACCAATTAATTGATTTCGGTTTAATAATACTTCCACATTTTTAAATGAAGCTAATTGATTTTTTATAGTTTGATATCTTTCTTCAATGTTTATTAAATTATCTTTATCTGGATTGATTGATACAACTACAATCAATTTATCAAAAAGTTTTAAAGCTTTTTGAATTACAGAAATATGTCCTTTATGCAATGGATCAAATGAACCGGGATAAATAGCAACTTTTTCCATTAATTAAATAATTCTAGAGCATTTTGAGCAATTAGAAGTTCTTCATTAGTTCTGATTACATAAACTTTAATTTCACTATCAGGAGCTGAAATTAAAGCGAATTGCCCAACTCTTTCTTTGTTTTTATCTTCGTCTAATTTGATGTTAGCAAATTTTAATTTATTTACTACTGCGCTTCTTAATTCAGGAGAATTTTCACCAACTCCAGCGGTGAAAACAAGCGCATCTAAATTAGGAACTTTATTTGCATAATTAGCAACATAATCAACAATTTTTTGTACATAAAGATCAAAAGCAAATTGAGCTTGTTGATTGCCTTCATGAATTGCTTTATCGATATCTCTTGTATCATTTGAAAGTTGTGATACACCTAATAAACCTGATTTTTTATTTAAAATATTAGTTATTTCAAAAACATCCATTCCAGTTTGACGCGACACAAATTCAATAATAGAAGGATCAATGTCTCCTGAACGTGTACCCATCATAATACCAGCAAGTGGAGTAAGTCCCATTGAAGTATCAATTGATTGACTATTTTCTACAGCTGCAATTGAAGCTCCAGAACCAATATGCATTGAAATTAAATTTACTTTTTCTTTATTTAAAATTTCAGCTAATTTCAAAGTAATGTAATTATGACTAATTCCATGTGCCCCATATCTTCTAATACCATATTCTTTAGTTCATTCATAAGGAATTGGATAGATAGCGTTTAAATCTGGAATTGTAGTATGGAAAGTAGTATCAAAAGTCGCAGACAATTTAGCATGTGGCATAACTTCTTTAAAAGCATTAATAGCTTGTAATGCACCTGGATTGTGTAATGGTGCATAAATGCTACATTTGTCAATTAAATTAATAGCCTCATTATCTAAAATGGTGCTGTGTTTAAAATAAGTTCCTCCATGCACGACTCTAAAACCAATAATTTCAATTTCTTGTGGATTATTAACCAAATTAATTTCTTCCATAAAATCTAATAATTCTTCAACTGCCACCTTATGATTAGGCATCACATTAATTCTAGTAAATTTTTCACCATTGAATTTAATTTCAATTTGACCATCTGGTGAAGTAATTCTTTCAGCTAGTCCAGAAGCGATAACTGAAAGATCTTGTTTATTAAAAAGTTGAATTTTAATAGAACTGCTTCCTGAATTTACAACTAATAATTTTTGATTATTCATAATTTCTCCTTAATTTATTGTGCTTGAATTGCTGTGATTAAGACAGTTTCCACAATATCATTTACTTTTGCGCCCCTTGATAAATCATTAACTGGACGAGCTATTCCAGTAATAATTGGCCCGATAGCACCATAATTTGCAAATCTTTGCACTAATTTATATCCAATATTACCTGCTTCAAGATTTGGAAAAATTAGCACATTAGCAGGTGCATCAAAACTTTCGCCCTTATATTTGCTTTTTCTTACGCCTAAATCAATTGCAGCATCTAATTGAACTTCACCAATTGCTTTAGTTTTGCCTTGATATTCTTTATTAAAATCTTGAGTTGCTAAATTAACCATTTGAGTATTTGGGGTTATTGCACTTTGTGAAGTTGAAAAACTTAAAAATGCAACTTTGGGATCAATATCAAATCCTTCAACAAATTTCGCAGTATTTAAAGCAATGTCTTTCAAACCATTTTGATCTGGACTTGGATTTACTGAAATATCGCTGAAGAAATAGGTATTTTCTTCTTTATGCATAATCATCACAGAAGAAATAGTTTTAATACCTTTTTGAGGACCAATTACTTTAAAAGCAGCTCTTAAAATATCAGCAGTCGGATAATTTAAACCTCCGACAACACCATCAACTTCATTTAAATAAAGCATCATCATTGCATAGAAAGGTTTTTGTTTCATTAATTCAAGAGCCATTTCCATAGTTTCCACGATAGGTTTATTTTTTTGTAAATCTTTAGCCGCTCTTAATTCATAATATGCTTTTGCATATTTTTCTAATTCTTGTGAATTTTCTAAAATATTAATTACTTTAGCTTTTGAATTATTTTTTATTGGTTTTTCAGTCAATAAAGTAATTTCTAAGTTTGGATAATTTTCTAATAATTTAGTTGCTTCTCAACTTCTTTCATCTTCACCATCAATTAAAACTATTCTTTTTGGACTAAGACTTTTTACTTTTTGATTAAGTAAATCTAAAAATTGTGACATATTCACTCCTAAAATAATAAATGCCTATTCTATAGGCATTTCATACTTAATATGATTTTTATGTTCAATTGTTTTTGCTAAATTTTTGAATAAATAAACAACTGTTAAAGGACCAACTCCGCCTGGAACTGGAGCAATAGCTTGAATGTGATTATCTAAATCTGTTGTATCAACATCACCCTTAATGCTTAAAGTACCTTCTTCATTAGGAACTCAAGTGGCCCCTACATCAATTACAATTGAATCAGGTTTTAAATTCTCTTTTTTAATTAAACCAGGACTACCAGCTGCTACAATTACTAAATCAGCTGATTCAACACCTTTAATTCCTGAATTACGATTGTATGTTTGAACAAAAGCTTTTGAACTTTTTAACATATGTGCAATAGGTTTCCCTACTAAATTAGAGCGACCTACCACTCCAATTTTGTGATTATCAAGACCAATTTGGTAATGTTTTAATAATCTATCAATTGCCAAAGCAGTAGCAGGAACTAAATGAAATTCTTTTTTGTCATTGTAAAAAAGAAAAGAATTTCTATTACATAAGCCATCGATATCTTTAATTGGTGGTATGCTATCTAAAATAACTTGAGTTTTGACTTTTAAATCACCTTCGGGTAAAGGTAATTGAACAATTACACCATCAGATTCATCATTAATTTTCTCTATTTTTCTTAATAAGGCTTCGTATTTAATGTTGGCATCAAATTTTTTTAATCTAACATCAACAACTAATTCTTGTCCCTTTTTAATTTTGTAAGAAACATAACGCGAAGATGATTCATTATCTCCAACTTGAACAATTGTTAAAACAGGAGAACGTTTAAGTTGTGAAGAAATGAAATCAAATTCTTTTTTTAATTCCATTGTTTCCATTAAAGCAATTTTTTTACCATCTAAAATTTTCATATTTCCCCTATTTTTTATTTTCTAATTCATTTTCATAAGCAACCAAATTTTCTCTATGCATTGCTAATTTTTGCTTTTCAAGCATAATTTTTGATTCAGGAGCTTTAGCAACAAAATTAGGATTATTTAACATATTTTCAGCTCTAGCGATCTCTTTTTTAGTGAAATCAATTTTTTCCTTTAATATATCCAAATATTTCTGTTTTAATTCGTTGCTTGTTTGAATATAAATTTGCAGTGCATTTTCAGTTACTAAAAAGTCGTTATTTTGTTTAAGTTCAGCATTTGCTAATTTCATAATAACATCTAATTCATATTCATTCAATTCATGTTCAACTCAAAAGTTAATAACTTCTTTTTTATTAATGTTATTAACTTCACGGTATTTTCTTAATGCATAAATTAATTCAATTAATAAATCAATATTAGTAACATTTTCAACTTTTTTGGTTAAGCCAATTTTTTGACTATTTAAACTTAAAATTTCTTTACCAAAAATATTTTGATGAATGTAGTCGCTAATAAAAGGTAAAAATGGATGAATAATAAATAATAATTTTTGTAAATTAGCTAAAGCTGCTTTTTTATTAGCCTTGACTTTTAATAATTCGACATATGAAGAAGAGAATAAGTTATAAATAAATTTTTCAATTTCTGCACCAATAATTGTAGTCTCATAATTTTGCATTGCTTTTTTGATTTTTTGATGCAATTTGACTAAATTATTGTGAATTCATAAATCAGCTTGATTTTCATTGTTTTGATCATCAGGTAACATTTGAATATAGCGAGCAATATTTCAAATTTTATTATTTAAATTTCAGGCTTTTTTAACTCCTTCAATATTGAAGTTAATATCTTGACCTGGAGTTGAATTTGTAATTAAATATCATCTTAAGGCATCTGAACCATATTCATTAATTAAAGTAATTGGATCAACTCCATTATTTAAAGATTTAGACATCTTTCTACCTTGACTATCTCTTACTAAACCATGATATAAGACTTTTTTGAAAGGGATTTCTTTCATAAATTCTAAACCAAAGAAATACATTCTTGCAACTCAGAAGAAGACTAAATCAGAACCAGTTACTAACAATGAAGTTGGATAATATTTTTTTAATAATTTGGTTTTACTTGGTCAACCTAAAAATGAAAAAGGTGCAATCCCACTGCTAAATCATGTATCTAAAACATCCGAATCTTGAATTCATCCGTCGCCAGGAGATTCAACCTGTACTTTAATTTCGTCATCTTTGTATCAAGCGGGGATTTGATGCCCTCATCATAATTGACGACTAATGTTTCAATCGCGAATATTATTCATTCAAGTTTTTAACACTTCTTTAAAACGAGGAGGATAAAATTTAACACCGTTTCGATTGTCCATGTCATTAAGAATTTTTTGAGCTAAAGAATCCATTTTAACAAATCATTGTTTCATAACTAAAGTTTCGACAGGAGCATTTGAACGTTCTGAATAACCAACATTAGAAACAGTAGTTTCAATTTTTTCAATTAGATTGTTGTTTAATAAAAATTCTTTAATAGCTTTTCGTGCTTCTTCTCTAGACAAACCATGGAATTGAGAAGAAGGTTCATTAATTAAGCCATCAACATCAATAGTTTCATGAATTTCTAAATTATATTTTTTAATTAAATCAATATCAATTTCAGCATGAGCAGATAATTTCATTAACCCAGTACCAAAATTCAAATCAACGTACTCGTCCGGAATTAATTTAATAATTTTTTTGGTTAATGGATGTTCAACTTTTACATCTGCATATTGTTGATATCTTAAATCATTTGGATTATAAATTAAGGCAACATCAGAAAGCATTGTCTCAGGTCTAACGGTAGCAACAATTAAGTATTCATCAGAATTTTGAATTGGATACTTTATATACAACATTTCTTGTTCAGTTGGTTTATTAATAACTTCGATATTTGAAACAGCAGTTTTTAAAACCGGATCTCAATTAATCGCTTTAGTATCACGATAAATTAATCCCCTATTGTATAGTTCAATAAAGACTTTATTTACTGCTTCATTTGATTCATTATCCAAAGTAAAACGTTCTCTATCGTAATCTAAACCTAAACCTAAAGCTTGTCATTGTTCTCTAAACTTATTAGCATATTCTTCTTTTCAATCTCAAACTCTCTGAATAAATTTATCACGACCTAAATCGTGTCTGGTTAAACCTTCTTGTTTATATATAACACTTTCAACTTTACTTTGAGTTGCTATTCCCGCATGGTCCATTCCAGCAATATAAAAAACATCATAATCAGCTAATTTTTTATAACGAATAATACTATCTTGTAAATAAGTATCTAAAGCATGCCCAATATGTAACATTCCGGTAACATTTGGAGGCGGAAGTAAAATTGTGAAAGGTTTTTTGTAATTTTTATGAGTACTAAAAACCTTTGAATTTTTTCATTTTTGACTAATTTCTTTTTCAAAATTTTGTGGAATGTAATTTTTTTCAATGATTTTCATATGCCTCCAAAAGAAAATAAAAAAATTAAAATATACAATTATTTATATTATATATTTTAATTAGTTATAAATTAGCATTTAAGGCTTTTAATGTTTATTTTTAAATTATTTGTGGTATTATTTGTGCCATTTATTAATTATTTTGCACTTTTTTAGCCTTAAGAATTCTATTCATTTGTTTTTTATTGAGTTTGGTAATCAAAACTTCTTTATTTTCATTAAATGGAATTAAATCATTAATTCTATTTTCAATAGTTCCCTCTTGAGAATTTTCTAAATTAAAAATAGAAGTTTTTTCTTCAATTTCAACAGCATTATTAACTCACTTTTTAATTTGGTTAGGTTCGGCAAACACTTTATGAGTTTCAGAAATATCATAAATTTCATTAAACAAATAATTATTTTTATCATCGTTATTATTTTCAACCAGAAAACTTGAATTTGAATTATCCAAATTTTTAAAAAGATGTTTTAAATACGGATTAATAGGATCATTAATCAAATCATTTAAGGTTCCTGTTTCAATTACCTTATGATTACTCATTACGTAAAGATAATCAAAACCAGTTTGATTTATCAAATTAAAATTATCGGTTATAAAAACAAAAGCAATTTTTTGGGCTACACAATAATTTTTAATATTTTTAAGAAATTCACTTTTTCCTACATCATTATTATTATAAATATTATCAATTAAGAAAATTACTTTGGGATTTTCAACAATGCTTGATAAAAAATTAATTTTTTGTGCATTTACATATGAAAGTTCAGATATTTCTGAAAGTAGAGATTTTACAGGTAGAGAAATATCGTTAATAATCTTTACTAATTGAACAATTTGTAAGATTTTAGAAATTTGTTTTCTTGAAGGCAATGAATTTTGCAAACAAATATCAATCAAGAGTTTGTCAAAAATTAAAAATTTGCTTAAAGTTTCAATTAAATTGCGAATTTTTTCTAAAAATTCAATTACTTGATTATCTTCTAACTCTCTATAGGTCAATTTGTTTTTTCTTTTTAAATTTTGAACTGTTTTACTTACAAAATATTTAATGTTTTTTACGACATTTAAAGAATTCTGCAATTTTTTAATTGAAAATTTACTATCTTTTAATAAGACAAAAAAGTCATTTTTAATTCTTTTTTGTCTTCAAAAATGTTCCATTTCAATGAAATTAATTTGATTTTGCACTTCTTTGATTTCTTTTTCATATTTTTTCTGAAAAAATTTAATTTTTTCATCTTTTTTTAATTCATTAATTCTCTGTTTATTTTCTTTAATCAAATTAAAGTATCTATCATAATTATTATCTGAATTTTTAATATAGGATTGAATATTAAATTCAAATTCATTTTCAACAATTATGTTAAGTTTTCTTTCATTAATCTTGTCTTTTTCATTGATAAAAGTTAAATTATTCACTAAAAATAAACGGATCTGAATATCTAAGTCTTTTTTAATTGCAATTAAGCTACTTTCATTCAGTAATTCGATCACTCTTTTATTTCTTTTTAAAATTTTTAAAACATATTTTGTAATTACTTTCAATTTTAATAAATATTGAAACTGAAAGCTTTTTTTAGAATAAAGACTCATCAATTTATGATAATTTCATAAAGCTTTTTCATATCAACTACTAATGTAGTTAAGGCGGTTATGAGTAAGATTTAATTTACTTTTAAATTCTTTTTTTAATTCCTCATTTAAATTATTTAAATCTCTGATTTGATATTTATTTAAAACTGTATTCTTATCGTTTTTATTTAGCAATTTAAAATAATTTAAACGTTGTTTGTGAAAATTTTTAACTAATTTATCACTTAAAACTTGTCCATTAGTTTCTTTTTTAAAATAAATTAAAAATCTTGATAAAAGGTTATTAAATAAATCGAAATTTTCATTTAAAAAGTCAGTTGAATCATTTTGTAAATCATAAAATAAATTTTCAACCAAATTTTTTATTTCGGAGATATTTTGTTTTTTGTTATTAGCTTGTTTTTGAAAAATCTCTACTAATTTATAAATGTCATTAAATTTATTAATTATGAACTTTAATTTATTATTTAAATTACTTAAAATCATTACTTTTATTTCATTGTTTGAATTATTTAAAACTTTATTAATGGACTTTTGTAATGAGATATTGTTTACAAAATTATTATTTATTGATTCAAACAAGAAAGGAAGAACTAATTCGTGATTTTCTTCATTTTTTGATAAATTTAAAAATAACATTTTTTTATTTACTTCAGAATTTTTAAATTTCATTTTAGAAATATTATTACTGTATTCAAAAACTGATTTTGAATTTTGTTTGCTACGAATAGCCTTTTCAAAATTATTATTTATCAAATCATTAGATTTATTGGTTAAATAAAGAGCAACGCTTTCATCATCATAAATTTTAAATTTAGGAATAGCAATATAATCTTTTTTTTGTTCTAAAACATAGTAGCAATTCTCTAATAAAAAAATTAAATCTTTTGTCATAGTCTTATTTTATATATTTTTAAAATTTAATTATAATAATGTTATTAATTGGGGGTGTAATGGTTTCGACGTGCCTTGGATTATATTATCATCAGTGGTTTGGCAGACCTTAATGCTTCTAGGCTTTAGAATCGCAAACGAAGAAAAAGCAAACGAAGTTAATGAACTTCCTGCATTTGCAATGGCAAATGCTTACCAATCAAATCTTGCTTTTGCTTAAGAATTAGCAGCAAGTGTTTTAATAATTTTGCCTCAAATTATTAAAATGGCTTAGAGGTAAAAGTAAATATGTTTTAAAGCTTGTCGATTTACTTTTTATTAAAAGCTTTATATAAATTAATTTTTTGAATTTTTTAGTTAATTTGTATTAATAGAAAAAATCTAAACTGTAAAAAAGTGATAGTATAAGTTCATTGTGCGGACACGGGTTCGACTCCCGTCACTTCCACCATATCATAGATAAGCAATACATAAATGTGTTGCTTTTTTGTTTAAATAGATGCCAAAAGAATTGCGCTATTTTAGTTATCATTTTATATTTTTTTAATTTTGTTTAATTTTAAACTTAAAATTACTAAAATTAAGTTATGGAACAAGAACAAAAAAATGAAAATAGTAAATTGTCATCAGACACAATGTATATACCAATAGAAGAAAGTAACGATTTAAGAATTTATCATAAAGAAGAAATTAATTATTTAGATGAAGATTTAAGAAACAAAATGTTGGAAGACGCATTATCAAATGTTAGTTATTCAAAAAAAGAATATAAAGACAAGAGAAAAAAATCTATTTTATATTCTCTTGGTGTTTGAACTTTAATTATTTCTCTATTTTCTATTTCAATTTATTTTTTAGTTTTAATTTTACAAAAATAGCAAGAACGAATCTTGCTATTTTAATTTAAGAAACTTTCTAATTTTTCACATATATTGAGCACCTGAAATAATGCTAGTCAATAAAACTATGCTAAAAATTACTTGATTTATAATAAATAAATTTTTTTGGATTTTTAAAGGATTAACAGAATGATCAGCAGATATTACATTTAAATAAATGTAGAAAGATAAAAAAATTACAATAATTCCAATAGTTTGAGAAAATGTTTTGATTTTTCCTCAAATAGAAGCCTTAATATCAAGGTTATTTTTGGCCATTATGACTCTTGAACCATCAACTAGTAAATCTCTTATCACAAATAATACAACAAGTTCATATCTCAAAATTCCAAGAATTGCAAAAAAGATTAAAGAAGAAGTAATAATGATTTTATCGGCGAGAGGATCGAATAATTTGCCAAAAGAAGTTGTGCTTTTATATTTTCTTGCAATATAACCATCCAAAAAATCAGTTATCATTGCAATTACAAAAATTAATAACATTCCTAATCATAGATGAATATATGAAGTTTTTTTCATGAAAAAATAATTAAAATTTTGACCCGTACTATATCAAACATTACTAATTGCAATTCCAAAAATAATAATTAAAGGCAGAATTAAAACCATTCTTAAAATTGTCAATCAATTTGGAATACTAATTTTATTGAAAAAATTTTTCATTATTTGCCTCCAAATTCTTGACTATAAAAATTTTCTACTTTATCTTTAATTGACACTTTTTCATCGTCAGTTAATTCATCTTGAATTTCTTGATAATCGCTATTTATCATCTTCAAAATTTGTGGAAATTTTTTCTCTCACATATTGCTATTATTTTGGGACAAATTAATAAAAACATTTAAATATTTACTAGCCTCATCAGAAGCGACAATAAATTCTTTAAAATTTTTCTCATTTTCTTTAGATTTTAAATATTTATGTGCAGTAGAAGTTATTTGTGACATTTTATATTCGCCAACAGAAGGTTCAAAATGTTTTAATAATTCAGCATTTTTTTCAATCAATTGATTTAATTCAAAAATCAATTTTCTTTTTTCAATGGTGGCTTTATTATGAAAAATGATTTTTTCTTTTGCTTTCTTATTTCTCTCCACTCTATTTTTTACCATTGAATAGATTAAAAATAATCCAAAAATTGAAATTATTACACCAAAAATTATTCACATATATAGTATCCTTTATTAAAATAAAATTATAGTTTTAATTATAATAGATATTATGCGTATTAGATTTAAAGAGATACAAAAAAATTTGCCTAACAATGATAAATTTTATGGGTTTTTAAGATTTTTAAATGTTATTGTCACAAGCGATTATGAAATTCCTTTCACAAATAAAAATCTTAGATATACAGCCAGAATATTAAGAAATTTATATGCAATCATTATTGCAACTTTCATTATTTTATCTTTCACAACCTTTGTGTTTTTAAAGAAAAACACTCAATTTAACAAGTCAATTGTTTCAGTTTTAGAAATTGTTACTTTTGTAATTTTATTAAGTGACATTTTGTTAAGACAAATCACTTATGTTATACGAGATCCAAAAAAATCAACTTTTAAAATTTCTTTATTAAGATTTTATTTAACAGGCACTTTTTGAATTATGTTTATTTGTTTGCTTCCTTCTTTTTCATTAATTAACGTTTGAAGCGGGAAAGAAATCAAAATTTTTGAAATTTTTGGGACTTTAAAAATTTTAAGAATTTTAAGATTAATAATGCTTTTAAGCATTTTCAGTTCATTTAAAATGATGTCACAATCATTAAAAAAACAAAAAAGCATTATTATTTCAGCCTTCATATTTATTCTGGTTATTTTAATTTTATTTTCTTTAACCATTTGATATAGTGAGTATCAATTTGTGCTAAAAGAATTGAATTTAAGTGAAGAAATAAACAGTGTAGAAAATCAAACCAAAATCAATGAATTTTATTTACAAAATTCAAATTTAGTTTCTAATTTTTGAGATTCTTTATACTTTACTGCTATTACTTTAACTACCATAGGATATGGTGATTTTGTTCCCCATGCCGAAATGACTAAGATGATAATTCCAATTATTTCATTAATTGGAATTGCAATTATATCTTTACCTGGCGGTTTATTT
The DNA here is from genome assembly GCF_000621085.1 of Mycoplasmopsis gallinarum DSM 19816. Taxonomy (GTDB): domain Bacteria; phylum Bacillota_I; class Bacilli_A; order Mycoplasmatales; family Metamycoplasmataceae; genus Mycoplasmopsis; species Mycoplasmopsis gallinarum. The sequence continues at coordinate 53,290 of NZ_JHZE01000009.1, forward strand.
GCCACAGCATTGCTTGATAGTTTACAAAATAGAAAAAAAGTAAACAAAAATACCAATGCAAATGATGTTTCTAAAGAACAAGAAACAGTTAAAAATATCGGTTTAAATGATGAAGCATTAAAAAAACTTATTGATCAAGAAGTTGTAAAAAAATTGAATGAAATTTTAGGCAAATTGAACGATAATGACCAAAGCTCTATTAAATAGGACTTTTTTTGTTACATTTATTTAATCTATAAAGACAATATAATTTAATATAATAAAAGCATTATGGAAAAAGAAAAAATCAAAGAACTAATTTTAATTGAATTAAAAGCAATTGCTAAAGAACTTGAACTTGAAAGAGAACCAATTTTAATCGAACCAAAAACATATGCAGATTTAACTACAAATATGGCAATGGGAAATAAAGGAAAAAATCCTCAAGAAATTGCAAAACAAATTATTGAAAAATTAGAACCTAAAAAAGAAAAATTACACTTAAAAAACATTGAAGTTGCTGGACCTGGATTCATTAATTTCTTTTTAAACGATGAAATGTTTGTAAAGGCAATTAATGAAATTTTAGCTAAGAATAAGAACTATGGAAAAGGTAATAAACAAGGAAAAATTAATGTTGAATTTGTTTCTGCTAATCCAACAGGATTTTTACATGTTGGTCATGCAAGAAATGCGGCCATTGGTTCAACTATTTGTAATATTTTAGAATTTGCAGGTTATGATGTAGTTAGAGAATATTACATAAATGACGCCGGAAATCAAATAAATGCTTTAGCTGAAAGTGTTTTTGCAAGATATCAACAAATTTTTAATTCTGATTATCCAATGCCTGAAGAATCTTATAAAGGTGAGGATATTATTTATGCCGCAGGCGAAATTTATAAAAAATATGCGGATAAATATAAAGGTGTTGAACTTGTTGGTGAGACATTAGATTTATTTAAAGAAGATTCAGTTGCAATTTTTCTAGCTAAAATTAAAGAACATTTATCAGAATTTGGCGTTTGATTCGACATTTTCTTTAGTGAAAAATCTTTATATGCAAATAATGAAATAGTATTAAAAGATACCATTAAAAAATTGAAAAATTCATACCAAAAAGATGGAGCAACTTGATTAAAAACCACTATTCATGGAGATGACAAAGATCGTGTGTTGGTTAAAAGTGATGGTGCCTATACATACTTTATGCCAGATATTGCATACCATAATATCAAATTTGAAAGAACTGGTGAAAACGGTAAATTAATTGATGTTTGAGGTGCAGACCATTCAGGTTACATTAAAAGAATGGAATGTGCCATGGAAGATTTAGGACATAAAAAAGAAAACTTTTCAGTATTGTGTATGCAACTTGTAAGATTAATCAAAAATGGTTCTGAATTCAAAATGTCAAAAAGACGTGGAACAAGTTTTTTCTTAAAAGAATTCATTGATTTAGTTGGCAAAGATAGTGCAAGATTTATTTTGCTTGACAGAACACATAATTCAAAATTAGATTTTGATATTGATATAGCAACAAGTAAAAGCAATGACAACCCAGCAATATTAGTACAATATGCTAATGCACGGGCAAATTCATTATTAAACAAAGCAAATATTAATTTAGATGAATTAAAAGCTGAAAAATATGAAAATGAAAAAGACCAAAAATTAATTGCTACACTATTAGAATTTCCAGAAATAGTAATTAAATCAGCTGATAAATATATGACTAATTTAATTACTCAATATTTAATTAGATTAGCAAAAGAATTTAATTCATGATATTCAAATGGAGAAAAAATTCTTGAAAGCAATAATAAACAAAGTTTATTGGCTTTAGTTAAAGCGGTAAGCATTGTTTTACAAAACGGTATGAAATTAATTGAAATTTCAATTCCAGAAAAAATGTAAAAATAAAAGCACTTAATTATAAAAGTGCTTTTTTTATATAAAAAAAGAGCATTAAAATGCACTTTTTGATTATTTTCTTAAATTTAATTCTTTAAGAGCAAAATGATATCTTTCATTGTTAGTTTTCTTTAAATGGTCTAATAATGAACGACGTTTTGCAATTTTTGCAAGAAAACCACGACGTGAATGTAAGTCTTTTTTGTTAACTTCAAAATGTGGTTTTAAGTCTTCAATTTCTGCTGTTAAAATAGCAATTTGAACTAAAGTATTTCCTGTGTCTTTAGCGTTTTCACCATATTTTTTAACAAGTTCAGCTTTTTGTTCTTTAGTAATCATAAATTCTCCTTATTTATGTTTTACCCTAGTTATAATTTTAAAATTAAAACCAAGTATAAAAATTTGTACATCGGTATTTTATCACAAGAAAGAAAAAAACAAGTTAATAAAGAAATTTAAAATAATTATGAAAAAAATATGAAAAAAATGCCGATTTATCTTGAATAAATTTTTTTCATATGGAAAATATGAAAAAAAGAAACATTTTTACTTATTTTTGAATTTTGCTACCTTTACTTTTCTTATAATTACATAAATTAATATTAATAAATGAAATTAAATAAAATAATATAAATAGGAGACAATATGAAAAGAATCGCGATTAACGGATTCGGTAGAATTGGTCGTTTGACATTAAGGCATCTTTTAAATACTAATAATAAAGATGTTGAAGTTGTAGCAATTAATGACTTAACAGATGCAAAAATGTTAGCTCATTTATTAAAATATGATACAGCTTTTAGACCATTAAATGCTTCAATCGAAGTCAAAGAAAATGCTTTAGTTATTAATGATAAAGAAATTAAAGTATTTTCAGAAAAAGATCCAGAACAATTACCATGAAAAGACTTAAATATTGATGTTGTGCTTGAATGTACTGGTTTCTTTGTGAAAAAAGATTTAGCTAACAAACACATTATTGCTGGAGCTAAAAAAGTATTAATTTCTGCACCTGCTGGTTCAGATGTTAAAACTATTGTTTATAACGTAAACCACGAAACTTTAACTAGTGAAGATGTAATAGTTTCAGGTGCTTCATGTACTACTAACTGTTTAGCACCAGTTGTTAAAGTGCTTGTTGATAATTTTGGATTGCTTAATGGTTATATGACTACAGTTCATGCTTATACAGCAGATCAAATGTTACAAGATGGGCCACATAGAAAAGGTGATTTAAGAAGAGCTAGATCAGCTGCAAATAACATTGTTCCATCATCAACTGGAGCAGCAAAAGCTATTGGACTTGTTGTGCCAGAAGCTAAAGGTGTACTTGACGGATTTGCTTTACGTGTGCCAACTATTACTGGTTCATTTGTTGACTTAACTGTTGAATTAGCTAAAGAAACTACAGCGGAAGAAATTAATGCAGCATTTGCTAAAGCAGCAAACCAAAGCTTAAAATATGAAACAGATGAAATTGTTTCATCAGACGTAATTGGAACACATTATGGATCAATTTTTGATGCTACTTTAACTAAAGTGCAAGAAGCAAATGGCAAAAAACTTTACAAAGTATTTGCATGATATGACAACGAAATGTCATATGTATCTCAATTAGTCAGAACTTTAATTTACTTAGTAAACTTGAAATAATTAAAAAAAGATTAAGGATAAACTTAATCTTTTTTTTCGCCAATTTGTGGCATTTTAACATAGTATGGTTCAATTTGCATTAAGTCAGAATATGACTTAAACAAAGGTAAATAAGTTGCAAAATTATTTAAAAATTCTTCATAATCAATTTTATTAATTGAATAATTTGCTTCATTTAATTCAATTAAAATGTCTTTTTCATTGAAGAAATTAGTATTTGGTTTGTAAACATAAATTTTATTGCCAGAAGCGTTGATGAATAATTTTGACTGATCTGGATTTTGTTTGGCAAGTATTTGAAATGAACTAATTGTTTTTAAATTTGCTTTTAGAAAAAGCGCAATTGTTCGTAAAAATACTAATGAAATTCTTACGCCAGTAAAAAATCCCGGCCCTAAGTTTGTAAAAAACTCATCAAAATTATTAACACTTAATTTATGTTCTCTTAAAATTTTTAAAAAATATTCAGGAATTAATTTAACTTTTTTTTGATAATTAGTTAAAACATAATCAGCTATTTTACAGTACTTTTCATCAAATAAAGCAATTACAAAATCATCATTAGCAGTGTCTAAATAAAGTTTATATTTTTTTGTCAATGATTTCAATTTCATAATACCTTTCGTTATTTTTTCCTACTTTCACATTAATTTTAATGTAATTATTTTCATATATTTGGATTTTTTCAGCTCATTCAATAGCAATTAGATTATCTTCAAAATAATCTTCAAATTCAGATAAGTCACCATTTAAGTTATAGGCATCCATGTGGACTAAACCATCATAAATTTTGATGTAATTGAATGTTGGTGAGGTAATAGGCTCATTTATATTTAATTTTTTAGCAATTTCTTTAATTAAAGCTGTTTTGCCACTCCCTAATTCACCTGAAAATAACAAATATTTACTATTAGTCAAATTTGACATTATATAATTGGCTATTTTCTCTAAATCGCTTATTTTATAGGCAACAAATTCCTTTTTTTGCATCATATTGAACTCCATAATATATATTAAATATTTTAATAGTTAAGAGAAATTTTAATAAATAAAAACGCACGAAATTTTCGTGCGCTAGTTATTTAAGCCCAATGCAGAAATAACTATAAAATAAATAAATTGAATTATTTAATAATTTCAGTTACACTACCGTAACCAACTGTACGTCCACCTTCACGGATTGAGAATTTTGTTCCCACTTCAACAGCAATAGGAGCGATTAATTCAACAGTTAAGTTAACGTGTTCTCCTGGTGTAACCATTTCACGACCAGCTTCAAATTTTACTCCACCAGTAACGTCTGTTGTACGGAAGTAGAATTGAGGTTTGTAGTTTTTGAAGAATGGTGTGTGACGTCCACCTTCTTCTTTGGTTAAAGCATAGATTGAAGCTTTAAATTCTGTATGAGGAACGATTGTTCCTGGTTTTGCAAGAACTTGTCCACGTTCAATTTGGCTTTTTTCAATACCACGAAGTAATAAACCAGCGTTGTCACCGGCTTGAACTTCTTTAAGGTTTTTACGGAACATTTCCATACCTGTAACAACAGTTTTTTTAGTAGGTTTTAAACCAACGATTTCAACTTCTTCGTTAAGGCTTAATTTTCCACGTTCAACACGACCTGTAGCAACTGTACCACGACCTGTAATTGTGAAAACGTCTTCAACAGCCATTAAGAATGGTTTTTCGAAGTCTTTAACTGGAGTTTCGATGTAGTTGTCAACTGCATCCATTAATTCCATAATTTTTTCTTCGTATTCTGGATTTCCTTTAAGAGCTTCTAATGCTGAACCTTTAATAATAGGAGCATTGTCACCGTCAAATCCGTATTTGCTTAATAAGTCACGAACTTCCATTTCAACAAGTTCGATCATTTCAGCATCTTCACCTTTTAACATATCTACTTTGTTTAAGAAAACAACGATACGAGGAACACCAACTTGTTTAGATAAAAGAATGTGTTCACGTGTTTGAGGCATTGGACCATCTGTTGCAGCAACAACTAAGATAGCACCATCCATTTGAGCAGCACCGGTAATCATGTTTTTGATGTAGTCAGCGTGACCAGGACAGTCAACGTGTGCGTAGTGACGTTTTTCTGTTTCATATTCGATGTGTGCTGTATTAATGGTAATTCCACGTTCTTTTTCTTCAGGTGCAGAGTCGATTGATGCATAATCACGAGCTTCTGCTAAACCTTTTTTAGCAAGAACTGTAGCAATAGCAGCAGTTAAAGTAGTTTTACCGTGGTCAACGTGACCAATGGTACCAATATTAACGTGTTCTTTATCACGGTTAAAATCTAATTTTGCCATTTTAAATTTCCTTTCGTTTAATTTGTTTTAGCGCTAAAACCAACCAAAGTGTAGCCTTTCAACTACATCCTATCCATCGCTAAAAATAATAAACAATTTTACATTAAAAAAATATTTTATTTATTAATTCGCATTTCACCTAAAAGAAATATGAAAAAAATTAATCTCTTTTTAGTTTTATTTATTTTATTAAAAAAAATGCAAAAAATAAAATTAAATAATTTAAAATTACATTAATATATAAAATATTCAATTTGTTTAGTGAAACAAATTAACGATATTACAAGGAGAAATATGAAGTTTAAAAAGAATCCTCTTATACTTGCTGGATTAGCAGCTTCAGCTAGCTTATTTCCTTTGCTAGCTGCTTCATGCAACAATGAGCAAAAAGATGATGAAGCAAATGCAACTAAAAGTCAAATTATTTGAAAAATTAATAATTTGTTGCCAAAAGTACAAGTTAAACTTAATGACAATGTAAATACTAAAATTGAAAGTGCTTTAACACCTGAAGCATTTGTATTTAGCAATTATGACACAAATAGATATGAAATTTCTGATTTAAGAATTGTTCCAGTTAAATATGGAAAAGTAACTATTGTTTATAGAATTAAAGACAAAAAACATGATATAGAATCAACTAACCAAATTACTAAAACCTTTAGTAATTTCCTTATGACAGATGCTGATTTTGATGAATTATTTTCATATGTTTCATTTGCATACAAAACTAAATCTACTTCAGCACAAGATTTAGTTGCTGCTAAAGGTGATGACACAGTTTTATCAAAAATTAAAAATCTTCAAAACTTTGATGAATTTGTAAATATGACTTTATCTGATTTTAGTGTTGAAAACAATGATAGAACAGCTAAATTCAAAGTTACATTAACAAATAAAAACAATCCAGATAATAAAAAAGAATACTGAGTGACTTTAGATGACAATAGATTAAGTGCAGAAGAATTAACACAAGCATTAAATGCTGTAGAATTTGCAAGCGATAAAACACCATTCCAATTGTCAATTTTAAAATCAGAAGGTAAATCAAGCGAAGGATTTACTATTACAAATCCAAATGAAAAAACTACTGATGTAGTTGTTGATTGATCAACATTAGTTATCAATAAAGAAAACAAAACAGCAACTTTCACCTATAAAGTAATTGACAAAAACTTTGACAATAATTTCAGTGCAAATAAAGAAGCAACAGTTAATTTATCAAATGCAAACTTATCAGCAGATGATTTTGCTTTAATTGCCCAAGCAATTCAAATGAGTGTGACAAATCCTGAAACTACATCAAGAGCAGACTTGATTGAACACAAACAAGCAGATTTAACGGTTGTTAATCCATATGCTGATTGAGCAGATATTGAATATGGTGAATTTTCAAATGTTGAAAATTCAACTACAGATGTTAAAGGTTTATTTAAATTAGTTGACAAAGAAAACGCTGGAAACAAATCAGCTGACAACGAAAGAATCTTCACAATGTTATCTGATGACCAAGTTCTTCTTAATAAAGTTGCTCAAAGAATTAAAGGTAAACCAGCAACTGAAGATGAAGAAGCAGTAGCAGGAGAAATTTTCTATACATATGATGATGCACAAATTTTAGAAAAAGATGCTCAAGAAGTTGTAAAAGAAAAAATTCAATTTAATTTACCAGATGGTGTTGAAATTAATACTTTAGAATTACTTACTCCAGAAGTTCCAGAAAATTTAAGTGACTATCCACAAGAATTAATTGATGACATTAATAATGGAGCAAGAAGATTCACATATACTATTAAAAAAGGTGATTTAGTATTAAACGAAACTTTTACAGGTTCAATTCAAACTCACGCTTCAAGTTATGATGTTATTTTACTTAATAGAGATATTAATACTAAATATGAACTTGTTCAAAATGCAGCAGCTAAAAAAGCATTAGATGCTCTACAAAATGAAGCAGTGTTATATTTTGATTACACAAATAGAAATATTTATGCACAAGCATACGATGCTGAAACAGCAAATCAAAGAACCTTATTATTTAAATATACTGGCGAATTGCCAGAAGGTGTTACTTCATTAAGCTTATTTGATAAAGAATTAGTTGATGAAAATTATGATGATGCAAGAAATAAAGTAAACCTTATTGTTGAAGAACCAACAGAAGCAGACGGAGCTAAAAAATATGGCTTTAGTTTCTACTTAGGTAAATACGATAGAAATCCTTTAAATAGAAGATATGACCAATATCACAATTTAAAAACTGCAACTACAGCATTTGATATTTTAACTACAGAAGAAATTGATGCTAAATTAGCTGAAATTAATTTTGATTACCCTAATAAAGAAAATATTTTCATTCATGATTCAGTAGTTACTGGAATTACACCACAAGCAATTGAAGGATTCCCTAAATTAGAATTAGTATACGATGATTTTAAACAATTTAGAGTTGATGGTTACATCACTTTCAAAGTAAAATTAGTACAAAGAAATGCTGATGGTTCAATTGATTATGAAACAGCATTTGCGGACAAAAAAATAGATGGATTCCAAATCACTGAATTAGCTAAAGAATACATCGATTTAGTTGTAGATTACAAAAATGATGCAAAAGCAACAACTTTACCTTCAGAAGCCAATATTGACTTATCCAACTTTACAAAAATAGTAAAAAAGCTACAATGAGTTGAGATGTTGTGACTGTAATTAGCATTGTTGAAGGTTCAGCAAATGACTTTACAGGTTCAATTTGAATTGATGTTCAAGCTTCAAGAGATGGTGAAGTATTAAACAAAGCATATGAAGTAACAGGATTCAAAACTAAAGAAATTTCTGATGAAGAAATTCAAGCAATTGAAGCAACTATTTCATTAAAAGATACAGTTGTTGCATCTGAAGTTTATCCTTCAGACTTAACAGCTGATATGATTAATGCTACTTTATCAGGCGCAAATTCAGAATTCTTTGAAGTAAGTGAAATTACTTTCCAAGATCAAAACGATGCTAATGGAACAGCAAAAGCAGTTGTTAAATTCCAAAATAAATTTAAAGCTGATCAAACCTTCACCAAAGAAGCAGAATTATCTGGCTTACAAGCTTTAGGCGCAGATTTCGCTTATCCAGAAATGGCTAAATTAGCAAAAGCTGGAACATTATTTGAATGAAATGGAACTGATGCAGATAAACAAGCAATTATAGATTCTGCAAACGATCCAAAATCATTCCCTGCTATTCAAAAGGGAACCTTCCTTACAAAAAATAAAAAAGGAACCCCATATAAAGGAATAATTGTAAATCCAGCATTAGCAGATAAAAATATTGTAAATACTCATGGTGGACAAACTACAAACCTTTCATATGAAGGCTTAAAAGGAAGTGCAAAAGGTGTTAAATTTGTATTAAAAGATGGAAAATACGGAGTATCATTCCAATTATTTGATACAGCAGGCGAAAAAGTTCAAGAAAGCTTCTTTAACCCATTATTCGACGCACCAACAAA
>NZ_JHZE01000010.1 GCF_000621085.1 Mycoplasmopsis gallinarum DSM 19816
AAAAAAACAAATATGCCTATAAATAAGGTATATTTGTTTTTTTAAATCTAAAACTTTGAAAAAAATAAACAGATTGTTCATTTTAATTTACATTAAATTTAGATAAATAAGGGATGGTTAAATCTTTAAGCGGTTCAATTTTTCAATTTGGATTATTTGTTCTTTTTAACTCTAATTCCTTTTGTAATCTAACTTCATTATTTGAGCCAACAAAACCGGAAAGAAGAAAAATTTGCTGTCTATTTTGCAAATTTAAGAGCTCATTACCATTTTCATCAATAAAACTAAAACTGATTGGTAAATTACCTAAACCATATTTTTCAAAACTATAATCATTTAAAGGATCAATAAATACATTGACTTTTTTAATTAAAGTTTTGTTTTGATTATCACCGATAAAATAAAGTAAAATAAATTGATTTAATAGCAATTCTAATTTTTTGGTTAATTCCTCTTTGTAATTAATTACAAATTCAACACTTAAATCAGTCATAACTTTATTTTTTCATAAATTTAAATTGTTAATATTTTGATTAATCAAAAAATTAACAATATCAATTAAATTTTCATTCATAAAATCATTTGCATCTATAAATTGGGGTTTAATAATGTTGCCATTTGCATCCAAACCTGAATTATCTTGATTTTTTGGATATGAATAATATGAAAAATAGTTTTCACTATTTCTTGGTTTATCATTAATTAATCCTAGTTCATTGCTAATAAAAAAACCTTCAAAAATATGGTGATGTAAATTGAAATTAATTGTAAACCAAGGTAAAATTTGTTTATTTCCATCATTTTTATTAGTGATTTCAATATTTAATTTGCCAATTGAATAACTATCATTTAGTAAATTAGAAATTTCAAAATTATGAAATTTATAATCAAAATCTTCGGATACATTTGATAAATAAAATAATTCTGGATAATTTTCAATTAAAAACTTAAATCCATTTAAATTGAAATATTCATAACCTTTTAAGGGGTGCATAATTGAATCAAAATCTAAAAAATTAAAAATATTATTTTTCAAACTTAATTTAGGTTGATTAGTAAATTCTGTAAAAAAAGGAATATTTTTATTCGCTAAATTTTTATCTAAAGATAAAAATTCATTAGTTGCTAAATCACGATATTTATAATAATTTTCTGCAATAAAAGCATCATCTAAATAGATTTTTAATTTTTTTTGTGCTTCTGATAACATAGATTGATTTTTTTCATCTAAAAAATCAATATTAAAAGATAAATTGTTATTTTCATCTAAACTTCAGTTTGTAATTTCAATTTGAGATAATACTTGATTGTTTTTAACTATTTTAAAGGCTTTTAAGTGCATTAACAACTCTTTTTCAAAAATAGATTTTTGAAAATCAGAATTGTAAAATCCAATTTTTCTTGCATTTTGTGAATTAATTTTATAAGGATTCGATAATAAATTACTTTTTAAAGCTTTAAAAGCGATTCATTGTAAGTTAGGTAAATTATCAAAAATAGATTTATACTGGTTTTTATTAAAAAAATCCTTGCTTCAAAGTTTTTTGATATAGGTTGCAAAACTTTCAGATTGTGGATTGAATAAGTTTAAAAATAAAACCTCAAGATCTGTGTTTTCATTAACATTTTCTTTTCAAATATAAGTATTTTTATCATTATCAAAATTTCCATATTGATAATTGAAATTATTTAAATTTAATTGATATTTATTTAAATTAGTCACTAAATAATATTGATCATTTTCTTTTTGTATTTTTTTGAAAATAGGTTTATCTTTTGTTAAATCTTGATTAATTAAATATCAAAATTGATCTAAATTTAAATTTTGATTATTAGCTAATTCAATCATTTTATTAATATAATTCTGATTTTCTTCATTGTTTTTGACACAACTAAGTGAAATTAAAGGTAATAAGGGTGTATTTAATGCACTAAATATTAATATTTTTTTATTCATATAAACTTTCTACACAATAGTTTTATTATATTCAAGATATTAAAAAAAGATGTGATATTTCACATCTTTTCTATTTATTATTGTTATAAATTTCAATTCTATTAATTGCTTTACGTAATTTTAATTCAAATAAAGCTTCATCTTTTGTGTTTTTGTATTTTTTAAGAGCTGCTAAAGCTTTTTCTTTATCAGTTTCAGCTCTCTTGATGTCAATTTTATCTCCTGCAATAATATCATCAGTGATAATATTAATTTCAGATTTATCAGCTGAAATTAAGCCAGAACCAATTGAACAAATTTTTTCTTGATGATTTTCTAAAGAAATTGTCATTTTGCAAACATCAATATTACTTACAATTGCGGAATGTTCGGGAAGAATAGTTAAAGCCCCTTCTTTAGTTTTTAAATTAAGTGCAATTATATCTCCATCAAAAAAAATCTCATTTGGAGTAGTAATTTTTAATCTTGTAGTTTTTGCCATAATTAATTATTATTTTGACTTGCTTTATATTCTTGATAACGTTTTTCTACATCGTCAATTGAACCAACATAAAGGAATAACTCTTCTGGATAATCATCATAATTACCATCTAAAATTGCTCTAAAACTTCTAATGGTATCAGCAAGTTTTACATATTGACCTTTTTTACCTGAAAATTTTTCAGCAACTGTAAAAGGTTGAGATAAAAAGTTTCTAATTCTTCTTGCTCTAGCGACAATTTGCTTATCTTCGTCATTCAATTCACCCATTCCAAGAATAGCAATAATATCTTGTAATTCTTTGAATCTTTGTAAGATACTTACAACTTCATAAGCAACATCATAATGCTCTTGTCCCACAATTAAAGGATCAAGCAATCTAGAAGAAGACTCAAGTGGATCAACAGCTGGATAAATTCCTAAAGCTGCTATATTTCTATCAAGCACGGTTTTGGCATCAAGGTGGTTGAAAGTTGTTGCAGGTGCAGGGTCTGTTAAGTCATCAGCTGGCACGTAAACTGCTTGAACTGAAGTAATTGAACCATGATGTGTAGAAGTAATTCTTTCTTGTAATTGTCCCATTTCAGTTGCTAAAGTTGGTTGATAACCAACAGCTGAAGGCATTCTACCTAACAGCGCACTAACTTCAGAACCAGCTTGAGTAAATCTAAAGATATTATCAATAAAAAGTAAGACATCTTGATTTTGTTGATCTCTAAAGTATTCTGCCATTGTTAAACCAGTTAAAGCAACTCTCATTCTAGCGCCAGGAGGCTCATTCATTTGACCGAAGACTAAAGCAGTTTTATCTAAAACTCCTGCAGCTTTCATTTCATAGTATAAATCATTACCTTCTCTAGTTCTCTCACCAACACCAGCAAAAACTGAAAGTCCCCCATGTTGTGTCGCAATGTTGTTAATTAATTCTTGCACCAAAACAGTTTTACCAACTCCAGCACCACCAAAAAGCCCAATTTTTCCACCTTTTGCATATGGAATTAATAAGTCAACAACTTTAATTCCAGTTTCTAAAATTTGTGAAACAGTTTTTTGTTCTTCATAAGAAGGTGCAGGCGCATGAATTGGCATTTTGGGAGCTTCAGGTGCAGGCATTAAGTCAATTGGATTACCTAAAACATCAAACATTCTACCTAAAACATTATTTCCAACAGGTACACTAATTGGTTTACCGGTATTAAGTACTTTTAAGCCTCTTGAAAGTCCACTTGTTGAAACCATTGCGATTGAACGTACTGTATCATCGCCAATATGTTGAGCAACTTCTAAAGTAAAAATTTGATTATCATATTCAACTTCTAAAGCATTATTAATTAATGGTAAATTGCCTTTTTCAAATCTAACATCCACAACAGGACCCATAATTTGCACAATATAACCATAATTTTTTGCTTCTTTGGAAACACTATTCATAGTAATCTCCTTTCTATTATTTGTTTTGTAAATCATTCAAGTCAATATTTATTGAATGATCTATTTTAGTTCATTGTACTTCTTTTTTGCATAAAGCTTTAATAAATAAAGGAATATATCAAAAAAGATAAATTGGTTGCATAAAGCAAGCTTTTCATTTCATTTTTGTTGTCATTGCAACTCTTGGATCGGCATAAATACTCAAAGCGGTATAAATTACAATACTAAAGTAGTAAATAATTAATCCTAGTAAAATTGCAATTAAATTACTAATAATGGTAATTAAAATTTTTTGATTTAAATGAGAAATATAGAAGGTTCAAATTCCAAGACTAATAGTTGCAATAATAAAAATGATTGAAAGAATAAATGATGCAAAGGAAACGGCTTGAAATTTTAATTCAAAACAGCCAACTTTATTACTTTGACTCTTTTTGAAAAGAGCTTCATTTAAAGATTTGCGATATTTTCGAAATAGTTGATTATGCCCTTTGATTCATCTGAGTCTTTGTTTATTGGCGTCATTTAATTTAATAGGCTGTTCATCATAAAATATTGCATCAGAAACATAAGCACATTTAGTATTATCAAGAGCCATATTAATGGTTAATTCTAAATCTTCTGTCAATGTAAAAAAGTTTCATCCGCCAAATTTTTCAATTTGTTTTTTTGAAATATAAAAACCTGTTCCTGATAATTGAATGGTAGTACCATTTTTTGTTCTTTTTAAATTTTCTAAATGTGAAAATCTTGAAAAAGTTAACCCTGAACAAGCTGAAACCCAGGAAGAATTTCAATTTTTGTTATTGCGATAACCGACTGCAACTTCATAACCTTGATTGTAAGCATTATTCATTGCATCTGTAAAATTTTCATCTAATAAATTATCAGCGTCCATTATGATAAAAGCATCAGTTAATAAATTATTTTGGTTAGCAAAATTGATCATTTCATTAACTAATTGACCTTTACCTTTAATTTCAAAATTTTGCCTCAAATAAATATTAAAATTGTATTCTTTGGCAATTTTAACAGTTGGATCATTTAAATCTTCTACACCAATAACTACATTAATTTTGTTTGAATCATAAGCTTGATTTTTTATAGATTTAAGCAAATTTTCAATTACTTTTGACTCATCTCTAGCTGGAATTAAATAAGTAAAATAATGCTGTTTTTCTGCTTTAGGAAAAATATTTTGTGCTTTTTTACGGTTAAAAAAAGCATAAAAGAAATATTGAAATTTAAAATAGTGAAAAAGAATAGCAATTAAAAATAAAAATAAAGTAATGCCTAAAAAAACCCAGAAAAACGTAAAACTTAATTTACTTGTATCTCATTGCATTGTTTTTGAAATTCAGGATGTTCGTTCAATCTTTCAAAACCCTGAGAATTTATTTTATATAAATTCTGATTTTTAGAGATTTTGAAAATTTCATAATATTTGTCTATTCATTGTTTTTCTAAATTATTTTTCATCATTTCAATATTTTCTGATTTATCCAAATTATTATTTGGATAAATTGGTTCAAGAAAATGAGTAACAACTCTTTTAACTCGATCACTATTTTTATATTTTTTAATTTCCAAAAAGACAGGCAAAATAGGCTTGTTAAAATCATAAGCAAAATTGTAAGCCCCATTTACAGTTGGACGAGGTTTAATGTACTTATGTCACATTTCTTTTTCAGCAAAAATTAAAATAAAATTTCTTTTTTTACTTTCTAATAAAACTTTTAATTCTTGTTTCATTTTGATTAATGCTCTTGGATTTGAAGGAATAGGGAACATCCCTCCGTGTTGGAGCATTCTACCTCTTGTGCCTTTAACATTATTATCTTCTTTGGCTAAAATAAAAAATTTATGTTTATTTATATTGTCTCTAATGAGAAGATTATCAAGATATAAGCAATGATTGCTTACAGCAATAAAATTTTGATTTTTTAATTTTTTATAATTATTTTTACCTTTGATTTGATTTAAAAATCAAATTTTAATAAAGAAAGAGGCAAATTTTAAAATTGCACGCATAAAGAAAGAATAAATTTTAGAATATCATTTATTCTTTCAAAATTTGTGATTTTCATTAACTTTTCTAATATTTTTTTCTTTAAAACCAAAAGTATCAATTGGTTCATTAAATAAACCATTTAATTCTTTTTCATTAATTATTTCTTGATATTTATTAATTTTCATTTTTAAACAGCATCAGCTCCTGCAACAATTTCATTTAATTCTTGAGTTATATTGCTTTGACGGCGACGATTGTATTTGATATTTAAGTCGGTAGTTAAATTATCTGCATTATCAGTAGCTGTTTCCATTGCCGAACGCCGTGAAGCTAATTCACTTAATTTAGCTGATGAATAAGCTTTATACAATTGAGAAGTTAAATAAAGAGGAATGGCAGTTGATAAAACTTGTCTTGGCGAAGGTTCAAATTCAATAGTTGAAGTTAAACTTTTGTCACAACTGCCATTTTCACAAACTAAACCTAATTTTCCAATTGTAATTGGCATAATTTGTTCTGAAATTTCTTCTTGAACTAAGTTGTTAATATATTTATTGTAAATAATATTGACACTATTAACTTCTTTCAATGAATAATGTTCATAAACTACTTTCATCACATCTTGCATCATTTGATAATGATCTTCATTTTGTTCACTATTTAAAGTTGCAAGAATTTGATTTGGATAAAGACTTTCTAAAGCATGAATGCCTTTTGAACCAATTAAAATAATTAAATCGTCTTTTTTAATAGTTTTTTTGGCTAATTTAATGACATTAGCATTATAGCTACCAGCTAAACCAAAATCACCAGTTAAAACGATAAATAATCTTGCTTTAGCATTAATAACTGGAAAAAGTTTAACTGCTTCTGAATGAGTTAAGTGATTGATGATTAAATTAAAAGTATTAACAATTGACTCTTCATAAGCTTTAACAGTATCATATTCATTTTTTGCTCTTTTAAGCTTAGAAGCTGCCACAAGTTCCATTGCATGAGTAATTTTTCGAATTGACTGAACAGTATTAATTCTTTTTTTAATTACATTTAAACCGGCCATTTTAGCCTAAATTTGGAATTGGTAAATAATCATTTGGATTGTAATTTGGAATTGAATTAACAATTTCAGTCACAATATGAATTAAATGTTTGACTAATTCAGTTTTAATTTCATCATTTAAAGCATAATTATTATTTTTAATTTTATTAGCGATTAAAATCCCATCTTCTGTACGAGTGATGAAGTCAATTACATCAGTACGGTAAGTTTTAACTTTATCAACTGGTAATGGATTAATAATTTTTTCTTTAACTCCTAATAAAATTGCGACTTGAGTTATTTGATCAATTGGAGAATATTGCTCTTGTTTCAAAATTTCATAAACTTTAGCACCGTGGTTCAAAATATTTTTAGTTGATTCATCCAAATCAGAACCAAATTGCGCAAAAGCTAACATTTCATTATATTGTGCTAATTCTAATTTTAATGATGAAGCAACTTGTTTCATCGCTTTAATTTGAGCCGCTGAACCTACCCGACTAACTGAAAACCCTACATCAACTGCTGGTCTTTGTCCTGAATTAAATAAACTTTCTTTGGTGAAAATTTGACCATCAGTAATAGAAATCACATTAGTTGGAATATAAGCAGAAATATCACCTTGTTGAGTTTCAATAATTGGTAAGGCAGTAATTGAACCTCCTCCAAATTCTTGATTCACTCTTGCAGCTCTTTCTAATAATTGTGAGTGCAAATAGAAAACATCACCTGGATAAGCTTCACGACCCGGAGGTCTTCTTAATAATAATGATAAGGTTCTATAAGCCACAGCATGTTTTGATAAATCGTCATAAACAATTAAAACATCTTGTCCATTAGCCATTCATTCTTCAGCAATAGTAACACCTGAATATGGTGCAATATATTGTTGAGGGGCTAATTCTGATGCTCCAGAAACCACGACAGTTGTATAAGCCATTGCTCCTGTGTCTTCTAATTTTTTAACAATTTGTGCTACAGTTGAATTTTTTTGGCCGATAGCAACATAAATACATTTCACATTTTTACCTTTTTGGTTAATGATTGTATCTATAGCAATTGCTGTTTTTCCGGTTTGTCTATCGCCAATGATTAATTCCCGTTGTCCCTTACCGATTGGAATCATTGAATCAATTGCAATGATTCCTGTTTCAAGAGGTTGGTTAACTTCTTTTCTTGACATAACCCCAGGTGCTATTTTGAAAATTTCTCTTTTGTTAGTGTAATTAATTTTACCTTTTCCATCAATAGGTTCACCTAAAGCATTAACTACTCTTCCTAAAAGAGCATCTCCAACTCCAATTGAAATAACTTCTCCACTCCGATGACATTCATCACCTTCAGATAATTCGTTTGCATTACCGAAAATAGTAACTCCAACTACTTCTTCTTCAAGATTTAAAACTAAACCATAAATGTTATTTTTAAAAATAATAATTTCACCATTTTTAGCTTTATCTAAACCATTTACTAAAGCAATTCCATCACCAATAGTAATAATGTGTCCGATTTCTGAATAGTCGATTCTAGATGAGTCGAAATTTTTAATTCGATCTTTGATAATCGCTGAAATTTCATCAATTGAATGTTTCATCTAAACCTCCTTTTTCATAATTGAATTTTGAATTTTATCTAATGTCAAATTAAAACTGTTTTCGATTATTAAACTGTCAATTTTAATTCTAAATCCTGCAATTAAACTTGGATCAATTTCGTGTTCTAACACGATATTGAATTGATATTTTTCTTCCAATTTATTTTTAATTTCATTTAATTTTGCTTCTGATAATTCAAAAGCCGTGGTGATTTTGCCATATCTAATTTTTAAATGTTCATTAGATAATTTTAAAAATGCACCAATAATTGTTTTAATACTGCGAGCAGAATTATTTTCCACAATCACTTTAAAAAAATTGGTTAATAAATTATTAAAACCAAATTCATTGAATATTTGATCTAAATATTTATATTTGTCTTCTTTAGAACTTTCATAACTTGTTAAATAAGTTATGAAAGAATCATCATTTTTAATATTTTGCATAAGAACAACTAAGATATCATGAATATTTTTAATAATATTTTGTTCTTTTGCTAATTCAAATAATGCTATCGCATAAGCATCTACATTAGTTTGTTTGTACATAAAATTACTTCGATTCTAAAAATTCTTTGATAATTGTTTCTTCGTCTGAAATTCTAGCTTTATCATTTAAGATTTTTTTAGAAAGGGCTGTAGCAGCTTTTGCGATTTCATTTTTAGACTCTTCTAATAATTTCTTTTGTTGAACTGAAATATCAAATTTAGCTTCTTCCAACAATCTATTAGCATCACTTTTTGCTTTATCTGTATATTCAACTAAAATATTTCCCGCTTTTTCTTTAGCTTTTTTAATAATTGCTCTTGACTCAGTTTGTGCTGAAATCAATTTTTGATTAGCCATATCTAATTGAGCTTGGGCATCTTTAACTAGTTTTTGAGAATTATTAATATTGTTTTGAATATAGTCTTTTCTTGCTTGAATTGATGCTTTTAACTTTTTATAAAATAAAAAGTAAAGAATCACACCCGCTAAAGAAATAGCGATTAAAGTGGCAACTACAATTGGTCATGAAGGAAAAAGCTTCATGAATTTTTCATAAAGTGAAGAACCAAGTGCATCAGAATTTGAACTGGTTTGTTTTTCACTTGTGTTATATAAAATTTCTAAGTTAGATAATATATTCATTTTATTTGTTGAAAGCAAAAAGTAAAATGAAAGCAATTAAAAGAGAGTAAATAGCAGCAGATTCAGCAACAGCTTGCCCAATAATCATCATGGTACGAATTTTAGAAGCAGCTTCAGGATTTCTTCCAACAGCTTCAGCAGCTTTACCAGCTGCAATTCCTTGGCCTAAACCTGAACCGAAAGTTCCAAGCATTGCAATCCCTACTCCAATTGCTACTAATCCTTTATCTGTCATAATAATTTTCTCCTTGTTGTTAATAAATCACTTGTTTGGTATTTTTTGTTTTAATTTTTTTCTCTTTTTTCGCTTTAGTTTCAGCCTCATTAACTCAATAAATTAAAGTTAAAGAAGTAAAGACTAAAGCTTGAATAAAGGCACCAAAGATATCAAAATATAAATGTAAAACTGAATTAGCCACAGGCCCAAAAAAGAAAAATCAAGGCATATTGTTTTCTAATGGAAACACTAATCAAGCGCGCCCGAAAAGATAGTAAACTAAAAAGACAATAGTACTACCTGCAATAATATTTCCAAAAATCCGGAAACTTAAAGAAATCAAAGGCACAAATTGGCTTAAAAATTCAAGTGGATTTAAATATTTTTTAAAGAAACTAAATTTTTGATAAATAAAACCAACCACATAAATTCCTAATCAAGTGATTAAGGCTAAAGTGAATGGAATTGAGTAAGAAGTGGCAATTGGCTCTAAACCAATTATGCCAACCAAATTACCAATTAATAAAAAAGTTCCTAAAACAAATAGATAAATTCTAGTTTTACTAATTTTTCCTTCAGTAGCTTCATCAAAAGTAGTTTCGAAAAAGTTTAAATATCCTTCCATTGCAATTAAAAAACCATTTGGTGCTTTAGTTGGATCGCTTTTTTTACACATTATAAATACAGTGATACCAATAATAAAACAAATTAAAACCGTTACACAAAGGGAAAAGAGTTGAGGTTGATTTCATTCGTTAATATGTTCTATTAACTGTGTCATTAAAACTCCTTTCTTTTGTTTTTTTTATAAAAGAAGCAATCAAAATCGCCAAATTTCAACTTAGTAATCCAAAAGTAAAAGTAAAAATATTGCTTGGATATAAAGTCAAACGATAAATTGTTTCTTTGTATGGATTATTTAAAGAATTTAAATTAATTCAAAGTAATAAATATAAAATTGTTGCAATTATTAACATATTAATAAAAAAAATTAAAAGAAAACGACTACTTAATTTAAATCTAAATTTTTTTTGATTTAAAACTCAATTTAAAGTCATTTGTTTTAAATTAAAAATTACATATGCTAAAGCTGCTCCAATTAAAAATCCTAATACTAAACTTTCATCTAATAAAAAATAAAAACTGCCAAAAATAACAGCTCAAATTAAAGTTCATATTAAATAAATTTTTACGACTTTGTTTGCAAATTGATATTCCATAATCCATGAGTTTTTATACAAAAACACAAAATTTGTTATAAAAATAACATATTGTTATTATATAACTAAAAAAATTAGCAAAATATTTTTTTGAATATCTTAAATTAACTATAAAAACCTATAAAAAAGCAATATTTATTTCGACAATTTGACTTTCGTTAAAATACTTTATAAAAATATTAATATTTATTTAAAATAAATATATGAGATTGAAAAATAAAAAAATATTAACTAGTTTATTAGTTAGCCCAAGTTTATTAATACCTTTTAGCGTGATAAGCACAACCACATCAGCTAATTCTGACGCACCAAAATTAGAATTTTTTAAAACTAACAGTGTAGAAGAAATTGCAAAAATGAAAATTTTTGATGCAAGAGATTACAATTTAGTTACTGATGTTAAAAATCAAGGACATGAAGGTCTTTGCTGAGCCTATACAATTGCTTCGATTTTAGAAACTAGTATTTTAAAAAATAATATAGGTAATTACACTAAAAATTCTTTAGATATTGATGAACATGCAATTGATTACATAAGTAATAGTTGAAATCACAATGCAGATAAGTTAAATTTAAATCTCGATGCTAAAGCATGAAAAGGAATTTTAGGTGAAGGAAATTATTTATCTCACGCATTTAATGGTTTAATGAGAAATACATCCCCAATTGCTCAAACTAATCAAACTGAGTTTCCTAATTTTGATAATCCTACAATTGCCAAAATTAAAAACGCTGTAAAAATTAATCATACTGTTGAAGATATTAAATTAGCGATTGCCAAATATGGTTCTGTGGGAGTTGCTTATGCTTTTAACGGAATGAATTTTGGTTCTAAAACCGTTTGATACAACGAACCAAATTCAATTATTGAAACTAAACCACTTGAAGAAAGAAAAATCAAAAATCATGCTTCAGCTATTGTAGGTTGAGACGATACTTATTATAAATCTAATTTTGGACCTGAAACACCGAAACAAACAGGAGCCTTTATTATTAAAAATAGTTGAGGAACTAGAATGCATGGCAAGGGCTACTTTATGCTTTCATACGATTCATTAGATTTAATTCATGAAGTAATGGCAGTTGAAGTAGAAAATAATGATACATATCAAAATACTTACTATTATGATACAAAAAATTCATTTTCTTTATTTGCAACCAGTGATACTAATGAAAGAACAATGGCAAATATTTACCCAGTTAAAAAAGCAAATGATGAAATTGTAGAAAAATTAAAGTCAATTAATTTTGCACTTAAGGGCTCAAATATTACTGCTGAAATCAAAATTTATGTTAAAAATTCTTCAATGTCTAATCCTGAAGATGGCGAATTAAAATTAACTCAAAAAGTGCAAATTCCAAATTCTGGTGATAAAGGATTTTATACAATTGATTTAAACGAGGAAATTATTTTAAACAAAGGACAATATTTTTCAATCATAGTTGATGTCACTAACAACACTGAAAAAAATGTTGATTTGGTGGCAAGTTGAGAAACTAGAGAAATTTTGAGCTTTTATAAAAATAATAATCAATGAGTAAATAGCAAAAACAGTTATGTTGTGTTTGGAATTAAAGCTCATACTCTTGAAATGCCAATTAGTGAATTAAATAAAAGCGCAGTAGTTGATGAAGAAAATAAAGAATTAGAGGAAAGTTCTGAAACTAATACAAATAATAATCCTAGTGAATCAGATATGGAAAATAATCCACCGAGAAGTGATGACAGCGAAAGTGAATCAGAAAACTCTGAAGGCGAAGTAGAAACAGATACAGGCACTAATATAGAAGAGTCATCAGATAGTGAGATTTCAAGAGAAGAAGAAACAAACTCTCCAAAAACTGATGAATCTGGAACAGATTCGAATTCAGAAGAGAGTAATCCGCCAAGAGACGATGACAGCGAAAGTGAATCAGAAAGCTCTGAAGGTGAAGTAGAAACAGATACAGACACAGACACTAATATAGAAGATTCACCAGATAGTGAGATTTCAAGAGAAGAAGAAACAAGTTCTCCAAAAACTGATGAATCTGGAACAGATTCAAGTTCAGAAGAAAATAATCCGATTTCAAAAGAATCTGATATATCTGATGTTGAAGGCAATAGTTCACCAGCAACTCAAGATAATAACAAACCTACAGTAGAAGATTCTACAAATGAAAACAAAGATACAGTAAATGAAAATCCAACAAGTGATCAAAGCAATTCAAACCCTGAAACCGAAGAGAATCGAATTAATGATTCTTCAACATCTGAATCACAACCAAATAATCCAGTTGAAACAGAAGAGAGAACTAATTCAAATCCAAGTACTAATGAAGGTTCAATTATAGAAAACAATAATTCTAATAGTGAAAAAGAATTAGAAGATGTTTCAATTGAATCTGAAAAATCTAAAACCAATGAAATAAGTGTTATTTTATGAAGTATTTTAGGTGTTTCAACTGCCATTATCACTTTTGGTATAGCAACTTTCTTTATTGTTAAATTAATGAAAAAAAGAGTTAAAAAATAATTTTTAACTCTTTTTTTGTCTTGAAAAATAAGTCACAATTGACTGTTTAAAATTAGATCAAGCAACAGATTTTTGAATTTTAAAAATCCATTGATTATTGACTTTATTAATATAAACTTTGTCTAAAATATTTCAAATCATTGAATATAAAGCAATATAAATAATTCCAACAATAGCAAATAAAATTAAATGATATGCTCTAAAAACTCATTTATTATTTACACTTCCAGCAAATTTAATATTAACTTTAAGAGGTATTTGTTCTAAAAAGAAATAATTACTACTTCATTTATTATTTGGGGTTAAATCATTAGTAATTCAGTTGATTATCAGCATTAAAACCGATAAAGTAAAAAAGATAATAAAAGTTTTAATTGATTCTTTGAAAGTTAATTTTTGTGGATATAAAGTTAATAATAAAACAGGCATTACAACAACATAAAAATGTGCTAAAAGAAAATCTCAGTAATAAAAACTATCTAAACCAACTCTGACTTCTTTTGTTAAAGGATTTTTTAAAAAATCTGGCATAGCTAAAGCAACTAAACCACCTAAAATAGAAAAAGCGGCAAAATATTTTAATCAATTAAATTTGTTAAAAATTAAAGTAAGTGCAATTCAAATTAACATTAAACGACAAAAATGCAAAGGAATAGCTTCTCATAAATTAGGAAAATCTGATAAAACTAAAACAATTGAACGAAAAATTACAAAAATTAAGGTAATTCCTCCAACTGTCGATCAAAATGCTTTGATAGATTTATTATGTTTAATGAGCAACTTTTGATATCAAGGTCCTATTAAACGATGGAATAATCAAAAACTAATCATTAAAATGAAACAGAATAAAATTACAATATAGAACAAATATTGGCTAATTCCTCTTCAAGGAATTTCGTTTCCATAAGGGTTAAAAAAAGCAAGCAACTTAAAAACCTCCAAATCCTAATTTGGTTAAATCACTTAAATTGCCACTTTTAATTTTTTTAGTCATTTCTGACATTTGTTTTGTCATTAATTCAAAATCATTTAATAAGCGATTATATTCAAAAGCGCTACGTCCCGAACCAGCTAAAATTCTTTGTTTTCTAGAAGCTTGTTTTAATAATTTAGGATTTTGCTTTTCTTTTTTAGTCATTGAATTAATTAAAATTTCATAAGAAGCAAATTTAGCTTCAGCTTCTTCGATTTTATTCTCATCTATTTTTTTAGCTAAACCGGGAATCATTTTAATTAATTTAGTCATTTTACCCATTTTTTTAATTTGAGCTAAATTATTCATTAAGTCATCAAGTGTAAAATTACCTTTTAAAATATTAGCAATAGTGTTATTGGCTAAATTAGGATCGTAAACTTCTTCAGCTTTTTCAATTAAACTTAAAACATCACCCATTCCTAAAATTCTATCGGCCATTCTATCTGGATAAAATAAATCTAAATTAGATACTTTTTCACCAGTTCCTATGAAACGAATAGGGATATTAACAACTTTTGCAATACTTAGAGCAGCTCCACCTCTTGCGTCAGAGTCTAATTTAGTAATAATTGCACCAGTTAATTTTAATTTTTCATTAAAACTTTGCGCAACATTTAAAATATCTTGTCCACTTAAAGCATCAGCAACAAAGAAAATCTCGTTTGGATTAGCAATTACTTTTAAATCGAATAATTCATCCATTAATTTTTCATCAATAGCTAAACGCCCAGCTGTATCAATTAAAATCAAATCATTTTTATTTTCGTGAGCATAATTTAAAGCATTTTTAACAATTTCCTGTGCACTATGATTAATTCCCATTTCAAAATAATCAATATTAATGCTTTTAGCCAAAGTTACTAATTGTTGAACAGCTGCTGGACGATAAATATCGGCAGCAACTACTAATGGTTTTTCTACCATTTTTTTCTTTCTTAGATAGTAAGCTAACTTAGCCACTGCAGTAGTTTTACCAGAACCTTGTAAGCCAGTAAACATAATAACGTAAGGTCTTTTATTAATTTCAATCGGTTGAACAGTTTTACCTAAAACATCAACTAATTCAGCATGAACAATCTTAATCATTTGTTGAGAGGCATTTAATGATGAAGTTAATCTTGATTCAAGCGCCTTCTCTTTAACATTAGCAATAAAATCTTTGACAACTTTTAAATTAACGTCGGCCTCTAATAAAGCCATTTTGATATCTCTAGTAACTTCCAAAATATCGGCTTCATTAATCATAGTTTTTTTGTTCATTTTTGCAATAGATTTTTGAATGCGATTTTCTAAAAAATTAAACATATTTACTCCTTATTGTCGACTTTAGACAATGTATAAACTTTGCCAAAATTTTCAAAACCAATTTTGTTATAGATAAGTCCAGCTTTTGGGTTGTGGAAAAATAAAATTGCAGTTTTATTTCTATCAATAATTTCATTTAATAATGCAATTGTTACTTGGGTAGCATATCCATTATTACGAAATTCTTTTAAACAATAAACACCACCAATCATTTCTGCTTGATTGGTTTTAGCAGCTACAGATGCATGTGCGACAACTTGATTATTAATTTCAATAAAATAATTATTTGAAATATTTTTTAAAAAAGATCGTTCATAATAATTTAATTCAGTTGCAAAATTTTCATTACGAAAATCTTTAAACTCATCGATTTGAAATCTTGATTCAACAATTTTTTTAATTTGCTCTAAATTAGTGGCTTTTTGAGCTAAATTAATTGGTCCATTAAATTTTTTATTTGCTTTAGCAATAATTTGGTAATTAATTTTAAAGTCTTTAAGTTGTTCAAAAAAATCTTTTTTATTTTGAAACATCTCGTCACTAATAAAAATATTAGTAATTTTATGCTTTGAAATTAATTCACTTAATTCATTAGTTTGAATTTGATTAAGAGGGTCATAAAAAAGTAAAGTAGTTTGAAAAATTAAGATAAAAAACAAAATTTCATTTTGGTTATTGTATTTTATATAACTTTTAATAAAGTCATTTTCAACACCAAATTCTTCAACATCGCCAATTAAAAATAAATTATAAAGCGGAGATTTGGCTAAAAAATTTAAAATTTTGTCTTTATCCTGAATGGTTGCTTTTTGCATATTTTCTCTCATTAAAATAAAAAAGCATTGCTGCTTTTATTATTCTTCATCATTAAGTGCTGCATCTAATAAATTAAGTAATTCTTGTGCTTCTTCTCTAGTTAAAGTAATCCCTTTTGTCATTCTTGAGTGATCACTATTTCAGTCTCTAATGTCGAATTTTTCTTGTCCACCATTTCAAGAAACTAAATTCAATTCTTTTTTATAAGATGCTTGATCATTGGTTGAAATTGTTCCGTAGTGTTTTTTAATTTCATATCTAACTTCTGCGTTATTTCTGATTGCCATTTTTAATTGCCTTTCTACATAAATCAATACTTGTTTCTTTATTTTATTTTAAATATTTAAATATATAAATATAAATATAAAAAATATATGGAAATCATTTATTTTTTATATGTAATTTGTGCATATGCACACATCGCAATCATTGCTCCATTATCTGTGGCATATTTTAAATTTGGGATTAAAGCTTTAGGGCTTAATTTCAAAAATTCACTTCTTAATTGACTATTAGCACTCACACCACCTGCTAAAACTAAGGTTTCAAAATCATATTTTTGTATTGCCAATTTAACTTTATCAATTAAATAATTAACTGCTAATTCCTGAAATGAACACGCTAATTTAATTTCATCTAACTTATCTTTTCGATCAATTGAATTGCGATATAAGTTAATAACTTGAGATTTTAACCCACTAAAAGAAAAATCAAGTTCATTTTCAGTGTGTGGAATAGTTAATTTGTAATAATCACCATTATAATTTTGTTTTAATTTATCAATAATAGGCCCACCTGGAAAACCTAAATTCAATCTTGTACTTACTTTGTCAAAAGCTTCACCAACTGCATCGTCTAAAGTTTGGCCAATTATTTCAATGTCGAACGGATTTTTCACATACATTAATTGTGTATGCCCTCCAGAAACTAATAAAGACAAAGCTGGATATTTAATTTCAGATTCAATAGCCGCTGAATAAAAATGCCCCTCTAAATGATTAATTGGAATAAGTGGCTTATCCAAAACAATGCTTAAAGCATTAGCAAATAAATAGCCAATTTGTAAAGTTCCAATCAAACCAGGTTTTTCAGTATAAGCAATATAATCAATTGTGCTTAAATCAATTTCAGACATTAAATCAAGTTGAATTAAATTAATATTTTTAACATGCTCTCTTGAAGATAATTCAGGAATTGTTCCGCCAAAAATTTTAAATAAATCAATTTGACTAATTGTTTTCATAAATAAAACTTGATTATTTTCCAAGACTGCAATTGATGTATCATCATGACTAGTTTCAATTCCTAAAATTTTCATAAGATTTCCTTAAACATATAATTTAATATAATTTAATATTATAAACATTAAAATAGGACAAATATGCAAATAGAAAAATTACTTGAAAAAAAAGAAAATCGTAGCAATAATAATTTTTTTATAAACAATTTTTTTTCCAAAAAAAATAAAGGGCGTTTGAATGAAACCATTTTAACTAATGATCAAGTTAATTTAGTCAATGGCAAATTGCATATCTCTAATTTGCAAGAAAATCAATTCATTAGCGAAATGAATGTTGTGGCAATTGCAAAAAATTTTGCTTCTTTGATTAAAGAACAACAATTAGAAAATGTGACTATTTTTATTGGTACAGATAATGTAAATATCAACAAAGTTTATGCCAATATTGCTGCGCGGGTATTGAGTGAAAATAATTTTAATGTTGAAATTCTTTCTAAAAATAACTTACCATTTAATCTTAATTTTATTTGCAATTCTAAATGAGATTTTAAAATTATTTTTAATATTTCCGAACTGGATACTCAGTTTAGTCAAATTCATTTTTTAGACGTTAATGATTTAGATATTAAAAGAGTTTGATTAATGAAACTATTTGCAGCTGTTAAAAACATTAATAATTTTGCTAACCAAATTCCAAAAAATGAAGCTAAATTAACTATTAGTAATGTTGATAATGACTATAAAACTAAAATGATTACTAAATTTAAAAATTTAAATATTGCAAAAACAAAAATTTCCATTAATTTTGCTAATTTGAATAATTTAAATTTTTATCAAAATTTATTAAATGAAAGTAATTTAAATTATGAATTAATTAATTACAAAAATAAAACAATTAATAATGCAGCAGAAAGTAAATTTTTTAAAAAACAACAATTAAAATCGATGTTTAAACATTACGATTTAAATTTTTTAATTGATACTTATGGACAAGGCATTAATGTCGCAGCGAAAAATAAAAGTATTTATAAATTTTTTAAGACTGATGAAATAGCTGCTTTATATTTAAATTATTTACTTGAATCAGGACAATTGAACAAAATAAATAAAAACAAAATTTTTGTAGCTAAAAGTATTTTATGTGGTTCTCTAACAGAAGAAATTGCTTTAGCTAATCAAATTAAAGTTTTAAATTTTTTAGACTATGACGAAGTTATAAAAAAGGAAATAGCTGAAAATAAACGGGCAATTTTTACATATGATGAAAAAAATCGTTTTACCACTTTAAATGGAGACAAACACGATTTTGATGCCTTAAATTTTTTAATTGAATTATTAAAAATGTATGATTTTTATAAACAAAATCAATTAACTTTATTTGAAGCTTTAAATAAAATTAATAAAAAATATTCTAAATATTTTTATACACTCAAAACTTATGATTTTAATGATGAAAATGCTTTCAAATTTTTGCAAAGAATTAGTAGCCAAAATACATTAGGGAAATATAAAATTCAAAGAATTCAGCACTTTGTTTCAGATAAATTAAATTCTCAAGAAATAGTTATTCAACTGAATTTAGAACAAAACATTAAAGTCTTATTAAAATATTCAAAAACTCTTTCACAAATTGAAATTATGTGTGAAACAGTTGGTCCTGTTGATGATTTAAATCAGTTAATAATCAATGAAAATAATGTAATTAATGCTATTTTAGAATTAAAAGAAGATTATAAAAATAAAAAATTTAGTTTCTGAAATATTTTTAAGTATTTAACTTTTATTGGCTTATTTATAGGTATTTTTGTTTTCTTATTTTACTCTGTTTATAATGTTAAAACTGAAGGAGTTTCTAATCCTAATATTGGACAAATTTTCAATTTAATATGAAAAACTATAACTTATAACACTGCAGCCAAATGATCATTTATTTTATTAGTTGCTTCATTTTTAATTACGATTTTCTTTAACTCTTTAATTTTGAAAAGATTATTACAAATTCAAAAAGAAAAAGTTAATTTTGGGCATATTATTCTCGCCAATATTGTTGGGGTTGTCGCACAAAATATCACACCAAAGGCAATTGGCGGAGATATTGCTACTTATTGATTTTTAAGAAGGCAAGGAATTAATAGAAGTAAGTTAATTTCTGCAATCATTGTAAATACATTTATGTGACAAATTGTCAACATAATTTTAGTTGTCTTTTTTGTGCCGATAGGAATTTATTATTATCAAGAAATTTTGACAGACTTTACTAATCGCAAAACAATTGTTTTTATAATTATGCTTATTTTAGGTCTTACAATAGATACAATAGCTGCGACTTTCTTTTTAGTTTTAACAATGTCTAAAAAAATTCAAAATGCTTTTTTAAATGGAATTACTTGATTTTTAGAATGACTGCCATTTGTTTTTATCTATAACCCTGAAGCAAAAAAAGCAAAATATATTTATGAGTTTTATCAAATTAGACAAGGGTTAAAAACGTGTTTTAAAAATGTCTTTTCATTTATGGAAATTCTATTTTATAAGGGAATAGTTTGAGTTTTAGCTCCAATTACTTTTGTGGCTAAAAGTGCTAATATTGTTCAATCTAATTTACAAGGTGGATGATATTTCAATATCTTGATTTCAACACTATTAATTAAGTCAGCTAATTCCATTTCTCCGACTCCTGGAGGAATAGGGACTAATGATTTCATTAGTCAATATATTTTCAAATCAGTATTTAAAGCTAATCCAGAAATTGGATTAAATAAAGCTGCAGAAAGTTCGTCAATTTTAACGGCAATTTCAACAATTGCTACTGTCGTTATTCCAACAATAATTGGCTTGATTTTCTTAATTATTGTTTTCATTGGTGAAAAAAGAATTGATACCCATAAACAAAAACGCAAAATCGAGAGTTTGATACGGAATGACAATAGTTTAGAAACTCAAAAAATTAAAACAAGATTTTACCCAATTTCGATTACATTTGCAAGTGTATTTTTAATTGGTTTAACACTTTGATTCTTAATTTAAAAGGCGATTTTTCAATCGCTTTTTCATTTAATCTTTGCATTTATAAATTTTTTAATTACAATGATAAATGGTATTTATTTTATAAATACCACATATCAAAAAAGGACTTATATGGATTTATTAACAGAAATTTTAAGCACTCAGGCAATGTGAGGTGCAATTATAGCTACCATTTCCTTTGTTTTAATTGGTTATTTAGCAACCAAAAAAAATATTCTTTCAAAAGAAACAAATGGTAGATTATCAAAATTTACAATTAATTTCATTCTTCCATTTTTATGTATTTCTGCTTTTATGCAAAAAGCCGATGCATCTAAAGCGATTGAAATAGGAATTGTTTTAGGATTATCAGTTGCTTTTTACGTAATTTTTTCAATTATGTCTTGAGTAATTACTAATTACTTTCCAAAATTAATTCCAAATTATATTAATCGTAAAGCTGAAGAATTATTCCATGAAAAAAATTTAAATAGCGAGAATCCAATTACTAAAGAATATGCTAGTCAGTATATTGTTAATAATTATCGAGCAAAATTAACTACTACTCAAATGATGATTGTTTACGGTTCATTACAATTTTTTGCTTACCCATTGATTAAGTCGCTATCAACTACACCAATTTTTGATAGTTTTACTTTAGCACTTGCTCAAACATGATGTATTCCATTTATGATTGGTGCTTTTTCAATTGTGCCAATTATGTATTCAGGAGAAAAATTTAATCGTAAACATCTAGCTCCAATTGCAAAATCATTACTTTCTCCAATGATGATTTGTTTATACATTTCATTAATTTTATGATCAATTCAATTCATTCCATTTTTCCAAAATTCAACTAACAAATATATTAATAATTTCTGAGGTAATTTTGGCTCAAACTTTCCATTTATTAATAAAACAATTCAAACAGGAACTTCAATTGTTTCACCATTAGCTTGAATTGTAATTGGAGGTTCATTAGCTGCTTCAAATCTTAAAGAAGCTGTTAAAGATAAAATGGTTTGAATTACTACTGCAAGAAAATTAATGGTTTTACCTGCATTTATTTTTGTGGTGACTTTAATTTTAGTAATTCCATTTACTAATAAACTTAATGTTGTTAATTATGATGTTGTTAGTCAAGAAGTAGCACAAAATGCAGCTTATGCATTTGAACACAATGATAAATATTATTTAGTCAAAAGTGCAGAGAATGTTGGTCTAATTTCAAGACAAACTGGAGTAATGCTTGTTTTATTAGCGGCTACTCCTCCTGCAACTACTTGTGTATTGTTTGCAACTAATTAAAAACATCCATACACAGGCTATACAGCTGAAGTATCATCATTATCAACTTTACTAGCTATTATCGCTATGCCATTATGAATTTTAATTTCTTATTTAACTTACACATCAATTGTCAGAGTTAATATTGATGCTAATAATTTCACACAAGCCAAAGAATTTATTATTCAAGCACTTCAGCAAGTAGTAGTTTAATCAAACTAATTAATTTAGAATGAAGCAGAAATGCTTCATTTTTTAATATGTAAAAATTTTTTTTACATTTAAAAGACTTTTAGTAATTAAAAGCAAAATTATTAATTATAATTTAAATGATGTTATTTTTATTGGAAAAATCGACATCATTTAACTAACTTTATAAGGGAGAAATATGTCAATAGGATCAACAATAAAAACTATATTGACTGCCCAAGGCTTATGAGGTGCTGTTATTGCAACCATTTCATTTGTTGCTATTGGTTTCTTCGCTACAAGAAAAGGTTACTTTACAAAAGAAACAAACGGTAGAATTTCTAAATTCATTATTGTTTTCATTTTACCATTCCTTTGTCTTTGAGCATTCATGGAACCAGCTAAAACAGAACACTTAAAAGATCTTGGATGAGTAATAGGTGCTAGTGTAGTTTACTACTTAGTAATGGGTGTTATTAGCTGATTAGTAGTAAAATATTGACCACAATTAGTTTCAAAAAACATTACAGCTAAAGCAAATGCTTTATATGAACAAAAATTAGCTGCAGGTCAAATTGAATATACTAAAGCAGCTCACAGAGAATATTATTTAGATATTTATAAACAAAAATTAATTACATCACAAATGATGATTATGTATGGATCATTGCAATTCTTTGCATATCCATTAGTTGCAGCAACTACAGGAATTATTTTTAATGACTTTGCTCCAGCTTTATTACAAATTTGATGTATTCCATATATGATTGGAACATTCTCACACTGTAAATTAATGTACTCAACAGATAAAGAACAAAAAATTAGTGTTAAATCTGTAGCTAAATCAGTATTTAGCCCAATGATGATTATCTTATTCATTTCATTGTTCTTATTCTTAATTCAATTTGCAATTAATCCAGTAGTTCAAAAACATTTAGCAACTAATGCTAATGCACAAAAATGACTATACAACTTCTGAGCAAGCGCAAAAGGTAATTTATCAGCACTTAGCGGAACTGTTGCCAAAGCAGTTGGTGTAATTTCACCTCTTGCATGAATCGTAATTGGTGGATCATTAGCAGCTTCAAAACTTAAAGAAGCATTCAAAGACGTTACAGTTTGAATTACAACAGTAAGAAAATTATTTGTATTACCACTTGTAATTTTCCTTCTTACAATGATATTAGTTTCAACTGGAGCAATTTCAGCTTCAGCAGGAACATTGCTTGTATTACTTGCAGCAACTCCACCTGCTACAGTATGTATGGTTTACTGTGTTGCTTACAACCACCCACATACAGCATTTACAGCTCAAGTATCATCATTAAGTACATTATTGGCGCTTGTAGCAATGCCACTTTGATTAGTTATTTCACACGTTACTTTCTTAGCAATTGCTAAATAAGTAAATTAAAATATTTATCAAAATTAAAATTTATAAATTTAGAAAGGATAAAACTATGAAAAAAATCGTTGTAGTTGGTATGGGTAATGTTGGATTTACCTATGTAAACATAGCGGTTGCTCGTGGCTTACAAGCAGAGTGAATTCTTGTTGATAAAAGAATGGAAATTGCTGAAGCACATGCTCACGACTTTGAAGACATGGTAGCATTAATGCCAAGAAACAACTCAAAATTTAGAGCAGGTACTTTAGCAGATTCAACAGGAGCAGACGTTGTAGTTATTACAGCTTCAATTCCTGCATCAAAAGATGAAATGCACGATCGTTTAGCTTTAGCAGGTGCTAATGCTAACTTAATGAAAACCTTTGCAGAAGAATTAAAAGCTGCAAACTTTAAAGGTATTGTACTTGTGGCAGCTAACCCATGTGATGTTATGGCAGCAGCTATTCACTATGGAACAGGTATGCCATATAAAAAAGTTATTTCAACAGGTACATTCTTAGACTCAGCAAGATTTAGAAAATTAATTGCTCAAAGATTAAATATTTCAGCCGATTCTGTATATGGAAATATGTTAGCAGAACACGGTGCTTCATGTATGGCAGCTTGATCAACTGTTAAAATTGGTGAATCAACCATCGAAGATTTAATCAAAGCAAGAAAATTCAAGAGATCAGAATTAAAAGAAATTGCTGAAGACAGTAAAAAAGAAGCATTCTATATTTACGGAAGAAAAGGAAATACTCAATTCGGTATTGGAACTTCAATTTTCGAAATTACAGATGCTATCATTAATGACAAACGCATTGTTATGCCATTAGGTGTTAAATTACCTAAAGGTTACAAAAATGCAGGTATCTATTCTTCAATCCCTGTAATAGTTGGTAAAAATGGTTATGATTACTTACCAAGCAAAATGCACTTATCAGCTGAAGAATGAAAAGAATTTGAAGAATCAACATCTAAATTAGCAAAAGTACACAAAGAAACTTTAGCAAGAATTGGTTTAGATTTAGACTTCGAATAAAAAAGTATTAATAAAAATCTCAATCTTAGGATTGAGATTTTTTGTAATTATTTTTTGAACAAAAGACGATTAAACTTTAGCCAGATTATCAAAAATTCTTTTAAATACTTTATTATTTTTAGGATCATCGATATATTTTCACAAAGCTTTTCTTTTTTCTTCAAGAACTTTTGGATCTGTATCTAATTCAGAAATAGGTCTAATAGTGTATTTCATATTATTCTTTCCCTTTAAAAATATTAAATAATTTATGATATTTTACTAAATAATGAATTTTTTGTATTCATTCTTTAATTTCTTCCTTAACTTTAGTTTGTCTCATATCCGTTGATAAATTAAAATCTTTATTATTAAAAGAAACCTTAGCAAGAATTGGTTTAGATTTAAACTTCGAATAAAAAAACATTAATAAAAATCTCAATCCTAAGATTGAGATTTTTTAATTATTTTTTGAACAAAAGATGATTAAACTTTAGCAAGATTATCAAAAATTTTTTGAAATTTTTCATAATCTCCACGCTCTTTCATATATTCTCATAGTTTCTTATTATCTTTAGCAAGAGTTTTTGGGCTTACATCAAGATCACTAAAAGATTTTATAGTATATTTCATTTGACAGCCTCCTTTTAAATTAATTTATCATATTTTACTAAATTTAACAGGAATCCTGTTATTATTAAATTTAGAGAAAAAATAAAGATTTTTATTACTTCCAAATTGAAGTAATTCGCTTTTATATTTTTCAATATATTCTCTTAAGAAAGTGTCTAAATCATGTTGATGATTTTCTTTTTCTTTTTTTAATAACATTAATTTTAATTTCATATTTAAATCATATTTAAAAGAAAAAAAGCACAAAATAGAATTAATCCAATTTCTTTTTGTGCTTTTCTTTTAATATTTCATTTTTGCCATATTTTTAGAGTTAAATTTTTCTTTTAAAATTAATAAAACTCTAAATATTGGAGCAAGAACTGCCACATATATAGGCAAAGTAATTGCTGTTTTTAAAATAATTGGATACATTACAATTAAATAATCAACCCCATAAGTTTTTAATTTAGCATTTGGTTTTGATTTTCGAATGTAATTAAATCATTCAATATAAGCAACCGGGCCTAAAATTCATCTAAAAATAATAATTACAATAGCTATTAAGCTAAAAACTAATAAATAATTTATCATTTTATTTGATTTTTTAGTTCTTGCAAAGTAAAACATTAATGCAAGAGAAATTAATAAAAATAAACCATAAATTCCTAAAAACATTAACATTAATAAAGCGGGAATTTGTTTAGTTTTAGATACATTAACTGTTAAATCTGGATTTACTCTCAAGAAAAAAACAGTCAAAATTATTGCATATGAGACCAATAAAATAGGCAAAATCGCATATCTACGAAAATTTAGTGATTTATTAAATCAAATAATAAAATAACCACTAAAAAATGCAATTAATGGAGGAATGATTGCATATAATCAAAATCAAGTTCCTATTGAACCAGTTAATAATAAAGTTAAAGTATCACCAATAATTGCAAGAAACATACCCTTAAATGGCCCAAGAATTAAACCATATAAAACATAAAAAATAAATTCTAATTCAATAGGTACAACTCTTAAAATAGTTCATTTTGCAAAAATCATTACAATGATATGCATGGCTAATAAGATGCCAGAAATTGAAATATCAAAAATAGTAAATTTCGGTATAAATTTTTTCTTTCAATCAACTTTTTCAGCTTCTTTTTGTTTAATTTTTTTAGGTTTTAATTTAAAAAAATTATAAGTATTTGCTGCGTTTTTAAATTTATGTTTAATTGTCATTTAATTATTTTAAATGCAAAAGAAAAAATAAAGAACAAATAAATAAAAAATGATTATTTAGCTTAAAAAAATGTAAATTTTGCACTTTTAACATTTTTATCATTTTTTATTTTCGAAAAAATAAATAAAAATATGGAATACAAATTCCATATTTTTTGATTTTAAATTAAGAATTATTTTTTACTTCTTTTGACTAAAACACCAATCATTGTAGCTGCAAGAGTGGTACTTAAACCTAAAATTAAATATCAAAGTCAACTTAGGTTTTCTTTAACGCCTGCATTATCTTTTAATAATGTTTCGAATAATGATTTTTCAATTTTATTTAGTGAATCATAATTAAGTTTCAATAATTCTTTAACAAGTTTTTTACTTAAATTATCTTCTGGTTTGTAAGTATCAAAATATGAAGTATTTAAGATACTATTAGCAAATTTAACAAAGTTAATTTGATTTAACTGATTTAACTTATTAGTTGTCTCAATAAATTTAGTTTTATCAACATTTTTCAGAGCATCAAAATAACTTATTTCAGCTTGCGCAAAATTTAAATTATATTGATTGTAATTTAGCACAAAAGTTTTGCTTGTATTTAATTTACTATTTAAATTGCTTGATTCAATTAAATTAATTAATTGAACTACTGAATTAATATTGGTATTCAAGTCTTCAATTGCTTTTTCAGTATTAGGATTTTTAACATCTGAAGTATTTCATTGCTCATGCAATCATTTAAGCAATTTACCTTGTTCAATTAATTCAATTAATTTATTAATATCATTAATATCTTCACCATAATTAACTAATTCATCTAAAATGTCTTGAATTTCTTTTGGTAATTCTTTATTATTAGTATCTTTTTGATACTCAATAATTTTTTCATTTAACTTGTCATATAAATCATTAATTTTCTTAGCATTATCATCCATTGCTTTGAAAGTTTGCTTAATTTTATCTAAAATTTCTTGAGTTTCAGTAACTGAAGTATTTGGACTGTCATAGCCTTTAGGGACTTCATTATTAATTAATTTCTTACCATTATCAACCGCTTCATCATAAGCATCTTTTTTATCTTGATCTGCATGTTGATATTCATAAGTATCAATCACATCAGGATATTTATCTGTTAATTCTTTAATTTGATTGATTAAATCATTTAATTTAGCAGCAGTGTCTTTATTAGTTTTTGCTTCATCTAAATCGCTAGTTTTGATTTGATTAATTAAGTGATCTTTTTGACTTTGATTAATTAAATTACTTTGATTATTAATTGCATCTTGATTAACATAATCAATTAATGCTTGTTTTTGTTTTTGAATTTCATCAATCTGACCTTGAATTTCATCTAAAGCTTTTTGTTCTTGGCTACTATTATTAGTTGTATTATTTTTGGCAACTTCATTAACTTGGGCAATTAATTGATTTTTCTCATTATTTGATAAATAATCATTTGCTTTAATTGTTTCAATTAAAGCAATTTCTTTACCATTTAATCTTTGGTAAGCAGCATCTAAAGAATTTCTGTTAGTTTGCTTATCAATTAAATTATCTAAATTAAATTGATTATTGCTATCTTGTCCATTATCAGTTGTAGATTGACTTAATTCTTTGGCTTTATGCAAGATTTCATCAAAATCAGTTTTATTATCCGCTTTATGATATTTAATGTTAGATTGATCGGCAATTAATTCATCGTAGTGATTAATTAAATCATGCAATTTCTTCATTTTGTCATTAATTGGACTATAGGCTTCGAAGTTTTTCAGAGCTTGATTATAATCTGGTGCCTTAATTAAACTATCTTTTAAATCTGCTTTTTGTTTTGGATTTAAATATGGATAGGTTTTATCAATTTGATTAATTAAATCAGTAACTTTAGCTTTTTTAACAAACTCATCAACTTCTTCTTTGGTAGTGCTTTTATCGATATTGTCTTTAACTTGAGATTTTTCATTATCATTTAAATCGTCAAGACCATCAATTATTACTTTTGCTTCTTTTTTATACTTATCTAATTCAGTTAAAAATCCACTTAAAGTAATAGTTTTGGATTTTTCAGAAACAATATCTGTTAAGTTTTCTTTAGTTGAAGCAATTTTGTATGAGAAGGTAATTGAACCATCTGTATCATTAGCAACTAAATCAATAATTTTTAAGTTTGCTTGATGTAAAGCTTCATTATCTAAATTAGTATCAAAATATGTACCTAAATTATTTAATACTTCTTCTTTATTAGCTAATAATTCAGAAGGTAAAATCTCATTTTGATTGTTTAATTTATAACTTGCATGAGCTTCAATTGTATCATTTGCCAATAAATTATTAATTCTAGCTTGTTCTGTTAAGAAACCATTAATAGTAAAAGTCTTGTCATCAACATGAATGTCATTTAATCCTTCTCTTGTTGAATAAATACTATAAGTTCCATTTAATGAACCAGTTCGATCATTACGAGTTTTATTATTAATTGTAATATTGGCAGTTTTAGCATCATTTTGAGTCATATTACTGATAGTAATATTTGGATCTGAGGCTTGAATTTGATCTTTATTAGTAATACTATTAGCAAAATCAAAAGTAAGACCTTGCAATCTTTGTAATTCAGTTTTAAAGCCACTTAATTTAGTTGCATTATCACTTCTAGTTTGATTAATAACAATTTCAGCACCTTCTAAACCTGGTTGGGTTGATTGTAAAGTATAAGTAACTTTAATATAACCTTCACGATCATCACGCTCAGTAATAGTTAATGAATTTTCTTTAACTTTAATATTATGTTGTTCTAAATTTTCATTGCTGTTTAATTTAACAATTACTTTTGAATCAATTACATCATCTTTATTATAAAGTGGTAAATATTGATTGCGGTTTGCAAAATCAAGCGCAATTTGTGGTAAGAAATCTTCAATTCTTCTTTTCTCTTCTTCAGTATTAGTTAAGAAGCCAGCAAAATTAACAGGAGTTGATTCTTTAGAAATTACTTGTTGTTCATCGAAAGTTTCTTTTCAATTACTTACTAATTTTTTCAAATCAGTTTGATCAGTATTTACTTTTCTATTTGAAATTAATTTGTATTTAACTCCAATTTTACCTGTATTATCATTAGCATCTGTTAGAAGTAAGTCAGAAATATGATTGCTTGTGTTATCGCCATTTTCTTTAATTGCAGCACTAAAATCATCTTTAGTTAAAGTTGAAGCTTTTTCATTTGCTTTATTAACAGTGTCATTTAATGAAATGTTATATGGATTAGTATCAACTAATTTATTTAATCTTTGTAATTCTGTTTCAAAACCACTAATAATAATTTCTTTAGTATCAGAAACTACAGACTTAAAGTCTGGTTTAGTTGATCTGATTTGGAAGCTTAAACGAATTTCGCCAGTTAAATCATTGTAACCAACAATTTGTTGATTAGTAAATTCATAATTATCTCTATCAAATGTATTTCAAGTTCAATTAGTGGTTGCGTCTTTTAAACTTGAAGCTTGTTCATTTGCTTTATTTGGATAATCAATACGATAAAGAACACCATTTTCAACTTTGTCACTAAAATCAAGAGAATCTAATCTTTCTTTTTCAATTTGCGCTAATGTTTTAAAGCCGCTTAAAGTACCTGATTGATTATGTTCACTGCTTGAAGTTACAGTATTTAAGTTTTGTGAATGAACCACACCTCTATTAGAAATAATTTGTCAAGTATAACTAATTTTACCTGTATTATCATTAGCTGATTTATCTACTACTTTTAAGTTATAGCTTGTATCTTTATTAGTTTCTAATTTATTTAAAATTAAATCTTTTAATAATTTTGATGCAGTTCATTTATTATATTGGTCGCTTGCAAGATTTTTAATTCCAGCTTCAATTGCTAAGTTTTTTATAATTTCATCAAGACGCATTTGCTCAGTTTTAAAGCCTTTAATTTGTGCGTATTTATTATCTGAAACTACATTTTTATAAACTTCATCGCTTTTTTGAGAAACTAAATGGTATGTAATTCCAATATAACCATCAATTTCATGTCTTGCATCAATACTATCAATTACAACTTCGGCTTCTGGATTAGATTCTTGAATAGTTGCAATTACTTTGTCAATAACTGCATTTGAAGGTAAAGTGGTAGTTTTGTTTTCATAATCTAATACAACAGTTAAAT
This sequence comes from Mycoplasmopsis gallinarum DSM 19816, assembly GCF_000621085.1. Lineage (GTDB taxonomy): Bacteria > Bacillota_I > Bacilli_A > Mycoplasmatales > Metamycoplasmataceae > Mycoplasmopsis > Mycoplasmopsis gallinarum. Next base: position 30,835 of record NZ_JHZE01000010.1, read on the forward strand.
TGTTTAAACGTGCTTTTTCTGCTTCTTGATCAATTTTATCTTGTTCTGCTTTAGTTCTAAAACCAGATACACTAATAGAACCTAAATCATTATTATCTGAAACAGGTTTTACAAAAGGAGTATTAGGATCAACTGCTCAATTAGAAATTAATTGATCTTGAGTTTTGGTTGATCTAAGTTCAGCTGCAATATTAGCAATTCCTGCATTATCATCAACACTTACTTTAGAAATATTAATTAATTCAGCTTTATTTTGGGTACTTTGAGTATAGTAGAAATTGCTTAAATTATTATCAGTAGTTGCTTTTGAAGGCATCAATAATGATTTTTGTGGATAATCAACATTAATATTTTGATTATACATTTCTTGACGTAAGTTATTTAATCTACCTTTTTCACTTAAATAATTATTAATAATAATTTCTTTTGTTTCTGAAACGACATCTTGACCATTTTTGTTACTAATAACTTTAAATTCAACTTTTAAAGCTCCAATTACATCATTATAACCACTTACATTTGTGATGCTAATTCTTTCGTTAGTATGATTATCTGGAGTTTTGAAAGTTAAGTTAATATCATTATATTTAGTAGCATTATTGAAAGTAGAAGCTAATTGACTTGCATCACCTAAACCAACAAATTCATCATTGGTATAGGCATCAATGATTTCTTTTTCTCTTTCAATTGGGCTTTGGAAACCAGCAATAGTAATTTCTTTAGTGATACTTGAAGTAACATCTTTTAAATTATCTTTAGTAGAAGTTAAATTATAAGTAACAATTACTTGTTGATCATTTTTTGGATCTGGTTTTACATCAGTAATTGTGATTTTAGCTTTTGAATCACTTAATGATGTTTGATTTGGACTCAACATTTCTTTAGTTACTTCTGAAGCTAAAACTTTATTTTGGGCTTTTTTGCCTGTATAAGTAATTTCCTTAGTGATTGTATTATCATTGATTACTTTGTTTAATCTTTCACTTTCAGTTAAAGTATTAAAAGCCGCAGTTCTTACTTGAGTAGAAACAATATCATCTAAACCAGTTCTTTTTGATTTAATCTTGTATTCAACGGTAAATGCTCCAGTTTTATCATTAATAGAATTTGAAACAATTTTAACTTCATAAGCTTCATCTGTTTCGCTTGTAGCAAAAATAATATCGCTTGGTTCTATTTCAGAAGCAGTTTTATTTAATTTAGCACTTTCTTTTAAAGTAGGTTGATAACTAAGAGCATCAATTCTTTCTTGCTCAGTTTTATATTTATCCTTAGTTGCTAATTTGAAAGTATAAGTTTTATCTGCGGTTTCTACATCTCTAAAATTATCTTTAGTTGATCTTAATTTATATGAAATAGTTAGATTACCACTGCGATCATCTTGATTAGTAATAGTTAAATCAACTAGTTTAGCCTCACTATTATCAGGTAAAATTACAGCTAAAGCACTATCAATGTTAGTAGCCGAAATTTCAGAAGGCATAAGTTGTGCATTTTTATTTTGATATGAAACTTTTAATGCGTCTAAACGATTAGCTTCTTCAGAACGAGGAGTTAAATAACCCTCAAACTCTGCTCAATCAGATATTTTAGATTTAATAGGATCTACCTTAGCAACAGCAGGTTCTCAGTTTTTTGAAACTAAATCTTTTCTAGTTGAAATTAATTGATAAGCTAGGTATGCTTCTCCTGTATCCTCAAAATCATAAATTAATGGACCAATATTAATTTCAACATTTTGATTAGTAAGAGAATCTGGATAATTAGTATCAAAATCAGCTAATGTTAATTCAGAAGTTTTTTTGTTTGTTGTTCCTGATTTTTGACTAATAACAGAATTAGGATCAGCACTATCAACTAATTCATTTATTCTGTCTACTTCAGTTTTAAAACCAGAAATAGTTACATATTTTTCTTCTGATTTCACAGTTTGAAGATTTTCTTTAGCTGATTGTAATTTAAAACCTAATTTAATTTGTCCAGTAATATCGTTATAAGCAACAATTCTTTTTTCAACAAAGGTATATTGACCATCTGTTTCAGGACTTCAAGTTCATTTATCGCTATTTAAATCATTTAAATCCACTTGAGAAGCTAAAATGTCAGATTTATTACTTCTGTCAATTCTATAACCATTTAAGCTATCTAATCTAGTTTTTTCACCATTTTTAAATCCAGTAATCATTACACTATTAGCATCAGATTGTGGAGCAGTATAAGTAATATTTGTTAAATTATTATCACTTCTTCAGAATAAATCTTCTTTAGTTTTAGTAGAAGTTAAAGTGAAGTTTAAAGTGCTTCTACCATAATCAGCTTCGGGATTAATATTTTTAATATCAAAAGTTAATTTGTCATTTGTTGCATTTGGATATGAATAATTAGTTTTAGTTGTAGCAGTTGTTGAATTGGCTAATTCATTTGCAGCTGTAAAATTAAGATTAATTTTACTTGAATCTTTATTAATACTATTAGCAATAGTATTTAATCTTTGTTTTTCAGTTTGATAATTATCTTTAGTATCTGCTTTAAAAGCGTAAGTTTGCACTTTAGTTTTAACATCAGTTAAATTAGCTTTAGTTGAAACTATTTCATAAGTAATTTCAAGTTTACCATCTACATCATTAGCAGCAACTACTTTAATATTTTCTATAGTTGCTTGTGAATCGTTATCATTAATTGCGACACTAAAAGGACTTTGATCAGTTGCATAATTTTTAGCCACATTAGTTGCAAACAATGTTGGTTCGTTGTTAGTATGATTAATAGTTAAACTATATAAACGAGTGCTTTCATCAAGTTTAGTTTTAAGTTTACTTAATTGATCTTTTAAATCTTTGAAATTAGTTAATGCTTTGGTGTAAAGTCCTTGATAATTATTTGGATCGCTTTGTTCCACTTTATTAAATTTATCTTTATTTTCATTACCATCTTGTAAATTCAAGTTGTAAGCAGCAATTAATTTAGCATTTAAGTTATCAGCAGCAGTTTTAAGTGAATCAATAGCATTTTTATAACCTAAATTACTATCAACTACATAATTGGTTTTTCAATCGCTTATATTATTTAATTCCTTACCAATCGCTAGGTCTAAGGCTTTAACTTTGGCAAATTGACTTTCTTTAGCACTATCGTCGCCAGTCATAGCGTCAATTTCTTTTAACAATTGTTGCTTCAATTCAACTGTCATGTATTTTAATTCATTTTGTCTTGGTAAATATGAACTAGATCCATCTAATTTTGATTTAGCATCTTCAAGATTTCTTAATAAAGTTTGAATTTCTGCGCTATTAGTAATTGGAGTAGTAGCAGAATCATCAATTACTGCTTTAGTTTGATCAATAAATTTTTTGTAATTGTCTTTTTCACTTTTAGTTTTTTCATAAACATAAAGCTCATCAGTAATTTCACCATTTTGATTTGGCTTAAGTGAATTAGGTAATTTATTATAGTAATCTTTTAATGCTTTCATTTGGGTATTTAAATTACTTGCATTTGTTTTGAATGTTTCATAATTTTCAGGATTTACATAATTACTATCATTACTATCTGTAATATTTATTTGATCAATTAAAGCTTGTTTTTGCTTAGCAGTTAAACTAGTTAATGAGCGAATGTGATCAACTATGACTGCTCTATCATAAATTGGTTTTAAATTAGCATCATTACCAAATTGAGTAAATTCTTCACTTATTGGATTAAGTTCTGCTTCATTGATTAATCTTGAAAATTCTTCCTTATCAGTTTCAGTTAAATTAGTTAAATCATTTAATTTTGTAATTAAATTACTTTTAGCTTTAGCAAAAATTTTATTAATTTGTTCTGCTAATTCACTATTATTTGCACTTCAAACAGCATCTTTAACTGTTCCATCATTACTTTCATAGTTATTTTTTAATTTTGCTAATAAAGTAGCAAAGTCTTGTCTTTCAGTTTCATCACTTTCAACATAAATAAATGAATCAACTGCTTTTTGAGCTTGATTTTTATTACCATTTAAAGCATTTAAACTTTCAGTTAATAAATTAAGTCCATTATCTAATTTAGTTTTCAAGTTGTTAAACTTAGCATAATCAGTTAAAAAGCCTTTACTTGGATCATTTACAAAGATTTTTTGATATTCTGCATTGTCAAAAGCATCAATAAATTTATTGTATTTTTCGCCATCTGCATGAGAACTTAGAGTATTTTCAAAAACAGTTTCTTTTCAACTTCCATCGGCATTTTTTAAATTATTGTTAATTCAAGTTACATAATCATTTAAATATTTACGCTTCAAAATTGCATCAGCAACTTCTGCTTGGAATTGCTTCAATGTTTCTAAATTGGTACTTGAATTGGTTTCAATTAAGTTATCAATACCACCATTAGTTGCAGTCAATTTAAACTGATTATTGATAATATCAATTGCTTTGTCTTTAAATAATTTAACTAAATTATCTTTTTCAGCTTGGGTCAAACTTTGGTATGCTTCAGGATAATTTTTACTAAACTCACTAGTTGCGAGATCATTAATCTTACCACTAATTGTATTGTCATTAGCAACTTTGTATCCATCTAATTTTGCTACTTCTTCATCATAGGTTTGGTGATTAGGGCCTAAAATTTGATTTAATTCAATACCTCATTCAGTAGCTGTTCGTTGTCCTGATGGAAGATCTTCATTATTTTTTAATTTTTCTTTTCCAGTATTTAAATATTCGTGCATCTGCACAATCATATTTTTTAAATCTTGGGTAGAAGAATAAGCAAAATTAAGTTGAGAAATTAATTTATTTGGCTCAACTGACAATGACTTGTTACTATCAGAATAATAAATTTCATCAATATCAGATGCAAATTGAATCATAGGAATCATTCTTCTTAATAAATTCATATATGTATTTACATATTTTCTATTACTATTTAAATTATGATCATCGAATCAAACATCTGAACTATTTCGATTTTCACCTCTATCTTTAAATTCGTTATCAATGAATTTATGAACTAAATCATTAACTCAACCTGATAAATTAGGAAATTCAGATTCTAGCATTTGCTCGATTCTTAACCTATCAGTCACAAGCGGAGTGTATACCAAATCATTAAAAACATAAAAACCTTGAGAATCTTTTGTTGTAGAAGAAAGTTTAGCCTCTGCAATTTGTCATTGATTGTTAAATTCAGTATTTTTAATAGTTGCTTTTAATTTCAAAGAGCTTAAATCAATATCGTTAAGAGCTAAATTTAAATTGTATTCGCTATAGTATTCTTTTAGATTATTAGCTTTGTTATATTGATTTCTATCTAAATCAAATAATTTAAGTTCTGTACCAGCTTGATTAGTGTAATAAACACCTACTTCGTACAATTTATTATCAATTTCATCATCTTCTCTACGTCTAAATGATTTTGGTAAATAAAGATTTGATTCTTGAGAATTAAGAATTTCTTTAATTCTAAATTTGTATTGAGTTGAATTAGCTCTTTTACTTCTTATGATAAATCCAGATTCACCTTCAAAACCAGAGTTAAATCCAACATCAAAAAGAGTATAAGCCCCACCTAAAAAGGTTGGCACAGAAGTTTTGCCATTTCATTGAAAATTAGGATTATCAACTGTTTCAAATTCAACAACTACGACGTTGTTTAATCATCCTCTATTTCTAGCATTCGGTGCATCAATGAAGAAAGTGAACATATATCCAGCATTTTGGTTTAATAAATTTCAAAAACCAGCACCTTTATTATTTAATAATTCTTCATCATATAAACCATCTTGTTTTAATCTGGCTGCAACCTTTCCACCATCAAAGTCATTAATTTTTTTAGTAGATTTGTGATAAAAACCTGGCTTTCCCCTTCCAAGTGATGTAACTGGATCGTTAATTAATCTATTAGCAATTACTTCACGATTATCACGAGTTAAACCATTTCTTTCGGCAACTGCTAATTCTTCTGCAGTTCAAGGATAAGCGGAATTGGTTCATAATCCTCTTAATCTAATTTCACTATTATTGTTATAACCAGCTGCACCAGTGGTGCTTGTATTTTCAGGATTTACTCAGTTAACAATATTTTGTCATTTATCTTCAAAATAAGGGTTTTGAGAATAAAGAGGGTTAATAAAAGTGTAATTATCCTTATTTGTAGGTAATTTGGTTCAAGAAACAGGAATTTCTTTTGTAGAAACATTTGCATAATCAATTTGATTAATATCAGCTGGATAAAATGAAAATTTGACAACTGAATCATTTGCTAAAATCATATCTTCAGAAAAATAGAAACCACCTAAATATCTGTTTTCTCTAAAACTAGATGGTTGTTGTTTATGATAAATTAATTTTCATTTTCTCTTTTTACCATCTAATGATTTAGGATCAACTCAATTAGCTTCTTTGCTAAATCTATCAATATATTTTGTGTCTAAAAAACGAGGATCTCTATTGTTTGTGATGGTTGGATCACCGACAGTGACAAAATTTTGAGTTCCAATATAACCTTCAAATCTATAATCTACACTACCATCTCATGAACCATATGGACTATATCTTGAATTAGAATAAATGTCAGTATCTTCATAAAAGAAACTGTCATATTTAGTATCAGTAGTATCTTTACCCATATAGATAGGAACTAACCCAGAAAAAGGAATTAAAAATACGGATGAAGAAAGAGTAGCGCCTAAAAGCCTAAATATATTTTTTTTCTTCATAAATGAAGTCTCCTATTATTTTTTTAAATAAATATAAACACATTAAGATAAACATAAAAATAACTCAATCCAATGCGAGTTACTATTAATGATTTCAAAACACATATAAAATCACTCTTACATAAGTTTATATATATATATATATATATATAACTTTTTATCTTTTTTAAAAATAAATAGATAACATTTAAATTTAGGTAAATTTAGAATTCTTAATTAAACAATTAAAAAGTGAAAAAACAACGCAAAAATTCCATATTTTTGTATTTTTTAATTTATTTATAAAATTTTTAAATTTCATTTATATAGTAAAATTTTGACACTATGCAATAGTATATATATATATATATATAGGTGGTGTGTTATGAAAAATGCAAAAAAGATTAAAAAAATTGTGTTGGGAATTAGTGCAACAAGTGGATCTTTACCTCTTGTCTTTTTGCCTATTTCTCAAACTAATACAACAGGAACTTCAGAGGTAGTAGATAGTAAATATCTAAGTTATAGCCAATATAACAAAGTGCAAGATGATGGTATTTATACTAATTTCAATACCGTTGAAGGTGTGTTTTTTGAAGGATGAGCTGCAGGACAGAAAAAAGCGCCTATTTATGTTGGTACAAATCCAAATTACAGTAAAAATGAATCTGGCTATGATAAATCTGCATACTATATCAATAATAGAAATAATTGATATAGATTGTACGACTATAATGCAAATAAGGCAAAAAGAGATAGATATGGTGAAAATAGTTATAATCCTGCATGAGATTTATTGAATCCTTCTTTAGTTTTAAGTAGCAACTTAATTGATACAAGATATAACTGACAAAGAAACAATAATCAAGATTCTTCATTTTTTAACGGCGATGGGTGAGATTCTGTAAATGATACAAAATCTTTCAGAATTGGTTTTAATGTTGACAAATTAAGATCTGATGATAGAAAGTTTTTTGTAGGACTTTGAATTTCTGAAGATTTAATTCTAACTGGAAATATTAAAGCTATTCTTTCCACAAGAAATTCAAATGGACAATTTCAAGAAGCAATTGCAAATCCACAAAATGTTAAAACTTATAATATTTCAATTGATGAAAAATATGATGTGAATGACATTAGGGACGATAGAGGCAGCGCCACATGATACGGAAAAGAAGAAAATAAATATCGAATAAATCCTTGAATTTCTAAATCATATGACTATACAGGTGTATTTAGACAAGGCGATAATCGTTCAGGCTTTAAATTCTATAGTTCTAATCCAAATAATGAATATGCACAATTCACAAGATATTATGTTTCTGACAAAAAAAGATATACAACAGGTAAAACTTGATTAAATTCAATGCATTATGGTTCTTTTTATAAAACCTTTCCAAAAGAAATAAATCAAAATATTACTGATCAATATGGAAAATTATGAGGTGGGGTTAATAACGATTATTTCAGAAAAAGAACCATTGCTAACATGATTATTCATGATGAGCCATCATTGTCAGGTGATTGAAAATATGCGCCAGTTGCATATAATGGAGATGAATATAAATTAGGTTTATATCAAAAACAATATAAAGATAATAATAACTATATCTATAATTCTCTTAATAATAATGCAGGTTCATTATTGATTTTGGAAATAAAATCAGAGTATGAATCTACTGCTGGTTTTACACCATCATTACAATTAGAATTTACAGTAAAAAGAAATCCAAACACAATTGATAAGAATGAAGTACGTAGTGGAAATAATTCTAATCCTCTTTCAAGAGATGCTTCCGCTAAAAAAACATATATTGGATTTGGACAATTTAAATACGAATCAAGTGGTTGAGCTGATAGACAATTTGGTTCATTTATGAAAATGGCAGATCGTCAAGCATATCAAAATATTAAATTCAATACCACTGAAAAATTGGTTAAAAGCGAATACCTTTTAGATAATGATAAATTACCTAATACCACTTTATCTTTAATTCAAGATAATAATGGAACTGAAAGACTAATTCATTCAGTGAATAAATCAAAGTATAATGAAGCAATAAATCAAGATAAAATTCTTTCAGAGTATAAAACCAAAAATAATGTTGATTCCTTGACTCAATATTCAAATATAAATAATTTAAGACTTAAAACTAGTTTTGTAAATTCTGAAGATTATAAAAAATGAAAAATTGTTTCTGAAAATTCTTATTCAACTCAAAATCCAAATATTTTTTCTTTTAATACAACAGATGATGATGGATACCTTAATTTTAATGAAATTAGCTATGATTTAACAGATTATGAAAAACTAAAAAGATTTGCAAATGATAGAAAGAAAAATAAATGATTAACTATTAAACAAATTAATTATTTATTATCACAAATTGAGCAAAATGAAAACTTTAATAAAACCACATATTCTTTCAATGATCCTAAATGATTTGAATATTTCAAGGAGCAAATTTCTAATTTAAATAATTTACAAGGGCAAGCAGAAGCAAAAAGAGCTGAATTAAGAAATTTAGTTGTAAGCACAACAGATAAAACGGATTGAAATAGTGAAATTAGCAATAAAGTTCTTTTTGCTTTTGCAGATCAAAGAGAAGCTAAAGGACAAGCTTTAAAATTATTAGAAATTGAAGGATGAAGCAGCAACACTTCTGCAGCAAAAAAATATGATTTACAATCAGAATTAAACTTAAATCGTGAAGCAGTAGACAGAAACATTGATTCAAAAGTTGCTTTACAAACTGCGGATGAAGTTACAAAATATATATCAGATGTAAATGATGTTATTACTAAAATAAAACAAACAGGTAAAAATAATTTAGAAAATGAATTCATTAATACTTTAAATAGTCAAAGTATTACTAATAAGAATTGAAGTAATTATAATTACATACAAGGTACTAAATTTATAATTGATGCAATTAATTCTGTGCTTTCAAGATATAATACTCCTTATGATATAACCACTTTTGTTCCGGCTAATAATACACAATATCAAAGTAATAAAAACACAATTTTAAACAAAATAAAAGCTTTATCTACTTTATATGATGAAATTCAAAAGATTCAACCAATTATTGAAAATATTAAAAATGATAAATTGGTGTATGGTAAAACAAGTAGTAAACCAACCATTGATAATGTTTGATATAACAATTTTGTTACAAAATTGCAGAACAACAATAATGTATCAAATGATTCATCTTATGCTTTTTATTCACAAGGCAATTTGGATACTTTTAAAACACAAAATGCAAGTAATTTAAAAAACAATTGAATTGATAAAATTCTAGAATTAAATGGAAATAAAACACAATTTACTTCAGACATTAATTCATTTAATTATTTAGATGAAAGTGCAAAAAATTCATTCCTTCAAAAAATTCCAAATGATAAAAACTTTACTTATAATGAAGCCAGCTATCAATTAAGTGATAATAGAACTACTATTAATAATCAATTAACATCTTTAATTAATGAAGCATTTGGACAAGCTAAAACTAAAGCAAAAGAAAAAATAAAAAGTTTTTCATATGTTTCACAAGCATTAAAAAATGCTGCTTCAAGTAATATTGATAATGCTGAACTCTATAGAAATCAAACTGATAATGCTCAAGATGATTGAGTATATTTTGGTAATGACAAAAATTTAAAAACTATTGTGGATGAGTTAGAAAAACAAAATAATTATCATAAACAATTGATTGATTATTTAAATTCTCCAACATTAAATAATAATGAAAATAATGTTTTAACTCAAAAACAAAAAGAAGCATTTAAAAAGGACATTCTTTCTAAAAATTTTGCTGATGAAAACGCAGTTAATGAATATAAAGAATCTATTAACAGTGTAAATGATGCAACACAAAATTTAAAAACTTATGTAACTAATTTAAAAACTAATACAGATAAATATAATTTTGCTTCTCCAGATAAAAAACGTAATTTTGATGTTTATAAAACAGCTGCTGATTCATTATTAAATAATAAAGGATCAAATATAAATCCAACACAAATTGCTAAATTACAAGAAAATTTAACTAATGCTTATAATGCTTTAGATGGTGATATCTTAATTAATAAAGTAAAACAATTAGAGTATTTCACTACTGATTTACAAAATCTTGTAATTAATCAAATTAAAGCAGCAGATGCAAGTAAAAGACAAGAAATTTATGAAAAATCTAAAACTTTAAATGATAATTTCGGTGCAAATGATTTATCTCTAATTACTACTTATAATTCTGCAAATTCAACCACTGACTATACTAATGGATCAAAAGGAAGAAAATCTGCTTTTGATTCTGCTTTAACTAATCTTAATGCTAAATTAAATACCAATAAAAACAAATTAGAACAACCAACAACAGCACCTACAGATTACACAAACTTTATTGAAAATTATATTAGTCAATACAATCAATTAAAATCTGCTGCTACAAGCGCTTATGATAATCTTGATGGCGATGAAATTACTACAGAAAAACAAAGATTAAATGCAATTAATTTAACTTTTGATTATCCAAGCAAAAAAACAACATTACCTTCAAAAATTACAGAATCTTCAATAACCAATAATTTATCTCAAAACAATGTTGATGTTATCAAGAATGATATTAACAAAAATGACACTGATGGAACTGTTGGTTTTAACTATCAATTAGTTTCAACTGATTCAAAATTTAGTTATTTACCAGCAGATGAAAAAATTAAATCAGATTCTAAATCAGCAACAATTAATGGATTTTTAACTAGTGCACAAAAAGCAATTAATGATAAAAAGGCAGAGTTAATTGAAAAAATTAATCAAGCTAAAGATCAAAATAAAATTACTGATAGTCAAAAACAAACCTTAATAGATGCAGTCAATAATGCTACAAATCTTGATGAATTAAACAAACAAGAAGCAAAAGATAACGAAATTTTCAAATTAACTGCTACTTATCAACATTTCAATCCAAAACAAAATCAGGAATTATTTGAAAAAATTCAAAATGCTACAAGCAGTCAAGAAGCACAAACTATTTTTGCCAAAAAAGAAAATGTTGACTTAAATAATTCAATGAAAAAATTGAAAGATTTAGTTAATGAATACACAAGCAAAAAATCTAGTGTTGATTACACAAGTGCAACTAATCAAAGTCAATTTGATACTATTTTAAATTCAGCTGATGATTTAATTACTTCAGCTACAAATAATGGATCTACTAATCCTTCATTAAATACTTTAATTGGTGGTATTAACCAAAGTGGTTCATTAAATAATAGTTTTGCTTTACTTGATGGAATTAAAACTAAAGCAAAAAATGATATTCAAGGATTAAGCTATTTAACAGATGCACAAAAACAACAATATAAATCAGAAATTGATGGTGTTTCTGATTTACAAACAAGTGAAACTAAGCAAGCAGCTGTTGATAAAATCCTAACTAAAGCTAAATTAAATCAATATAATGCAACCTTTGATTATGATAATAAATCAAAAATTACTCCAAGTCAAATTGTTAAAAGCAATGTAAATAAAACCATTGTTTATAATAATTCTTTAGGTAGTCCAAAAATTACAACTGATCAAATTGAAATTAAGCAAATTGTTAAAAATGATGCTGATGGAACCGCAACAGTTAAATATGTTATAAAAGATGCAAATGATCAATCTTTAACTTCTGATACTAAAGAAGCAATAATTAGAGGCTTTAAAACTGGTGATCAAGCAGAAAAAGAAAGATTAGATGGAATTAATTCTGTAACAGTTAAAGCAACTGCAGAGCAAAAACAAAATCAAGCTTCAAAATTAACTAATGCCGAAAATCTACAATGAGATATTCAAAGTAGTCAAAATGCTGAAATAGTTGATAAAACTATTGTTGGTTACAATGATATCACTGGTAAATTAAAAGTTTCTTATAGACTAAAATCAAAAACTTCAACAAATATTTATTCAGATGTTAAATATGCAGAAATTGAAGGTTTCCAAACTGAAAAACAAAGATTAGATTTATTATTAACTCAAGCCAATGCAATTTTAACTATTACTAACAAAAAAGTGCCAACTGAAGTAACTTATGGCACTGACTTTAATATTAGCTTTAAAGACAGTAACGTGCAAAAAGCAAGCTTTAAAGAAATTCCAAATATCACTAATAAAGATGATAGAAATGGTCAAATTACCTATGACTATACTTTAAAATCTGATAGACAAGATTTAATTACTATTCAAGAAGAAGCTGCTCAAGCAAATGAAGTTGTTTCAGCTAAAAGTTCAAGCTTTACAGCTTCAGGCTTCTTGACAGAACAAGAAAGATTAGAAGACTTATTTAAAAATGTAATTTCACTTAATTATAGTGAGCCAAATAAAGCAAATTCAACTATTAATCCAAGTGAATTACAAACTAAATATCTTTCAATTGCCAATGCCAATAACTATAAAATAAGTTCACAATATGAATTATTAAATTTAACTAGTGACAACTATAGAAACGGAACTAGAAGTGTTAAAGTAACTTTAAATTCAACTAAAGATGGTTTAGATGATATTTCATATACTTATGATTTAGCAAGTTTATTAACTAAAAAAACTCTAAGTGCAGAAGAACAAAAAATTGTTAATAAATATACCTTAAGTGGTTTTGAAACTGAACAAACTAGAATTAATAATTTAGCAGTTAATTTTGTGCCTTCAAAAACCTTAAAAATGGCTTCAGATTTATTGGCTAATAAAAACAATTGACAAACTTATTTACCTGTAAATCCACAATTACAAGACGCTACTTTAGCGCTTGATGAAGCAAATGGAGCAGCTATAGTTGCAAATGATAAAACTGGTGAATTGACTCTTAAATATAAAGTTATTTCAAGTAGAGTAAATGATATTTCAAGCAACAGAACATATCATTTAAATAATTTAATGACTGAAGCGGATAGATTAAATGCAATTATTAATGATTCCAATATTGCTAAAACTATTCAAGAAATTCAAAATAAAGAAAATGTTTTACCATCAAGTATTCAAAATGTTATTTTCAACAATTTAGATGAAAATCAAAAAGCAAGTTTTACTGATATTGAATTAAGTCCTAATGATGCAACAGGACAATTAGTAATTAACTATAAATTAGAATCAACTAGAGATAATTTAAAGGATCAAAAATCTTTAAGAACTGGTTCAATTACAATTGACGGATTCTTAACTACTTTAGATAAAGCAAAACGCGAGGCTAAAGAATACATTAACAATTCACAACATTTAAGTAATGAGGAAAAAACTAAATTTAAGGATTTAATTGACCAACAAAATAATGTTAATGATGTAAACGGTAAATTATTAGAAACTCAAAAACAAGAATTAATAAACCAAATTGCTCAAACTTACACATATTTAAATCCAAAACAAAAAGAGAATTTAAAAACTTTAATTAATAGTGCAACTTCAAAAGAAGATGCGCAAACTAAATTTAATTCATACAGTGATTTAAATAATAAGATGAAGCAGTTATCAGGTTTAGTTACTAAATATGCAAATACTACTACTTCTGATGCAAAATACACCAATGCCACAGAAAGTGCAAAAAATAATTTTAAAACCACTTATGAAGCAGCTAAAACTTTATTAACTTCAACAACTGATGATGGTACAAGCAAATTAGATCAATATATTGCAAATAGAAATGTACCTAATTCATTAGATAACTTATATGATGCTTTAGACGGTTTACAAAATAATGCAATTAACCAAATTAATGGCTTACCATATTTAAATCCAAATGAAAAAACAGCTTTAATTGATAAAATTAAGCAAGTTCCAAATAATAGTGATACTAAAGAAAACTTAATTAATGCAATTGTTGAACAAGCAACAAATGCTAATAAAGCTAAAAAACCTTATATTGAGGCAATTCAAGACTTAAGTGATTTATCAGAAACAGAAAAAACTAACTTTAAAGACCAAATTATTAATAATGCAATTATTAATAATAATGGTGAAACTACAGATCAAAGTAATACACAAAATTCTGTCTTAAAAGAAGCTAAAAAACAAAATTGAAGCAATCAAATTAATAAATTAACTTCAATTAACAACCAACAAAATCAAGCCTTTAAAGATCAATTAAGCACCAATAAATCTGACAGTGAAAATGAAAAAGTTGTAACTAATGCTAAAGCATATGATACTTTAGACAAACAAGCAAAAGGCTTTAATCAAACTTTCAATAAAAATCAACCTAAATACATTTTTGCTCAAGATAATTTAAAAACAGCTTTAGATAATGCGTTAGATAGTTTTAGTCCTTTAATTAATGAAAATGCAACAAATATTAATTTAGAAGAATTGCAAACTAAATTAAATAACTTTAAACAAGCAGTTAATGATTTGGATGGTGAACAACAATTACAAACTTTAAAAGATAAAATTAATACTTTCACTTCTTTAACTCAAGAACAACGCAATACTTTAAAAGATAAAGTTGCTAAAACAGCTAATTTAACTGAAGCTAAAAAATTAGTTGCTAATGTGGAAAACTTAAATAGTAAACTTACTGATTTAAATAATTTAATTAGTACTTTAGAAGCTGAAAAAACAACTAATAGTCGTTATATTAATGAAGATGCAACTGAAAAATCTAAATATGATCAAGCAATTATAAGCGCTAAAAATGAAATTAATGACAGCTTAAAACAAAACTTTGCTGACACTGATATTACAGAACAAATTAATGACAAAATAACTCAAATTAGTACATTAACTTCTTCCTTAAATCAAACTAAAGATGCATTAGATGGAGATAGAAAAGAATTTAAACGTAATTTAAATAATTTTGACTTATGAAAAGATAATCAAAAAGATGATTTTATTCAGAAAGTTAATGAATTACCAAAAGATTTCTTAACTACCCAATCAACTAAAAAAGCTGAAATTTTAAACAATGCATTTACTAAAATGCAAGAAAATGCTAGAGATAAAGTTAATAATTCAACTTTAAGTCAAGATGATAAAAATACTTTATTAACCAAAATTAATAATGCTCAAATTGACACCAATACTCCAAGTAAAAGTTATGATTGAAAATTAGTGGAGATTTTAAAAGAATTAGACCAAAATAATCAACAAAAGTTAGAAGCTAAAAAGAAAATTCAAGCTTTAACTAATTTAAACAAAGCTCAAAAAGATACTTGATTAGCTAAAATTGATGCTGCTGATTTAAACAATTTAGATGAAGTTGTGACTAATGCAACCAATTTAGATACAGCAATGGCAACATACAAAAAAACTCCAAGCAATTTATCAGAAATTAAACAAGGAATTGATTATACTGAAGCAAGCAATCAAAGTACTTTGGATAACTTAATTACGCAAAGAGATAATGCAAATAATTATGAACAAGGAAATAATTTATCTTTAGAAGAAGTTAATAATGCAATTACCGCTATTAATAATGCAGTAAATGCCTTAGATGGTGTTGAAAGAGTTGAAGCGGCTAAAACCAAAGCCAAAAATAACATTAACACTAACTACACTTCATTAGCTCAAAATCAAAAAGATTTAGCAATTAAGAAAATCGATGCGCTTAATTCAGTAAGTGCAATCGAAAGTCAAGATCAAGTTAATAGTGCGCTCAATAATTCAATGAAAGCATTAAGAGCTGAAATTGCTAAGGAGAATGCTGTTAAACAATCTGAAGATTATATTTATGAAACTAATAGCAATCAAAATTCATATGATAATGCATTAAGTGCTGCAAAAGATTTATTAAACACTTTGGAAACTTCACAAGATGAAACTAATTTATTCAATAAATCTGATATAGATACCAAAACCACTAATTTATCTAATGTACAATTGAATGGAAGTCAAAGAAAAGAAGATGAATTAGCGAGATTAACTGCTCTTGATTCACAACCAAGTTTAAAAAATGGTGTAAATCAAAGTAAAACTGCTTCACAAGTTTTAACAAGTGATATTGAATTTAAAACACTTACAGATGCTAACGCAACTGTTTCAAGTATTACCAATACAAATGAAGAAACTGGTGCAGTTGCTTTAAGTTATCAACTTAGATCTACTAAAGAAAACTTAGAATCATTAACTGTAGATAAAAGTGCGACTGTAAATACTTTAAGTGAAAATCAAAGATTAGACCAATTAATTGATAATGAGCAAGTGGCTAAAACTATTACTTATCCAGATAGCCAAAATGTAATTAGATCTGAAATTAATAAAGATAATTTTGTTACTTAAATCGCACAAGAAACACAAGCTAAAATTGTGATTGATAGTTTTAGCAACAATCCAAATAATCCAAAAGCAATTGATATTACTTATCATTTAGTTTCAACTAAAAATGGTGTAAATGCAATTTCTAAAACTAAAACTATCACTTTAGATGATTTCCAAAGTGATGTTGAACGTGAACAAAAAACAATTAATGCTTATACAGAAAGTGATTATACTTTTACAGCCGATAACACTAAATTAGCTTCATACTTTAAAGATCATGCTAGTGAAATTCAAATTAGTGCTAAAAATACAAATAACCGTGAAACTGAAACAATTGAAATTCAAAGAGTTGTGGCTTACAATGACGTTGATGGAACTTTAAAAGTTGAATTTGTAACTAAAAGTAATAAAAATGGCACTTTATTAACTTCAAATACAAAAGTAGCAACTATTAGTGGCTATAAAACTGAAAGCCAAAGATTAGATGATTTATTAAATAATTTAAGTCAAAATAATATTAATGTTGGCAAAGATAAAGCAACTACTTTACCTTCTGATGCAACTACAACAACTGATTACACTTATAGTTTGAGTGGAACTGAAAAAGCAACTTTAAATATTGTTGATGCTATTAGCCCTAATAATGAATTAGGAAAAGTAACTTTTACAGCTAAATTAGTTTCAACAAAAGCTAAAAATGAATTAGTTTATGATGCTGAAAATAGTAATTTACCAGCAATTACTACTCCAGAAACTTCAATTACAAAGAGTTTAGAAATTACTGGCTTCAGAACACAAACAGAACAAGATGAACTTGATAAACAAGCTGAAGTAGAAAGATTAAACAATTTAAGCGCAAGCTTTGATTACACTGATAAAGCTACAACTTTACCTTCTGAAGCTAACAAAAATCAAATTACTTCTACATTTACCAGTCAAAATCCAGAAGCAACTATTGTAATTAAAAATATTAGTGCTTATGATGAAATTACAGGCGCAATTACCTTTAAATATGCTTTTGCTTCAGCAAAAGATGGTATTTATAGCGGGGTTGAATCAACAGAAAAAACTGCCACTTTAACTGGCTTTAAAACTGAAAAAATGCGTCTTGATGAATTATTAAGAACAAATAAAGATCAATTAGAAGCTCAAATTAATAATTTAACAACTAATGCATATAAAGATAATTTAGCTTCAAATGTAATTGATAATTTTGTAATAACAGACAAAAATAATTCATTAGATAATGCAACAATTAATATTTTTACTAAAGTAGCAGATGATGTAAGTGGCCGAATTTCTTATACTTATAATTTAGTTTCAACTAAAACTTTAAATAATAATCAAGACTTATCAGGCCAAAATTCAGAGAGTGCTTCTGGAACTTTAGGCGGCTTTAAAACTAATGCTGATGTTGAAAGTGAAAGATTAAATAGCACACAAACCTACAGCGTTGATTATGCAGATAAAGCAACAACTTTAGCTTCATCATTAAAAGATGATGCAATTACCAATTGAACTTGAAATAAACCAAACGATGCTGATTATGAATTCATTGAACGAAAAGTTATTGCTTATGATGATGTGAATGGCAAAATTAAAGTTGAATTTAAATTAAAATCAACTAAAAATAATTTAGGCAAAGAAGTAATTAGCAACAAAAAAGTAGTTGAATTAACAGGTTTCTTAACTGAAAAACAAAGATTAGATAATTTAATTCAAACTGTTCAAACTGCAAGCGTGATTACAAATGACCAAGATGCTTTAGTTAAAAAACCTTCACAATTAACCAATGGTGACTTTACAATTACTAAGCCACAAGCATGAGATAATGAAAATGTGAATATTGTTTTAGTAATTGATGATCAAGATCGTGATGACGAAACTGGAACAATTAAAGCAAGTTATCAATTAAATACTACAAGAGTTAATTTAGTTTCTGGCTATGATAATGTTGATCAAAATGTAGTTTCAGATAATGCACCTAAAGTAACATTTAATAATTATTTAACTACTAGCCAAGAAGAAATTAATCGTTTAGATGCAATTAATCTAACTTATAGTAATTTAAATAATAAATTATTACCAAGCCAAATTACTACTAATAATAGTAATAGTGCATTTAGCATTAATTTACCTCAAGATGCTGAAGCAGAAGTGATTAATTTAGTAATTGAAAGCCAAAATGATAAAGATGGTTCATTAACTATTTCATATCAATTGCAATCAACTAAAACTAATTTAAATACTTTAACTTCTGCTAAAAAATCTTACACATTTAGCAAAACAAATAATGATCAATACTTCACTGAAAAAGAAAGATTAGATCTTTTAGCATATAATCCTACTCTAAGTGAAACAATTAGAACAACTAAAACAGCTTCAGAAATTAAAGCAAAAGATAT
Source organism: Mycoplasmopsis gallinarum DSM 19816 (assembly GCF_000621085.1). Lineage (GTDB taxonomy): Bacteria > Bacillota_I > Bacilli_A > Mycoplasmatales > Metamycoplasmataceae > Mycoplasmopsis > Mycoplasmopsis gallinarum. The sequence continues at coordinate 50,144 of NZ_JHZE01000010.1, forward strand.
TGAATTTGCAATTGTTGATAATGCTACTGTTTTAGTTTCAGATATTGAAATTATTGCAGTTAATGAAGTAACCGGGGAAGTGGAGATTACTTATTTAGCAACTTCACAACGGGCTAATTTAACTGATGTGAAATCAAGTCTTAAAAATGCAACTTTAAATACTTTAACTGAGATACAAAGATTAAAAAATTTAGTGACTGCAAGTGAAGAAGTCTTTAATTTTGCTGGTAATAAGGCACAAAACTTAACCACAGTTGATGAAGTAACCTTAGCTCAATTATCTGGTTATTTAGCTCAAGAAATTGACAATCAAAAAACTAATATTTTGAGTCAAAATCAAGCTAAATTAGTAATTGATTCAATTGCAAGCACAAATAGTGCAACCGGTGAAATTGTTTTAAATTGACATTTAGAATCTACTAAAACAAACTTAAATAATCAAGTGGTTAAAACAGCTAATAAACAATACACTTTAGCTGGTTTCCAAACCGCTAATGAACGTGAGCAACAAGAATTAAATGCTTTAGAAAATACTGATTTTACTTTCACATATGATAGAACTAAATTAGCTTCAGAATTCAAAACTAATCCAAGTGGAATTAGCATTCAAAGTAATCGTGCAGATACTACAGCAGAAAGTGCAAAAGTAATTGCTTATAATGATATTACTGGTGAATTAGTTCTTGAATATGTTGCAAAAAGTACTAAAAATGGTACTGATTTCACTTCAGAAACTAAAACTGTAACTTTAAATGGCTTCAAAAATGAACAACAAAGATTAGATCAAATAGTAGATAGCTTGAGTAATAGTTCATTGATTTTCAACAATGATAACAGTACTAGAGTAAATTATTTACCTTCAAGTACAACTGCAACTACTCAAAATAATTATGCTTATGCTAATAGTGCTAATGATCAAGCATCATTAAATGCAATTACATTCAGTCCAAATGATGAAACTGGTTCATCAACAAGTCAAATTACTTTAAGAAGTGATAAATTAAAAAGTGATTTAATTTGAGCTGAAGATAATCTTAAATATAATGACTATCAATACTCAACCATTACTTCTAAAAATAAAGAATTGACTTTAACTGGTTTTAGAACACAAAATGAGCAAAATAATTTAGATCAAGCCACCGAAAGAGCAAGATTAAATGATTTAAGTGCAACATTTGATTACACAGATAAAACTAATGTATTACCTTCTAATTCTGTTAAAGATGCAGTTACAAGTCAAATTGACCAATCTGATAATCAAGCAACAGTCAAAATTATTCAAATTAGTACTAAAGATGAAATTAATGGTCAAATTACTGGTAAATATGTCTTTGTTTCAAACAAAAAAGGTATTTACAGCAATTTAGAATCTGAAGAGAAAGAATTTACAATTACAGGCTTTAAAACTGAAAGTCAAAGATTAAATGATTTACTATCAAAAATTGAAGCACAAGCAGCTATTCAAAATGTTAATGTAAGTGAATATAAAAATCATTTACCAACTGATGTTTTAGATCAATTAATTTTAAGCGCAAACAATTTAACTAGTGCACAAATTGAAATTGTTAATAAAAATACAAATAGTGCTGATGCAGCTATTGATTATGTTTATCGTTTAGTTTCAACTAGAGGATTAGTGAATGGTCAAAATCTAAATACTGTTACAAGTACAACTACTAAAAACGGTAAATTAGGTGGTTTCAAAACTTTAGTAGAAGCTGAAAAAGAAAGATTAAACGCAATTGATGTAAATAATACTGACGATCAATTTAGTCATACAATTGATTATGCAGCTAAAAACTTACAATTAGCTTCATCATTAACTCAAGCAACAGGACAAAATTGAAATTGAAAAGTTAACCCAGATAGTGATCATGAATTTGTTGATCAACAAATTGTTGCCTACAATGATATAACTGGTGAATTAAAAGTAAGTTACAAATTACAATCTAAAAAATCTGATTTTGAAACAGTACAATCTGAAACTAAATATGCAATTATTTCTGGTTTTAAAACTGAAAAACAAAGATTGGATGATTTAGTAAATAATACTCAAAATCAACCTGTAACTATTAGTCAAAATGCAAATACTTTAAAAGATGGCGCAAATGCTAAAAAAGCTTCTGATTTAGAAACTTCTGATTTTACAACTACTTTAACTTCAGCAGGTGAAAATCAAAATATTAAAGTTTATCTTGAATTAGATACTAAAAATGCAGATAATGAACACGGAACAATTTTAGTTGGCTACCAATTAGAATCTACTAGAAACTTAACTGGTGAAAATGGTTTAGTGTCTGAAAATTGAGAAAATAAACCATCTGAAAAACCATTAATTAAGTCAGAAAAATCAAGAGCTCAAGAATTTAGTGGCTATGTAACTAATGATGATGAAGAAGTTAATAGAATTGAAAAATTATTACCATTACTTAAATTAGACTATCCAAATAAAGCAAATTACTTACCATTATTAAATGAAGATGAAGTGCTTAGCCAAAATGTGGAAGTTAAATTTAAAGATGGTCGTGCTTTATCAGGAGAACAAGTTGCATTAAAACCAAATTCATTAACAATTGTTAAACGTGATGATGAAAAAGGTTTAATTCAAGTGCAATATACACTTGTTTCTACCACAAGAAATAGCATTGAAAGAGTTGTAAACGCTACTGCGCAAGAGGACGCAAAACAACTTACAGGTTTCAAAACAGAATTACAAAGATTGCAAGCTTTAAATTATGTTTGAGAAAATCAAATTACTAATAAAAACTCAATTAGCCCAAGTGATTTACAAGAAACAAATATTACTGCAATTGATAATAAGTTAGATCAAGCAACTAATATTCAAATCACTTCAAGAAATGATAAAACTGGAGTTATTTCAGGTACTTATAGTATTTATTCAAAACGTCCAAATTTAGACACTATTCATATTGATAATCTTACTTTCACAATTAATGGATTACAAACTGAAAGTCAAAGATTAGATCGAGTAATTGCTAATCAAAATATTGCCAAATCAATTACTTACAATAAAAATGATCAAAGTACAACTAAAGCCAGTGCTTTAGTTGCAAATAAAGCAGAAGTAATTAAAAACTTAAATAATAGTTACTTTGTTACCTCAGTGGCAAATAATGAAGTTAATAAAGCGCAAATTGTAATTGATGATATTAGCGCAAATGATGAAACTGGAAACTTAACAGTAACTTATCATTTAGCTTCTTTAAAAGACGGATTAACAGATCAAAGATCAAGTGTAAGTCCAACTTTAACAATTGGTGGATTCTTAACTAACTTACAAGATGCTAAAAATAAAGCAAAAGCTTATATAGATCAATTAGTGACCGATAACAAATTAACCACTGATCAAACCGAAGAATTAAAAACTGAAATTGATAATGCAACTAATAATGATGAAATTACTGAAGTAAAAACTAAAGCTGATAAACAAGTGATTATTAATGATGCTTTAAACAATTTCACAAATTTAAATCGAGCTCAAAAAGATAAATTGGTTGAAGAAATTACAAACAGTTCAGATATTAATGAAGCTCAAAAAATCAAAGAAAAATACTCAGATTTAAATGATAAAATGGGTGAATTAGCAGATTTAGTAACTGAATATAAGAAGAAAAAAGCTGAAGATAAATATACTCAAGCTTCAAAAACTACCAAAGATGCTTTTGATGACGTAATTGCTAAAGCAGAAGAATTATTAGATAAAACTAATGCAACAGATTTAGGCACCAACATCGATGAATTTTTAGGCACTAAAGAAGACCATTCAGATGGTTCAATTAATCAAAAATATGAAGCATTAGATGGTGAAATCCAAAAAGTAATTAAACAAGTTGAAGCAAGCGACTTATTATCTAATGATCAAAAAACCAGTTTTAAAGAAGAATTAAATAAAGTTAGTCCAAAAGACTTAAGTTATACTGAAGATAATAAAGTAAAAACTTTAGACCAAATTAAAGCTGATATTTTAGATAAAGAACAAGAAAAACAAAGATATATAAACGCAATTAATAGCTTTGAAAACTTGAATCAACAACAAAAAGATGATTATATTGCCAAAATTAAAGCTGCTAATTCTGCGGACTTAGAAACAATTAATGAAGAAGCTAGATTATTAGATAATGAAATGGCCAAATTAAAAGAAGCTGCTAGCGATCAAGATGAAATTAAGGCGAGCGATAAATATTTACAAGCCTATGATGCAATTAAAAATACTTATGATAATACTATAACAGCTGTTAATAAAGTAATTAATGGTCGTCCAGCTGATGCTAATGAATCAGATAATTTCCCTTACAATGCAAATAAAGATAAAGTAACTAGATTAATTAATGATTTAAATTGAATTGAATTGCAGATTGAAAAAGATGCAGCGAAAAGAGCAATTAATAATTTAGAAAACTTAAATCAAGATGAAAAAGATAAAGCAATTGATTTAATTATTGATGCTGATTCTAAAGAAAAAGTTAATGCAATTGTGGCAGTTGAAAAAGTTAGAAATAATCAAAAACAACCTTATATTGATCAAATTCAAACAATTCCTAATTTATTTGATAATGAACAACAAATTTATATTAATGAAATCAAAAATACGAATTTAAATCTTAGCCCAGATAATGTGGTTGAAAATGTAGCAGATTTTGAAGCAATTATTCTAAAAGCACAAAAAGATTCATTGATTAAAGAGTTAGAAAAATCAATTAATAATGATGAAACTGCTCGAATTCTTAATCCAAAACAACTTGAATACTTTAAAAATGAAATTAATAATGCAACTAACTTAAAAGAAGCACAGTCAGCCCTTACTTCAGCTCTTGAAGTCGCTGATAAAATGGCTAACTTAAAAGAAAAAATTGCTAAATACACTGAATTAATTAATGATTCAAACAATACTAAATATCAAAATGCAGATAATCAAGAATTGATTCAAAATAAATTAAAAATCGCTAATGAATTATTAAACTCTCCTACTCAAACTGGTTTAGATAGAGATAATGATAATTTAGATAATTTAGCCGCTAATAATCAAAATGATCAATCATTAGATTATGCTTATGATATTTTGAATGGTAAAGAAAATATATTAAAAGAAAAAGTTAATAATTCAGATTTACTTTCAACTGAAGAAAAAACCTCATTAAATGAACAAATCAATAAAGTTGATAAATTAAATAATGAAGATGAACAGATTGCTAAAATTACAAAAGTAATTGCAGATAAAGAACAAGCAAAACAAGACGCAATTGAACAAATTAATAATTTAGAGCATCTTAACCAAAGTCAAAAAGATAGTTTAATTAATGAAATTAAATCTTCAAGTGCAGAAGATAAAGATAATGTTGTTAATAAAGCAAAAGAACTTGATAAAGCAATGGCAGACTTACAAAAAGAAGTTAAACATAGTGATGAAGTTCATCAATCAACTGCATATCAAAATGCAACTGATGAACAAAAAAATAACTATGATAATGCCTTAGAAAATGCAAATCAAGTGCTTAATAATCAAAAACCAAATGATTATGCTTCAAGCAATTTAAATCAAAATGAAGTTGTTGAATTAATCAATAAATTACGTGAAATTGAAAGCAAATTAGAAGGTAATAAAAATAAACTTATTGCCGATAATCAAGTTAAATTACATGATCTAATTAACAAATACGATAAAGACTTAAAACCTCAAACTAAAAAAGCAATTCAAGAAATTCTTGATGAATTAAAAGAATATGCTGTAGACACTGAGTCAATACAAAACATTGTTAAATTAATTGAAAAAACTTCAAAATTACAATGATTATTAGAACAATATCAAAATAGTAAAGATATTAGTAATACTAATACTCAAAAAGCAAAAGAAGATTTAATTAATCATTTAGCTGAAGTGGAAAATGATTTACAAAACTTTGTGAATACTGAAGAAAATACTTTATTACATGAATTAATTAATCAAATTTATAAAGTTAAATCTGATTTTGTAACTTATAGTTCTATCAAAGTTAAAATTACAGATGCAATCACTAATTATGATTTAGAATTACTTGCTGATTTAGCACTTAATTTAAATAAATTAAATGATTACAGATACATTAATTTAGTTAAAAACTTAAATCAATTAGAAGCAATTAATGATAAAAATAATTATGAAAAAGTTGCTCAAACTTGAAGAAATATTATTAAAAATAATGCAAAATTAGATGTAATTGACAAAGACATTTTAAACAAAAAAGCAATGCAAGATTTAGCAATTAAAGAAAATCTAAATTGAATTTGATACTTATTCTTAAGTCTTGGATTAATTAGTTTAATTGGAATTATTGCAACTTTAGCAAATAGAAAAAAATAAATTAAAAATGAAATCCTGTTTCTGTTGGGATTTCATTTTTATATTCATCAAATAATAATTTTAGAACAAGAAAGAAAAAAGCATTTTTAATAATTGCTAATACATTATAGTATATGAAAAATTCCATATTTTCCTGCGTTTCCCACTTAGTAGCATTAAAAAGGAAAATATCCGTTTTGCCGGATATTATTTTTTATTTTTGGATCTTTTCTAGAATTTTTTGAACAAGTTGATAGTCATTTCAACTTTCTTCTACACTTGTATCTTTCAAATTAAATGTTTTTATTGTTTTTCCA
>NZ_JHZE01000011.1 GCF_000621085.1 Mycoplasmopsis gallinarum DSM 19816
CATTCTCTTGATACTGCTCAAAATCTTTTTCATATCCTATTCCAAATCTGGTTTCATACCCATTGCCTTTAAATTTTTGATATCCAATTTGTAAATAATTGCCTTTTTCTCTTTTAGATATTGAAATTATTCATGTTCTCTTTCTTGTTTTGCTTGCCATATCGGTATTATACCATTATTTTAGTAGTATCATACTATATTTTTCACATATTTATTACATAAATATGTGATAATTTAAAATATATAAAAAAATCCCACAAGTGGGAAACGTGGGACAAATACACTATTCAAAAATTAAGAAAGAAATATTAAAAAGCAGTTCCCAATGAACTGCTCTTTTATTTCATTTTTTACAAATCAAGTTTAATTAAGCTTGTTCGATGTGGAAGATTTCGTCTCCAACAGTAATTTCTTGACCTGGTTTGATTAAAATTTCAACGATTTTTCCATTTACTGGTGCAGGAATTTCTGAAGTCATTTTATCAGTTTCAACTGAGAATAAAATGTCACCTTCTTTAACTTCTTGACCAACAGTAACCATAACTTCTGCTACTGTTCCTTCATGTAATCCTTCACCGATGTCGGTAAATTGCATTTTAAACATAATTATAACTCTCCTAATTTTTCTGGTTGTTCTAATAATTCTTTAACTCTGCCATTAAAACGTCCCATATCAGCGCCATCAACTCAACGGTGATCAGCTGCTATTGATAAATACATTGCTTTTTTGACAACAATTTCTTTATCAACTAAGGTTAATTGATCCTCAATTGCGCCGACAGCTGTAATTGCAATTTCTGGGTAATTCATAATTGGGGTACCTCAAAGAACTCCAACTGAACCAACGTTTGTAATAGTATATGAGCCACCTTGCATATCAGCCATTGTTAATTTTTTGTCTCTTGCTAATGTGGCTAATCTTACAATTTCTTGTTGAATTTCAACAATTGATAATTTGTCAGCATTTTTAATCACTGGTACTACAAGTCCATAAGGTGTATCAACTGCAATTCCAATGTTTAATGAATCAGGGAATTTAATAACTCCATTTTCTTCATCAACTTTTGCTGCAAACATAGGGTATTCACTTAGGGCAATAGTAATTGCTTTAATAATTCATGAAAGAAAAGTTAACTTAATACCTTTTTCTGCTAAAACTTTGTCTTTAACTTGAAGACGGTAGTTTCATAAATTAGTTGCATCTACTTTTTGCACTAATGAACAATAAGCAACTTGATTCATTGCATTTTTTAAATTTTTTGCAATAGCTTTTCTAATTGGAGGAAGCTTAACTTCTTTTGCTTCCAATGGTTTTACTTCTATAATTTCGCTCATAATTATTTCACTTCTTTTTTCTTGTTAATTCTTGCTAAAATAGCTCTTTCTCTTGGAGTTAAATTAGCATTATCTTCTGTAATTTCTTCTTTAGCTTTAGCTTTTTTATTGGTTTGAGCTAATGCAGAAAAGTCAAGTAAATCGTTAGAAACTTTTAATTGTCCAACAACTGCTGGAGCCCCTTCTTCCTCTTTACTTCCACATTTTTTTGCGAAATCTTCGATCATATTATCTCCTAACAAATTAATTATTTATAGCTTAGTAAAACTATTAATAATTATAAATAAAGAAAAAGGCTTTACTACAAAATATTTTATTTGTAAGAAAACCTTTCTCTTAATTTAATTTATTTATTATTCTTCATCTAACATTTCTTCAATTACTGTAGCAATTTTTTCTTTGTCTACCATAAAGTAATTTTCTAATGCTGGAAGAGGAATTGTTACGTCTGGTCCATTTAAACGACGTGGTTTTGAAATTAAGTCATCAAAAGCATGTTCGTTTACACGAGCTAACACTTCGGTTGCAATTGAACCATATTCTACAGCTTCTGAAACTACTAATACACGTCCAGTTTTTTTAACAGATTCAATAACTGTTGCTGTATCTAATGGTTTAATTGTTCTTAAGTCAACCACTTCTACTGAATATGATTTTCCTTTTTCTGCTAATAATTTTAAAGCAGCAATTGTTTCATGAACCATGTGTCCATATGCAACAACTGTTAAATCTTCACCTGGAACTACAACATTTGCTTTACCAATTTCAACTTTGTAGTATCCTGCTGGAATTTCTTGTTTGAAAGCACGATAGTCACGTTTGTGTTCTAAGAATACAACTGGATCTGGATCTTCAATAGCTGCAATCATTAAACCTTTAGTGTCATATGGGGTTGAAGGCATAACAACTTTTAATCCTGGAATATGTGCATATAATGCTTCCAATGATTCTGAGTGGTGTTCTAAAGCCTTAACCCCACCACCACATGGCATACGTAAAACCATAGGAACTGTCATTGTTCCTCTTGATCTATTTCTCATACGAGCTGCGTTTGAGAAAATTTGACCCATTGCGTACATTGAGAAACCTGAGAATTGAATTTCGATAACTGGTTTTAATCCAGCAATAGCTGCACCAATAGCTGAACCTGCAATAGCTGATTCTGAAATTGGGGCATCTCAAACTCTATCTACACCATATTTTTGTTGAAGCCCTTGTGTAGCACGGAAAACACCACCTTCATATCCGGCATCTTCACCATAAATAACAACTGACTTATCTCTTTCCATCATTAAATCTAATGCATGTGTAAGAGCACCAATATTATTAACTGTAATTTTTTCCATTTTTATCTCCTTAATATCCCACTGATATTATTTTTTTAAAAATCTTCTGTTAGCTTCTTTTTGAGCTTTTAATTCATCTGTTAATTCTGCATAGGTGTAGTCATAAATGTCATCAAATGATTCTGAATTAAGAATTTCAGTTGATTTTTCATATGCTTCTTTAGCTTCATTTTTGGCTTCTTCGATGTATTGAGTTCTTAATTCTTCAGTTAAGTAACCTTTATCCATTAAGAATTTTTCAATTCTGTGCATTGCCTCTCATTTTTCATGTTCAAGTTCTTCTTCTTTTGTACGGTAAACACGAGGATCATCACTTGTTGTATGTTGTCCTTGACGTCATGTAACAAATTCAATAAGAACTGGTCCATGTCCTTCTCTTGCATATTGATATGCTTCTTTAGCAACTTCATATGATGCAAGTAAATCGTTTCCATCTACACGAATACCTGGAATGTCATATGATTTTGCTCTTTGTGATAATGTTTTAACTTTATAACTATTTCTTTCTGGAACTGAAATAGCTCATTGGTTATTAATAATAGCAAAAACTACAGGTAAATCACGTACTGAAGCTAAGTTAAGCCCTTCGTGGAATTCACCTTCATTGGTTCCACCATTACCAATAGTTGTAAGAGCAATTTTGTTTTTTCCTTCCATTTTTAATGCATATGCAACACCATCTGCCATTGAAATTTGTGATCCAATAACAACTTGCATTGGAAGTACATTAACATCTTTTTTAAATTTAGAACCTAATTCTGAACCTCTTCAATATAGGTAAATGTTTTCCATTGGAATACCACGTGATAATTGTGATGCTAGCACACGGTAGTGTGGAACGAATCAGTCATCTTTTTCTAAAGCATAACCAATAGCTGATAAAACAGCTTCTTCACCTAAGTTAGGCGCAAAGGTACCTAAACGTCCTGTTTTTTGTAAAGTTAATGCATATAAATCTCATTCACGAGATCTAATCATAATTTTATACATTTCTAATAATTGTTCTTTTGATGCACTAGTTTCAAAATTTTTATCAATTAAGTCACCGTTTACATCTAAGAAACGAATCATTTCTTTTGGGTCTGACATAACTTTGTCAGGTTGAATGTATTTAAATTTCATTCGCTCTCCTTCAAAATTTGCAATTAAATTGCATATAAATTATAACAATAAAACAAATGAATATCTTAATTTATTTGTAAGAAAAAAAATTACACTTTAATTTTCATTTCCTAATTGTTTCCTAAAATTTAATTCATTTTTGCCTTAAAAAAATCTCAAAAATGAAAAATTAAAAAATAAGACTTTATATTTTTAGCACTATTGAAATTTTTAAATTATTTTTTATAATTTATAAAATAATAAATTAAAAAATAAGGATATTAATATGGCAGAAAATAAAGAAATTAAAAAAGAAGCTACTGTTTACCATGTTACTCCAAAAGGTGACCACTGACAAGTAAAGGGAGCTGGTAATTTAAAAGCTACTAAATTATTTAACACTCAAAAAGAAGCAATTGAGTATGCAAATGAAATTGCTAAAAAAAGAGAAGGTTCATTATTAATTCACCGTACTAATGGACAAGTTAGAGACAGTAAAAGTTTCAAACCTAAAAAAACATCTAAAAAATAGAATCTATGGCCAAGTTTATTAAAACTTTTTTTTGAATTTTTTCAGCAATTATTTTTTATTCAATAATAATTGCTATTTTATTTTTAATTTATAAAGTAAATGTTGAAATTTTTATTGTTTTGGTTTTTTTATCTTATTTTCTAAATGCCTTAACTACTATTGTTATTTTTAATCAAAATCGTTCAGAAACTTCAAAATTATCTTGAATGCTTCTTATTATTACTTTTCCTTTATTGGGCCATTTATGCTATTTTGCTTTTGGTTCCAAATTTAGAAATAAAAAAGAGCAAAAATTAATTAAAAATAAGCAATATTATTTGCAAACTTATGAAGATTATTGACAAAAATATGAATATAGTCGACTTGAACAATTAAGTAAATTAAATCGCGCTACTTTTTTAAAAGCAAATTATAATTTTTATCATCATCCACACAATTTTTTTGAAGATTTATTTAAACAAATCAAAGAAGCCAAAAAATCTATTTATTTGATTTCTTATATTTTAAAACCAGGTGAGATACTTGATACTTTGTGTGATTTGTTATTGGAAAAAGCTAATCAAGGAGTTAAAATTCATTGATTAATTGATGATTTTGGTCGTGGTTTAGTAAAACCAAAATATTTTGTTAAATTAAAAAAGAATCATAATGTGGAAATTGTTTTTATTTCTAAAGTATTTTATCCTTTTATTCATTCACAAAATTTTTATCGCAATCACCAAAAGTTCTATGTAATAGACAATGAAATAGTTTTTGGTGGTGGTTGCAACATCAGCGATGAATATGTGGGGTTATCTAAAAAATATGGTGACTGAGTAGATTTAAATTACGTTTTAAGGGGCAAGCATGTTAATTCATATATTTTATTGTTTTTAAAATATTGAAAACTTTGAGGACCTAAAAAATCTATTTTGAATCAAAGCAGTATTAAATCATTATTGAATTGAAAAATTACAGATGAAAATGAGAATTCCTTGGCTTTATTAACTCATGATTCTCCTGTTTATAATATAAGCAAGCTGGAATATAACTTATTGTTTCTAATTTCAATTGCAAGAAAAAAAATTAGAATTGCCACTCCTTATTTTTCAGTTCCTTCATCTATTATTAATTCTTTAATTCTAGCTTTAAATTCAGGAGTTGAAATTGAAATTTATTTTCCTGGCTTACCTGACAAAAAAATTATTTGAAATAGCAGTTTAAATGAATTAAAAAAATTGGAAGAATATGGCTTAAAGTTATATATTTATCAAAATAGTTTTTTACATTCAAAATGTGGCATTATTGATGATTCAATTGGTTTCGTAGGCTCATCAAATATGGATATGCGTTCAATGTATGCTCAATATGAATTGTTGGATATTTTTACAGGAGAAGCTGTTAGTCAATTAAATGTAATTATGAATTCTTACCAACACAATTCATACTTACATAAAGAAAATCCAATTCAAAATCGAAAAAACTTATTAGCTGAAACTTTTTATGAAGGGATTAAACCATTAGTATAAATATGAAAAAACCTAAATGATGATTAACCGGTTTGCTTTGTCCTCTTTTATTAGCACCAAGTTGTTTTAACCAAAATAGTGAAATTAAAAAAACAAATAGTAATGAAACAAAAGATGATAAAGCAAATTCCTTATCTAATTCTGATGATGCAAATATTGTTACTGATGTTTCTGAGAAAAATGAAAGTGCATCTGATTCAATTAATAAAAAAGATGAGAACTCTAATAAATTAATTGAATCTGAATCATCATCTCAAGATAGTTCAGAAAACAATTTGAATAATGATTCAAATGATTCAAATCAAGATAATTCTATTGAAGAAGATACTCAAAGTAATAAAAAAACAGTTTCTGATGATTTAACTGAAGAATCAAGCCGAGAAACTGATAATCATTCTGAAATTAAAGAAATTGAAAATAACGTTGATGAAAATGAACATTCAGAAGATGAAATTGTAAATGACAATTCCGAAAATAATGAAAATGAAGGAACAGAAAATTCTACCAATTCTTCATCTGAAAATAGTTCAACCGTTGAGAACACAGAAAAAGTAAAAGAAACAGCTCAAGGTTATTACCTAGAATTTCCTAATGCTTATAAATATTTTGAACGCACTCCAGAATATTTCAAATTAAATTCAAATCGTGAATATTTACAAAAAATTCAAAATCGTACTTTTTCAATTTTTTGAACTTTTAATGATGGTAGTTTTACAGCTGGAACTTTTTGATTATTAGACTATAAAGTAATAGAAGAAAAGAAAAAATACAAATTATTTTTAGCAACTAATCACCACGTTGCAGTTGATTTATTTCATGCTAATGATTACCCTGAATATCAACAACCAAATCGCGAAAAGCAAATAGATCAAATGATTGTCAATATTAAAGATAATTTAATTGATAATGGAGCAAAAACTTATTCTTGAAATTTAAGTAAAAATCAGTGACCTCGCAATTTTTATCTTGCTAGAAATTTTATTTATAATGCAAATAATGGGCGGAGTCATTATGCTGATTTTGCAGTAGTTGAATGAGACATTGATTTTAGTCAAATAAATTTGCGTGATTTGCATCAAAAAGCAATTGCCAAAAGAATAATTAATGCAATGGTAGAAGTAGACTGAAGCATTAATCAAGCGCAAAACAATTTATCAATGAATTTAAAACATAATCCATATGTCTCAATAGACTATGGATCAATTTTAGAATTAAGAAATAATATTATCGGTTTTCAAAATAATTCAAGTAATTTAAATGAAGTTAAAACATACCAAAAAGCTGAACAAATTGATAAATATTTAAATAATATTTTTAATCAAACTCAAAATATTAATTATTATTTTAAGCCTAATTTATTTTATGTTTATGGACATCCAGTGGTTAATAATCGTATTGCCACTTTTAGTAATGTAATGGCTGAGGACTTAGATTCATTTAATCACTCAGATTGAATTAAGACTTCAATGTATATACAAATGGAAAAAGAATATCATAATCTTCCGGTTGCAAGCCATGGCAATCGTTTTAATAATGAAGAATTGCCTAATTTTTATGGTTTAGTTTATTTAGGTTCACAAAGAAATAGAATTATGGGCGGCGCAAGTGGCGCTTTAGTTATAGATCAGGATGGAATGCCTTTAGGAATTGCTTTTGCTGAACCAAAGAGTCCATCAATTGTTTATGTCAATCAAAACAATAAATATGCTACAAATTATAGTTTTTTATTTCAACAATTTGTTCAACAACATGCAATTTATACTAATCAAGGTCAAATTGAAAAATACAATTTAATTGATGGTAGAGATAAAAATAGATATCCACATCAAAAAAGTTCTTATAAAGAACAATTGATTAAAATTTACGGATTAAATTATTCAACTAAATTATTTGAAAATGAATAATTGATTAAAACCATTGAAAACTGAAAAGAGACATAAAAAATACATATTTTTAAACTGAGACATAAAAATTGAACAAAAGTTTAATTTATCATAACACTTCAAGATTCTTGAGGTGTTATTCAATTCAGTACAGATTAAATTCTTTCAATGTTATATAAAATATAAGATTAGTAATTAAATTTTTAAGTACTTTAAATTTAATTTTTGATATGTCTATTAATTTTAAACATTCAGATTTCAAAATTGAAAAGAAATATTCGGATTCCCTATTATCCAAAAAATTTCCAACTCTTCCCATTGAAACCATTCCATTCTTCTTTTGAATCGTTTCTACATAATTTTTTGAAGAACATTGAAATCCATGATCAGAATGTGCAATTCATTTTTGATTTAATTTTGTTTTTGACATATGTTGCATAACCAATTCAAGATCATTTCTTGTTGAAAGATTGTAATTAATAAGATATTTACTTTTATGATCAATAGCAACTGACAAGAAAACAAAATTGTTTTCGCAATTTTTTGGTTCTTGAATATATGTTACATCTGTTGCAATAATTTGATTTTTTTACCTTTGTAATCTCGATTTATTAAATCAATAAATTTTACATTTGTATTTTTTTGTTCTCTATCTTTTCTCTTTTTTCTAATTAAACAAAGCAAACTTAATCTATTCATTATTCTACCAATAGTTCTATAATTAAGCGTTATTTGATATTTTCTTTTTATATAATTTTCAAGTTTTTTTCTTCCAAATAAGCATTTATTTTGTTTAATGATTTAATTACTAATTCATCATATTTATTATTAAATTTTAAATTTTTATTTTGTTTATGTTTTGTTTTTAAATTATGAATAGTTGATTTAGACTTGCTAAAAGAAAGACCTAATTTTCTTACTAAAATTGAAGATTTTTTTATCTTAGAAATATCAACTTCAATTCCATTTTTGTCAAAAGAATCTTTGTAAATTTCCAAAAGTTTTATCAATTGTTCTTTTGGCATTTTTTCTCATTCTTTTTTAACAATTTCAATTGAGGTTATATTTTTCTTTTTTGGCCTTCCTGCGCCTTTACCTTTTTTAGGAGATTTGCCTGTTTAATATTCTAAATTAGTCATACCTAAATTATATCTTTTGTAATTTCTAATAAAATACTTTTCACTTCTATGAATTTTTTATCAAAAAAGCTAATTCCTCTGATTGAGAGAAATTTAATTTTAAAATCATTTTTTGCAATTAAACCTTTTTTATAATCATGATAAATTGAAAAAAGTTCAAGTCATTTATGTTGTTTAAGTTGTCTCATATATTCCCTTATACAAAAAACACGAAATATGGATTGTCTATATTTCGTGTCCCGGTTTATGGATTTATTAACTGTATCTTTTTAATTTAAACTAAAAAAATATTAAAAGATTTTTTAATAACATCTTAATATTTTGTTACAATGATAAAAAAAATAAATAAACATTACAGAAGTTATAATTATAAGGAGATTTTACCTATTATGTTATACGATAAAGCAATCTTTTATCCTTCTTTAAATAAAAAACCTAAGCGTGAAGAAATTTTAACTTATAATCAAGTTAAAGATAGTCTTGATACTAATGAATACGTCCTTGATTTAAAATCAATGGATTTAATTTGTCTTGATATTGATAATCAAAAATCAAGAGATTTATTAGAAGAACTTTTAATTAATAATGATTTAAGTCATCTTGCTTATACTTATAAACCACAAACAGGTTCTTTTCATTTCTTTTTTAAAAATAATAAATACCTTAAAAATATTTTAAAAAATAAACATAATTATTTATCTTTTTCTGGTATTGAGTATGAAATATTAGACAGAAAAGTAGTTTTTTCAAATAGTGAAACACAAAGACATAATTTAGATAATATTAATGACTTTCCAAACCTGGATATTCTCTTTTTTCCTGCACTTAATTTAAACAAAAAATGAGCCGCTTTTAGTGGCATAGAAGAGAGAATTAATAATTTACAAGGAGCAAAAGAAGGTGATAAACGAAGTGAAAATTTATTAGTTTTAGCTTCTAATTTACTCCGTTTAAATAAATATTATCAAGCAGAAGATTTAAGTCGCTTTTATAAATATTATAATAATTATATTTTAGAAGATTGTTTAAGTAGAAATGAAATTAATAATAACATTAAAAAAGTTTTAAATCAGTTTAATAAAAGCCAAAACGCGTCATCTGTTTTTATACAAGCACTGCATCTTACAGAGAATGGTAAATATAAATTTAATTTAAGTGCTTTTGTTGATATCTTTATTAATGAATATAAGATTAAAAAATACAACGGAGAAATCTTTATTTTCCTTGATAATAAGTATTTAAGTGCGAATGAAGGTTATCAAAATAAAGGAGAATTGTTTTTTTATCTTTTAAAATTAAAAATAAATGAAATTAATGATTTAGCGGGTCATAAAGTAATTGAAATCAATATGACTAAATACAGGGAAATTTGAGAGCAAATTTATTTAAGTGTTACTGAGATAAATACTAATCAAACTAATGCTAATTTAATCAGGGTAGCAAACGGTGTTTTAAGTTATGATAATAACGCTCGCAAGTTTGATTTTGTTTCAGGAATTGTTTATGATTATGATGTATTTAGTTATTTAGATATTAAATATAACCCTTTAATTACTGAAAATGAAAAAATTGATAATTGACTAAGAAGTCTTTTTAAAAGAAATAACAAACAAGAAGAAGATAAACTTATTCAGGTATTTTGAGAAATGCTTGGGACAGTTTTAGTCGATAATAATAACAACCTAAGTGTTTTTCTTTTTAAAGGGTATTCAGGAAGAAATGGAAAAAGCACCATTATGCAATTTATCGCACGGTTTGTCGGTTCTAAAAATGTTTCTTCTTTAAACTATGAACAACTTACCGATGCTGATTTTGCTTTAAGTGCATTAAGAAATAAAAAGGTGAATTTAACAGATGAAACGCCGTCGTATTTTGACGCAAATAACGTAACTTTTAAATCATTAATCAGTGGTGAGGTAATCTCAAATGATATTAAGTTCAAACGAATTACACAGTGAAAAAACTTTGCGACATTGATTTTCGCTTCTAACTATAATTTAAAATTTAAAAAGCTTAATCAAGCAATTAGTGATAGATTATATATTATTGAATTAAGAAATAGATTTATCGGTGAAAAAGACATTAAAAACATTGAAGAGATACTTTTAAGTGAAGAAAGAGACTATCAATATGTCTTAAATAAAGCGCTTGGTGGGTTTGAAAGATTAATTGATAATCATTATATTTTCACTAATACCGAAGATAATTTCAATAACCATCTTGAAATTATTTTTGATAATGAGCCTGTTAAATTATGACTTTATCTACATCATTTCTTTGAAGATATTAAATACGGTATTCAAGAAGACTTTATTTTAAATGACAAGTTCATTAATATCATAAACAAAGATAGCGCTATCGAAATGCTTGAAAGATATAAAAATTGATATAAGGAATATATGGGTGTGGAAAGTAATATTGGACTTGGTTATTTTAAAGAGAAAATGAATGAGATGGGAGTTAAAACAATTATGAAAGATAATGGTAAGGAGTATTTTGTTTATGAAAAATAACAACACTAAAACTTTAAAAATAGAAATCAACCAAGAACTCTTTAATGATTTAATCACCATTTCAAAAGAATACAATTTAAGTCCAAGTCAATATGTAAGAAAACTTTTAACCATTGTTCTTGAAAAGAAAAAATGAAAAGCATGTTAAACTGGGACACGAAATATGAACAATCCATATTTCGTGTTTTTTTGTATAGGAGAATATATGAGACAACTTAAACAGCATGAATGACTTGACTTTTTTGAATTTATCATAGTTATAAAAAAGATTTAATTGGAAAAAATTATTTTGAAATTAAATTTCTTTCAGTCAGAGGAATTAACTTTTTCGATAAAAAATTCGTAGAAGTGAAAAGGTATTTTATTAGAAATTACAAAAGATTTTTATTTCATTTAATTAATTAGCTTTATAAAAACTCTTATTTAATTTTATTTTAACTGTATTGCCTTTATGTAACGATCTTAATACTGTATTAAAAGTATTCAAAAACAAATTTTGAATCTAAACATTTCATAATACATTCAGATCATGGAGTTCAATATACAAGTATTCATTATAAAAAATGATAAAAAATTTAAGAGAGCAACATCGTATTAACGAATTAGAAATTCATTCAATAATAGAGGAAACAAATTTTGAGTTTTAATTTTAAAAACCGTATTTTTAAATGATATCGATCGTCAAAAATTAACATTAAAAAAATTAGAAAAAGAAATTGCAAAATTTATAATTTTTATAACAATGATAGAATTCAATCAAATTTAAATTCAAAAAAAATCAAAGAAATATTATGTTTGATGTAAATATATAAAATGTCAAATTTTTGTGTTCAAGTTTGCAATGTTTAAGTTTTTTATAAAAAAAACTTGAGTGCCTGTCTTAATAGTGATTACACTCAAGCTATTTACATAGTAAATATTAATATATTTTAACGTATGTTAATGCGTAAACATTTTTCGATATTTATCTTGTCCTATACAAGCTGTGTTCGTGCGTGTTCGTCTAAGTTTAATTTTCTGAAGTATTGAACTTTAATTAATATATGGAAGTAAGTGGTCAAAAAATAAAATTTTTTTCTAAAATATCTAAAGAAGACATAAAGTGAATTCAATATATCTTTTAGTTTAATCAAGCGTGTATGATAAAGCAAAATCTTGTTTTTCTAATGGTCCTATTACTTTAATTTTATATTTTCCTGTTTTTTTAACTTTTCATTCAATTAGTTCAATATTCCTGTTTAAAGAATCGGATTTTTGAACAATATTATTGTTTTCATCAAGTAAAAACAAATCAAAATTTTCAATTTTGGTTTGCATTGTTCTTCGTCAAGTTTTTATAGGCGGAAAAACATTATTATTTGGTTTATTATTTAAAATTAATGCAGTATTAAAACCAACGCTATGAACAGGTGGCCCTGGTCTATCTTTGATTTTAGTTGTCACATTAGCTTCTCAAGATAAAGATAATTTTATTGTTTGATTTTCCTTTAAAATAATTTCCTTAATTAAATAATCTTTTAACTTGTTTTCTTTTGTGTGATAATAAAGATTACTAAATGCTTGATCAAGTTTGTTATAATCAAAAATACCTGCACCATCAAAATTGATTAATATATTATTATTTCTATTTTTTGTAGCTGTAGAAATTGCAGATATTGCAATAATATTATTTTTTCCTTTTTCATAAATTTTTGGATATTTTTGTAAAGTCAATGAAATGATTCCTGTTATAAATGGAGCTGCAAAACTTGTTCCATTAAATGGTATTCCATTTTTATAATATAATCCTGGAGCCAATAAAGTTATTTGTCTATCAGTATCAGAATCATAACTTGAATAATAAGCTCTATTTTTACCATTGTTAGTTGATCCAACAACTAAGATATTATTTGCCAATGCTCAATTATTTAACTTATGTATAGATTCATCGCCATCATTTCCTGCTGAAGCCACAAAAATAATTTCAGGATTTTCTTGCGCAACTTTATCTAGTTTTGCAGAATTTAAATTATATTTTAAGTCTATGTTATCATGATATTTTAGGCCAAATGACATATTAATAACTTTTACATTTTTAGATTTAAAATATCTTATCTCATCTTCAAAATCGTCATCGTCATCAAACCATTGTCCATACAAATTTATATTAGGATTAACCCCTTCATAGCCTCCAGCTATTGAAGCAACTTTTGTAGCGTGTTCACTATATCCTGTTTTTCATCTTCAATTGTTATATACGTCAATTTTGTATATAGTATTATCAAAATAGTCTATATCTTTTGCGTTGATTAAAGCATTACGATGTCCCTTTTCATCTCCAACTTCCAAAATTCCAACATTAATTTTTTCATCTTCATTTTTAAATTTATTTATATTGGCAATTCTTGCTTCTTTTGAATAATTAACTAAATCAAATTGTTCTTGATGAGAAGAATTATAAAGAAGTTTCTTTCGATTGTCATTATTTGAATTATTATTAATATCTCTTTTATTTTCATTAATAGAATTTGTTTCTTTAATTTGAATCTTGACTTCCGTTAAACTTAATTGATAGTTTATTTTTGATGAGCTAAAAAATACAGTAATAAAACTTAAAACTGATAAAAATGCAAATTTAAATTTATTTTTTATTTTCATAATAATTTTCCTAAAAAGTAAAATCTAATTAAAATACAATTTGTTTTGATTACGATAAAGAAAAAACCCACAAAAGTGGGTTTGATTTTAATTTGATTCCGTAGTTGCAGAACTATTTTCAGTTGAATTTGTATTTTTTGCTTTTTCTTGTTTTTTATTTTGAACAATTTTAGCAAGCATTTCATTAAGTTTTTGTTGTGTTGAGCTTGCTGGAATTAATTTAAAAGTTGAAATAAATTCTTTTGCTTCAGCATCAGTACCATTTGATAATTGTTCAACAAGTTGTGATCTTAAGTCATCAATACTTGCTAATTGTAATTTTAATTCGCTTTTTTGTGCTGCATCACCATTTTCGCCTAATTGAGCAAGTGCACTTTCTAAGCCTTCTCTCATTGTTGAGATGTAACTGTCAAGATAGTTAACTGCTTCTTTTTTTGGTGAAGCTTCACATGAAACTACTAAAGCTAATGGAAGAGTAACAGGAGCAATAGTTAAAGCACAACCTAAAAGTGTTTTAATTTTTTTCATAATTAATTGTTGATTAAATTTTCAACACTCCTTTTTTGTATTCTTCAAATTTTTCTACTGAACCATATTTTCTTCTTATTACTTCATTTTCGATGAATGTTACACCATAACTTAAAATTACATAAATTAATAAGGTTACAAGCAACATAATTCTACCAATTAATATTGGCATTAATTCTTCAGTTGTGCCTCTGAAACCAATTAATAACATTAAGTTTACGGCTGGTTCTAAAACAGAAACAATTAAAGCTGCAAAAATTAAAATAACTGAAATTCAAGCTCAAACTAAGAAGTATTTTGATTTTTGTGGAATTTCAATTCTCTTTGTTCTTCTATTTACTATTCCACCAAAAATTGCCATAACAATAAAGGCAAATGTGAATAATGCTGTTCAGTTAGCCATTAAGTCTGCAAATGCATATAATGAAGCCATTCCTGAACCATAAATATCATAATCAGCATTAGGAATGTAAGCTATTGCACCAATAATTGTGAATAACAATACAACTGGAATGGTAATTACAATTGAGTAAATAACACCAATGACTGGTTTATTTGGATTTAATTTTTTATAAACTTTTTCTCAGAATGGTAATTCACCTGTTGCTAATAAATCTTCAACATAACGTGGAGCTCACATTGAGAAACCATTAATGATTCCTAATACTCCAATTGCAATAGCAATATTCATAATACCAAATAATCATTTGGCAGCGGTTGCTCCCATTAAATTAGCCATAAAGTCTCTCATACCAAAGAAGCTTCCGCCATTAATTGACATTGAAATTGCAATTATTAAATAAATAACTGTAGTAATTGCAAGTCCTAAGAATAAAGCTAAAGGAGTTTTTTTAGGTTCTTTCATTTCTGAAGAAATACCTGCTGCTACATAAAAGCCATCATAAGCAAAGAAAATAGCAGTCATTGATAAGAAAATTCCTAAAAAGGCACCAAATCCGCCAATGTTTTTAAGTTCTTCTTGACCATTTGCAATGGTTTTTGTGATGTCTTCGGTAACTTTAATAGTTACATCACCTTGACCACCAGTTTTAGTAATTGCTAAAACAAAACCAATAATTGCAATAAATACTAATGGGAAGAATTTGATTGCTGTAACAATTTTGTTTTGCACGTCTCCAACTCTTGATCATAAGGTTGGAATAGTTAAGAAGTATGCTGACATTGCTAATGAAATAATTGTTCAAATTAATCAGTCAACATTTGTGCCAAATACGGCTGCATCTTTATCTAATAATGCTCCAAGACCATCTTGAAGAGACATAATAACGTAAAGAGGCATAAAGAAATATGTTAATGGTAAGTAAATATATACCATAAAGTTTTTTGAAGCGTTAGCTGTAATTTTTTTGTTGAAAACTTTGTTTCAACCAATTAATGATAAGTTGTCATTACGAACGCTTGCAATTTCAATTAATGCTAATGCCATTGCAATAACAGCAAAGGAAGCAATAATTCAAGAAAAAGCTGCTAAAAGTAGTGAACCTTGTGAGTTCGCTAAAACATTTCCACTTTTGAAGAAAATTCCAGCTCCAATTGATCCACCGATAACAATAAGCATCGCTGAGAAGAAACTAATTTTCTTAGCAGTAGATTTTTCAGCAACAAATTTTGTTTCTTGTTGTTGAGACATATTTTTCCTTTTTTTTTTTTTTTTTTGATTTTTGTTTAAATAGGCCCAATGCTATTTAAAACTGATTGTCATTTTTAAAAATGACTATAAAAATTGATATTTAAATATAAATAAAATAACACACATACACTATAAAATGGATTACCCATTAATTACTCTGGTACCTGAAGTACCAGCCACAGCATCCCCTACTTTTTCTAATGAAGCAATAATTGCAACATTTTGAGGGTTTGCTTTTACGAAGTTAATTGCCGCTTCAACTTTAGGTAACATTGAACCTGGAGCAAATTGTCCTTGTTTAATGTATTCTTCTAATTCACTAATAGTTACAGTTTCTAATTTCTTTTGATCAGGTTTGTTGTAATTTACATAAACATAATCAACAGCAGTTAAAACGATAAACATATCAGCTTCAATTTTTGAAGCGATTTTTGCTAAAGCAAAATCTTTATCAATAACTCCATCAACCCCTTTATAAAGGTTGTTTTCAATGATGGTTGGAATTCCACCACCACCACCTGCAATAACAATGTTTCCATTGTCAAAAGCAGTTTTAATTGACCTCATTCCGATGAAGTCAATTGGTTTAGGACTTGGAACTACTTTTCTGTAGCCTCTACCTGCATCTTCAACGATTGTTGAATTTGGATTATTTAATTCTGCTTCTTCTTTTGAAGCATAGAAAGGTCCAACTGGTTTGGTTGGTTTACTAAAAGCAGGATCGTTTGAATCAACGATAGTTTGAGTTAAAAAGTATAAAACATCTTTATCAATTCCTGCTTTAGTTAATTCATTTGTAATAGCTGTTAACATGTGGTAGCCAATGTATCCTTGACTCATTCCACCTGCTTCGGCAAAAGGAACTAATGGAGTTTTTTCATTAACTTTTTTTGCATCTGCAAAAGCATTGAAAATCATCCCAACTTGTGGGCCATTTCCATGACCTACAAGCACTTGGTGTCCAGCTTGCACTAATTCAGCTACTTTTTTAGCTGGTACTTGTACTAATTGTTTTTGTTCTTCAGGATTATTTCCTAAAGCATTACCACCAAGGGCAATAACAATTTTTGACATTTTAAGTTCTTTCGTACTTATTTATATAAAAGAATTATTTTAGTAACCTAATGTTGCTAAAATAACTGCTTTAATTGTATGCATACGGTTTCCAGCTTGTTGAATTGATTTGTTGTATTTTGATTGGAATACTTCGTCAGTAACTTCCATTGCTCCAGTAGCTACCACAGGATATTTGTCACCGAATTGTTTTTTAATTTCAGCTGAAAATTGTGTGTGGTCATCATGGAATGCTGGTAAACAGTGTAAGAAAATAACATCTTCTTTAGCTGCTTTAATCATTGCCATATCTACTTGGAAAGCACCTAATTCTTGAATTCTTGGTTCAAATAATTCAAATGGTTCACCTAATGATACTCATACGTCTGTATAAATAGCATCTGCATCTTTAGCAGCTTCAATTTTGTCTGCAGTAAATGATACTGATCCACCATTTCTTTCAAATAATTTTAAGCAAGCTTCATAAACTGCTTTGTGGTCTGGACCATTTTTAACAATTTCATGTTGTGCTTCTGGTCCTGCTAAAACAATGTGCATACCTGTAAAAGCTGCACCAATCATTAAAGAACGTGCCACGTTGTTTTTGATGTCTCCAGCAAAAACAAGTTTTTTGCCTTTTAAGTCGCCTTTAAATTCTTTAATTGTCATTAAGTCGGCGAACATTTGTGTTGGGTGTTCTGCGTCGGTTAAACCGTTTCATACAGGTACACCTGAATATTTAACTAATGCATCAACATCAGCTTGAGCAAATCCACGGAATTCAATTCCATCATACATTTGGCCTAAAACCATAGCTGTATCTTCAATTGATTCTTTTTTACCAAAGTTTGAACCTGCTGGTCCGATGTAAGTACATGATGCACCTAAGTCAGCTGCTGCTACTTCAAAAGCACAACGTGTTCTTGTTGAGTCTTTTTGGAACATAATAACAATGTTTTTTCCAACTAATGGACGATTGTTAACATGTAATCCTTGTTGTTTTGATCTTTTTAAATCGATTGAAAGATCTAAAAGATAATTTACTTCGTCAGTAGTTAAATTTAATGCTGAATCTAAACTTCTTCCTTTTAAGTTTAATGGCATTATTTCTCCTAATATATATTTAGTTAACTTATTTATTAATTAAATTAATAAATTTACTTTTAATTAATTATTTATGAATTTTTATAGTAAGTTGTGTCATCTTATTTAACATCTTCTCTTACTAATGGCATTGACATACATCTAGCTGAACCCATACCTAATGATAATTGGTTTCCTTCAAATGAAAGGACAGTAATTCCTGCAGCTTTTAATGCCTTTTCGGTTTTTTCATTTCTTGAATAACCGACAACAACACCTGG
This sequence comes from Mycoplasmopsis gallinarum DSM 19816, assembly GCF_000621085.1. Taxonomy (GTDB): domain Bacteria; phylum Bacillota_I; class Bacilli_A; order Mycoplasmatales; family Metamycoplasmataceae; genus Mycoplasmopsis; species Mycoplasmopsis gallinarum. The sequence goes on from NZ_JHZE01000011.1 coordinate 18,591, forward strand.
AGCTATTGTTAAGTAATTAGTTCCATCAAAATGTGTTTCAATATCAATGTCTAATTGTGAAGCACCTTCTCCTGCGATAGGAATTAAAATAGGTTTTTCACCGATAATGCTTTCTAATACTTCTGTTAATGATTTATTTGATTCAACCATTTCAATTGGTTTAGCTAAATCAATTTCTCAAATTTTTAACACAGATAACATATTTGGTGAATAAATAAATTTATTTTTATCAACCATTGTCAATCATGTATCTAAGTGCATTAAGTTTGGCATTGGTGGAACATTGATAGCAACAATTTTCTTAAATTCTGCTTCTTTGTTGTCTTGAATATGTTTTGCAATTGTAATAATTGCTTCTTTGTTAGTTCTTTCACTAACTCCAATCACTAATGTGTCCTTGTTGTAAACGAATACGTCTCCACCTTCAATGCTTCCGTGATCTAAACGATCAAATCAATGTGGTGTTTCTTTGTATTCAGGGTGAATAGCAAAAATAAATTCTGCAAAGATAGTTTCACGTTTTCTTACAACGTATTTCATATTATTTAATGAAATTCCATTTCCTGCTGATGCAAATGGATCACGTGTAAAGTACAAGTTTGGCATTGGATCAATAATTAATTCAATGTTGCTCTCAACATTTAATTCATATTTTGAAAGACCAGCCATCATTGTTCTAATCATTTTAACTGGTTGCATTTCTAATGAAAGAATGTATTTTTTAGCTCTTTCTCTGTTTTCTGCTGAAAGAGCAGGAGTAGCTTCATCTAAATATTTTTCAATAAAAGCTGCTTTTTGTTCTGCTGTAGCATATTTAACATATGTTTCTGCTACTAAGTCAGAAAGTTGAATTGCTTGAATTCCACGATCTTCTAAAAGTTTCACAAATCTTTTGTGTTCTTCGATCGCTGCATTTGGTTCAAGTACAGCTGAAAATAATAATTCTTCAAGACGACTTGGACTGATACGCCTAATTTCGTCTCCTGGGGTGTGAACTAAAACCTTTTTAAGGTTTCCAATTTCACTATATACTCTGATTTTACTCACGAATTTCTCCTTGTAAGAAATGTATAAATATTTGACACAAAAACCAATTTTTTATGTCGTATATATTATAAATAATATAAATATAAATTATTTATTTTTTATACATTTGCTTACAAAAAGAAAAAATTAAAAAATTGCTACTTTTTTACCAAATTATTATTTTTTTGCCTATTTTATTTAGATATTAATTTTAAATTTATCTTTGATTTTCTAGATTTTTTTATAATTTTATATTATGAAAAAAATAAATAGTAATAAAAATAGTTTTAGTGACTATGTAATTGCGTTGCATACTTTAGTTCTTTTATATAATCGCCAAGAATGTATGAGTAGCACTAGTATTTCTGAAAATGTTTGTACCAATCCAGTTAGGGTAAGAGAAGTATTAAGGCAATTAACCGAAAAAAAATATGTCATTAAAAAAATGGGTAAAAATGGTGGCTATCAATTTAATAATAATTACCAAAATCTTACTTTAAAAGAAATAGCTTTAAGTTTAGAATTTGAATTTTTAAAAAATTCATGAACTAGTGGGCAAAATCAAAATTATTGTATGATCAGTCAAGGAATGGGTAAATTTATGGAAAATTTAATTTATTCAATTAATGATGAAATTTTGAATAAATTAAATAACATTAAAATTTCTGATGTGGAATATAAATTAACTAAAATTTAGTTAATTTTTTTATTTATTATTACATATACTAAAATATATAAATATGTATTAAAAGTATGATAAAGAAATGAGAATTTTATGAACAAAATTAAAGGAACAAGAGATAGTAATATTTTTGAAAGCCAAATAAGAGAAGAAATCAGATCTTTATTTGTAGCTTATATGAATGCATTTAATTTTAAAGCCATTGAAACTCCAATTTTAGAACCGAGTGAACTTTATCGCCGTAGTGTACCTGAAAGTGATATTGTGCAAAAAGAAATGTATGACTTCATTGATAAGGGAAAAAGAGAAATTACTTTAAGGCCTGAAGGAACAGCCGGTTTTATTCGCGCTTTAGTTAATGAAAAATGATATGCGGCTAATCATTTAAATAAATACTGGTATTGAGGTCCAATGTTTAGATATGAGCAACCGCAAAAAGGTAGATATCGTCAATTTAATCAAGCAGGAATTGAATTTATTGGTGAAGCTAATCCTTTTAATGATGCTGAAATTATTATTTTAGCAGCAGAATTTTTAAAAGAATTAAATGTTCCATATAAATTAAAAATTAACACTTTAGGTGATAATGAAAGTAAGCAAAAATATCAACAAGCTTTGAAAGAATATTTTTTACCTTATAAAAATGAATTAAATGAACTCAATCAAAAAAGATTAGAAAAAAATGTTTTAAGAATTCTTGATGATAAAGAAGATAGTCAAAAAGAATTTGTAAAAAATGCACCTAAAAATAAAGACTTTTTAAATGAGTTTAGCAAAAATTACTTTAATAAAATTTTGCTTTTATTAACTGATAATGATATTGTTTATGAAGTGGATGATTCATTAGTCAGAGGTTTAGATTACTATGATCAAACTGTTTTTGAATTTGTTTTAGATGTTGATAATTTTGCACAAAGTACTATTATTGGCGGAGGAAGATATTCTAAATTAATTCAAGAATTAAATGGTCCAGAAATGTCCGCTTGTGGATGAGGCTTCGGAGTTGATCGTTGTTTAGATTTTTTAGTTGAACAAAAGGCTAAAGAAAATCTTAATCCAGAAGAAGTTTTAGTTTTAATTGGCACAAATCAAGAAAATAAATTAGTAGATTTTTTCAACATTTCAATGGCTTTAAGTAGTAACTTTTGTTCGACTTCTTTTATAAATAAAGCTACAAAAGCAAAGAAAATTTTTGAAAAAGCTAAAAGGTTGAATGCACAGTTTTTAATTACCAATGATGATTTTATTGAAAATGAAGATCAAATAGTATTAAAAAATTTAGTTACTAATCAAAAACTAATTTTAGATTTATATGATGAAAGTTTAATTAATAAAATTCTCGATTTTATAGAAAAAGAAATGAATATAGAAGAGTAAATTCTAAGGAAATTATGAAAAGTAAAAAAATTAATAATAATAGTTTGTCACTTAAAGATTTAAACAAAAAAGTGACTTTACATGGTTGAATTGCGAATAAAAGAAGATTTGGTGAATTAACTTTTATTGATTTAAGAGACCGTTCTGGAATTGTTCAATGTGTAATTAAAGGTGACTTTAAAGTTCCTAAAGAAAGCGCAATCCAAATTACCGGAATTGTAACTAAAAGACTTGTACCTAATTTAAATTTACCAACTGGTAAAATTGAAATTAAAGTTACCAAATATGAAATTTTTTCAAAAGCTAATGAAGAATTACCTTTTGCTATTCGTGATGATATTGATACTAAAGAAGATAATCGTTTTAAATACCGTTTTTTAGATTTACGTCGTCCTATTATGCAACAAAACATTATGTTAAAAAATCAAATTATGTTTGCAGTGCGTGAATTTATGTTCAAAAACGGTTTCTTGGATATTGAAACTCCAATGTTAGCTAAAAGCACTCCTGAAGGCGCACGTGATTTCTTAGTTCCAACTAGAAATAAAAATGAATTTTGAGCTTTACCGCAAAGTCCGCAATTATTTAAACAATTATTAATGGCTTCTGGATTTGAAAAATATTATCAATTTGCTAGATGTTTTCGAGATGAAGATGGCAGAAAAGATAGACAACCTGAATTCACTCAATTAGATATTGAAGTTGCTTTCACAAAAGTTGAAGACTTCCAAAAATATATTGAAAATTTATTTGTTCATATATTTAAATCAGTTGGAATTAAAATCAAAAAACCTTTTGCACGAATTAAATACTTTGATGCCTTAAGAGATTATGGAACCGATAAACCAGATTTAAGATTTGATTATAAAATCATTGATATTAATGATTTTTGTCAAAATACTGATTTTAATATTATTAAAGATAGCCCAAGTAAACGTTTGTTGAAAGTTGATAATTTAATTACCAAAAAAGATTTCAAAGAGCTTGAAGAAATTGCCTTGAAAAATAAAGCGAATATCTTGTTCTATTTCGTTTATGAAAATAATCAAGTGCTTCATAGTAATTTTGCTAATAAAGTACCTGAAGCAGTGAAAGAATTAGTCAATAATTTTACAAATAAAAACGGTTCATATTTTATAGTGGCTAACACTTATGAAAATGCTTCTAAAGCTTTAGGAGCTGTAAGAGTTGAGTTGAATGACAAATTTCATTATGCAAATGAAAATGAATATCATCTTTCTTGAATTACTGATTGACCAATGTTTGAGTATGATGAAGAAAATGATACTTGACAAGCAGCTCATCACCCATTTACCCAATTTGATAATCCAATTGAAGATTTAGATAAATTGCCACTTTCAGAAATTAAAGCCAAATCTTATGATTTAGTTTTAAATGGTTTTGAATTAGGTTCAGGTTCTGCAAGAATTTATGATAAAAACATTCAAGAGAAAATGTTTGATATTTTAAAAATGTCAAAAGAGCAACAGGAGTCACAATTTGGTTGATTCTTAAGAGCATTTGACTATGGACTTCCTCCTCATTGTGGAATTGGTTTAGGATTAGACAGACTCACAATGATTTTAGCTAAACAAAAAACTATTCGTGATGTAATTACTTTCCCTAAAAATGCCAAAAATCAAGACATTTTCACTTCTGCACCTTCTGCAGTTTCTGAAGAACAATTGAAAGATTTACATTTAAAAATTCAAGAATAAATCAGAATTAACTGATTTATTTTTTTACAATGTAAAGTGTAGTTTATTAGTTAAAATAAATTTAACGGAGATATAATGAAACCTTTTGTAAAGTGAGTTGGTGGTAAAAGACAACTTTTAGAACAAATTAAAAAACGAATGCCAGAAAAATATAACAATTATTATGAGCCTTTTGTAGGTGGTGGTGCCCTTTTATTTGAAGTTTCGCCCAATAAAGCAATTATTAATGATATTAATCAACAATTAATTAATGTTTATAATCAAATTAAATTTAATATTGAAGATTTAATTTTTGAAATCAATGAAATTGATTCTCTTAATAATGGCAAAGAATATTTTTATAAATTAAGAGATGAATATAATCAAAATATTTTAAATAAGAATTTGAATGCAAGAATAGCCGCTTTATTTATATTTTTAAATAAACATTGTTTTAATGGCGTATATAGAGTTAATAAAAATGGATTATTCAATGTTCCATATAATGGAAAAGTTACAACTTCAATTGATCCAGACAATTTATGAAAAGTACATGAATTTTTACAAAATGTCAAAATTGAAAATACTGATTTTGCTACAGTTTTGAAAAATGCAAAAAAAGATGATTTTATTTTTATTGATAGCCCTTATGCGCCTTTAAATAGCACTTCATTTGACGCATATACTAACACGGGTTTTAATTTAGATGATCATATTAGATTGGCTAACTTAGTTAAAAAATTGGATCAAAAAGGTTGCAAAATTTTGTTAACGAATCACAATACACCCCTAATTAATGAGCTTTATGAAAACTATAAAATAGAAGTTATACCTGTTAAAAGAATGATTAATTCTGTTGGTTCTAACAGAAAGGGTGAAGAAGTTATAATTACTAATTATTAAAAGGTTATTATGAATAAGAAAACGTAAAAGTCTATAAATTAGTCTTTTACGTTTTTTAAAAATTTATTTTTTTAATTTTTTATTTTTTATTCATTTAAAAAGTCCGAACGATCCTGCTATAGACGTCAAACCAAGAGTTCCAAAAACAGAACCCAAAGTAATTGGCATTCAATTTCTAGATTTTGACTTTTTAACACTTTCATTGTTTAAAAATTCATTTAATTTTTGATTTGCTAATTTTACTTCTTCTGAAGTGTCTAACTCATCAATTTGCAATTCGTTTTTCAAGTTACTGAATTTTTCTTGAAGTTTTTTGTTATTTTGAATATTTTCTTCAATTATATTTAAAGTTTGGTTCAAAATACCCATTTCATTGTTCAATTCTATGTTTTCAGTCTGAAAATCATTTAATTCGTTCATATTAGTAATGTTTTGAATTTTTTTATTTGCAATTTCAAATTGTTTTGCATTTAAATTGTTTTTAGCAAATGAATTCAATGTTTTTTGGTATTCGATAATAAAAGTTTGATAAAGTTTTAAATCATCTAGATGTGTTTCAATATTGGTTCTATTTTTTAAAACATTTTTTTGGTTTTGATTCAGTGTTAAATTATCTATTATTTCTGAATTGCTAGTTAAAATAGCATTCTTTTCTTCAAGTAATTGAGATTTTTGTTTGTTAAAAGCAACTACTATTTGATTAATTTCATCTTTGAAAATATTTAATTTTTTTACATTTAATGTATTTGAATCCACACTTGTTTTAGTGTTTCAAAGTGTATAAACATCATTTAACTCATAACTATAATTTAATATTTCAGTGTTATTAATATTAATTAAATGTTTAATTTCGGCAGTTAAATTATCTCACTGTAATTTAATTTGTGTGCTATCTAACATAATTGAATTTAAATCTTGTATGCTTTGCTTTAAAATTTCTAGATCATCGCTATTTAAATTATTAGCAACAGTATCAGTTACTGAAATTAAATTATTTTTAATTTCAATTAAACCTTCTACAGCATAGTTATTTATGGCGTTTTTAGCATTTTCTCAAGCATTTCTTAATTCTTCTTGTTTTTGTTGTACTCGATAATTAGCTAATAATTTTTGAATTTCAGTCAAAATTTCATCTTGCGCCTCATACTTAGCTTTTGAGTCTATTTGGTTGAAAATATTAATATATTCATTATATTTCAGCTCATCAATACCATTAACTTTTTGTAAAAATTTTAAATTATTAATTGTCTCTTTAGTTTTTTCAGTTCAATTAGTTTTAAAGTTTTTAATTAAATAATTTTGCTTTTGCGTAGCGCTAATATTGGTTAAATTATCTCTAGTTGAAATTAAAGTATATATTAAATTTAATGCTGCTAAATTCTCATCAAATTTAATATCAAGCAATTTAATTTTGGCTTGATTTTCACTTTCATTGGTAATAGCAAAATTAAAATATTGATTTTCTAAATTATTTAACAATCCCTCTTTTTGGTTTTCTAAAATGCTTAATCAAAGATTATTTGGATTGTCATATACAAAATTAATAGTTTTATTTATTTCTTGACTAGTGAGTAGATTGTTTAATCTTTGACTTTCTGTCATAAATGAAATTAATTCCATACTTTTATAATCAGAAATTGCTTCATAGTCATTTTGATGATCAACTAATCTAAATTTAACATTTAAAATCCCGTTGATATCATCAAAATTAACAATTTGAAAATCACTAATTTCTAAATTGGAAATTTCTTTTATTCAATTACTGTCATTAGATTCTGCATTTGAAGCCAATGTTATATCTTTATTATTATAAGTAAGATTAAAGGCATATTGAGTTTTTAAATCATCTATAGTTAATGAATTTAATTCCTTTTCTCTTCTTTTTGCTTTGGTTTCAAAACCATCGATAGTTAAATTATTATTGAGCGATGAAAGAACATTTTCTAAATTGTTTCTTAAACTTTTTAATTTATAGTCGATATGAATTTGCCCAATTAAATCATCATAACTCAAACTTTCAATTGATAATTTTGCAGTTGAATTATCAAATCTATATTCAAGTCGATCAAAAACCTCAGAAGGTAAAAAGTTTTGATAATTTTCTTTATTTATTCCAATTAAAGAAACTGAAGGAATCTGAATTTTTAATAATTCGTTTAGTCTATTTTTTTCTGTTAAAAAACCATTAATTCTAAAAGTTTTCAAATCTGATTTTAAATCTTGATAAACTCCATTTTTAGTTGATGTAACATAATATTCAACATCAATTTGACCTTCGATATCATCGACATTTGTTAAATTAACTATTTCATAACTGGTTTCATTATCTAAATTACTGGTTTGAATAACTCTTTTTTGACTAATTTCAGAAGCCAATAAATTACTTTTATCATTAACATCAAAATTTAAATTAATTGCATTTAATCTAGCTTTTTCTTGACTTCTTTTTTCTTTTATATTATTTTCAGTTGTAATAAAGCCTTCAATATTTACATTTTTATTATTAGATTGAATTGCAACTAAATTTTGTGAATCATAATTATAAATTAATTGATTTTTCTTTCTTGTGCTGGTTAAATTTAAGTTTAATGTATTAATTCCAAGTGCGTCATTTGAATTAATTGTGTTAATTTGCAATGCTACATTTTCTTTTTGTAAATTTGGAGTTAATTGATAAGAATTTTTATCAATTTGTTCAGAAGCTAAATATTGATTTTTTTCAAAATTCAAGCTTAAATTAACATCAGTTAATGATTCAAGTAAATTATTTATTCTATTTAATTCAGTCAAATAACCTGATAATTCAATTTCATAATCTTTAGAAACTAACAATCTTTCTTTGACTTGATTTTGAATTTGATATTTAATTTTTAACTTGCCTTCTAAATCATTGAAAGCCAATATTTCCTTAATTTTTAAAACATAATCATTTTGATTAGTTCTTAAATTAATTAAATTTAAATTTTGAGCTAAATAAGAAGGCAATAAAGAAGAATTTGCGTTAAAAATCAAATTAGAAGTAGCAAAATTATCAATTTCTTTTTGTTTTAAATCATAAATACTTGCAAAACCACTTAAAATTTCTTGTTTAATATTTGTTCTAAAAAGATTATTTTTAGTACTTTGTAAATAATAATTGATAATTAAACTTTTTTCATTTTCATCCATAAAACTTAATGAATCAATTACAACTTTCGCCTGATTTAAATTTAAAGTATTTTTAATAATTTGTTCTTTATTCACATTAGTTACTAAAATATTTTCTTTATTTGGATAATCAAAACTAATATTATTAGGAGTATTAATTAAGTATTCTAATCTTTGAATTTCTGATAATGCTTGTAAATTTTGAACTTTTACATTTGATCTTAAATTATTTAAGTTTTCTAAATTTGATTCAAGTTGATAACCAATTTCTAAAGTTCCATCATTTAAATTAAATGAACTAATATTTAAATTTAAAACTTGCATATTAGGAATTGGTTCAATAATTAGATCGCTTAATTGAATTTCATCAGCTGATTTAATTAAATTGACATCATCTCTAAATGAAATATTTAAATTTTGACCCTTTAAATGTTCTAATTCCTGATTATAACGATTCATTCCGTTGAGTGAATTTTTAACTAATATGATTGAAGTTATTAAATTTTGAATTTCATTAGTGTCTAAAATAACATTTTGATTTAAGTTATTTTGAGTCTCAATTATTACTTCATTATAAGCATTCTGATTTTTATTAGTTGCATAAATAAAATCGTTTTCTGCCTTTACACTTGTGCTTTCAGACAATAGTTCATTAATTTGTAACATTTTTAAATTTAAATCAACAATTAATCTTTGTAAAGTTTTTAAATCGTCAAAATTTTCAAGTGCTTCTGCTTTATTTAAAAGACTTGTATTTTGATTTTGTCTTAAATTATTATAAAAATTAGTTCTTAATTTTTCAACTAAATCGTTTTTAGCACTATCAAAATTATCATTCCCATTTAAATTATTAAAAGCTTGAATTAATTGTTCTCATGTGGTCATTAAATCGTTTAAAGTGAAATTATTTTCATTATCAATTAATAATCTTTTTGTGTTATTTAGGGATTGATTATAAGCATTTTTTAATTCAGTAGCAGAATAGATGTAATTAGACTCTTGTAAGTAATTTTCATAAAAATTCAAATTAGTTTTCTTGTCTTTTATTTCTAAATCAAAAGTCAAAATATTTCTTAATTTATCTTGATAATTTTTATCATTTTCACTTGTTTTTAAATCATTTAACAACGTAGTTTTTTGAACACTATTTAAATATTCTTTTTTCTGAATAGTTTTAAAATCTTCAGAATTTTGTAAATTCTTTTGCACCGCAATATCAAAAATTGATGAAATTCTTTCTAAAATAAAAGTATTATTAACTTCATTTTTATAATTATTTTTTTGAAAATCTAAAAGATATTCCATTTGAGAAATTGCTTGAATTTTATTATTTTTTTCTGTCACAATTTTTTCAAAATATTTTTGAATTTTCTTTTTAATTGTGCCATCTAAGTCAATTCATTCTTTTAAATTAGAAGATAAATATTCAACTTTTGAAGAAACAAAATAATTTTGAATTTTTTGTAAATTATTTAAATATTGTTCTTTTAATTCTTCAGTACTTCAACGATATTGATCTTCTTGTTTATAAGAACTGTCATTAGCAATAATTTCGTTTGCTTTTTTGGTTAAATTATTTAATTCGTTTACTTTATTTATTAATTGATTTCATTTGCTAAAATCAATATCTTCTAATTTGAAGTCGGCTGTGAAATCATTTTCAAAACTATTTTTTTGTGCATCATTTAAATAAGTTGCATTCGCAATTGATGAATTAAAAGAGTTAACTTTGATTTTTTTGCCGTTATAAAAATCCAAAATTTGATTATTAATTTCCTCTAAATTATCAGTATTAATTGTAATTTGTGAATTTAAATAGTTAGTTAATTTAATGTTAAGTGAACTATTAAAATTATTTTTATAAGTTTCAATTTGATTTAAGTAAAAATCGAAAGCTCATTTTTTGTTATCAAATAAGATTCAATTAGTCTCCAAAAATTGATTATTATAAGTATTTATATCACTCTGTAATTCAAAAACCGTGTTTAATTTAGTGATTAATCTTGTGTCGAAATTATTATTAAAAGTATCTAAATCATTGCTATTTTTTTGATTTAAATATTCATTTAATTTGGCTTCCAAGATTTGATTTAATAAATTTTGATTTTCAGTAGTAATGATTGGATTTAGTTTATTAATGATATCAGAAAGATTTTTGAGCTTTTCAAGAGCTAAATTAATTTTCGTTTTATTCGAATTAAATTCCTCTCCTCAATTAGTCAACTTTTCCTTAGTTATGCTAATTGGTGCTTTTCTTTCTGTTTTTAATTTTGTAATTTCTGCTTTTAAATTTATGAAATAATCTAAAGTATTTTGATAAACACTTAAATTAGTAAAATTATTCAAATAATTTATTTCTTCATTTATTTTTGCGACTAATAAATCAAATAATCTATCTATAGTTGAATCAGGATTTACCCTAAATTCCTCGCTTCCAGTATTATAAAGTTGAGGAATAGTATAGTATTGATTTGGTTCAGTTCTTTTAAAATAATTTAATTCTACATTTTCATTTTTTGAAAATTCATAATCAAAAATTATTTTTTTTGCATTTGAATCAATTGTACCAGTTAGAATTTGATTAACTTGTCCATTTTCATCTTTAATGTTTAATTTAAAATTAAAATCAGTTGCATCTCCAGAATATTCGATAAAATTATTACCTTCAGTAGGAGTTCTAAAACTTAAAGAAACATGAGGATGAATATCTTCACGATTTAATTCACGTTGTGTATAGACATAGTTTGTTTTAATAATTCTTTTTAAAAGAGAATCACCGGGAAAATCGAAAACTATGATTCCTGTTCTTAAAATTTGTTGATTATTGTTTAAGTATTCAAGAATATTTTTATTTATAGGACGAGCAGTTGCATGAGGCTGTGAGCCACCTTTTGATCTAGAAGTAAAATTAACAATTAATCTATCTTTGTCTTCGTCATCATTATTTGAAAGATTCAAATATTCTTTAACTAAATTTAATTTAACATTTTCATCTGTTTCGTATTGATCTTGAATAATATGTACTCCTGGATTTCAAATAGTTCCAAAATCTTTATTATGTTCCAAGATAAGATGATGCATGTTATCCATTACATATAGTTTTCCTCTTAACTCATTTAAAGTTGGATTAGTAAATCATTCATTAGTTTCATTTTGATAAACAATATCTCTAATTCCATCTTTTAAAAAAGATGCATAGATTTTCGCTCTTCATTTTGCTCGATCTTGAGCACTCATTCCTTGAATATTCGTGTTTTCATCTTTATAACGCATAATAACGGTTTCACTTGGATACCGTTTTAGAAAATTTTTAATTTCATTTAAAAATGCATCAAAAGATAAAGATGAAGCAGCCTTTCCATGATAAATCCACATGTCATTGCTAATTCTAATATCAAAAAATCTAATTCCTGATTTTAATTGTGTTGCAATATTTCTACTTTGTGTTTTAGCTCATGCTTGTCCACCAACATTTCACCAAAAACCAGAGCCGCTAAACATAGCAGCATCATGAGTGCCTGGTATTGATAAGTCTGTCAATCTTTTATTGCCATCTACATATTTCATTCAATCATTAAAATTCAATCTTGTGTCAGTAACATCGACCGAACTGGCTTGATTTAAATCATTTTCTGGAACACTTTGACTTGGAATAGTAGAAACAGAAATTATTGTAGTAAGAGGAAAAATTATTGATGATAAAGTTAATAAAGTTTTAATTTTTTTACTCATTAGATTAATGTCCTTAATTTTATTTTAATTAATATATAAGAAAAAAATAAATATGTTAAAAATAAACAAAAAAACTTGTGAAAACAAGTTTATTGTTCTGAAATTTTATTGCCGTTTGCTAATGCAATCTCTACAAAAATTGATTTAGTATCTAATTTAAAAATTTTAGAAATTTCTTCAAGTATTTTAATAGTGTTTTTTACTTGCTCATTGAAAGTGATACTAAATTCTTCTACATCTTCTACTTCTTGTGAAAAAAGTTTCTCTATTTTTTCTTTTAAAATTAAAAAATCATTTTTAAATTCATTGTAAATAGTTTTATTTTCAATGCTTTCATCATTAATTTGTGTATCGAGACAGTTCACAAGTTCTTGAGCATCTGCTAAAAATTGATTTTTAATATTTTCTTTTTCATTAAATTCAAATAAATGCGCAAATTCATGAATCATATTAGCTAAAGCATGTGAATGATTATGTGAATTTTTATTATCGTTATCATAAATTACGATTTCATGACTATGGCTTTCATCTCATAATTGAGGATTAGTGTTTGAAAGTAAAGTTGATAAAGTTTTATAATCGTAACTAATTACTCTTTGAACTTCGTCTTGACTTGGAATTTTATTATTTAAAGTTCAATTATTGTAATTAGCAATTAAATAAGAACGTGAATTATTGTTTAAATTATCATAGTCGCTAAAATTATTAAAATTTACTGAATCGGCAGAAATTTGTGAAACCAAGTCTTGTGCCAAAGAATTAAAAGCCTGAATTACAGCATCAATTTTAGAATTTTGAATAAAAATAAAATTAGAATGACTTAAAATTTCTGAGTATTTAGTGCTATTATTTAATTTTTTATATAAATCAAATAGATTAACATTCAATTTATTATCACTAGATAGCTCTTCTTCATTATAAATGTCTCTTTGACTCAACACTAAAGGCAATAATTCTTGAGTTAATTTATTTAAAACCGTTGCATTTTCACTGTTATTATTAGCTGTAAAAGTAGTTTTGGTACCTGCAACTTTATAGGTGAAATTAGTTTTTAAATTAATTAAAGCTTCTTTGTATTCGTTAGTTAAATTTTTTAAATTAACATCTGTTAATACAGAAGTTTCTTTATTATTGCTATTATTATCACAAGCAGCAGAAACTGCAATAATCGGGCTTAATGATAAAATTAAAGGTGTATAAAATTTAAGTTTTTTCATAGTAATCTCCTTATAAAAAATCTTAAATGTTAATCTTATTAATTATAAATTAAATAGTTACTTAGTGGTTGAAAATTCTTATTGTTATAATTTTTATATGAATAATTTCAAAATTAATAATCATGATTGAAAAATAATTCAAATGGTTTTAGCTGAATTAAAGTGATCAAATTGTCAAATAAGTCTATATTATAGTGGTTTTCATAATAATACATATTTGGTTGAATATAAAAAAAATAAATATCAATTGCGAATACCAATTAATGATTTCGTTTTGCATAATGTTGAAGAAAAAGTGATTGGCCACTTTGATGACTACATTTATTATAAAAATGGCGTTTTATTAAAAAAATGATTTGATGGCGAAATAGTTGGTAATAAAAAATTAAATCATAAGCAACAATTAAAACTTCTTAAGGAAATTAAGAGCTTTCATAATTTGAATATTTTAAATTTACCTGTTTTTGATTGAAATACGTATGGTTTTATATCTGAAGAATTTAACAGAATTGCTAATAAATATAAAAACCCGATTTATTTTAAAACAACTCATGGGGATTTAAATAGTAAAAATATTTTAATGAATCACAAAAGTGAATTCAAGTTAATTGATTTTGAATGATGTAGATTAAATCATATTGGATTTGATATTGTTTGCTTGATTGAAAATTTAAATATTAGTCGCAAATTAGTAAAAAAAATTTTTGATTTAAATGATGAAATTATTGATGACTTTATATATTTAAAACGTAAATTTGATTTTAAAGCTTATCAAAGTCACTATGCAAAAATTAAAATTGATAAAACTGCATTAAAACCAGTTAAATTGGGGTTAACAAATAATAATTTTCAATTCAATAATTTATTCTTAAAAATTAAAAATTATGATGGTTTCAATCATCAAAATTCGCTTTATTTTTTAAATAATTTATATTTTTGTATTCCTGTTTTATATGATGATAAAGAGAAAATAATTCAAAAATTTTATATTTTTGACCAATGAAAAAGTAATTTTAAAAATCTAAAAATTATTGTTTCTTATATTAAAGAATTACAAAATTTAAATCCTTTGATTGAAATATCTAAAAATCAAACTTATCAAAAATGTTTAAAGTGATATAAAGAAAAAGAAACTTCTAATTATATTAATCTGCATTTTACAGAAAAAGAAATTAAACAATTGTTTTTCAATTTAGAAAAATTGCCTTCAAGTGTTTTAAGTCATAATGATTTAAATATTAATAATATTGTCTCTTTAGATAAAAATTTAAAAATAATTGATTGGGAATATTTATCTTTTAATCATAAGTATTTTGATTTAGCTTACTTAACTTCTAGTCTTAATTTAAATAAAAAAAATGAATTAAAATTATTGAAATTTTTTGACTCAAATTTTGATTTAAATGAATATTTCAGAATCAAATGTTTAGTTAATTTTTATGCTCTTCTTTGATCTTTAAATTTAAAAGATGATTTTGATTTATCAATTAATCTAAATAATATAAAGAAATATTTAGCCTATTTAAACTAAAAATTAGTTTAAAAAGTCCTTATTTATAGTTAAATAAGCCTAAAATTTTTAATTCAACAATGCATAATAAAAATCACAAGTTTAAACTTGTGAGGTTGATTATAATTTCCAACAGGTCGCCCTAAAAAAAGAAACCGCGCACGCCAAAAGAAAAGAAGAAGAATTTTTGGATTTTTTAATTAGGGATTTTCTAAAAAAGATCTAAAAGTAGCTCAAAACAAAGAAACCACATTCAAGAGTTTATAAGCTCAAGAGTGTGATTTTTTCATTGCTTAAATTTAGAAGTTAAAATCACTAATAGTTTAAAATATTAGTGCAAAATTGTTTAATTTGAAGTGAAAATTATGATTTACGGATACACAAGGGTAAGCACTAGAAAACAAGTTGATGGATACGGATTGGAGGTGCAAAAAAACGAAATTCTAGGCAAATACCCTAACGCCACTATAATCGAAGAACAATTCACAGGTACTAAATTAGATAGACCTGTTTTTAACGAACTTTTAGAAAACCTACAGGCAGATGATATTTTGGTTGTTTCCAAGCTAGATAGGTTTGCTAGAAATACGGTTGAAGGAATACGTGTTGTTGAACGCCTATTTAAAAAGAAGGTTGCTATACATATTTTAAATATAGGACTCCTAGAAGATACGCCAATGGGTAGATTCTTCTTAACTACTATGTTAGCAATTGCTGAGTTAGAAAGAAATATGATTGTTGAAAGAACACAAACGGGTAAAGAGTTTGCTAGACTTCGAAGTGATTATAAAGAAGGCAGGCCCCGAAAATATACCGACGAGGATGTGTCAAATGCCGTTCAACTTCTGTCCTTCCACTCTTACCGCGAGGTTGTTGCTATCACAGGAATAAGCAAATCGACTATTGTTAGAGCTAAAAAAACATTAAAAAACATCTAGTGTCATAAGTTACAAGTTTTGGGACAAGTTATTTTTAACAAAATTTTCATTTCTGAAAATGCTACTGTTTCATTGCTTGATTTTCCGTATATTCAAATATTAAAACCAGGAATTATACGATTTGATGGTTCTAAACATTATATTGCTACAGCGGAAGTTGAGGGCGAAAAACTCAATTTCGACGCGCCTTTGATTGAATATGTCACTCGCAAAAACAGAGCTAATATGCAACCCATCAAAAATAGCATATGATTTGCAAAAATGAAAAATAGCGTTAAACATATTTATATTTCCAATTTAGACGAATACCTAATAGATAACTACATTTTTTCAACAGGGTTTTGTGGTATAAAATGTGACGAAATAGCGTTTGAATATATGATAAATTATATTAATTTACCTTATTTTGAAAATGAAAAGAATATTTTGTCGCACGGCGCTACAATGGAGGGTTTAAATAATGAAGATCTAAAATTATTTAAGATTCACTTGCCATCAAAAGATACATTAATTGATTTCCATAATAAAACGAAAAATATTTATCAACATATATCCAAAATTAATTTAATGTCATATCAATTAACCCGTTTGAAAGAAATACTCCTACCATTGCTTATAAATGGCCAACTACAATAAAAGAAAAGTCCCATATAGTTAAGGTGGGACTTTTTTTATGTCAATTGTTGATTAATAAGCAACGGTAATAATTTGCTTTTTAATGCAAGTAGATAGTCTGTATTTTCACTAATAATATTTATTTCAGATAAAAACTTATTTAATAAATAATTTGTTTTATTATCGAATAAAGGTACCGAAATTTTATTTAGCATATCTATAGTTAGAAATTTTATTATAGACCCATTTGCTTTTTTCTTAAATAACTCAGTGTTGAAAAGCAATGTATAATATAAATCACCAATAATTTCGTTGTTTTTGATAATGTACGTTCTTTGATACGCATTAAATTTACCATCATAGTATTTTACATTAAAATTACCGTTTCCTGCCACTAATATGCTTTTACCCTCGAATTTAAAATCATCGCAAAGAGAAACACTATCGGAACAAGTGAAGAATTTGTATTTACCATTAGTGGTTGCATGATTAGCATTTTCTTTACCTGTTGTTATAGTTGAAATAATAGATAAATTAGAATATCTTACGGTATCAATGTTTTTGCTATATATCGCTTTGCCCAAAACTTGTAATTTTTTAATCATAGCATTATTACGCTCGATTTGGTCTTCAATGCTTTTTAATACTCCTCCAATTTTACGTTGCATTTCTATAGGAGGCAAATCAACGATCACATCGTAAATATTTTCTGGTGATATATTTCTTTGTCTTGTCCCACTAGCTCTATCTTCTAATTGTTTTTTAACACTTTTCGTTGCTAATAAATAATGCAAATATATTTTATCAACTTTTTGCTCATCACATATAATCTTACCAACGCGCTGATTTAATACAAACTTAAATTCTTTTGAATAAGGAACAAGTGCGGTATTGCCAAACAACCCAACTACTTGTTCGGTTAGGGGCATAATCAGATCATTTTCTTGCAGAATGAATTCACTTGGAAAATCTGTGCAATAATAAGTAGCTTTAGCATCGTTAGTTTTAAAGGTGTTATTTTCACTAAAATTACCTAGAGTCACTAATCTATACGAGCTGTTTTCTACATAATACTCGCTTTTAAATGCAAACCCGTGTTGAACTTTAAGTATAGTTCCAAGCTTAACTAGCATATTTAATTCCTCTATTTTTAGAGAAATTCAATGCTGGTTTAAAAGATTGTAACTTATGAACCATCGCATTATTTCTTTGTATTTGAGCATCAATAGAACTGAGAATGTGAACGATTTGTCTTTGTTCCGCAATAGGTCTTTTTATAATTTGGGTCTTTCTGATACTTTCCATTGTAATATTGGGCTGAGAAGACCCCTGCTTTGCTTGGAATAAATATGATTGTCCTATAGGCGATTGCATATAGTACATCATATATTCTAGTAAATAATCGCTAGAATTTAATTCCACTTTTGCAATATTGCTTGCTAAATGACATCTATAGTTATTGGGAAATATTCCTACTTCGCCCAAATTACTGCCCACATAAGGAATCAGTATGCATTTTTTATAAAGAACACTTCTTGGAAGTACGTTTGAAATTTCTTCCTTTATATACCAATCATATTTTTCAATAAAACATCCATTTCTAACATTTTTTCCTTGTACCATTGGAATGTCCGTTATTGTTACAGGTTCTTTTGTTGCATAAGGCTGTATATATTTGCTGTGTTCAAACCCAGCTAATTTTGTAACAAAAACATATGGAGAAATTTCTTCGTACATTAGTTTTTTGTTCATTTTATCTTCAACTCCTTTAATATTTTACCTATTTCTTGTTGGAATTCAGTAGTTTCTGCAACATAAGTGGCAAAATCAGCGTTGAAATCATCAATCATTTTATCGTACTCTTCTTGAGAAATATCTACATATTCAATTTTTACATCAAAATACTGACCTGCTGAGAGAGAATAATTCTTTTCTTTTATTGCCTCGTACTTAACCGAAACAGTAAAATCATCCTCCACAACGTGATCTACAAAATCATCGACTATTTTTTGAAGTTCTTCTGGCGTTAATACAGTCTTTTGAACATCCTTAATTTTTTCCTTATGACCCATTTTTGATGCATCCATCAGCAAAACCTCACCATCAAGGTTTGTTTTATCGATGAAAACCACGGAAACATTAGTGCCCGTATTGGCAAAAATGTTTGAGGGCATAGAAATAACACCCTTTAACCAATGATTGTCAACGATAGTTTGTCTAATAGTTTTTTCAATGCCACTTTGCCCAGTGATGAATCCTGTAGGAACAACAATTGCTGCCTTTCCGCCTTCCTTCAATGAATAAAGAATGTGTTGAATAAAAAGTAAATAAATTGCCATAGAGTTCTTTTTCTTATTAGGAATAGTAGGAACACCTGCAAAAAATCTATCGGTGGATGATCACATTGTTTTTATAGTGTCTCTTGTAGATGAAAAATCAGTTTTGAACGGAGGATTAGAGATAATGTAGTCAAAATGTTTTAAGCCTGAGGTATTATCGCCTCTACGTTTAAAATGCGCGGGGGTGGTTAAAGTATCGCCTTCAATAATATTTTCAAGGGACTCTTTAAGACCGTTTAAAAGCATATTAATTCTTAAAAATCTTGATGACTTTTGAGAGATATCTTGCGTATACACACGTGCTTTATTACCAAATTTACCATCACCGAGCTCGTTTGCAAGATGTAGTACAAGAGAACCAGACCCTGCACTTGGATCATATATTTCATATATTCTATCTTCGACAGGAGACATTCTAACTAAAATTTGAGAGATAGCTTTTGATAATGCTTGAGGAGTGAAATACTCTGCATATTTACCGCTTGCCGTATTATAGTCAGAAATAAGATACTCAAAGATTGTTGAGAAGAAATCGTAGTTATCCTCAAACGCATCACCAAAGTCAAATCTATCTCTTGTTATGTAAGAGAATATGCTTTTCGCGAATGCATTACGTTTTGAGGGCTCAACGTAGTTTGAAAGAGGGGTAAACAAAGGTTTTTTAGTACCTTCTGCCGTATCCACACTAAAAGCATCATTTTTTTCATAGTTAGAAATTCTTACAAGTGTTTCGTCAAATTTTTTATAAAAATCGTTATTGTTAAGGCTGCCGATCAAGTAATCAATAGTGTCTTCGTAAGCAAATGCAACGTCTTGGGGGTAGGAATCGTAAAAACCGTCCATATAATCATTATTTGTAATTATTTCATCATACGGAACATCGATATCTTTGGTAAAAGCTCTTAAATTGGCAATGAATTTATCATTCAAAAATTTATAAAGAAAAACCGAAGTAACAACAATTTCTTCCCCCGCAGTATTTGAAAGCCCATTTGTTGAACATAAGCCTTTTAAATCATCAATTATGGATTTTATATTTTTTTCTAATTCTACGTAATTAACCATAATATTGCTCCTTAGATAGTTTCTTTATAGTTTAATAAATTGACATAAAGCATTCTTAAAATTTCATCATAATCATTTTTTACTATTTTATAAAGGCCACTCTTGATGATATTCTTTGTAACCAATGCTTTAGTGGAGTCGATAAAGCCTTTTTTGCCCTGCATAAGAAGTACATCGTCATAAACAGTATCCTTTATATTTTCATACACGACTTCGAGTAACCTTTCAATATCACTTCTATTAATTTTGGTTTCAAGAACGGCATCGTTTAAAGTTTTTACAAAGGCGTAGCTGCCGCCATAAAATGAGGCCAACCTTTCGTTTTCTTGATTGATTCGTTTAGTTTCTTCACAAGCTTTTCGCAATTCATCGGTCAATTCGTCTATGCTATAGAACTCAGCAACAGAGAGTTTTTCAAAAATTCTTTGCAATAGCTCGTCCAACTTTTGAATTTTAATATCTTTTTTGTTCTTATTTTTCTTAATTTCAATCTGCACGTCTTCAACCACCTTCTTGAATTTTTCAAAATTCTCGCCTGAAGGAATAAATTTGTTTAAATCCATTACAGACACTTTGGTTTTGATAAATTCATAAATAACCTTGATAATCTCTTCGTTGTTCATAATATCGAGGGTATTTATCGGGGTGGAATGAAGATTTATAAAGGAAATTCTGTCGTTAACGGCTTTTCTGTATTTATCAACTCTATCATCATCAATTAAAGCAGAATATTCGTCGGCTCTTGATAACTTAAATTCTATAGAACATTCTTTAACGCCGGTTAAAAGTTTTTTAATTTTATAAAGTGCCTCTTTGTTGTAATATTGCATATCATCAACAAAAAATTCGATATTATCTTGCTTTATAAATCTTCTTAATTCCAAGACTAATTTATCAAACTTTTTCTTGATATTTTCTTTATCTACAATAAGTCCAGATAAAGAGTATCCATCGCCATCTTCACTGCCCATGTCTTCTTCTAGTTCTTTAATATAGGCATCAAGGGTGTTGTTGTATTCTTCTTCGATATCAACAAAATCTACAATATAACCATATTGATATACTTTACCCGCAGGACTTTTATAAGGCCTATTAACTCTAGAAATGGTCTGCAACAAATTTTGCGCTTTAGGTCCTCTTAATAAATACATCTTTTTAAGACGTTTCACATCGTAGCCCGTAGTGAGCATAAAATGAACGATCAAAATGTCGGGATAGCCATTTTCCCTAAAGTTAATTTGATTTTGTTTATTAATTTCGTTTTGTACAGTTGTATTTTCACTGTCAGACAAAACAATACCCGTTGTAATATTGCTATGGAATTTAAACCATTTGTGTATTTTTTTAGCTTGAGCATTAGAGCGACATACAATCATACCGCCGATGGAGAAATCCGCATTTATAAGCCTAAAATTTCTAAAATCTTTTTCTATATAACGGCTTACTCCCTCAACGTAATCATTGGACTCGTAAACGTCAGCACTATTAAGGTCTTTATTCTCAATTTCAAGATTTTCTTTGATTTCCGTTCTAGCGGCGGTATCAATTTGTTCTTTTTTTATTCTTAAAGTATAGCCATCAGCAATAGATTTATCAAAAAAATACTTGTGAATGTAGTCGCCGAATTTCAGATTGGAACGTTCCTTTTTAGTAAGGAGAGGAGTTCCTGTCATAGCAATATATATGCCATTTCTATCACAGGTCATTAAATTTTTATAAAATTCGCCGTGAATATTGTAACTTCTATGAGCCTCATCAATGAAGAATATTCTTTGTGTTTTTACGTTATATTCATTAAAGATAATAGGGAGTTTTGACTCTTCCATTAATTTATGAATGTTTACAACACAGATGGTACCAATTCCATCATATTTATCATCAAGTGGTTTTTTCAATTCTTTTGCGAATTCCAATCTTGATGACACAGTGACAACCCTAAATCCACGGTTGATGAATTCGGTTGTAGCTTGCATCATTAAGTCAAGCCTGTCCACTATGAAGAAAAATCTCGTATTAACTTTTCTCTTACTAAAATAGTCTCTAATTACAGAATTAGAGAATGCACTCAATGCTGTTTTACCAGAACCCTGCGTGTGTCAAATAATACCATTTTTGTCTTTTTCTCCAAGTCTTTTAATAATAGCTCTTGTAGCAAAAAATTGAGGGTAGCGCATTATATGTTTTTGTTTTACTGGTATTTCTTCATCTATATTAAGCGTTTCGTTATGTATCTTCTTAATCTCTGTAAGGTACATAATACCATAATGCAAATAATACAAGAAACGCTCTTTGTCATAGAAAGAAGTAATAAATCTATTGCATGGAGTAAGATCTGACAAAGCGGTTTGAAACTCTGCAGTTTCGGCTTCAGTTGGATCATAGCCACCGTCTTTTATTACATAACGTATAGTTTCATCGCTAATTTCTTTAAATTTATATTTTGCATGATAACCAATAATATCTTCTCTGAAGAACGAGAAAGAAGTGCTAAACCCATTGGGCGTTGTATAAAATGATCCTGCTTTGACTTCATCGGCAACCTCATCATCAGCATCCTCATATTCCATATTGTTAGAAAAGGAGACTATTTGGATTAAGTTGAAAAACCTTTTATATTCATCGTTGCTTAATCTCTTGTTTATCATTCTATCAAATTCAACTTGGATGCCACCTTGGTTATTTGGTTTTTTTACCTCTAAAAATGCCAAAGGTATACCGTTAATTAAAATGTTGATATCAGGACGGAATGAACCCTCTTCAGACGACTCTTTAACACTAAATGGAAGTTCATCAACAACAGCAAAGTCATTGTTTTCGATATTGTCAAAATCAATTAATTTTACATGATATTCGCTAGAAAATAAACGATAATAAAATTCTTTTCCCAAATCGTTATTCTTTATCATTCTAGTAATATCAGCAATTAACTGAAATAACTCATCATTTTCGATAGTACGTCCGTTTATTTTTTCAAGTGCAGGTTTAAACCTATTTATAAATATTTTAGTATTAAAATCAATAATAGCGTCCTTTAAAGATTGATATTCGTATCCCAACCTCAAAAATTGAATTGTTGCAGGAAATTTAACTCTTGTATCCTCGTTAAAATGTCTATACATATTATATTTCCCCCAATTCAATATTATTTTCTTTAAAAAGAACCTTCAATTTTTCTTTAGCTAGAACAGTGGGCGAAAACTTTCCCTTTTCCCATCTGTTGATTGAAGAAAAAGAAACGCCAAGTATTTTTGACAGCTCAGTTTGTGACACATTCAATTTAACTCTTAGTTTGATAATTGCATCTGAATAATTGTATTTCATTATTTTGCTCCTTATTTATCTGTCATTTTATTTCACATTATAGCACATTTTAAGAAAAACTTTGACCATACACGAAAATATTCGATAAATTTTTATATTTCTATCTTTTAGAACTGTGGTTCATATTACGGCTGCTTGAATGTAATCTACATAGAACAGGTTACTCAAGTTTTTTTATAAAAAACTCAAGCAATGTTTGAAAAACATTTTATGACTTCTTTACCTATTAAATAATTTATTTCTTTTAGTATTTGAAACGCATTGTCTTTTTCAGAGTTTATAAAGTATTTTATTTTCTGGAATTGTTTTTCGTTTTTAAAATGAATAATTTCATAATCAAAATAATTCAAACGCATTTTGAAAATCAAAAATCCTTCTTGACATATCATTAATATCCTTTTGTAATTTTGAAATTTCTTTTTCGTCAAAATTGGTTCTTTTTTTGAACTTTCTTCTAATTAATTCATTGAAGTTTTGATTTGTTTCTTTTGAAAAGACACATTTACAGAATTCTAGTAAATATAGATTCTTAATCTGTAAGCTAAACAAAAAATTCTTTTGAATTCAAATCCATTATCAGCAATTATTCCTTTAACATTCAATTTATATTTTTTGATTAAATTGCAAAATTGTCGATTTACATTTCATAGATCTTTTGAATGAATTTTGTGAATTATTCCATACCTTGTTTTTCTTTCTACAAATGTTAGCAAATGCTAATGTTTAGAACCTAATTTACCAGCAACCAAATCAAGTTCTCATCAGCCAAAATCTCTATGTTTAAGCACTTTTTTGAGTAATGCTCAATAGGAGTCTATTCATTTTTTACCAAACATTTGAGTTACAAAAGAAGTTTTCTTTTGCCTTCTTTTACATAATTTTTACGTAATTTATCATTTTTCATGATGATTCACAAACCGAAATTAATTCAATTATAAACTCTTCTTTATGATGGAGATTTTATATTTTTCCTACGTTTCCCACTTAGTAGCATAAAAAGGAAAATATCCGTTTTGGCGGATATTATTTTTTATTTTTGGATCTTTTCTAGGATTGTTTGAACAAGTTGATAGTCATTTCAACTTTCTTCTACACTTGTATCTTTCAAATTAAATGTTTTTATTGTTTTTCCATTAAACTTTTCCTCAATTGATATGACATTTTTCATCATTTCAATAAGTCTATATTCAGTAAATTTATCTTTGCCAGATAAACCAGTTAAATCATTTATTTTAAAAACTAAGAATTTAAGTAAAACCAAACTTAAGAAGCAAATGCAAATATAACCAATAATATGTTTTCAAGTTGATAAATACATTGGTCTAAGAGATAAAT
>NZ_JHZE01000012.1 GCF_000621085.1 Mycoplasmopsis gallinarum DSM 19816
ACAGGTTATATTTGTCTTTGTTTCTTAAGTTTAGTTTTAATGAAATTTTTAGTTTTCAAAATTAATGATTTAACAGGATTATCTGGAAAAGATAAATTCACGGAAAATAGATTAATTCAAATGATTAATGATGTTGTGCAAGTTGAAGAAAAATTTAATAAAAAAACAGTTAAAGTTTTTGACATTAAAGACAAAAGCTTAAATGATAGTTGAAATGATTATGAACTAATCCAAAAAATTTTAGAAATGATTAAAAATTAAAAAAGCAATATCCGCTAAAACGGATATTTTCCTTTTTATACTAGCAAGTGGGAAACGCAGGAAAAAAAGAAAACTTGATTTTTTAATCAAGTTTTCATATGGTGCTGAATACGAGAATCGAACTCGTGGCGACT
Organism: Mycoplasmopsis gallinarum DSM 19816; assembly: GCF_000621085.1. Lineage (GTDB taxonomy): Bacteria > Bacillota_I > Bacilli_A > Mycoplasmatales > Metamycoplasmataceae > Mycoplasmopsis > Mycoplasmopsis gallinarum. The sequence continues at coordinate 396 of NZ_JHZE01000012.1, forward strand.
GATTACGAGTCAGTTGCTTTACCACTAAGCGAATTCAGCATAAACTCGTTTTAACGAGTTATTTAGTTTTCAAAATTATGGTTTGTTTCTTGCCTTTTTTAAAAATTGCGTATTTTCCTTCAAATTGTTGTGGACAATAAAGTGTTTCTTCGCCAACTAATTCATTATCAATTTTTAAAGCATTGGTTTGAATAAATTCTCTTGCTTCTCTTTTTGACAAAATAAATTTATTTTCGATTAATTTATTAATAATATTCTCATTTTCAGAAATTTCACATATAGGCAAATAATTACTAATTTCTTCTATTTCACTAATATTTAATTTATTAAAATCAAAATTTTTATTAAAAAGAATTGATGTAATTCATTCTGCTTTTTTGACCTCTTCAATACCAAAAATATCTTTAATTACTTCACTAGCTAATGTTTTTTGAGCCAAATGTTCTTTTGGGTTTTGTAGATGTTCTTCAATAATTGAATTAATTTTTGAAACATCTAAAAATGTTAGTCACATTAATAATTTTTTAACAATTGAATCTGGTTGATTTAATAAATATTGATACATATTATATGGAGATGAAAGTTCTTTGTCCAATCACAATGAACCTCCACCTGTTGATTTACCTATTTTATTGCCATTTTCATCTGTTAATAAATCTAAAGTTAATCCTACTGCATTATGTTTATTAGCATAAACTTTATCAATCATATCTAAACCGGCTACAATATTCCCTCATTGATCGCTTCCGCCCATTTGAACGCAAACATTATTATTTTTGTAAAGAGTTAAAAAATCATAACCTTGAATGACTTGATAAGTAAATTCAGTAAATGATAAACCTCTTTCAATTCTTTTAGTTACTGAATCTTTGCTTAACATTGAAGCTACATTAATTAATTTTCCTGCGTCCCTTAAAAAATCTAGAACATTCATATTCACATAAAAATCATAATTATCAACTACTTCAAAATTCATTTTGCTTAATTGATTTTTAATCCGATTTTTATTATCTATAACTGTATTTAAATCTAATAATACTCTTTCAGAATCTCTAAATGATGGATCTCCTATCATTCCAGTGGCTCCACCCACAAGAGCATAAGTTTTATAACCATACTTTTGAAATCTTTTTAAATTAATCATCAAAATATAATTCCCAAGATGCAAACTTTTTGCAGTCGGATCAAACCCAACATAAATTCCGGTCTGATTTGGATTCAAATTTAATAATTTTTCTTCATTGCTAATTTGTTTTAATATTCCACGTTCTTTTAATTCTTCTATTATTGTCATAATACACCTATTTATAAGTAGTTTGAACTTTGTCTAAAATTTCTAAACCAAAATATTTTTGATAATTTTTGTTTAAGTAATCAAAAAAATTTTGATTTTCTTCATCTGTTGCTATTCTGAACCCAAAGGATTTTAAACTTGCCAACATCCCTTGACTTTTTTCATTCATTATTTCGCCTTCAGTGATTTCTAATCCTTGAGAATTTATTGAACCATTTAAAATAAAAGGGAAATATTTACCTTCAGTAGTATAAGAGGTATTTGTAATAATTTGTTTTTTAAAATCTCCAAAATCAACTTGTAATATTGCTAATTTTTCACTTTTTGGATGTTGTGATCTTTTTTCTATTTTCCCCAAGGCAAAATTTAAAACCTTGTTAAATTTAAATTCTGGATCAATTGCTAATAATTCTTCTTTTAATTTTGCTTCTATCAATGTATCAACTAAACCATAATTGTTATTAAAATTCAATTTTCCGAAATAATTAAAGCATTTGATTTGTTTCTCATTATCAAATCAAATTACAAAATTGTTTTGTGCTAGCTTGTTAATTGGTTTAACTGAACTATCTACATATATTATGTAAGTATCATTAAATTTTTCTCTTAAATCAAAGTAAATCATAATGTTAATTATACACATTTATAATATATAATAATGTTATGAAATATGCAATTATTGTAGATTCTGCATGTGGTTTAACCCAAAAACAAGCAGAAAAATTAGGTTGATATTATTTACCGCTTCATATTGAGATTGACAATGTAGAATATGAAGATGGTGTTGATATAACCACAAAGAATTTATTTGAAAAATACACTAAAGAAGCTGATGTTAAAACTTCAGCAATTAATATTGGTAAAACTATTGAATTATTCGAAAAATTATCTAAAGAATATGACAAATTATTTGTTTATCCTATTTCTAAGTTTTTATCAGGTACATATCAATCTTTAGAAAATTTAGCCTTGGAATTTCCAAAATTAAGAGTTATTCAATCAGTTGAAGTGGTTCAATTAATTGCTTTTGATTTATTTTGATTTGAAAATCAAATGAAAAAAGATCCTTCAAAATTTGAAGAATATCTTCAATTTATAGAAAAGAACGGATTTAAAAAATCTTTAACTTTAATTCCAAAATATAATAAATATTTAGTTAAAGGTGGCAGATTAACTCCTGCGGCAGCTATCATTGCAAAAATGCTAAATATTGTGCCTTTAATCAAATGAGAAGATGGTCAACTAAAAAAAGAGGGTATTGGCAGAAACTTTAAAAAAACAGTTTTAAAAAATATTGAAGATAAATATGATTTTTTTAAACAGCTAAATAATCCAAATGCTTTTGTTGCTTATTTGCATTCCAATGCTTCCGAAGAAGAAAAAACAAGCATTGTTGCTAAATTTGAAAGTCTTTTTAATTTTAAGCCTTATATAACATTAATTGCACCTGTGATTTCTATTCATACAGGACCTGAAGCTTATGCTGCTGTTGTTATTGACCTCGATAAGCAAACTAAAGAAATAATTGAAGAAAAAATTAAATTAATTAACGAGTAGGAAAGATTAAAAATCTTTCTTTTTTTAAAAAATAAAAAAATGGCAGGAGTGACAGGATTCGAACCCATAACACACGGGGTTGAAGCCCGTTGTTCTACCGTTGAACTACACTCCTACAGTTTTTTAATTATAACAAAAAAATAACAAATTCCTTTGTTATTTTTTGTATTCTGAAATTAAATTAACTATATCTTGAATTGTTTCAATATTTACTATTTTTTCATCATCAATTCTTATATTTAATTCTTCCTCTGCTTCGAACACTAATTCCGCTAATGATAAAGAATCAATTTTCAAATCTGATAATTTTGAATTTAAATGTACATCTTTTTTAGTTAATTTTTTAATTTTATTAATGATTAATTCTTGTAATTCCATAGTAATAATTATATTTAATAAATCAATTATTGTTGAAAAATTACAAATCTTGGCTTGTTATTTATATCAAATAAGATCTCGCAATTTTTGTATTTATTTCATTTATCAAAATGATATGGATTTATTTCCATCACTAAAAATCCGTGAGGCTTTAAATATTTTTTATAATTTTTTAATATTTTTTCATATATTTTTCAACCTTGGTTTTCTGCATATAAAGCTAAATGTGGTTCAAATTTTTTAACATTGTCTGCAATAGTTAAATCTTTTTTATCCAGATATGGAGGATTTGAAATAATCAAATCAAACTGTTTATTTGGCTTAAATTTATTAAATAAATCAGAGTGTTTAATTTTTATATCTTTATTTTTTTTAAAGTTTCACTTTTTATTAAATTTTGCAATTTTTAAAGCTTTATAACTTATATCAGATAATCAAATTTGAGCTGATTTATAGTGTTTTTTTAAAGCAAGCCCAATAAAACCTGATCCAGTACAAAGATCTAGAATTTTAGCTCTATAAGGTAAATTAATTTTTCTCGATACCAAATCAACCATTTCTTCGGTTTCATAACGAGGGATTAAAACATTAGAATTAACTTTAATTTTGACATCAAAAAATTCAACATACCCCATAATATGTTGAATTGGTACCCCTTTTTTTAATAAAGTTAATTCTCGAGAATTAATTGTTTCTTTTAAGCCATATTTTCTTTTTTCATGTAAAAATATTTCAACTTTTTTTTGCATAAATTTTATTAAAGTAATCCAGCTTCTTTTATTTTTTGATTTTGTTCTTCAGTTAATAAGGCATCTACTATTGGTTGTAATTTACCTTCCATAACTTGTTTTAAAGAAGTAGAAAAACCAATTCTGTGATCAGTGACTCTATCTTGTGGATAATTATAAGTTCTTATTTTTTCACTTCTGTCACCTTGACCAGCTAATTTTCTATATCCTGCTTCTTCTTGTTGTTTTTTTGCCATTTCAATATCATAAAGTTTAGAACGCAAAACGTTCATAGCAGTTTCTCTATTCGCTATTTGGCTTCTTTCATCTTGAGATGAAACCACAATTCCAGTTGGTAAGTGAGTAATTCTAACAGCTGAGTCAGTGGTATTAACAGATTGACCTCCGGCACCAGATGAACGATAAGTATCGATTTTTAAATCATTTGGTTTAATATCAATATTTACTGTATCATCAATTTCAGGAATAACAGTGACTGTTGCAGTTGAAGTATGAATTCTTCCTTGACTTTCTGTTACAGGGATTCTTTGAACTCTATGTACTCCTGATTCAAATTTTAATTTTGAATAAACATTTTCACCTTTAACTGAAAAAACTATTTGAGAAAATCCACCAGTTGGTGCTTGTGATGAAGAAATAATTTTAATTCTAAAGTTCGATTCTGCTCCATATTTAGTATATAACTTGAATAAGTCGCCAGCAAAAATGTTTGCTTCGTCTCCTCCAGCAGCTCCACGAATTTCAATAATAACGTCTTTATCATCGTTTTCATCTTTAGGTAAAATTAAAATTTTTAGCTCTTCTTCTAATTTTTCTAATTTAGACTCATTTTCATCAATTATTGATTTAGCAAATAAAACTTCTTCCTCATCTTTGGAATTAAGTAAAATTTTTGCTTCTTCAAGATCATTTTCTAAACTTTTGTACATTTCAAAAGTTTCAGCTATATTTTTGATCTTATTTATTTCCTTATTTAATTTTGTGTATTCTTTTATGTTGTTTATTACTTCTTCAGAATTTAATTTTTCAGATAGTTGATTGTATGTTGTTTGTATATCTGATAAGGATTTATACATTGCCTTTTCCATAAAAATTATTATAAGACTTTTTACATTTTAAATAAAATTAATTGGAGGAGATATATGAATTATTTTTTATGAATTCTAATTATTTTAATTCCCTGTTTATGTTTATTAACCATAAATATTATTAGCACTGCTAAACCAAGTTTATTAATTAAAAATTTTGATTATTTACCTTCTAGAATTTTAAATAATGCAAAATTGAAGTATCTACTTTGAATTGTTTTTTGAATAATTTTTGGTATTAGTATTATTACAACTCTTTGAATTTTGAATTACAAATGAATATTGGCTAAAATTTCATGGTTAGAATTGCCGCCAATTCCACAAAATAAAGAAGAGGCAATTCAAGCACAAGATCAAGTTAAAGCTTGACAAATTTGTTTTTGATTTACATTAACTTTAATTTTTCTTTTTAGTGCAGGTTTAGGTTTCTTAAATTGAAGAAGTTATAAAAATTTATCAGTTACAAAAAGTGATTATTTTCATTATGACTGAACTAAACAATTTGAAAAAATCAACATTACTGAAAGACAGATTTACGATATTAAAATTAAAAATAAATTATTAAGGAATCAAACTTTCACCGAATCTTACAACATAGAAAAAATTATTGTGTTTTTAATTAAAAAACTTCAAAAAAATAAAAAATCTAAATTAAATAGTTTTGCCTTAATTACTTATTGAACGTTTTATAAAACGGGCTCAATGGAAGCCAATTTTCAAATTGAACCAGGAACTAGAATTTTTGTTTTAATGTTTTCTGTCATTCATTTATTAGAGAAAGAGAACATTTTTAAAGCAATTAATTCGAGTCGAGAAGAATATATAAAATTTTTAAACGATTATTTTAGATAAAAAAAATACGGAAAATCCGTATTTTTTTTATCTTTCGATTTTCACTTTAACACCAGGTGCCATTGTTGCAGTTACTACAATGTTTTGTAAGTATGTTCCTTTTACTGCAGCTGGTTTTAATCTTTTAATTAAAGAAATAACAGTTTGAGCATTTTCAACTAAGTTTTCAACTGGCATGCTTACTTTACCAATTAAAGTATGTACAATACCTGCTTTGTCTGTTCTATAGTTTGCTTTACCTTTTTTAAGTTCTTCAACTGCTTTTTCAGGAGTTGGAGTAACTGTTCCAGTTTTTGGGTTTGGCATAAGACCTTTTGGTCCTAATTTTTTACCATATTTACCTAATAAAGGCATCATTGCTGGATCAGCAACCATAACATCAAAATCAAAATTATCTTCTTTAATTTTGCCTTCTAATTCTAATCCATCAACTACTTGATCTGCTCCTGCTTCTTTAGCAAGTTTTTGTTTTTCTGGATTATTTGTTACAACTAAAACTCTGATTGATTTACCTGTTCCGTGAGGTAATAATACTGCACCACGTAATTGTTGATCTGCTTTTCTAACATCAAGGTTTAATTTCATTACAAGTTCAACAGAACCATCAAATTTAGAATATGAAGTTCTTTGAACTAATTCTAAAGCTTCTTTTAAATCATAAGCAACTGTTTTGTCAAAAGATTCACGAGCTGCTCTAATTTTTTTGCCACCTTTGTGAGCCATTATTTATCTCCTTCAAGGTTGTAACCTTCGATTGTAATACCCATGTTTTTAGCAGTTCCTGCAATAATTTTCATTGCTTGTTCAATGTTGTCAGTATTTAAATCAGGTAATTTGTATTCTGCAATTTCTTTTAATTGATCTAAAGAAATTGTAGCTACTTTAGTAGTTTTTGCGTTTGAGCTACCTTTTTCAATTTTCGCAGCTTGTTTTAATTTGTAACTTGCAGGTGAAGTAAATAATTTGAATTCGAATGATTTGTCTTTATAAACAGTAATTTCTACTGGAACTGGTTCGTTCCCTCTATCTCTTGTCGCGTCATTAAATGCCCTAGTAAAATCAGGCATATTAATTCCCACACCAGCAAGCGCTGGACCAGGTTTTGCTTGTCCTGCTGGGAATTGTAATTTACGAACACGAACAATATCAGCTTTTGATTTAGCCATATTGAGTATCCTTTCAATATTGTGGTACTAGCGATATTTTTTGTATCTCCCACTAGTTAGAGGCAATTATTCAATTGCGTACGTATTATAATATAAAAGAGTAAAAATTAATGTTAAGAATTTTATTTAATTTTTATGGAAAATATATTTAAGATTTTCTTTTCAAATTCCTAAATTTAATTTTCTTGCTTCATTTTCTAAATTAACTATTTTATAGTAATATTCAATTAATTTATCATCTACAATTCAATAAGGTTTTGAGTATTTATATAAAGAAACATATTTTACTCTTGCAAGTCCTTTTTTAAGCAATTGCATTGCAACATCTATATTTTGGTGATTTTTTAAAATGACAACTTTTCTTTGATATTTATCAATTTTTAAGATTTTTATTTTTATTTCTTTTCATTTTAATAATCTAATTAGCTCTTGTTTTGCTTTTTGTCCATAATAGTTTTCTTTTAGTGCTAGTTTTTCTCCATTTGACTTTTTAATTTCCGGAGTATCAATTCCAAAAATTCTTAATCCCGTATATTGATTATTCATTTTGCAATAGATTGTATCTCCGTCTATAATTTCATAATCTTTAATCTTATATTCTTTATTTGTTGCATAGTTTGTCGTGGTACAACTTAAACATAGAGGAAACAGTGTTAAATTAGTAAATATTACCCATTTTCTTTTCACATTATTAAATTGACATTTTGGTTTCAAAAAAATAGAATAAAAAAAATAAGTAAAATAACCTATTTTTTTCTTTGACATTCTTTAATTTTTTCTTCTATAACTTTACAAATTGCATCAAATCCAGGTTTTAATAGTTTTCTTGGATCATAATTTTTATTTTCTAAATCTTTATTAGAAATAATAAATTCTCGAATAGCTTGATGGTTAGCCTGCTGTAATTCTGTATTTATGTTTATTTTAGTTACCCCAAGTTCTATAGCCTTAGCTACTTGTTCATAAGGAATTCCGCTTCCACCATGTAAGACTATTCCAATGTTTAAATTTTGATGCAACTCTTGTAATTTATCAAAATTTAAACCGTTTCAATTAGCTGGATATGGACCATGAATATTGCCAATTCCTGCTGCTAAAACATCAATTCCCAAATTAGTTAATTCTTTTGCTTCGGACAAATCAGCTAGTTCTCCATTTGCAATAGTCCCATCTTCTTCGCCACCAATTGAACCCACTTCAACTTCCAAAGAAATATTTTTAATTTTGCAAGTTTCAATTAATTTTTTAGTTAAATTTAAATTTTCCTCGAAATTTAATTTAGATCCATCAAACATTACTGAAGTAAAACCGTTGTCAATTGCTTTTAAACAAGCTTCATAGCTTCCATGATCTAAATGCAAAGCAATATCGACTGTAATATTTAATTCTTCAATTAAATTTTTAACTAAATTAGCAACGGTTTTATATCCGCCCATATATTTGATTGCCCCTTCAGATACACCTACAATTAAAGGACAATTATTTTTTTGGGCCGTCAATAAAATTGCTTTAGTTCATTCTAAATTATTAGTATTAATATGTGGCACTGCATAATGATTTTTATATGCATTTTGCAACATTGCTTTAGCATTAACTAAAGCCATAAATTAATTAAATCCCATTCTTGTGGTTCATTGATTTTCGTTTTTATCTCTTACAAAACGTGAATCCACAGTCAATAAACGATATAGTTCTCCAATTTTATTTACTCTTAGAGTTTCATATGCAATTTCTTTTTCTTCAGCCTCTAATTCTCATTTATTTTTTAATTCTTTTTCAACTACTTCAAAAAAATTTTCAAAAGGAACATAAGTACTATTTTTACAATTTTCAATTCCATAATCAACTGCAATATCAAGCATTGTTCTCATAATAACTCCTCTTTTTAGTATTTTAAACATTATAATATTAACAATATTATATTATTATTAATTAATAACAAACATAAGGAGAAAAATGCTAAATATTATTTTGTTTCAGCCAGAAATTCCGCCTAATACTGGTAATATAATTCGTACTTGTTATGCTTTGGGCGCTAAATTACACATAATTAAACCCATTTCTTTTGATTTAGATCCACATTATCTTTCTCGTTCTGGTGCAGGCAAACTACTTACAGATATTCAACATGAAGTTCACAATTCATATGCTGATTTTGTAAAAAAATATGGTAATAAAAAAATTTATTATCTAACAAGATATGGACAAAAAACTTATGCTGATGTTGATTTTAAAAAGGATTATGAAAAAGATAAAGAAATATGAATAATGTTTGGTCGTGAATCTACTGGAATCGATAAGGAAATTTTAAAAAATAATTTAGAAACTTGCCTAAGAATTCCTATGGTTTCTGCAATGCGATCTATTAATTTAGCTAATTGTGTAGCAATTGTTGGCTTCGAAATTATGCGTCAGTTAGACTTTGTTGATTTAAATCCTTTTGAAACTCAAAAAGGTAAGGATTATTTACTCAAATAAAATGCAAAATAAGTTAATTTCTAGTGTTCAAAATTCCAAGATTAAATATTTGAAACAAGTTGCAAATTTTAAATATTCAAATTTATTTTTAGTCGAAGGTTATCATTTAGTTCAAGAAGCATTTAAAAATAATTTAGTAATAGAAACATTTGAATTAAATGAAAATCAATTAGTTTATCCAAATTCAACTCTAATTACATCAAATGTTTTAAGCTCAATAACTAACACAAAAACACCTGAAGGAATCGTTGCATTGTGCAAAATTGCTTTTAAAACTGAATTAAATGACAAAATAATTTTTTTAGATAATGTACAAGATCCAGGCAATATTGGCACTATTATTCGTACTATGAAAGCTTTTAATTTTAATTCTTTGATTGCCAATATTAATTTATTGAATCATAAAATTATCCGTTCAACTCAAGGTGCAATTTTTGATTTAAATTACTATCAATACAAACAAAATGATTATTCAATCATAAAAAAACTTAAAAGCGAAGGTTACAAAATTATTGGCACTTTATTAGATAAAAATAGTCAGCCTTATTTTCAAAATGACTTATTTACAGGCAAATTTGTGTTAATAATGGGGAATGAAGGAAACGGAATAAGTCGTGAATTACAACAACTATTGGATTATTCAGTTTATATTCCAATTAATTTTGAAAGCTTAAATGTTGCTGTGGCAACTGGAATTGTATTGAATCACATTTATCAAAGCGAGAAAAAATAATGAAAAATGAAAAATTAAATGATTTGTTGATTAATCCAAATTTTAATTTCGAATTTAATGGATATTCAACAAAAGAAGTAAATGAGCATATTAATTTAATTTCTATTGAAATTGATAATTTAAAACAAAATTATGAAGCTAAAATTAACGCTTTAAATGCAGAAATTAAAAAATTAAATAATAAAGTTGCTTCATTAGAATTAGAACTTGTTAATAAAGCAATTGAAAATAAATAAGGAAAATATGGCTGAAGAAAAAATATTGATTAATTGATATCCTGGGCATATGGCTAAGGCAATAAGAGAAATTAAAGAAAATGCTCAGCTTGCTGACATTTTTATAATTGTTTTAGATGCAAGATGCCCAATTAGTTCATACAATGAGGACTTTGATCAAATTGCTCCTCATAAACCTAGATTGTTTGTGATAACAAAAAGTGATTTGATGGATTCAAGCAAAAAAAGCGCTATTTCAAAGCGTTTTGGAGATGAGAACTTGCTTTGATTAGACTTAAGACAACAAAAAAATAAAAACGTCATTATTAATCAAGTTAAAAAAATGGCGCAAACTAAAATCGCTAAAGATCGCGCTAAGGGTTTATTAATTTCTAAAATTAAGGTTTTTGTAATGGGTATTCCTAATGCTGGAAAGAGCACTTTGATTAATTTAGTTTCACAAAAAAAATCTCTAAAAGTTGCTAATTTTCCTGGGGTCACAAGAAATCAAAAGTGAGTTCAAGTTAATGATTCTTTATTTTTTTTAGATACACCCGGCATTTTATTACCCAAATTAAATGATCAAGAGGCAGCAACTAAACTTGCTATGATTGGTTCAATTGAAACTAATTTTTTCCCATTAAGATTTCTAGCTAATAATTATTTAAAAATTATCTTAGAATATTACCCAAATAAATTTACTAAAGAATTCAATATTAATTTAGACGAATTTGACAATGAATTCAGCGAAGTAAAAGCACATAATATATTTTTCAAAATCGCTATAAATAAGCAGTATAAAAATGACAATAAAGCAGATTTAACTCGAGTGTATAAAGAATTTATTAATTGAGTTAAAAATTTAAAAGGAGTTACTTATGATTAAGAAAAATAAACATTCTTTACAAGAGAAATCACAAGCATGATACAAAGTTTTTTCATATCAACCAGATTTTTTTAAAAACAAGTTGTTTTCTAATTATCAATTTTCTTCTTTAATCCTCTTAATTTTAGGTGCTTTAATAGTATTAGGCATAATGCTGGCAATAAAATTAAAAAGTGCCACCAATTTTAATCCAGTTAATTTTTCTGCAATAATTATTTTTACCATTTTGGTTTTCTTAGGATTTTTATTGCAATTATATTTCTTTATTTTCGGTATTTTGAATTGAATTATTTTAAATAAAATTAAAAGAAATCAAAGTTTTGAATCTTTAAGCAAATCTATTTCTATTTGAGTAAAATTCACTTTTAAAAAATATCCTGAGAAATATTTATCTATATTAGAACCATTAGGAAATTAGAGGCAAAATATATTTGTTATATACATTTTCTAAATAAAAACAAAAATTTAATTCATTGCAACTAAAAAAACACGATTTTGGTTTTCACCATTTTCGTGTTTTTTCTTTCTAATTCTAATCAATTTTTAAGAATTCATCGGGGTGTTTCTTTTTATCATTTTTGACAATTTTTTCAATTTTTCCGTTTTTTACATAAAATACTCTATCGGCAATTGGAGTTATTTGTGGATCATGACTAACAAAAATGATAGTTGTTTTTTCTTTTTTATTTAATTCAAAAAGTGTTTTTAAAACAATTTTTGTTGTTGCATGATCTAGGGCACCAGTTGGTTCATCTGCAAAGATAATTTCAGAATTTTTTACTAACGCTCTTATAATTGAAACTCTTTGTTGCTGTCCGCCTGATAATTGTGAAGGATATTTATTTTTTTCATTACTTAATTCAAAAGTTTTAAATAATTCATCAATGTTTAAAACTTTTTGTTTGTCTTTTTGCAAATAAGCACCAGTCAAAGCGTTGTCATATGCACTTAAATTAGTTAATAAATTGTAACTTTGAAAAATGAAGCTAACATTATTCCTTCTAAATTTAGTTAACCCTCTGTCATCTAAATTAACTAGTGATTCGTTATTGACATAAATTTCACCTTTATTTGGTCTATCTAAACCTGAAATTAAATTTAATAATGTTGATTTCCCACTTCCAGAAGTTCCGAAAATCAAAATAATTTCACCTTTATCAATTGTTAAGGAAACATCATCTAAAACTTTGTTAATTACTTCACCATTAACATAATATTTAGTTACATTTTTAACTTCAACTAAATGGTTGAAATTTTGAACTTTATTTTTTTTAGAATGTTTTCTTTTTGATAATTTATTTAACAATTTAGCAATTTTTTTATTTACTATTAATTGCTTTTGCCCATTTGCATATTTATTAATTATTTCGCAAACATTTTCAGAAGTAATTTTTTCGTTTTTTGGAATTTTCAATTCTGGAAAATTCAATTCTTTTTCATTTTTCATTTTTATCCTTTAAGTAATTCAATTGGTTTCATTTTGCCGATTGTCATTCATGTTCCTAAAGCAGTAATTATAAATACTCCGAATACTAATAATATTGTTGTTAATATGTAAATTCAATTTAAATTAATGGCCAAATAAACAGAAGATGAGGCTAATAAGAATGCATTGAAAATTGAAATTAAACCAAGAGTAATTGGAATAGCAATAATTAATGATAAAAGAATAAAAGGAACAAAAGCAAAAAGAAACATTTTAATTTTTTCTTTATTTGAATATCCTAAAATTGATCAAATTGCAATATTTTTTTGATTTTCATTAATCATTAAAGAGGAAATAATAACAAGTATCACTAATGAAATTGCTAAAATTGAGCTTAATGTTGCAATAATTAATTTAGTAACCATATCTCCAATTTGATTAATGAAACCAATTTCAATTTCTTTTGAATCAATTGCTGAAGCAATAATAGTAAATAAATTTGATTCGTAATTATCAAAGTATTTATTAATTGTTTCTTTCATTCCTAAATTTTTATGTTTTTCATAACTTATATTCAAATCTTGTTCTAAGTTTGATTCATTCATAAATTGATTATAAATATGTTTAATATTAATGTCTGGTTTAATTTCTTTTAATTTTAATAAATTATTTATTAATAAACCTTCTGCTTGATTATTGCTAATATTTGGATTGAAGATTTGTTCATAAATTGAACTTATTTTTAAATTATCTAAAACATCTAGATTAATATTATCAAGCGTTGGTCAATATCCACTATCTGAATATAATGCTGTTGATTGTAATAATTGAAGTGGAATTGGACTATTTGTCATAATTCCATTAAATGGTTCATAATTACTTATATTTTTAGTCAGATTGTTATTTAATCCAAGTAAATCATTGACAATGTTTTGGGTTGTAACAATTTCTTCATTAATCATTGTATTGCTTATGCCTATAACTTCAAATTCTATAGTTTCTTCTGTTCAATTTGAAACAAATTGCTTTATAAATCTATCAAAAGAATTCAGTGATTGAACACTAAGTTTATCACCTATTTTTAAGTTATATTTTGCTGCTACCACTTTGTTAATAACAAGAGGTTTAATTTTATTATTTTCATTTTGATAAAGTTTATTTAATAAATTGTGATTATTTTCATCAATTAAAGCAATGAATTTACTATTTTGCTTATATCCATAAATTTTATGATTTTGTCCATTTCATGAAATTTCAGCTCATGAATATTGTTCGTCGCTTTGTTCATTGAAATAAATCCCACTGAAACTAATAAAGTAATCGTTGCTTAAATTTTCAAAAACTTCTGGTTTTTGCTCTTTTAAAGAAATTAATTGTTGAGCAACAATTGTGTTTTCTCAATTATTTTGTGTTATTTGTTTTAAATTCAATCACTCTTCAATTGTTTTGTATCCATTGATTAAAAAGTTTCTATATTCAGTTCTTAAATTAGTTTTAATTGGTAACAATTCATATTCTTTGCTTTTTTCATTTCAAGAAGCAATTTTAAATTCGCCTTTTTTAGTACTATTAGAATCTTTATAATATCTAAAAAATGTTTTTTTATCACTTGCATCTTCAATATTTTGATAATTTAAATTACCATTTTCATTTATAGATAGAACATAAGTTTTATTCTCAATTCTTTGATAATTCTGTGAATACTCTAAAGCATAACCAACAATGTCTCTTATTTTGTCAATTCTATTTTTTTGGGTGTCAGGCATTTTGTTATAAGCCAAGTCTCAAGGATTAACAGAAACACTTTGATCAATTTCAATATTTAAAGAAAATTGTGTCAAAATATGTGGTTCAAAAGAACTTGGATTCCCATTTTGATTTCCTTGATTAACAATTGGTGATCAACCTGGACCAAAATAGTTATATTGTGTATCTTGTGACTCTGATTGATTCCCTAGAGGTACATATAATGAATTATTTAAATAATTTGGAGAGTAAGTTTTATAAATACCACCTTCTAATGTAGGAGTTTTTAAATCCATTTTAAATTGATAATGTCTGTTGTCAAAAGTATTTTTTATTGTTTTAGGAAAGGCTTTAATGCTTGCAAAACCAAATAAACTGGTTATAGAAACTAATAAAATTGATACCATAAATGAAAGTAATTTTCATACCCCATTCAAAATTAAAACTAATGTGAATTTTTGCTTAATATTTAATTTTTTAGATTTACTATAAATAAAATTATTAATTTTATTTATTTTTACTTCGTTTACATTATTAATTAAATCTAATGGTTTAGTTCTTAATAAAATTAATGCTAAAACAAAAATTCATGTAGATAAACCTATCATTGGAATAATAATTGTGAATAGGAAGGCAAATCAGTTAAAGTTCAATGTGGTTTTAGGTAGAGTTCAATAAGAACTAAATATATTAAATAGTAGATATTGTAAATTGTTTCCTAGTATATAGCCTAAAATTCCTCCAATTAAACAAGTTACAAACGCAAAAGCTGTCAATGAAAAAGCAATTTTGTATGGTTGATAACCTTGAGCAATTAAAATTCCAATTACTTTGTTTTTACTATTAATGTATCTTTTAACAATGAAAATGGTTGATGTGCCCACCAGAATAATAAATAAGCTAATAATAAAATTGGTTGCCAAAGAAAGAGAATCAATAATTTTTGTAATTGAACTAATTCTTAAAGATCTTTCTGGGTTAATTGGGTCAATTTCATCTATTTTATAGACTTTTTCTATATTTGTGTTACTTAAATTATGAACAATTTCTTTTATTTCTGATTCAAGTTTGTTTATTGATTGTTTATCATTATTTTTAACAAGTAAATACTCTTTTACAACATTTCCTGCATAGGCTTTTTTTATTTTATCCATTCCAAAATTATTTACATAAACCAATGCTTGATTCTTGGTATTAACTTGCAAATTATTCTCATCAACGATTGGATAAATGTAATCAACTGTGGTGTCATCACCAATAATTATGAATTTAATTCCATTAACATCAATTAAATATTCATCCTCTAATTTTGCAATAAATTCTTCAATTTTTAAAGGATTAGTTGGAATTTCACCAGTATATATACTTTTATTATTATTAATTAAATAAGAATAATTTACTTTTGCTAAATAACTTTTTGGGTTGTTAAAAGTGATATTTTGAACCTCTGTAAAAGTGAATAGTTCATTTATTAAATTTAATCCCAAGTCAATTAAATTCAAACCAAAAATTTCTGGATATTCTTTATTTGTTAAATAATCGAGATAAATTTTGTCAACACTTAATTTGCTACTTCCTGTTAGATTTAAAGGAGGATTAGAAAGTTTAATTTTATTTAACAACGGGTTTAATATCTCTTTTAACTTTAAATTTTCAGGGCTATTGGTTTGAATGAAAAGTTCAAAATTTGGTAATTTATTTAACAATAAATAAGCCAAATTACCTTTTATTAGGTTATCACTAGTTTGCTCTCCAGCAAAATATAAAATTACCACTTCTGGAAATAAATATCTCAATAATGGAGTAGTCAGAGCTTCAGAAATGCCAAATGAAGATAACAAGTTTTCAGGACTAATTTTATCTAATAAAATATATGCTTCATTTCTTATTTCATAAAAATTTGTAGATGATAAATAATTTTTTACAAATGTTTTCAAGGTGTAATGATAAATCCCGTTAGGGTAATTTTTGTCATTATCTTTGGTGTATTTCTTGTTTTGACCTATCATTCCCAACATTAAAATTAATTCGTTTTTGTTCTCTAAAACAAAATTTTTAAATTTTGGGTTTTTATTAATTAATTCTTCTACAAAAGAATTTGTAAAATTTCCTGCACTATCTAAATTGAATAGGTTTGCGCTTTTTGGATTGTATAAATATTCATTTATAAAATAATCCATTTCGTTGCTAAATGGTATTTGTTCGTTAGTCGCTTTTGCTTGAGATAATTTTAAAATTTGTTCATTAATACTAAATTCAAGAAAATTGTTTACAAATTTATCTGTCTCTTCTTTTGAAGCTGAATCATTTAAATAAAATTTTATTAATGTTTTATACAAATGAAAATTATCATTCCCTAATTTATAGGCATTAAAACTTTTGCCAGACCATTCATTATTAGTAATTTCATCCAAACTTTCATTTAAAAGTGAAATTACTTGTAATTTTCAGCTAAAACTATATCAATCGAATAATAAATCTGCACCTGTTTTTTCTTCTTCTTTTTTATAAACATTATTTGAACTAACTGTTTGTTCAACAAAATCAAAAAGTTTATAAAATTTATTTTTTAATTTTTCAGTTTTGTAAACATCTTTTACGCCTTCAAAATCAAAAATTTCTTTTCATTCAACTTCATTAAAAATTGGATCATTTTTTTGAATTTCTTGACTTTGAATTTTTGCTAATTTATTTTTAATAGAACTATATAAATTATGAAATAAACCATAATTAGGTTGCGAATCATTTGATGAAAAATTTGCATTTATCAATCCAATAAAATCTAATAATGAAATTTTGTCATCATCTTGCGCTGGTAAATAAATTGGTTGATTTCCTAATTGTTGTACTTTTGATGATAAATTTAATAAATTCGTTAATGCTTTTTTAAAGACAATATTTGACCCATTAACATTAAAAATACTTTTTAAGAACACGAAAATTAAATTTTGAAAAGAAATGTCGTCTATTTCTTTTTCTGAGTCACCAATTTTTGCTGATTCAATATTTTTAATTAATTCTTTTTGGAATATATTAAAATCAATTAAATTAAGAATATTAACAATTCCTTCTTTTATATTTGCATATTCTCCGTCTTTATTTGCATCTAATTTAGATACAAATTTGTCGATTACAGGTCTTCATTTTTCTAATTCGAATTTATTTATAATCAAATTAATTAAAGAATGTTCATCATTAATATTTAAAATTTGAGAAAAATCTAAATTATTTATTATCAAACCAATTGATTGTTTAATTTGTTGTTGATCTGAAGCTAATAAAATTCAATTAATGATATTTCAAAAAGAAAGATATTTAGTCTCTGCATTTTCATCGAATCATTTTTTTGCATAATTAACAATTTGAAAAGTATCGAAAGAATTTATAAATATCTTTGTTGCATTTATAAACAGTATTGGATCTTTTGATAAATTAACGGTTGTTTCAATGAAATTGTTAGAAAGAATTTCGGAATTAGTTATCAATGAAATTGTTTGTATCAAGTTATTTAATTGCTTTATTAAATAATTTTTTTGTTCGTTAATTGTGCCTTGATCAAGAATTAGATTTTTTATTCGTTCTAAAAACTCGTTAATTATTATTTTTAAAAGATCTCCGTTTTGATGTGTAGACATTTTTTCAATTGCATTAAGTATCATTGCAGTTAATTTTGTGTTGTCTAATTGGCCAGTGATAAATGTTTGTCCAAAATTAACCATGTCCATTGATTCTTTTAAAATATTAAGTAATTCTAATATTGTTTCTTGTTTAAGAAAAACTTGTTTTGATAAGCTTGAATTTAATAAATTGTTTTTTAAAATTTCTATTAAATAATTAACAGATCCTGTTTTTATTATGCTTTGTATTAATTTTTTGTCGTTTTCCATTAATAGAAGAGGGACATAAAATAAATTTTTATTGTTTGAATCTATTTTGATTCAGCCATTTTCTGTAGTTTTTAAAAACTCGGTTGCTATGGTTAAATTGTTTGATTCGATAAATTTAAAAAGAGATGATTTATCAAACTTGTTTGATGATTTTAAAATTTCTTCTTTATTAACTAAATAAAAATTTTGATTTTCTCAAAATATTCCGTATTTAATTTCATTTTGTGCGCTATTTAAATCATATTTTTCTAATCATAAAACTTTTTTTAGTCCTAAGTTTTGCAAATTATTATCAAAAACTTCAATAAAATCATATTTTGGTTTTATGTAATTTTCATCTGTTATTAAATTATTTGATAGTGATTCAATGATTTTAGATGCTATGAATGGCGGAATTTGTTTTTGTTTAAAAACATTGTTTTTATCTATATTTAAATTGTTTAAAGCCGTTTTGTTGAATTGTTCATTGTACAGTTTTCCGACATTTAATTTAATTCCATCTATTTCTTGATTTTCATCCCCCATATTAATAAAATGAAAAACATTTTTTACTCCATTATTTGAAACAGCATCAACAGTTGTTGATTGTCTTAACCCAGTATTTTTTTCTGTTACTAAATTTTGAATTTTATTGATAATTTCTTTTTTTGCTATTGATAAAGAATTATTTTTAATTATGGAAAATTTGTCGTTCAAAATTTGTATATTGTTTATTTCTGTTAAAAAATTCTCATTATTAATATTTTGATTTTCTTTTCATTTTCTATTGATTTCTTGCTCAATTTCTTTGATATTTTTAGAATCAGTTTTTGAAAGTGTGTATGACTTGTTTAATAATTTATTAATTCTTGCGTCGTTTGTATAAAGTTTTATTAATTCTAATTCTCAAAAATTAAAGTTCGATGATATATTCGAAACTTTTTTGTTTATTTTTATTGGTTGATTATTGACAACTCAATTATTATTTATTAATTCATAAATATATTTTCTATTTATTTCTTCCTTTTGTCAATAAGAAAAAGTTTCTAATTCATTTCAAAGCGGATTTCTATTTTCAATATCAAAACTTCCTAATGTTTCCATAAAAGTTTTGTATGAACCACTTCATTTTTCTTTTCAATTAGATATAAATGTGGTTTCGTAATTTCATCTTAAAAAATTAATTTCGTTTTGTTCTTGTGCTATTAATTTTGGACTTAAAACTAATGGGTTTGTTTTAATATTAATTTTTTCATTTTCTGTTATTTCTTGATCTTCAAGTAAAAAATTTCTTAAATTTAAAGTATTTTTTAATTCAGTTGTTTCTGAAAATGTTTCTACATTCACAATATTTAAAATCTTATTTGCAGTTTTATCATATTGATACACAAATGCATCATTTGCTTTTGGATAAAAACCTATTGATTCTAAAAATTTCTTAGTATTAAACTTAAACCCTTTATTTTCTTGAATTCATTGAGTTCCTTTTAAGAAATCAAGAGTTATTTGTTTTGTTTCAATATTAATAAAAATTAATGACGGTTGCGAAGCGAAAATTTGATCATTTTCATTTGTTATTTTTATTAAATCTCCAAGAAAATAAGTTTTATCAAAAACAACTTCATTTTCTCTGGTAAAACTCTTAATTTTTTTAACTTGTTTATATGTATATCCTTGTTTCTCATATATGTTTAAATACGTATTTTCTTTTGAAGTTAAATTCAAATTAGAAACATCATTTAAATTAAAAGAAATATTTGAATTTTTTAACTTACTCAATTCATATAAATTATTAATTTCTGACTTTTTAAAGAAATATTTTTTTCCTTCTTCTGAATAACCTAATAAAGATGCTGCTACATATTCTTCATCATCAAAATCTAAATATAAAACATTTTTGTTTTGAATGTTTCTTTTATAAGTATTAGCAAGGCTTTGAAATTGATCTTCTAAAACCGAATTTTTTAATTTTGTTTTTCATTCATTGAAATTAGTTTCTTCAAAACTTTTATCATAATCTATAAGATATTTAATAGGTAAATTATAATTGTTGCTTATTTCATCTTGGCTTTCACCATTTATAAAATAGCCATTATTATATGCTGTACCTTGTGGTGTTATATTTAAATCAACTGTTAAATCTTGCAATTTCGAAACATTTTTATATGAATCAAAACTTCTGTTCATAGATTTGTTTACACTAGTTAATAAAGTAAAAATTCATGAAGTGATAAAAACTAGAATGCTTAATCCAATTACTATTACTTTGTTTTTTGATAAAGATTTAAATACTTCCTTAAACAGTTTTCACATCTTATTTTTCTCCTATTAAAAGTTTAATAATTATAAATAATTTTATTTTTAAATTAAGATGTAAAAAATAACGCTTTCGCGTTATTCTTGTTTTTCAGTTTCGCCTGAAGTTTCTTCTATTCTTTCGTTATCTAATAAATCATCTAATGAATATTTAGTTGGGGTTATATTTTCTTCAATTTTTTGCGGAGGAAGTTTCATATTTTTAGAAATATATTCAATTTCTTCTGCCACAATGGTTTCTTTTTGTAATAAAGCTTCTTTAATCAATTCTAATAGTTCTCTATTTTCTTTTAATATTTCGGTTGCTTCTTTTTTAGCTTGCAACATTATGTTTCTAATTTCAGTATCAATTTCATGTCCGACTTGATTTGACATGGTTGAAGATTTCAAATAATCTTTTCCTAAAAATGGACTTCCTTCATTTTCTTCATATTGAATTGGCCCAAGTGAAGACATTCCTCATTCAGTAACCATTTTTCTTGCAATTCTTGTGGCTTTTGCAATATCATCTGATGCACCAGTTGATATATTTTCTGCACCATAAATTAATTCTTCAGCTGCTCTACCACCCATAAAACTTGTGATTACTGCAATTAATTCTTTTTTAGTTGCATTATATTTTTCTTCTTCAGGTGTCATTAAATTATATCCACCAGCTTGTCCTCTAGGAATAATTGTAATTTTTTGTACTTTATTAGCACCTGGTTTTTTTATACCAACTACAGCGTGTCCTGCTTCATGGTATGCAACCATTGTTAATTCCTCTTTGGTAATTACTCTATTCTTTTTAGCTGGACCAGCCATAACTCTATCTATTGCTTCATCAATATCATCTCTTGTTATTAATTCAGAATTATTTCTTACAGCCAGTAAACTTGCTTCATTAATAACATTTTCTAATTGTGCACCAGAAAATCCTGGGGTTCTTTTTGCAACTTGATTTAAGTTTACATCTGGAGCTAATCTTTTTCCTTTGGCATGTAATTCTAAAATTTCTTGTCTCTCTTTAACATCAGGTAGTCCAACTGTAATAGTTCTATCAAAACGTCCAGGTCTTGTCAAAGCAGGATCCAAAACATCAGTTCTATTTGTTGCAGCAAAGAATAAGATACCGTTGTTTTCTTTCATTCCATCCATTTCAACAAGTAGTTGGTTTAAGGTTTGTTCTCTTTCGTCGTTTCCACCACCTAAACCAGCTCCACGGGTTCTACCAATTGCATCTAGTTCATCAATAAAAATGATTGCTGGTGCATTTTTTCTTGCTTCATCTACGACAGTCCTTACTCTTTTTGCTCCTAATCCAACAAACATTTCTACAAAATTTGAAGCAGAAATGAAATAAAATGGAACGTTTGCTTCACCCGCTGTAGCTTTAGCTAATAACGTTTTTCCTGTACCCGGAGGACCGCCAAGTAAAATTCCGTGCGGCATTCTAGCACCTGCAGTTTGATATTTTTTAGGATTTTTTAAGTAGTCGACAATTTCAGCAATTTCTTCAATTGCTTCTTTGTTTCCTGCTATGTCTTTGAATGTTTTGTTGCTTTCTATTTTTTTAGCAGGGCTTTTATCATCTCCAACTGCTCCCATTAAATTCCCGTTTCTTTTCATTGCATTTCTAAACATAAAGTAAATAATTGCAAAGAAAATAAGAGTTGGCAACAATGATAAAATTAATGATTTTCAAAAATTATTATTTTCAACTGGTAAATCATTTATTAAAAATCCTGTACTTTCAATTTTGTTATTTGAACTCATAAAAGCTGTTGCTCTATTTAACAAGTCATTAAAAGTTGAATTAACACTTAAATCCACATTTGAATTAGCAACTGTGGCATCTGCACCAAAAAGTTTTAAATCTCCTATTGCTTTTGTTACTGATGTTCACTCCTTAACACCATCTCGACTTAAATTAGCAATATATTGAATATTTTTACCATTTTCTACAAATGTATAATTAGCTGTTCCCAAATATGAATCAAATTTTAAATTTTTGATAAAAATGTTGTCGTTTGCATTTTCTATTGCTCTATTACTATGACTTTGAAATTGTGAATAACTAACAGATGCAGCTTTGCTTGAATTTGCAAAAAAAGCAAAATAAATAACAATAACAATTAAACTTAAAATTATGGCATAAACTGCTCATTTAATTATTTTATTTCTTTTTGTTGTTTCCATTTTTCTCCTTTCTATTAAATTAATTAATTATTAATATTTAGTATTATAAAAAATTAAAAAATTAATTTTCCTTTATTTTTTAATAAATAAATATCTTCTTTTAAAAGATAATTACTTGTTCTGTTTGGTGATTCAATAAACTTTATAATTTGTTCAATTTTTTTGGAACTTAAGTTAATATTTTTAAATTTTTCATTTATTAAACCGTAAACAACTCTGTTTTTGTAATTGAAAAATTTAAAAAATTCTTGATCATATTGGTTTTGCTCTCACTTTTTCTTTTCTTTTTGTGCTTTTTTTTCTTCATCAAGAATCTTTTTATTTATTTTTTTAAATTTTTTTATTTTTTTGTTTTTATTTTTTCTTGTTTCTTTTATTAATTCTACTCTTATTTTGTTTCTATATGTGAAGGGTTCATGGTTTGTATAATCGATCGCATAATCAATTTTTAATTTTTCCAATTTTTTTAATATTTCTGATTTGAAATATTTAAAAACAAAGGGTCGAATTAATTTCATTCCATTAACGAAGTTATATTTTTTTATACCGAAAAAATTGATTATTCTTTTTTGATTTTTTTGCATTATTGCACTTTCAAGTCAGTCATCTTTGTGGTGTGCTAAAAATATACCTTTTGCATCATATTTTAAATAAATGCTTTTAAAGAAATCAAATCTGTCTTCTCTAGCTTTATTTTCAAAATTTAGATTTTTTAGATTTAATTCATTGTAAAAATAATTTTTTCCTTCGAATATTATTTTTCTTTGATTACAAAAGTTTTTTACAATTTCAAAATCTTTTTTTGAATCGTGTCTGAAGTTGTAATTTATACAAACAGCAACAATTTTTTTTCTTCCGTATTTTTTGATCATTTTATGGAGCAAATACATAGAATCTGGTCCACCACTTACAGCTACTAAATACATTATTTCTTCTTTTGATTAAATTTATTCATTACATAATTGATATCGTTATAAACAAACGATAAAGCGGCTTCTTCAATAATTGGAAAAACTGACTTTAATATTTCAATTTCTTCTAATGTAAACTTTGATAAAACTCAGTCAGATAAAACATAGTTTTTGTTGTAACCTATACCTATTCTTAACCTTTTAAAATCATTACCGATTGTATTGATTATACTTTTTATTCCATTGTGTCCTCCAGAACTTCCACCTATTTTAATTGCACTTTTACCTATTTCATAGTCTTTTTCGTCGTAAATAACTAAAACATCACTTGGCAGAATTTTGTAATAATTAATCAATGATTGAATAAAATTACCAGATAGATTCATGTATGTTTCAGGTTTAGCTAAAATAAAATCGTCATTAATAACAAACGTACCGTTTCATTTGTTTTTATTAAATTTCAAATTTAATTTTTTTGCAATTTCATCAACTAACATAAAACCAATATTGTGTCTTGTCATTTTATAATTCTCACCTGGATTTCCTAATCCAACTATTAATTTCATTAGTTCTCCTCTAGTAATAACTTCATATTTGTTTCTATTTTATAGTTATTTTTAACATCAGTAATTTTATTTATATAAAGATATGAATCACCAAAAATATGCAATTCTTTTTTTGCTCTTGAAACTGCTGTATACAGAAGTTGATTTTTAAGCATTTTCTCGAATTCTTTAAAAACTGTAAAAATTATTGAATTAGATTCGGAACCTTGAAATTTGTGAACTGTTATAGCATATGCTAATTTTATATTTTCTTTAATTTCCGCTTTTGTGTATTCAACTTCTTTATTATTAATTTTGAATATAAAATTACCATTTATGAAGTCTTTGAAGTATCCAATTTCTCCATTAAAAACATTTTTTTCATAATTATTTACTATTTGAATAATTTTATCCCCTATAAATAAGGGTTTATCTCCAAATAAAACATTAAAATTTTCGTCTGGAAAATTAAAAAATTCATTATTTCATTTTTGCAATTTTTCATTTATTTTATCAACAAACCGATTTGTTGGACAAAGTATAGTTACATTTTCTATTGAATATTTCTTTACTTCTTCTTCGTATTTATATTCAATAAAATTTAAAAATTCTATTGAATTTTGTTCATAAAATTTAACATTTTCAGTATTTAAATTCGGTTCAATATTATTTTTAATATTTAAAAAATGCTCACAAATGTCAACACAATCTGTTCTAAATATTTCTGTCAATTTTGTTTTTTCAATTTGATCCGAATTAACAAATTCACTTAACATATTTCCTGGTCCAATGCATGGCAATTGGTTGTGGTCGCCAATTAAGATAACTTTTTCTATTTCTTTACAAGAAGTTAATAATAAGTAAAATAAATCTATATTTACCATCGAAAATTCATCAATAATAATTACTTTAACATTTTCATTTGTTTCATAATTCTTTAAATTCATTAAACCTTCATCTTTATCGATTTTTAGAAAACTATGAATTGTTTTTGTTAATATCCCAAATTTAGTTGTGATGTTAGATCCCGCTTTTCCTGTTGGTGTTAAAATTTGAACTTCAGACTTTTTGTATTTATTTTCAGTTAATAAAGTATTATAAATTTCATTTAATATATATGTTTTTCCTGTTCCAGGAAAGCCAGAAATAATTGAAAAATTCTTATTAATCGCTTTTAAGTAAGCTTCTCCTTGTTTTTCTGAAAGTGATTTTGGAAATTCTTTTATTTCTTTTTTATTATTACTTAATAAGATTAAATTTTTAACATAATTTAAAATATATTTTTCTTTTTCATACATTTTAAAAGTTGTTAATTTTAAGATTCCTTTTTCTGATTTAAATTGCAAAATTTCGTTTCTTTTTATCATTTCTATCAAAACATCATAAATATCAAATCTATCTACTTTAATTAAAGTATTTAATTTTTCTATTTCGGTGTCAACATAATTGATCATGTTTTTTGACAGTGAAATCAGCGTATTATTATTTTTAAAATTTTCATATATATATAAATAAATAAAAGCTCTATAAAATGAATACGAACTAATTGAAATTAATGGACTTTCTTTTAATAAAACTGCAATTTTTAAATTTGTTTCAAAATCGAACCCAAAATTGATAAATAAATCAAATATGTCATTTTTTTTAAAATATTGAATTAAATCTTCTGTTTCTGTTAAAGAAACAATTTTGTCATATTGAGATATTAGTGAATTTTCAATAAAGTATTTATAAATTTTGTTGTCATTTATTTTATTTAATTCTTTTTTTAGTTTTTCTGCTATTTTATTTCCCAAATCTTCAGCATAAAAATTATTTTTTTCTGAATTTTCAATTCAATTGTCGCCATATTTATTTTTTAAAAGTTCTAGTTTTTTAAATCCGAATCCTTCAACTTTTTTCAAGATATTAACTTCTAATTTGGTGTTCTTGAGTTCATGTAATTTTATTTCTTCTAAATTTCAAGTTTCTTTTAGTTCATTATATAAACAATAAATTTCATATTCGATGAATAATTCTATCTCTTTTCCTTTTATATAAACAGGAATTTTTTTTCTTCCTTCATATTCAAATAAAGCAAAAGTATATTTTCATTCTTTGCTTGCCCCGCCGGACAAAATTTTTGTGAATTTTCCAATAAATTTTTGATTTGTTTTATCCATGTTGCAATTTTATTAAATTCAAAACAATAAGAAATTTTTTTTATTTTTTCAATAGTAAATTCATAAAATATTAACAATTTAAAACAATAGAATATTTTATTGTTTATAACTACAATTTATGTCTTTTTTATAGGTGTTTTTTATGTTAATAAATTGTTGATAATTTGTGAATTTTTAATAAATATTCACATTATGTTTAATTTATTTTTTTTAACATTTAATATTTAATTATGACAAAAGAAAATTTTGATGAAATAGACTTAAAAGTTTTTAATGATTTATTTTTAAACAGTCTTAAAATGGAAATTAATGACTCTATGATGTATAACACTTTTTTTGCTCAGTGAAAAATTCATGGGTTTGATAATAAAGAAAAGAAAGTAATTATTGCTTCTCCTCAAAGTAATGAAATTTTGAAAATGATTAAAAATAATTACGACGAAAATATATTAAAAGCACTAAATGAAGCTTTTAATATTGATTGTAATTACTCTTTTCTGGTTATCAAAAATCCAACAACTGAAAAAAAAGTTGAAATTATTAAAGATCAAAGTAAAAAAATCTTAAAAACTAATTCTTCTTCTGAAAAAAAAGAGAATAACATAAATGCTAATTTTACATTTAGAAATTATTGTATTAGTGATTTCAATTTAGAAGCTTTTGAAATGGCACAAATGATAATCGATGAAAATAATGAAAGAAAAGTTTCATTATATAGTCCAATATTTTTATATGCAAAATCTGGTTTAGGTAAAACACATTTATTATTTGCAATTCATAATGAACTTACTAATAGAAATAAAAATGTGAAATATATTAATCCTAATATTTTCACTTCTGAAGTTTCTCTTTTATTACAAGAAAACGATCAAAAAAAGATAAATAAATTAAAAAATGAATTAAACTCATATGATGTTTTGATTTTTGATGATTTTCAAAATTTTGGTATTGGTTCTAAAAGAGCAACAATTCAACTTATTTATGATATTTTGGATTATAGAATAAATAATGAATTACTTACTATTTTTGCAGCTGATAAACATATCAATTATCTTCCTGTTATTTTTGGAGAAAGATTAATTTCAAGACTTTCTTATGGATTGCAAATTGAAATTAAACCTCCAAATCAAAGTGATTTATTAAAAGTGTTAGACTTCTTGCTTGAAAGTAACAATTTTGACTTAAGTAATTGAGAAAAAGATGCAAAAAAATATATTACAAGAAACAATTCACAATCAATTAGGAATTTAATTGGTGCTATAACAAGAATAAAATTTTTTACAAAAGAAATTGACAAAAGAATGAATTCTAAGTACACTCTTGCTGTTGTAACAGGAATTTTTGAAACTATTCATAAAAATAGAGAAAACATTACTCCTGATACAATTATCGAATACGTTTCAAAATACTACAAAATATCTAAAAAGGAAATGATTGGTAAATCAAGAACAAGAGATGTTGTATTAGCAAGATATATTGCTATTTATATAATAAAAGAGCAATTAAAACTCCCTTATGAGAAAATTGGACAATTTTTTGGGGGTCGAGATCATTCTACTATTCTAACTGCTGTTAAAAAAGTTAAAGATGATTTTGAGAAATCAGATAAAAATTTAAAAAATGTCATTTCTACAATTAGTGATGATATTTATAAATCTTTATAGTTTTATTAACAAATAAAAAATTATAAAAAGTTAATTTTTCTTAAAAAAATAAGCAAAAAAATAACTTTTTAATGATTATTAACAAATTAACAAAATATATTATTTATATGAGGTAAATATGAAATTTGAAATAGACAAAAAAGTTTTAGATAACACATTAGAAGTTGTTTCTAAATTTTCTGATCCAATTAACAGTATTTATGGTTTAAGATGTATTTTAATTAAAGTTGATTCTGATTTTATTGAATTTCAAGCAACTAATGGTTCAATAAATATAATTAAAAAATTAGTTGTGGATAATAACAAAGTAAAAGTATTTGAAAAAGGAAAATTTTTAATTCATTCAAATATTTTTAAAAATGTTATTAAAAAATTAAGTAAAAGTATATTAATTGAAAAAGGAATTAATGACAATATTAATATTTATCAAGGTGAATCAGAATATTCAATAGCTACAAATAAAATAGAAAGTTTTCCTATTATTGAAGAATCAACAAATGTTAAATCTATTGAGATAGACACCAATGAATTTAAAAAAGCTATTAAATCTGTACAATTTGCAGTTTCAAACGATAATAATTTATTATATAAATGTATAAATTTTAAATTCAAAAATAATGAAATAAGATTAGCCGCAAGTGATACATACAGATTGGCTTATTATCAATTAAAAGTAAATAATATAGTAAATGATGAATTTGATTTATCTATTTTGTCTAATAATGTAAAAGATTTATTACCATTTGATGTGCCAAAAAAAGTAAAATTGTTTTATAACAATTTAAAATTTGGAATAAATTATAACAATACAATAATTACTTCAAGAATAATAGACCAACCATATAAAAATATGGAAGAAATTCTAAATAAATTAACTGATCTTGAATATAAAATAACAATAAATAAAGATGAATTAATGGATATTTTAAATAAAGGTTTTGTAATTGCTTCTACACAAGGTGGCAAAAAAATAGAAATAAATATTAATTCAAATGAATTTAAAGTTTCAAACTATCAAGCAGAAATAGGAAATTCAGTTTCTAAAACTCATAATTTTAAACTTGAGGGAAGAAATTCATTATCTTTTGAAGTAAATTTCAATTTCATTAAAGATGCAATTTCTGTTTTTGATGGAGAAATATATTTATTAATTGATAAAGAAATAAGAAAAATCTTAATAATTTCAAAATCAAATGAAAATTGCAAGCAATTAATTACACCAATTAAATAATAAAGAAGGATATATGTCGAAAACAATTTTTTTATCTAAAGAACAAATAACATTAGGACAATTTTTAAAAAAAATAAATGTTATTGATACCGGTGGACAAGCTAAATTTTTTATAGAAACTAATAATATTAAAATTAATAACAAAAAACCTATTGGTAGATCAACAAAAATTAAACCAGATGACATAATCTGAATAAATGATTCAATCTATGTTGTGAAAAAACAAGAAGAGGAAAAATAATGAAAATTTTTAAAATTGATGAAACAAGCCCATATGTAACATTATCACTTGAAAATTTAATTATGAATGATGAAGATATAAAAGGAGATATTTTAATTCTTTATCAACATAATAATGCAATCATCATAGGAAATAATCAAAACGCTTACGAAGAAATAAATAGAGAGTATGTAAAAGAAAAAAATATAGAATTAGCTAGAAGATTATCTGGTGGCGGTGCAGTATACCATGATTTAGGAAATATCAATTTTTCATTTATTACTGATTACAATAAAAAAAGTGGATACGAAAGATTTTTAAAACCAATTATTGATTACTTAAAATCATTAGGATTAAATGCAGAATTCCACGGCAGAAACGATGTTTTAGTTAATGGAGCAAAAATAAGTGGAAACGCACAATATATAAATAACAAAAATAGAATTGTTAGTCATGGTACCTTATTATTCAATGTTGATTTAAGTGTTTTAAGCAAAGCATTAAATCCTTCAAAAATTAAATATGAATCTAAAGGTATTCAATCTGTAAGAAAAAGAGTAACTAATATTTTGGAAGAGCTACCACTAAAAATTACAGCGGAAGAATTTATAAATAAATTAATCGACTTTTTTATTAAAAATTATGATTCTTCACTAGAAGAAATTCCTTATAAAAAATACGAAAAAGAATTAAGTGAATTGAAAAATAAATTTAGCTCTGAAGACTGAATTTACAATAAATCAGCTAATTTTTCATTTTCTAATACTGAAAAATTTCAAGGTGGAATATTGTCTGTAAAAGCAAATGTGGAAAACGGAAAAATAATAAACCTAGTTTTTGAAGGAGATTTTTTATCAAAAAGAAACATAAAGGAAATTGAAAAATTGTTTGATAATATTACTTTATCAGAAAAAGAAATAACAAAGATTTTAGATAGTATAAATCTTGAAGAATATTTTGGAACAATTAAAAAAGAAGAAATTTTAAAGTTAATATTAGGTTAAAATGTTGAAAAAAGAATTATTAATTAACAACGAAAACGTAATATTTTATGAGCAAAATGAAATTGATGATAAACCAAATGTTTTGTTTATTCATGGCTTTGGTGACACTGGACAAAGAGTTTTACCATTAATCGAAAAGAAAAATAAAAATTATAATTTATATGCTTTAGATTTACCAGGAAACAATGGAACAACACATAAAAAAGAAATATCATTAAATTATTATGTTGAAATTGTTAATGAATTAATAAGAACAAAATTTTCAAATAAGCCAATTTATTTAGCAGCCCATTCTATGGGCTGTTTCATTGCTTTGAAATTGTTAAAAATTAATAAAAATATTAAATTTTCTTTTTTAATTACTCCAGTTATATATTCGAATGATTTAAATTATCAAGAAAAATTAAATAACAAAAAAAGATTTTTTATTCCTCAAAATGAAAAAGACATAATTGATTCTCAACTTTCTTTATTTGATCCTGATTCATATGAAAAATTTGCACAAAATGAAAAATTCAAACAAGCAATTTTAGTCAATCAAAAACATAAAATTTATGAAAATTTAAATAAATTTAATAAACTTGTAAATGAAGAATTATTAAATGCAAAATTTTTAATAAGTGAACTTAAACCTTTGTATAAAGAAAAAGAAAAAATTTTAATTATTTATTCTGAATTTGATAATTTTCTTCCTAAAAATTTCGTTGAAGCAGTTATAAAAGAAAATGATTTAAAATCAATATTGATAAAAAATGCAGGTCACGCCATTTTTTATAATGCAACAAATGAAATAAACAACATTATAGAAAAACAATTAATAATAGAGGAAAACAATGTATAAATTTTTTGGAATTACAGATAATAATATGGCTTTATCAGTTATATTAATTATTTTGAGTTTAATTACTTTTGGAATCACTTTATCACTTTCAATTCCACAGTTAATTCATTCTATTAAAGTGAGAAAAACCCACCCAGACACTAAGTATTATTCATTTTGATTATTTTATGTTGGACTTCTTGGTTGAATTATTTTTGGTGGATTCGGACAACAAAAATTAGCCTCAGCATTATATGCTAATTCAATTTGTGTTTTTATTTACTCATTTGTTTTATTCTTCTTATATAAAGATTCGATAAAAAAATGAAGACAAAAAAATGCACTTTGAGTTTTAGTAGGCACATTAATATTTAATTCCTTGATTGTAATATTATCATTTTTAGCTTTCTATGGGGTAATTCACGACTTTTCAAATCCTAAATATACAAGTTTAGATTTATTATTTGCCCAAATTACTCCAATGTTGACAACCTTTGCTTTTTTACCTCAAATTTTAAAGGGATTTGAAACAAAAAATTTTGGAACAATGTCAAAAGGAATGGTTTTAATATTTACAGCAAACAACATTTTTTGAATTTTATACTTTATTTTTACAGGCATTAATGATAAAGCATTTGAATCATTAATTTCACCATTAATTTTCCAAACCTTGTCACTTGTTATTTATGGTTCACAATATGGACTAATGACACGTATTTCGCTAAAGGAAAAACAAAATGTACAAAAGTAAATTAAATATAAAAGAAACGCAACTTGCAATTCAAGATTTAAAATTTACTTTCAGCAAGTCATTAAGTAAAGCTTTAAATTTGGTTAGAGTTTCTGCACCATTATTTGTTGAATCAAAAACCAAAATTAATGACGGATTAAATGGGGAAACACCAGTTTTATTTAATGCTTTAAATATTGAATCATCTCTTGAAATTGTGCATTCATTAGCAAAATGAAAAAGACATGCACTACAAAAATACAAATTTAATGTATATGAAGGCATTTGAACTGATATGAATGCAATAAGAAAAGAAGAAGTGTTAGATAATACTCACTCTTTTTATGTTGATCAATGAGATTGAGAGATGATAATTCAAAAGAAAGACAGAAATTTAACATTTTTAAAATCAATAGTTAAAAAAATCTATAAAGCAATTAGATTTACAGAACATCAATTAATTTTTAATTTCCCTCAATTAAGAAAAAAATTACCTGAAAAGCTTACTTTTATTTCTTCTGAAGAACTAGAAGAGTTATACCCAAATTTAGAAGCTACCGAAAGAGAAAATGAATATGCAAAAAAACACAAAAGTTTTTTTGTCTATAAAATCGGATATCCTCTTAAAGACGGTATTAAGCATTCAAAAAGAGCTTTTGATTATGATGATTGAACACTAAACGGAGACTTAATTTTTTACGATTATGTAAATAACAAAGCGATTGAAGTATCATCAATGGGAATCAGAGTAGATGCAAAAGCATTAGAAATGCAACAAAAATTTGAAAATATTCCAAATTCTGAACTATCTTTTTATCATGAAAAAATTTTAAATGATGAATACCCTCTCACAATCGGAGGAGGAATCGGTCAAAGCAGATTATCTATGTTTTTATTAGAAAAAAAACATATTGGAGAGGTTCAAGTAGGGATTTGAACGAAAGAAGAAAAAGAAAAAGCAGAACAGGAAAACGTTGAATTATTATAAAGTGCTTTCGAGCACTTTTTTTGTATAAAAAAATCGCCAAAACAGCGATTTAAATTTTTGATAAATATTTTTTCTTGTAATATTTAGATTTTTTGAAGTAATGAATTCCAAGT
>NZ_JHZE01000013.1 GCF_000621085.1 Mycoplasmopsis gallinarum DSM 19816
TCTTGATACTGCTCAAAATCTTTTTCATATCCTATTCCAAATCTGGTTTCATACCCATTGCCTTTAAATTTTTGATATCCAATTTGTAAATAATTGCCTTTTTCTCTTTTAGATATTGAAATTATTCATGTTCTCTTTCTTGTTTTGCTTGCCATATCGGTATTATACCATTATTTTAGTAGTATCATACTATATTTTTCACATATTTATTACATAAATATGTGATAATTTAAAATATATAAAAAAATCCCACAAGTGGGAAACGTGGGTAATTTATCATTTTTCATGATGATTCACAAACCGAAATTAATTCAATTATAAACTCTTCTTTATGATGGAGATTTTATATTTTTACAAGTGTAGTAAATTTGTTTTCAAGTGACTTTAACTCCAAAAAATTTATTGTTTTTATAAAAAAAGACAACAAAAGAAAAGAAGAAGTACTTTTTGTATTTCTTCTTTTCTTTTGTTGTCTCAAAATTACTTTCTTTTTAGTGTTCTGATGAAAATTGCACTTAAGCTCACAAGTTTAAACTTGTGATTTCATTTTATTTCTTGTTTCTTTTAGCAATAATAATACTTAAAGCGATTGTTCCAACAATTCCTAAGCCTAATAAAGCATATCATCAATTACTTAATTTTTCATTTACTCCTAATTTATTTTGCATTAAATGATTAACTATTGCAAAATCAATAGGATCAATTTGATTTTTCAATTTAAGCAATTTAAGATATTCATTATTAGTTAATTTATCTTTTAATAAACTTAAAATAGTTGCTTGATTTTGAATATATCTATTATCTTTAAAGTTACTTAATTGTTCAATATTTTGGGTTAATTCATCTTTATTGCTATTCAATAAATTGTCTGTAAATTTAACTTTAATTTCCGCATATTGTTTAAATAAATCAATATTTGCAAACACTTGACGATAATTATTAATAAAGATTGAACTTATTGCTGGATTATCATTATACAATTGAACTAATTCATTGTAATGTTTTAATTCATTAATTAAATCTTCTTTTGCTAAGGTGCTATTAGAACTTTGAAGATCTTGAATAGTAGTATATTGATCTAGTAATCATTTAAGTAAATGTTTGCTTTGAATTAAATCAGTTATATATTCAGTATTCTTTTTATTTTTTTCTAAATACAATTGATTTTTTAATTCATCAATTGTTTTTTTAGTTTCAATATTTCCTGATTTTTCATATTCTTTAACTAATTCAATAATTTGTTTAGCTACTTCAGAATTATTTTCATCAATAATTTTTTCTGTATTTAATTTTAAGTTATCGATCAAAATTTGTACTTCTGCTTTAGTTAAATTTATCTTATTAAATTCTTCAACTGTTTCATTTTGTAAAGCTCTTTTGGCTTCATTTAAAGCATTTTCATATTTAGTTTTATCTTCAGATTTTGCATTTTGATAAGCTGAACCATTTTTAATATTAGTTTCTTCATTAACTAAGTCTAATAATTCATGCATTTTATTATCAATTGCTTGCGCTTCGTTTACCAAAGTATTACCTTGTGCATTATCATTAGTTTTAATTTGCTCACTTCAGTAATCTTTTTGACTTTGATTAAGATATTCAAAATTCAAAATAGAGTCGCAATTATCTTTTTTAGCTTTATTTGTAGTTTCAAAGTTTTGATTAACTTCAAGCATATTTTTATCTAAATCTGGATTAGTTGGAATTGTATTTAATCTATCAATTAAATTGTCTTTTTCATCTTGATTTAAATATTCATTATTATTGATTGTTTCTTTTAATTCAACTAATTTACCATCCAAAATATCGTAGGCATATTGTAATGAAGGCTCTTTATTAGATAATAAATTATCTAATAATTTATTATCAACTCCATTATCAGTGTTAGAAATTAATAAATCTTTGGCACTTTGCAATTTTTCATTAAATTGCTCTTGATTAGTTGCTTTATGATATTTAACATTTGCAGCAGGTTCAATTAATTTATCTAATTTTTCAATTTTATCTTTTAATTGATACATTTTATCTGCTAATTTTAAAGCATCATCGTAAGTTTTTTGAGCTTGAGCTAAATCAGGAGCATTTTGAATTGCGCTTTTGGCTTCTGATACTTGTTTTGGATTTAAGATTTTAGGTAAATTTGGTTGATTTACATTTTGACCAAGTTGATTAATTAAAGCAGCTTTTTTAGCATTTATTACGATTGTCTCAAAGTCTGATGGATTAGTTAAATTATTACTTTCATCAAAAGTTGGACTTTCATTAATAATTTGATTAATGTAAGTTTGCTTTTCTTCCTCATTTAAGAAATTATTTGGAATAGCTTTAATTTCATCAATATAAGGCTTTTTAACATCATTAATTTGAATAGCTTGCTTTTTCAAGTTTGCAATTTCTTCATCAGTGATTACTTTTTTGTTTAATTTAGTGCTTAAATCAGTTTTTTCATTTTCACTTAAATATGGTGCTTTAGCTACATATTTAAGTGCATCATCACGATTAATTTCAGTTTTGGCTAATTTTAATTTTTCAATTGCGTCATTAACTTCATCTAAAGTTGCATTGTAATTAAATTGATCGCCTTCTTCAATGTTATTGTTACCATTTTTAATTTTGTTTGCAACTTCAAGAGCATTATCAAAGGCTTCTTTAACATTTACTTCAGCATTTTTATATGCTTGTGAATCAGGCACATTTTTAGCACTTTCAATTGCGTTTTTAAGTTCTAACATTTTATTATTTAAAACTTCGCCATCTGTTTTAGCACTTTTAGCTTTATCTAAAGTATCAGCATTTGTAATGTTTTCAATCACATTATTTAATTGATTTGGATTTAAATGAATTAATTCAATTTTAGCTTGATTAATTACAACTTGTTTATCAACTTTTAATTCAATTGCATCAACTTTTAGAATGGTATTAGTTTCTTCATTATCAATTTCGTCTTTAAAACTTTGTGCTTGATCATTTGATAAAGAACCATCTGTAACTAACTTATCAATTTTAGCTTTTAAATTATTTTTGGCTTCTTGTAAATTGGTTAAAAAGCCACTAATAGTTAATGTTTGACTTTGACTTGAGGTAATATCACTTAAATTATCTTTTGTTGATTGTAAAACATATTTAACTGTTAAATTACCAGTTTCATCATCTGCTTCAATATCTTGAATGATAATTTTGGCTTTATTTTCAACTGGATTAGCAATAGCTGAATTAAAGTATTGGTTATTAAGGTTTTTAATCACTTCTTCTTTATTATTAACTAAAGAAGAAGCTTTAGTTACTGCTTGGTCATTTGGTACATAAACAATAGATTTATCAACATCGTTATTTTTAATTAAAGCATCTAATCTTTGACTTTCAGTTTGTAAACCAGTAATAGTAGCTGTTTTATCAGTAACATAAATATCTGTTAAATCAGTACGTTTTGAATAAATATTATATTTAATATTTACTTCTCCAGTTCTTTCATTATAACCAATAATTCGAATTTCTTGGGCTTGGTCATTAGTATCAACTATTGGCGTAATATCACTTAAGTTGACATCAGCAGGATTAATTTGCTCTTTATTTGCAATTGCATTAGTTCAATCATAATTTAAAGCATTTAATCTTTGTTGTTCTGTTTTAAACCCTGTAATTGTATTAGCGTTTTTACTTCTAGTAGCATTAATTTCCACTTTAACATCTGGTCTTGTTTTTGAAACAATTGTATAGCTTACAACTACTTCACCTTTTCGATCATCTCTAGTTGTAATTTGCATTGAATTAGTTTTAATTTCAATATTTTCAGCTTCTAAAGTTTTGCCATTGTTTAAGCCAACTTGCACTTTAGAATCAATTACATCATCTTCATTATAAAGGGGTAAGTATTGTTCTTTGTCAGGATAATCCAAAGTTAAATTAGCAATTAAGTTTTCAATTCTCTTAATTTCTACATCATCATTAGTTAAATAACCATTAAATGTAGTTAGTGGTTCAGATGTATTTGATTTAATAGTTGGTTTAACAGTAATTGGATTTTCTCATTCACCAGAAACTAAACCATTTGTGCCATTAAGAGGACGGGTTGAAATTAATTTATAACCTAAAGCAATTTCACCAGTTTCGTCATTAGCATTTTGAGTATCTAAAATTGTTTCAACAGCTACATTTTCATTTTTTCCTGCTTCAGTTAAGGTTGCATCAAAGTCACTTGAAGTAAGCTGTGAAGGTTGTTTTGGATTTGAACCACTTGCTTTTGCATCATCTTTAGCAGTAATTTGTGCAGGTTGATTTTGTTGTTTAACTAATTCATTTAATCTTTGTAATTCAGTTTTAAAACCAGTTAAAGTTGCATATTTATAATCTGATTTGACATCAGTAAAACCAGTTTTAGTTGATTGCAATTTATATTTAACCTTGATTTTACCTGTAATATCATCGTAAGCAATTATTTCTTGATCGCTGAAAGTATGATCTGTATCAGGCGTAATATTTCAGATTCAATTTTCATCATTAATAGTTGCTTTTGAAGCTAATTTTGTTGCTCTATCTCTGTAATCTATGGTGTGAGTATATTTATCATCTTCATTATCTACACTAATAGCATCTAATCTTTCTTTTTCAGCTTCTGATAAAGTTTTAAAACCATTTAATGAGCCATTTTTAGTTGTACTACTTTCAACATTATTTAAATTATGGCCATTAACTTCGCCTCTAGTTGAAACTAAACGATAGGCATAGTCAATTGCATGAGTTTGATCATTAGCTTCTTTTGATACAATCACTACTTTAGCATTTTCTAAATTAGCAATATCTAATAATAAGTATTCTAAAGCATCTTTTGGTAAATATTTTTTGTATTCACTTGAAACAATTCCGTTTAATGAAGCGGTAGCCACTTTATCAGCAAATAAAGCATCTAATCTTTCTTGTTCAGTTTTAAAGTTGTTTAAAGTTACAGTTTGTACATCAGTATTAACATTTTCATAAATGCCGCCTTTAGTACTATGAATTACATATTCAACTGTAATTTGACCTGTTAAATCATTTTTATCAGTGATATTTTTGATAATAATTTCTGCATTATTATCAGTTGAAGTAATCACGGTATTTAAACCACTTTTTAGAGCACTTGAAGCTAAAATTTGTTTACTATTTGGATAAGTGATTTCTGCGTGTGCTACTAAAGAAGTCAATCTTTGTTTTTCCGCATCTTGGTCGATTTTATCTTGTTCTGCTTGAGTTCTAAAACCATCAACAATTAAATCTTTATTACTACTTTCTGGGGCTGAAAAATTAGTTACTTCTCAATTTGAAACTAATTCATTTTGTGTTTTAGTTGAAATTAATTTAAGATTTAAACTATTTTCACCAGTTTGATTGTTTGCAGTAATTGAGTTAATGCCTATATTGGCTTTATTAGCAGTTTGCTTAGTTTCATCATATGAATAGTTAGCTTTATTATTAGCAGGGGCCATTGAAGGTAGTTGATCTTTTTTATTACCATCGAAATTAATATCGTTTTTGAGTAATGAATTTAATATTTCATTTAATCTTTGACTTTCAGTTTTAAAACCGTCAATAATAATTTCTTTTGTATCAGATTCAACTCCACTTTGTTCATTTCTTAATTTGTATGAAAGTTTAATTTCACCAGTAATATCGTTGTAACCAATAATTTGTTTCTCAATTACACTAATATTTTCATCATGAGAACTTAAAGTGATTTCATCATTAGTATATTTAGAAGCTAATTTAGTTTTATTAACAGTAATATCTAAATCGTTAGGTCCTTTTGCATTTAAAACTTCTTTTTCTCTTTCGTTATTAGTTTGGAATAAACCAAGTGAATAAGTTTGGGTATCTGACACTACATCATTATTTGGAATATCGGTTCTGGTTGATACTAAATGATAGGTAAAAGTGATTGAACCATTTTGACTATCTCTTCCAGTAATTGCATCAATTATTAAATTGACATTATTTATACCATTAGCATTAATGAATTCGCCGTTTTCATTAGTTCCTCTTATATATCCTGATAATTCAGATAATTTTACCTCATCAACAGTAGTTTTATTTTGAGCTTTAGGACCATTGAATTCAAAACTCTTAGCTTGATCGGTCAATAGATAATTTAATCTATCTTTTTCA
The DNA here is from genome assembly GCF_000621085.1 of Mycoplasmopsis gallinarum DSM 19816. Classification (GTDB taxonomy): domain Bacteria; phylum Bacillota_I; class Bacilli_A; order Mycoplasmatales; family Metamycoplasmataceae; genus Mycoplasmopsis; species Mycoplasmopsis gallinarum. The sequence continues at coordinate 6,139 of NZ_JHZE01000013.1, forward strand.
GTCATATAACCATTAATAGTTATTTCTTTTAAATCTGAAGTAAGTTTTTCACCATTTTTGTTGCTTTCAACCACAAAATTAACAACTAATTTACCTATTTTGTCATCTCAAGATTTAATTGATTTAACTACAATAGTTTCATTTTTATGATCTATATTATCATTTGGATCAAAAATAATATTAACTCCATCTAAGTTATTTACAAAACTTGAAGCTAGAATTAAAGGTTCTGGAGTGCTTAAAAAGTTACTTTTGTTATAACTATTAATAGTTTTTTGCTCTTTTTCTTTATTAGTCATAAAACCAGTAATTTTGGTAGTTAGACTTTTACTTGAAGTAACTTTAGTATCACCTAAATTAGTTTTAGTTGATTCTAATTTATAAGTTACAATTACTCCTCTTGGATCGTCTGGGTCTGGTTGAATTGTATCAATAATTACTTTGGCATCAGTATTTGGACTAATTATAGTTGAGAAATTATTTGCAGTTAAATCGCTAGCTGCAAAATTGCTTTTATCCGTGCCATTAAAATCAACAGTTTTAGTAACTGTAGAATCTTCTACTAATTTATCCAATCTTTCTTGCTCAGTTAAAGTACTTAAAGCATTGTCGTTATTTAAAATATAAGTTTTAGTAGAAGTAACTGTTTCAAGATTTTCTTTAGTTGATTGATATTTGTAACTTAAGTCTAATTTACCTGTTACTTCATTTGGATTTGAAATACTTAAGTTAGTAGGTGTAACATCTTGTGGAATTGTGTTTCGATCAAATTCAATTTCATCATTTGAAATTTGACTAGCGGTATCAGTATTTTTTACATTATCTTTAACTTTGGCAGTAGCAGTAGCTAAATTATTTAATCTAGCAACTTCATCATCATAACGTTGTTGACCATTTAAATTATTAATTGCATTTTGAATTTTGGTATTTAAAGCATCAACGTTTGTTTTATTCATTAAATTATCATTATTGTCAGTATCTAAAGCAGCCAATAAATCTTCTGCTTCTTTAATTACCCCGCCTTTTTGATTACTATTTTTGGTTGGGTTACCATCATAAGCTTCTCTTAAAGCGTTAGTAGTATAAGTATAATTATTGCCAGTTGTTATATTGCTTTGATTTGTAATATAATTGCGCAAGATTTCCATTGATGAATTTAATGCACTATTAGTTGCATCTTGATTTGTAACACCATCAATTGTTGTTTGCTCGTTAATTAAAGCAATTGCTTTTTCTTTTTGTTTTGGAGTTAATGAAGAATAATCTGAATTAATTTTAGCAATAGCATCATCTTTTGCTTTTTTCAATCTTTCTTCACCGTTTAAAGCAGTAACTGCATTATTAAGTGCTGTAATTTTTCCATTTACTTGCTCTAAAGTTAAATTAGGCCCAGTTGTTTTATTGGTATCATTAGTTTTAGTTGTAATTAAATCTTCTAATGTACTTTGATTATCAGCTTGAGTATAGTCGGTGCCTGTTCGAATAGTTTCAATATCTGCTGGACTTTGACTATAAACTTTCATTGCATCATCTAATTGTTTGTTTTTGGCATCTTGATTATTAACATCATTTACAGTGGTTAAAGCATCAATTTTATTATTTGCTTCAGTTTTTTGTGCGTCATTTAAATATGTATAAGTAGTATTTAATTTTTCTTTTGCTTTTCTTTTTGCTTCAACTAAGTTTTCTACACCATTCAAGTCTTCTTTAGCTTGTTTCAAAGCAGTAATTTTTTGATCAATTTGTTCGCTGGTTAAATTAAGAGTTGGACTTGATAAATCAGAATTTCTTGTGGTTAAAGCATTATCAAAAGTTGTTTTTTTATCACTGTCTGCTTCAGTATAATTAGTGCTTTTCTTAATTTCAGTTACATTTGTACTATCTATATTATTTTCATCTTTGAATGCATTTTTATAATCATTCATTTTTTTATTTATTTTTTCAGCTTCAGCTAAAATTTCATTTACTTCGGCAACTGTATCAATATCCGATTGATCAATTTTGCTTTTGAAATATTCTTTTTGAGCAGGATTTAAATCATCCAAATCATCAATTTTAGCTTTAGTAATAGTTTTAATTAAAGGAAAATCATATGGATTATTATTTCTATCCATACTTTCATTATTAACTGTGTTTTTATATGAAATTTTTTCAGTGTTAGTTAAAGAAGTTTGATCGATTAAACCATTAGCATTGTTTTTCATTTGGTTAAAAATTTCTTCTTCAATTTCTCTTAATTTAGCTTGCTTTTCTTCCTCAGTTAGTTTTGAATCTTTATAAATAGTTTTAATTTTTTCACGATAAGGGTTTTTTTGTTCCTCATTAGTTCATAAACTAAATTTATTAATAATTGGTTCTGCATTAGAATCTGCTTCAATTGAATTTTTAATATCGTCGCCTAGGCTTACTAATTCATTATAATTATCGGCATCATCACCTAATTTATCAATTTTATCTGTATAACTCTTTTTCTGTTCATCAGATAAATTGGAATCTTCAAGAATTTTTTTCAATTCAGTAACTTTTTCTCTGTATTTTAATAAACCTTCTAATTTTTCTTCGGCAACTATATAAGTGCTTAAACCTGTTGCCAACTCTTGATTAGTGGTGGTTAAATTTAATATTTCTTGTTTCTTCGTATTTCAACCAACTTTTTCAATTTTTCCATCAATAGCTGTGTTTAATCCATTTAATTTTTTTTGTAATTCTTCCAATTGAGTTGTTAATTTTGCTTTTTCACTATCAAAATCTGCTTTTTCAGGCTCTTCAGGTTCGAATTTATAATCAAAAGAAGATTTTTTTTCTTGATAAGTAGCTAATTTAGCTCTAATTTGAGCAATTTTTTTATTTATACCAATTAATCCATCATCTCCTAATAACTCCAAAGCCTTATCATAATTTCCACCTCTAGCTTTTTCATCACGATTTAAGTCTTGACTATATTTTAATCAATTCAATAATGTATTGCTTAAATCCTGTGGAATATTTCTATTTAAATCATTTGGAACATTTGGATCTACAGTTGCATTTTTTAAAATAGTTACAAAATTATCATAATATGCTCGTGGAGCATTGTAAACTTCTTTTTTTAATTCTTCTTGAAGTTCATTTAAAACATAACTTTCAAATTCTTGATAAGTATTAAATCTTCCAGTATATTCATTAAGTGTTTTAAAAGTTATTAAATCTTTTATTTTTGAATCAAATGCCTCAATTGCATTTTCAGCTGCATGATCTTCATCAGTTACTGGCTCATTAGGCATAAATCTTCATTCAATTGAACCAGTTTCGTGTCTTCGGAAAGTAGCGAAATATAAATCAGGTCTCTTTAGAAATCACGTTGTAATTTCTTTAAGTCACTCATTTTTAGAGTCCTCATCATTAATTTGGTTAAAACTTGGTAATTGAATAAAAAAATCATAAACTGATTGCAATTGTTTTTCAACAATTGCAAAATCTAGTATTTTGTTCTTATACTCTCCATATGGCTTTTTGTAACCATCTGGAACATACAAATTTTCTCTTGTGGAACCAGAAGAACGAAGCTTTTTTTGTGATTCGATAAAAGTTTTCAAGTCTTCGGCTGCCGTTCTCTGAAACTCATTTCAATTTTCTTGATTGGCAACAGTAATAGCTGAAACTAAAACTAATGATGATGCTATTATCCCGCCAAAAGAAAGAAAAATTTTTCTACTTTTCTTCATTTTAATAACACACCTCTCCTATATATATATATATATATATTACAACTTTTTTATATAAAATATGGAATTTTTCATATACTATAATGTATTAGCAATTATTAAAAATGCTTTTTTCTTTCTTGTTCTAAAATTATTATTTGATGAATATAAAAATGAAATCCCCCACGTTTCCCACTTGTGGGATTTTTTTATATATTTTAAATTATCACATATTTATGTAATAAATATGTGAAAAATATAGTATGATACTACTAAAATAATGGTATAATACCGATATGGCAAGTAAAACAAGAAAGAGAACATGAATAATTTCAATATCTAAAAGAGAAAAAGGCAATTATTTACAAATTGGATATCAAAAATTTAAAGGCAATGGGTATGAAACCAGATTTGGAATAGGATATGAAAAAGACTTTGAGCAATATCAAGAGAATGCAATTGAAAAAATTAAAATGCTCATTAAAGACATTCCGTTAACAACAGAAAAAGAAAAAATTATAGAAATAATTAACCAAAAATTAAAAAATAATAAAAATAATCTTCAGGAATATAGTAAAAGATTCAAGGGATATGATTCAATTCGTTCATTGATAGACTACTTTGATATTTTTAAAGATTGTAATAAAACAAAATCAATAAGTTTAAAAGAAGTTGTAAGTCAACAGATTTATCAAAGAATAAAAGATCCATTAAGTATTTTAGGAACTTTCAATAATTTAAAAAAAGAACAAGATTTTGTTTATTCTAAAAATTCTTTTTATAGATCTCTGGATTATATAGCGGAAAATAGGGAGCAAATTTTACAAAATGTGAATTCTGTTCTAACAAAAGAGCACAAAAGAAATATTGAAATTATCTGATATGACTCAACTACAACTTATTTTGAAACATTTA
>NZ_JHZE01000014.1 GCF_000621085.1 Mycoplasmopsis gallinarum DSM 19816
TCACCCCCTATACATCACCTTGCGGTTTAGCAGAGAGCTGTGTTTTTGATAAACAGTTGCCCCTCATAATTTACTGTGACCCATGTATTACCATGGGTGCCCCTTCTTGCGAACTTACGGGGTCATTTTGCAGAGTTCCTTAACACTAGTTTTCTCGCTCGCCTTAGAATACTCATCTTGGGGACGTGTGTCCGTTCTCGGTACAGGTTTCCATAAATTTAAGTTTAGAAACTTTTCTTGGAAGTATGAAATCATTTAATTCGCCTTGCGGCTATGCGTCATTTCTCCCGGTATTGACTAGTGGATTTGCCTGCTAGTCCCAGTTGAAATTTACCCCACAATCCAATAAGTGGTAAAACTATCCTTCTCCGTCATTCCATCACATTTATAGAAAGTACAGGAATATTAACCTGTTGTCCATCGACTACGCTTATCAGCCTCGCCTTAGGTCCTGACTAACCCTGGGTGGACGAACCTTGCCCAGGAAACCTTCCCCAATAGGCGTCGTAGATTCTCACTACGAATCGTTACTCATACCGGCATTCTCACTTCTTAGCGCTCCACCAGTCCTCACGGTCTGACTTCATTGCCCTAAGAACGCTCCTCTAACGTACATATGTACCCGTGGCTTCGGTATTGTGTTTGACTCCCGTTAAATTATTGGCGCAAGATCTCTTGACTAGTGAGCTATTACGCACTCTTTAAAAGGTGGCTGCTTCTAAGCCAACTTCCTAGTTGTTTGTGAAATCTCACAACCTTTCTGACTTAACACAATTTTGGGACCTTAGCCGACGATCTGGGTTGTTACCCTCGCGAGCCGGGACGTTAGCACCCCGGTTCCGACTGCATGACAATACGTAATGGTATTCGGAGTTTGATTATAGTCAGTACAGCTAGGCGCCGCCATTCCATATTCAGTGCTCTACCACCAAAACTTAACATCACACGCTAGCCCTAAAGCTATTTCGAGGAGAACCAGCTATCTCCAAGTTCGATTGGAATTTCTCCGCTATTCACAAGTCATCCGGGCACTTTTCAGCGTACTACGGTTCGGCCCTCCACTTGGGGTTAGCCAAGTTTCAGCCTGCTCATGAATAGATCACCTGGTTTCGGGTGTACTTCAACATACTAAAGCGCCCTATTAAGACTCGATTTCTCTACGGCTCCGCTTTTAGCTGCTTAACCTTGCATGTTAAAGTAACTCGCCGGTCCATACTGCAAGATGTACGCCATCACCCATAAACGGGCTCTGACTAATTGTAAGTAAGTGGTTTCAGAATCTATTTCACTCCCCTCTCGGGGTTCTTTTCACCTTTCCCTCACGGTACTAGTTCACTATCGGTGTCTGGTTAGTATTTAGCCTTACCGGGTGGTCCCGGCAGATTCAGACAGGGTTTCACGTGCCCCGCCCTACTCAGGATACAGTCAAAAGATTTAACAATTTCACATACAGGGCTATCACCTTCTATGGCGCTTCTTCCCAAAAGCTTCTGTTATCATTAAATTTTGTAACTTTATGTAGACTGTCCTACAACCCCATATAAATATGGTTTGGGCTCTTTCTCTTTCGCTCGCCGCTACTAAAGAAATCATTATTTATTTTCTTTTCCTCTTGCTACTAAGATGTTTCAGTTCACAAGGTGTCTCGTTCATAATTCCTATGTATTCAGAATTAGACAACTAGTCATTACACTAGTTAGGTTCCCCCATTCGGAAATCCCCGCTTCATAACTTATTTCCAGTTCCACGAGGCTTATCGCAGGTAATCACGTCCTTCATCGACTTCCAGACCCAAGGCATCCACCACAAACTCTTCCTTATTTAAAGTATTTTCCTATTGTTTGGTTAATGATGTGTATTTTAAGACATTTCAATAAATCATAAGTTATATGATTACTCGATGATCAAAACAAATTGACATTTATATTTGTTAAGATGTCGTTGTAAATATTTTTAAAATATCTTACTATTCAGTTTTCAAAGAACAATTGAGAGAATGTTCTCTCAAAACTAGATATAAAGCTTTTGACCTGAAAGCCATGACAAATTGGTTAATAGGTCTGATTAATAAAGTTAAGAATTTAATTTACTCCAATAGTAAATTAAGTAATAAAGTATTTTGTACTCCGTAGAAAGGAGGTGATCCATCCCCACGTTCTCGTAGGGATACCTTGTTACGACTTAACCCCAGTCACCAGTCCTGCCTTAGGCAGTTTGTTTATAAACCGACTTCGGGCATTACCAGCTCCCATGGTTTGACGGGCGGTGTGTACAAGACCCGAGAACGTATTCACCGTAGCGTAGCTGATCTACGATTACTAGCGATTCCGACTTCATGTAGTCGAGTTGCAGACTACAATCCGAACTGAGATCGGTTTTTTGAGGTTTGCTCCCTGTCACCAGTTTGCTTCTCTTTGTACCGACCATTGTAGCACGTGTGTTGCCCCACTCGTAAGAGGCATGATGATTTGACGTCGTCCCCACCTTCCTCCCAATTACTCGGGCAGTCTCCTTAGAGTGCTCAACTTAATGTTAGTAACTAAGGACAAGGGTTGCGCTCGTTGCAGGACTTAACCGAACATCTCACGACACGAGCTGACGACAACCATGCACCATCTGTCATTCTGTTAACCTCCACTATATCTCTATAGCTTTGCAGAAGATGTCAAGAGTGGGTAAGGTTCTACGCGTATCTTCAAATTAAACCACATGCTCCACCGCTTGTGCGGATCCCCGTCAATTCCTTTAAGTTTTATTCTTGCGAACGTACTACTCAGGCGGATCATTTAATGCGTTAGCTGCGCCGATGAGTTCCCCATCAGCTAATGATCATCGTTTAGGGCGTGGACTACCAGGGTATCTAATCCTGTTTGCTCCCCACGCTTTCGTCTCTCAGTGTCAGTGTATGCCCAGTTAACTGCCTTCGCCATATTGGTGTTCTTCCTTATATCTACGCATTCCACCGCTTCACAAGGAATTCCATTAACCTCTACATAACTCTAGTATGCCAGTATCCAATGCGTGTTGGGGTTGAGCCCCAAAATTTAACATCAGACTTAACAAACAACCTACAGACGCTTTACGCCCAATAATTCCGGATAACGCTTGCAACCTATGTATTACCGCGGCTGCTGGCACATAGTTAGCCGTTGCTTTCTAATAAGATACCGTCAAGACCAAGGCATTTCCTCCTCGGTTTTTTCTTCTCTTACCACAGCAGTTTACAACCCATAGGGCCTTCATCCTGCACGCTGTGTCGCTCCATCAAACTTTCGTTCATTGTGGAATATTCCCTACTGCTGCCTCCCGTAGGAGTCTGGGCCGTATCTCAGTCCCAGTGTGGCGGTTCAGTCTCTCAACCCCGCTAAACATCATCGTCTTGGTGAGCCATTACCTCACCAACTAACTAATGTTACGCACCCCGCTCTCTTAGTGTAGCAAACGCTACTTTTATATAATCTTCATGCGAAAATTATACGTATTTGTTATTAATAGTTGTTTCCAACTGCTATCCCAATCTAAGAGGTACGTTGAGTACGTGTTACTCACCCATTTGCCGCTAAGTTCCGAAGAACTTCGCTCGACATGCATGTATTAGGCACACAGCCAGCGTTCATCCTGAGCCAGGATCAAACTCTCGAAAAAATTGACTGTCATGTTTATATATCTAGTTTTCAAAGAACATTATTGCTGACAAATCAGCTTATTAATAATAGCATATTTATTATCAATACAAAACATTTTTTTTATTATTTTTTTGCTTATTTTTTTTGACAAAATTCAATTAAAAAAATGTTCTATAACTATACTTTATTTTTTAGAAAAAACAAATAAAAAAATCAAAGTTTTATAACTTTGATTCTATTTATTATTATTTAGTATTAATTATTTTATTTATTAATATTTTCTCATTCTCAGTTTACAACTTCAGGCATATCATATCCATATTCTTGAATATATGCTTTATGTTCTGTCACTTTATTTTCCATTTCATTTATAAAATCAGTTGCTTTGTCACCATAGACTGCTTTAGCAGCGCTAATTGCCATATGGAATCTATCCATTTCAGACATTAAACGAATATCAAATGAAGTTGTAATGTCTCCATTTTCACGGTAACCATGAGCAATTAAATTATGGTTGTGACGGTGGAAGAAAATATCTCTTAATAAACCTTCATATGCATGGAAGGCAAAAACGATTGGCTTGTCTTTTGTGAAGATTGCATCAAATTCTTCATCACTATATCCTCTTGGATCGATGCTTGGGTGACGCAATCTTAATAAATCAACTACATTTACAAAACGAATTTTAAGTTCTGGATAAGCTTTATGTAAATATGAAATAGCTGCTAATGCTTCTAAGTTAGGTTCAGTACCTGAAGCAACCATTACTAAATCTGGTTCCTCGTTATTTTTAACATTTGAAGCTCAATCAATTATTTTAAGACCTTTTTCAACTAATTCTTTAGCTTCTTCCTTAGTATAGAATTGATTTCTTACTTGTTTTGAAGTAACAATTAAGTTGATTACTTCTCTTTCTTGGAAAGCTTTATCAAAAACAGCAAGCATAGTATTGGTATCAGCTGGTAAATATTCACGAATATATTCAGGTGACTTATCTGCTAAATGAGTTAAAATTCCTGGATCTTGATGAGTATAACCATTGTGATCTTGTTGGAAAGCAGTTGATGTTGCAATAACATTTAATGAAGGATAATCTTTTCTTCATTTAACATGAGCAGCTTTTTTCATTCATTTAAAGTGTTGAGTAAACATTGAATCAACAACTCTTAAAAATGATTCATAACTTGCAAACATTCCGTGACGTCCGGTTAATACATAACCTTCTAAGAAACCTTCAGCTTGGTGTTCAGATAATTGTGAGTCGATAACTCTACCTTCAGGTCCAATTCATTCATCTAAAACTTTGTCAGTTCCTTGCAATCATTGTCTTTGAGTTACTTTAAATACTTCTCATAATCTATTTGATTTAGTTTCATCAGGTCCAAAAATTCTAAAATTATCTGGATTTTTTACAATCATATCAGCAAAATATTTTCCTGCTTCAATCATATCTTGGGCTTTGATTGCACCTGGTTTTTCAATTTTAAGGGCAAAGTCTTCTCATTTTGGCATTACTAAAGGTTTAGGATTGATTCCGCCATTAGTAATTGGATTCATTACCATTCTTTTATCACCTTTTGGAGCTAAAGCTTGAATATCTGCAAAAATTCTTCCATTTTCGTCAAATAATTCGTTTGGTTTGTATGACTCTAATCATTTTACAAGTTCATCAATGTGAGTCATATCTTTAGCACTTACAGGAATTGGTACTTGGTGTGCTCTGAAACTACCTTCAACTTGTTCACCTTTTCAAGTAGCAGGACCAGTTCATCCTTTAGGAGAACGGAAAATAATAACTGGTCAATTTCCCATTTTGGCATCGTTTGCTTGGCCTTTACGTGCTTCAGTTTGAATAGCTTTAATTTTTTGAATTGCTTCATCCATTACTTTTGCCATTTGTTCATGCATAAGCATGTGGTCATTTCCTGAAACAAATAATGGATCTCAACCTAAACCTTTGAAATAAAGTTCAATATCTTTGTCGCTTTTACGAGCAAAAATTGTTGGATTAGAAATTTTTCCACCATTAATATAAAGAATAGGTAAAACCGCACCATCTTTAACAGGGTTGATAAAAATATTTGAAAATCATCCAGCTGCTAAAGGTCCAGTTTCTGATTCTCCATCTCCAACAACAGTTGCAGCAATTACTTCTGGATTATCTAAAATTGCACCAGTAGCATGAGACATTGCATAACCTAATTCACCACCTTCGTGAATTGAACCAGGTGTTTCAGGAGCAGCGTGACTTGCTGTTCCACCTGGGTATGAAAATCTTTTGAACATTTTGGTCATTCCCTCAATATCTTGAGTAATTTCAGGGAATAGTTCTGTATAACTTCCATCAAGATATGAGTTAGAAATCATAACTTGACCACCATGACCTGGACCTTCAATATAGAACATATTTAAATCGTATTTATTAATAACACGATTTAAATGTGCATAAATGAAGTTTTGTCCTGAAATTGTTCCTCAGTGTCCAATTGGGTAAAGTTTTACATCATCAGCAGTAATTGGTTGTCTTAATAAAGGATTTTTTCTTAAGTACATTTGTCCAACTGATAAATAGTTAGCAGCTCTTCATCAAGCATTTAGTTTTTCTAAATATGCTTTTGAATCATAATCATTATTATGTGACATATAACTCCTTTTAGTCTCTAAATTCATAGAAAAATAAGATTTTAATTGTTTTTACAACAACTTAAAATCTTGTTATTATTTGTTATTAAAAATTGCATAATTCTGCAAGTTTAATCTAATTTTAAGCTTATAAAATTCTGCATATATATTGTAAGTTATAAAATATAATTTATATTAATTTAAATAAAAAAATATTTTTGTATATGGTAATTTTCATATAAGGAGTTGCATGATTAAAAAAATCGCAATTTTGACTTCCGGAGGAGATGCTCCTGGAATGAATAGTGCTATTAGAGGAGTTTATAAGGCTGCAAGATCAAAAAATATCGAAGTCTTATTAGTTAGAGAAGGTTTTAAAGGATTATGCGAAAATAATTTTATAGACGCAAGCCAAATTGATCTTGACTTCTGGAACTGCCGAGGCGGGACATGCATTTTTACTTCTCGTCACTTAGATTTTAGAAATCCATTAATTCATAATCAAGCAATTAAAAATATTAAAGATAATGATATCGATGCTTTGGTAGTAATTGGTGGAGATGGTTCTTTTGCCGGAGCTCAATTATTATATGAAAATGGCATTAATGTGATTGCAATTCCAGCCACTATTGATAATGATATTAATTCCTCAGATTATTCAATTGGTTATGATACCGCTTTAAACACAATTGTTCGTAGTATTGATAGTATTAGAGATACATCAGATAGTCATAAAAGAATTGTAATTGTTGAAGTAATGGGAAATCGTTGTGGAGATTTGGCCTTATATTCAGGTTTAGCAACAGGAGCAGAAATTATTTCAATTTCAGAAGCGCCCTTAAGTTATGAAGAAATAGCAAAAAGGTGTGCTGAATACACTTCAAAATATGATGATAAAGCCTTTAATAGTCATAAAATTAACAGAAGTATTATTGTTGTTGTTTCTGAAAAGCTTTATGATTTAGACAAATTGCGTGATTTAATTGCTTCTAAAACTAGTTGATCAACTCGTTATTCAATTTTAGGTTATATTCAAAGGGGTGGTAATCCAACTGCTCAAGAAAGAGTTCTAGCTTCTTTGATGGGAATTAAAGCAATCGATTTACTTTGCGACAATCAATCAGGCATTGCAATTTGTGCAAGGAAAAATGATTTATTAGCTGTTCCATTGTTAAAAGCTTTATCTCAAAAGTCTGATAGTAAGAAAAAAGCGAGAAAAAAAGCAATTAAATTTAATGATATTCACTTGCTCAATGCTTAAGTTTCTTAAGCATTTT